>DASXDP010000178.1:0-26236 GCA_036490575.1 Xanthobacteraceae bacterium
AAAAACGCCGCGCGTCGGCATCGACAGGATCACACTGTTTGCCGGATTAATTGCCGTCGTCATCGCATCCATGTTTCTGCTCGACGCCGCGGCAAGCGCGTGGGCCCGGCAACTTCCCCATTGGGTAGCCGTGACGGGCGACGAGATTTCCAATTTCGCGCTCGGCAGCCGGTTTTCCTACCCGCTTGGATTTTTCATTCTTCTGCTTGCGGCCGTGACGAAACGATCGCTGCCGTTTGGTGCGCGGGGCGTCCTGGAAGTTTTTGCCGCCCGCGCCGGTTTTTTGTTTATCGCAATCTCTCTGCCCGGCTTGTTCGACACGGTGATCAAGCGGATGATCGGGCGAGCGCGGCCGTATGTCGGCGAGCACGATAATCCATTTTCCTATATGCCGTTCATTTGGCGGCCGGATTACGCCAGCATGCCTTCGGGGCATTCCACTACGGCCGCGGCGGCGGCAATCGCTATCGGCGCCATTTGGCCGCACGCGCGCCCGGTCGTATGGCTGTACGCGTTGATCATCATGTCGGCACGCGTCCTCATGAATGTGCATCATCCAAGCGACGTAATCGCGGGCGCGCTAGTCGGGGTCATCGGCGCGTCGATGATCCGCCGCTGGTTCGCGGCGCGCAGGCTGGTCTTCGCGCCCGATTTGAGAGTTTTCCCTGGGCCGTCGTGGCCGCGGGTCAAGGGCGCAGTTCAAGCTATCTTTGCGCCAGCGCCGGCGCCCGCCGCCTAATCGGCAGCGCGCGCGGCGTCGGCGAGTGCCGCAAATCCGCGCTCGAGATCGGCGATAAGATCCTCGACCGACTCAAGTCCGATGTGCAGCCGCACGGCCGGGCCGCCCGGCGCCCACTGCGTCGCGGTGCGGATGTTCGTGCAGTCGAACGGTATTGCGAGGCTCTCGAAGCCGCCCCACGAGGCGCCAATCCCGAACAGTTCGAGGGCGTCAAGAAAGGCGTAGACCGCCCGCTGCGGCACCGGCTTGAACACCACGCTGAAAAGGCCGCATGCCCCGCTGAAATCCCGCTTCCAGATCATGTGGCCGGGATGGCTCGGTAGCGCCGGGTGAAAGAGACGCTGGATTTCGGGCCGCTGCTCGAGCCACCGCGCTACCGTGATGCCGGAGCGATAGTGTCGATCGAGCCGCACCGCGAGCGTGCGGATGCCGCGTAACGCCAGATAAACGTCGTCCGGGCCGACACAGAGGCCGTTCTGCCCGACGAAATTTTTCAGGTCGGCGACCCTGTCCTTGTTGGCCGCCACGCTTCCAATCGAAACATCGGCGTGCCCGCCGAAGTACTTCGTGCCGGCGTGGATGACGAGGTCTACTCCAGCATCCAGCGCGCGAAAGTAGAGCGGCGTCGCCCAGGTGTTGTCCATCAGCACCGCCGCGCCTTTGCCGTGCGCCGCAGCCGCGATCGCCGGGACGTCCTGCATTTCGAAGCTGAGCGATCCCGGCGCCTCGACGAAGACCGTGCTGGTGTTCTCGCGCATCAATCCGGCAATTGAGCCTCCAAGCAGGGGATCGTAATAGGTGGTGGTGACACCGAAACGCGTCAGGGTCCGGTCGCAAAACATCCGCGTCGGTCCGTACACGCTGTCGCTCACCAGGATGTGGTCGCCGGCCTTGACCACCGAGAGCAATGCGGCCGAAATCGCCGCCAGGCCGGAGGGCAACAGCGACACGCCGGCGCACGACGGACCTTCGAGGTCTTGCAGGGCGACTTCGAGTGCTTCGGTCGTCGGGGTGCCGCGGCGGCCGTACTGGTACGGTGCCCGATGGGCGACGAAATCCTCGGCGCTTGGGTAGAGCACGGTAGAGGCATGGTAGACCGGCGGATTGACGAAGCCGTAGTACGAGAAGGGATCGCGGCCGGCATTGACCACACGCGTATCTTGATGCGCGTCTGCGGAATGCCCGTCTTTCTTGCGGTTACCTTGGCTCATTATTGTCCGCTAGCCTCCGGCGGCGTCGTTGCAGGGCTTCACCGCCCCGGTATGGCGACCGCGGCTGCATTTACTTCGGCATCGCGGCCTGCCGTCAACCCTTGACCTTGCAAACCGATCGTTCTCTAGATGCCGCGGGACAACGGCACCGCTTCGATCGGTCTGACAGGGGCACGGGCGGCAGCCTGCGCGAGAGGCCTAATCATGAAACGTCTGGCAACGGCAATCGCTTTAGCCGGCCTATCGCTATCGGCGACGCAAGCAAGCTCGGCTCAGACGCTCGCTGGCGTCAAGGAGCGCGGCCAGCTTGTCTGCGGGGCAAACGGCACTTTGGCAGGGTTCGGCATGCCCGATCCGCAAGGCAATTGGACGGGCTTCGACGTTGATTTTTGCCGGGCCATCGCGGCGGCGATCTTCAACGATCCGACCAAAGTGAAGTTCGTGCCGTTGACCGCCAAAGACCGCTTTACCGCCTTGCAATCAGGCGAGGTTGACGTGCTTTCGCGCAATACCACCTGGACGCTGTCACGCGACACCTCGCTCGGGCTCGATTTCGTCGCCGTGAATTTTTACGACGGTCAGGGCTTCATGGTGCACAAGGCGCTGAAGGTCAGCTCGGCGCTGGAGCTCGATGACGCCACGATCTGCGTGCAGCAGGGCACCACCACCGAGCTGAACCTCGCCGATTATTTCCGCTCGCATCACATGAACCTCAAATCGGTGACGTTCGCCACCGGCGACGAGGCGCTCAAGGCGTATGAATCGGGCCGTTGCGATTCGTATACGACGGATGCGTCGGGCCTTTACGGCGAACGGCTGCAGCTTTCCGATCCCGGCCAAAGCATCGTTCTGCCGGAAATTATTTCCAAAGAGCCGCTCAGCGCGGTGGTGCGCCAAGACGACAATCAATGGAGCGACATCGTGCGTTGGACCCATTTCGCCATGGTCGACGCCGAAGAGCTCGGGGTCAGCAAAGCGAACGTCGACGAGAAGAAAAAGTCGGACGATCCGGAAGCGAAGCGTCTTCTTGGCACCGAAGGCCAATACGGCGAGGCGCTGGGACTGACCAACGATTGGGCTTATCGAATCATCAAGCACGTCGGCAATTACGGAGAGAGCTTCGAGCGGAATCTCGGCCAGGGGTCGCCGCTCAAGATTGCGCGCGGGCTTAACGCGCTATGGATGAAGGGTGGGCTGCAGTACGCGCCACCGATACGTTAGATCCTTCAACGCCTCCCGGCCGTGGTGAAGGCGGCTTGGCCGATGCCGATGAGTTCTCCGATCAAGCCGCAAGCGCAGACGCGGCGTCCGCGCCTGCGTTTCGGCCTTTTGGCCGCGCAGGCGGCGCTGGCGGTTTTCGTCTGCGCCTTGATTGCCGCTGCGGCGTTCAATGTCGCGCAAAATCTGTCTCGCGCCCACATCGCGTCCGGTTTCGGGTTTTGGAATAACACCGCCGGGTTCGATATCAGCCAAACCCTCATCGGCTATTCGGCGAACGCGTCTACCTTTGGGCGAGCGTTTTGGGTCGGTCTTCTCAACACGCTGTTGGTCACGGCAATCGGGATCGTCTTCGCAACCGTTTTCGGCTTTCTGATCGGTCTTGGTCGGCTTTCGTCCAACTGGCTGGTGGCTCGGCTATCCGGCGGCTACGTGGAAGCGATCCGCAATATCCCGCTGCTGCTGCAATTGTTGTTCTGGTACAACGCCGTACTCAAGACACTGCCGGATTTGCGCGGCAGCGTGAGACTTCCGGGCGGCGCGATTCTCAATAATCGCGGCATGTTCTTGCCGCGGGCGGATTTGGGCGCACCGTTCGTTGCCGGGCTTATCGCGATACTCGCCGCGGTCCTCGCTGCGGTGGCGCTGCTGGCGTGGGCGCGCCGGCGGTTCAAACACACCGGCCGGCCGGTGCGTGTGGCGTTGCCGGTGCTAGCTCTGTTCGTGGGCTTTCCGCTGATCGCCTTGGCGATAACCGGAGCGCCGCTTCGCCTTGGCGAATTGCACGTCAGCCGCTTCAATGTCAGCGGCGGTGTGGAAATCCTTCCCGAATTCGCCGCCTTGGTCGTCGCGCTCAGCATTTACACGGCAGCGTTTATTGCCGAAGTGGTGCGTGCCGGCATCCTCGCAGTCGAACATGGTCAAATCGAAGCCGCCCAGTCGCTTGGTTTGCGGCCAGCTGCCACGCTTCGCCTTGTGGTCATTCCGCAGGCGCTGGGGGTGATCATTCCGCCGCTGACAAGTCAGTACCTCAACCTTCTGAAAAACTCGTCGCTTGCGGTCGCGATCGGCTATCCGGATCTCGTTCAGGTCTTTGCCGGCAGCGTTCTCAATATCACCGGGCAGGCGGTCGAGGTGATCGCCGTAACAATGGCCGTCTATCTCGCGATCAGCTTGGTAGTCTCGTTTTTGATGAACCTCTACGCCCGCCGGGTGAGCATCGTCGATCATTAATCGCAATGAGCGCGACAGAGGACGACTTCAGCAGCTACCGCCGGAATGGTGGGCAACGACCACCGCCGGTCGCATCGCGTGGTGTGTCCGACTGGACGCGCCAAAATCTTTTCTCCAGCCCTTTGAACGCGGTGCTCACCCTCGGTTGTCTGCTGTTAGTCATCTGGGCGGCTCCGCCGCTTATCCGCTTTTTCCTCCTCGATGCGGTCTGGTCGGGAGCGGATCGGGACGCGTGCGTCAAGGCGGCGACGTCGGGCGCGTGCTGGGCCTTCGTGCGTGTCTGGTTTTCCTATTTCGTTTATGGCTTCTATCCGACCGGCGAGCGATGGCGGGTCGACCTCTTTTTTGCCGCGCTGGCGCTCGGGTTAGGTTGGCTCGGGTGGCTGAAGGCGCCACGGCGCGGCCTGGGCGCGATCTATTTCTTTGTCATCCTGCCGCTGTTGTCCTTCGAATTGCTGCACGGCGCTCCGCTGATCGGCGTTTCCGTAGTTCCGACCGCTTTGTGGGGCGGCATTCTCGTGACCATGGTCGTAGCCACAGTGGGCATCGTGGCCTCGTTGCCGCTCGGCACGCTGCTTGCGCTCGCGCGCCGCTCCGATATCCCGTTGGTCCGCTGGATCGCGGTTGCCTTCATAGAATTCGTTCGCGGGGTGCCGCTCATTACGGTCTTGTTCATGGCGAGCGTGATGCTGCCGCTTTTCGTTCCGGAGAAATTCGCCCCCGACAAACTCATTCGCGCGCTCGTCGGCGTTGCCCTTTTCGCCTCGGCGTACATGGCCGAGGTGGTAAGGGGAGGGCTCGTCGCTGTGCCCTCCGGCCAATATCAGGCGGCGCGGGCGCTGGGGCTTGGCTACTGGCGGACGGTCGGGCTTGTCGTTCTGCCACAGGCGTTGCGGGTTACGTTGCCGAATATCGTCAGTATCTTTATCGGCCTGTTCAAGGACACGACCCTGGTCTTTGTCGTCGGCATTTTCGATTTTCTCGGCACCGTCGAAACGGCGCGGGGTGATCCGCAATGGGCCGCGCCAAATGTCACCGTCACCGGCTATGTTTTTGCCGCCGCGTTTTATTTTATTTGCTGCTATGCCATGTCGCGCTACGCCCATGGCGTAGAGCGCCGCTTGTCTCGATCGCGGGGAGCCCTGAAAAGACCTTGATGAATACGCCGGAGAACCAAGCTGCCATCGAGATCGCGGGCCTCAACAAATGGTACGGCGACTTCCATGTGCTGCGCGATATCGACCTGACCGTGCAGCGCGGCGAGCGGATCGTGATCTGCGGGCCTTCAGGCAGCGGCAAGTCTACGCTGCTGCGCTGCATCAACCGGCTTGAAGACTGGCAAAGCGGCCGCATTGTCGTTGACGGGATAGAGCTGACCGAGGACCGCAAGCAGATACTCGCGGTACGGCGCGATGTCGGAATGGTGTTTCAGCAGTTCAACCTGTTTCCGCATCTCACCGTGCTGGAAAACTGTACGCTGGCGCCGATCTGGGTAAGGCGCATGCCCAAGCGCGACGCGGAGGCGTTGGCGCGAGGCTATCTCGAGCGGGTTAAAATCCCCGAGCAGGCCGACAAATACCCGGCGCGATTGTCAGGCGGACAGCAGCAACGGGTCGCGATTGCGCGGGCATTATGCATGAACCCGAACATCATGCTGTTCGATGAACCAACCTCTGCGCTCGATCCCGAAATGGTGAAAGAAGTGCTCGACACCATGATCGGGCTGGCGGACGACGGAATAACAATGCTGGTCGTGTCGCACGAGATGGGGTTTGCGCGAAAGGTCGCGAACCGCGTGTTGTTCATGGACCAGGGACAAGTCCTCGAGAGCGCCGATCCAAAGGTTTTTTTCCAGCGTCCGCAGCACGAGCGTGCGCGCGCGTTTCTAACCCAGATCCTGCACTAAACGAGATTCGCGGCGGCGAAGGCCCGAATGCCGGCCGTGACCGATCGTTCAAGCCGCGACCGGCTTATCTTCGGCCTCGGGAGGCGAGGGCGCAGGTTGTGCGGCAGCGGCGGCTTCGGCCTCGAACTTGTGGATCATTGAGAGAATTTCGGAGGCTGGCCGCGGCGGGCTGATGAGGTAACCCTGGACCTGGGCGCAACCTTCGTCTTCCAGGCAGCGCAGCTGCTCCAGGGTTTCAACGCCCTCGGCAACAGTCGTCATGCCAAAGCTGCGTCCCAGGTCGTTGATGGCGCGCACGATCTTCAGGCTGTCGAAGCCGTTGGTGATGTCGCCGACGAATGCGCGGTCGATCTTTACTTTGTCGAACCTGAAGCTGCGCAGATAACTCAAGCTCGAATAGCCGGTGCCAAAATCGTCCATTGAAATCGCGACGCCCAGTTCACGCAGCTCGTGCAATATCGCGAGACTGGTTTCCGTTCGTTCGAGCAACACCGACTCGGTAATTTCAAGTTCGAGACGGCGGGCCGGCAGGCCGGATTCGGCAAGCGCGTCCTCGACCGCCCGCGGCAGCCCGCTATATTTGAACTGAACGGGCGAAAGATTGACAGCGACTTTCACGTCGTCCGGCCATTTCATGGCTTCCATGCAGGCCTGACGCAACACCCACTCGCCAAGCGTAACGATCAAGCCGATTTCTTCCGCCAGCGGAATAAACTGGGCGGGAGAGATGAAACCCTTGTCCGGATGCCGCCAGCGCAGCAACGCTTCCAGGCAGGTTATCCGCTTTTCCGTAACGTCGATGAGCGGCTGGTAATAAACCTCAAAAGCGTTCTCGATATCGGCGGTCCGCAAAAGCGATTCCATGTCGCGGCGCGCCTGTGCGGTCTCGTCCATTTGCGCTTCGAAGAACCGATAAGTGCCGCGGCCGTGAGCTTTTGCGCAATACATCGCGAGATCGGCGCGCTTGAGGAGGTCCTCCGGCTTATCGCCTTCGGACGCGACCGCGATGCCGACGCTGGCGCCGATGTTGAGCTGGTTGCCATCAACCTGGTAGGGGCGGCCGATCAGCTCGATGAGCCGGTTCGCCAGCATGGCGGCGCCTTTCGGCTGGTCGGCGTCGAATTGTATGATCGCGAATTCGTCACCGCCGAGGCGCGCGACGCGGTCGCTGTCGCGAACACTTTCGATCAGCCGATTGGCAACGCATTTCAGCAAGCCGTCTCCGGTCGAGTGGCCGAGCGTATCGTTGATGCTTTTGAAGCCGTCGAGATCGACGAACAGCACCGCAACCTCGGTGCACGTCGGTTGCCCCAACGCATGGTCGAGGTGTTGGCGGAGCAGGACGCGATTTGCAAGTCCGGTGAGACTGTCATGGTGAGCGAGGTAATGAATCTCCGCTTGCGAGCGCTCGCGCTCGGCAATTTCCTTCTTCAGGGATTCATTGGTCTCGACCAACTCTGCCATGCGCTCGGCAATGCGCTGCTCCAGCGAGCCATTGAGCGCCTGAAGCGCGTTGTTGGCCTGATCGAGCTCATCCTTTGCCCGTTTTCGATCCAGTTGCGTTTTGATTCGCGCCAGCGCGGCGATGAAATCGACCGGTTTGGTGATGTAGTCATTGGCGCCGGCTTCGAGCGACTCTGCCACGTCCGAACCGTCTGCCTTTGCGGTCACCATGATGACCGGCAGCTGCATGGGAGCGTGCCGCGCCCGTATGCGTTTGAGCACTTCGACGCCGTCGAGCCCCGGCATCATGACGTCGAGCAGAACAAGATCCAAATGGCTGCTGCCTATCAAGTCCAGCGCATTCTCGCCGGACGCGGCCTCGACGATTTGAAATCCTTGGCGCCCCAACCGGCGGGCCAGCACGGCGCGATTATCAGCGATGTCGTCAACGATCAGGAGCGTTGGCTTGTTGTCCATTTGCCTATGTCTCTTGTTTAACTGATCTAACTAATCCGCAGCGCGTTCAGATAAAATGGCCGCGGATCGACGACGAAACACCCCGAGCAACGGGCGTTGTATAGATCGTCCGAGTTAACGCGGACTTATGCCGATCGCTCGGTCGCGGCGGGAATGTTGGATCAGTTCGGCTTTCAACGGTGGCAAAGCGGGTGCGGCGGCTCTTAAGCGCCATTTTTGCGGCCGCGTTAATGACCGTCATCCTTAAATAACCACGAGCGCCGCAACGCTATTTTCACAATAAAACTTAGCTTGCTTTTAGGTAGAGCTGTGTAGGTTGCCCCACAAATTAAAGAACGGTCTTTTTGGGGGCGTTTGTGACCGACATTTCCGCCGCGCCGAATTCAGCACCATCGACCAAGATCTTGTTGGTGGAAGATAGCGACGCCAACCGCGATATGTTGACCCGCCGGCTTGGGCGGCGCGGATTTCGGGTGAGCGGTGCTGCGGATGGCCCGGCCGGCGTGGCCATGGCGGCGTCCGAAATTCCCGACTTGATCCTCATGGACGTTGCCCTCGGGGCTATGGACGGTTGGGAGGCCACGCGACGCATAAAAGCCAACCCGAAAACCGCGAATATTCCGATCATCGCGCTTACCGCGCATGCGCTTGCGACCGACCGCGACAAGAGCGTCGAGGTGGGATGCTCGGACTTCGACACGAAGCCGGTCGATCTATTGAGGCTTCTCGGAAAAATCGAGAAGTGCCTTGCAAAAAAAAAGATAATGCGTAGCCAGCCAGCACCGGCGATAGAGAAACCGCCGGCGTCACAATCTGCTGCGCCTGTGAGACCAATCCCGATCCCTTTGCCCGCCGCGGACGCGAGCGGCGACCTCGATGCTGCGATGGCGCTTACCGGCAGCATGCGCGATTTTCGCGAACTGCGTGGCAGGGATTTGATAGCCCGCGTCAGCAATTTTTACGAATGGCAACGCTTGCGCCGCAGCCAGGGCCTTTGGCCGTATTCCAAAGCGACGGAACAGGCGCCGCTCGCTGTTACCGCCGCGCGCGACGACAACGGATTGCGGTTCTCCGGATTGAATTTCGCCACGCAGGATTATCTGGGTTTGTCGTCGGACCCGGAAATCAAAGAGGTCGCCAAGGCTGTTGTCGACGAATATGGCGTGCATAGCGCTGGATCGTCGGCGCTGGCGGGAAACACCAAGTATTCGCTCCGACTCGAGCAAACGATTTCCGAATTTCTCAACCTCGAGCACACGGTGTTGTACCCGACCGGCTGGGCCGCCGGTTACGGCGTCATCAAGGGTTTAGTGCGGCCGAATGATCACGTGGTTCTCGATGGTCTTGCCCATGCATGCCTCCAGGAGGGGGCCTATTCAGCGACCAGCAACGTGCATCTGCACGGGCATCTCAACGTCGACTCGGTTCGTCGCCACCTAAAACGCATTCGGGCCAAGGACGCCGAGAACGGCATCATGGTGGTCACCGAAAGCCTGTTTTCCATGGATTCCGATTCACCCGACTTGCGTACCATGCAGGAGCTTTGCCGCGAATACGACGCGACCCTTATGGTCGACGTCGCTCACGATCTCGGGGCGATGGGTCAGAGCGGGCGTGGCTTTATCGGCATGCAGGGGATGACCGGGCAAATCGATATTGTGATGGGAAGCTTCTCGAAAACCTTCGCTTCCAATGGCGGGTTTGTCGCCTGCAACTCCCCCGCGGTGAAGCAATATTTGAAGTTCTACGGCTGCTCAGCGACGTTCTCGAACGCTTTGTCGCCGGTTCAGGCTGCGACCGTGGCCAAGGCTTTCGAAATCGTAAGGTCCGAGAAAGGCAAGCAGCTCAGGTACAAACTGCTAAAGCGCGTCGTACAGATGCGCGATGCCTTGACCGCGGCCGGGCTGAGCGTCATCGGCGATCCGTCGGCGATCGTTCCGGTATTGGTCGGCGATGAAGCGCTGGCGCGCATGGTCAGCCGTCGGCTGCCTGAACTCGAAGTGATCGCAAATCTCGTCGAGTATCCGGCCGTGGCGAAGGGCAACGCGCGGTTTCGGCTGCAAATGATGCCAAGCCACACCGACGAAAACGTAATGGAACTGGCGGCGAGACTGCGCGCCGCCGTCGATCTCACCCAGCCCGAGTACGAAGAATACCGGGCAAGTGCGCCACAAGAACGCCAGGTCGCTCGCGCGGTGGCGTGAGCGCGGACAAACACGGGTTACGGGGACAAGCGATGTTTAGCGAGAAGCTGATCAAGATCATCGACTGGTTCATTCCGGCGCAGTTGCGGATTAACACCGCGAACCTGTGGCGGGCCCGGATTTTCGTCATCAGCCATTTGATCGGCCCAGTCAGCGCCATCGCCATTCTCGGTTATCTGTATCGCTCGGTCGCCGTGCACGATTTCGTGTTCTGGCTGATTTGTTCGTTGTGCGGCGCATTCTGGCTGCTGCCTTTCGCGCTCAAATGGATGCGAACGCTGACCCCAGTCGCGCTGTTTTCGTTCTGCGATCTGACCTTCGTCAGCTTCCTCGGCTCGTTCTTCTATGGCGGAGTGAGTTCGCCGTTTTTGCCGTGGGTGTTGGTCGCGCTGCTGATCGGCTTCTTTTATCTCGGTGACCGGGCGTTCCTGGTCGTGAGTATCTTCGGCGCGCACCTGGCCGCCTTTTGCGTAGCCTACCTTCTCAATGGCTCCTTTCCCGAACGCGTTCCGGTCGAGGAACTGTCCACCGTCGGCATGATCTCGGCGCTTTGCGCCACGCTCTACAGCTCGATGATGGCGATCTACTACGCCTACGTGGTCATGGACCAGTCGGCGCTTCGCCACGAGATCGAAAAGCATTTGGTGACGGCCGCGAAGTTGCGGCAGGCCAAGGAAGACGCTGAAAGCGCCGACGAAGCAAAAGCCGTGTTCCTCGCCAAGATGAACCATCAGCTGCGCACGCCATTGAACGCGATCATCGGCTACAGCGAAATCCTGCTCGAAGAGATCGAGCCCAACGCAAATTCTGCCGATGAGGCTGATCTTCGGACCATCAATAGTTCCGGCCGGCATTTGTTGTCGTTGGTTTCCGACGTGCTGTACATGCCCAAGATCGAGGCGGAAAACGTCGAGATTTCTCTCCGCCCGGTCGACCTCGATCGTTGTCTTGACGAGGTGACGTCCACCTGCCGCAACCTGGTGTCGCAAAACGGCAACGAGTTCGTCCTGGAAAAAGTCGGCACCCTGGGAGTTATTGAAACCGACGAGACCCGCCTGCGGCAGATACTCATCAACCTGCTCGGCAATGCCGGCAAGTTCACCAAAGAGGGCAAGGTGCTGGTGCGGGCAAGGCGCGAAACAGCGTCGAAGAGCGAGCAGATCATCATCTCGGTCGAAGACGATGGCATCGGCATTCCGCCGGAAGCAATCGCCGGATTGTTTACGAATTTCAATCGAGCTAGTGCCGTGACTACAAAATCGTACGGCGGATCCGGGCTCGGCCTGGCCGTAAGCCATAAGCTCGCGCAATTGCTGAATGGCGATTTGCTCGTGGAAAGTGAGCCGGGGCGGGGGTCGATCTTTACCGTGCGATTGCCGGTCGCCTCGCCGGCGATGGCCACGGCGGCGTGAACGTCATGCAAGTAGCGGGAACGGGGACTCTGATGCAAAGCTCACTCAAGATAGTCGCAGCGCGGGTCAACGCAGCGGTCGATTGGTTCATCCCCGAGAAACTGAAATCATCCCCCGACCTTCTGCAGGGCGTGCGGATGTTTCTGTTCAGTCATTTGTTTGGTCCGTTTCTCGGCCACACCATTTCGTTCTACATGCTCTACATCCAGGGCGGAGCGGATCTGTCGTGGTGGATCTTCTTCTTGGCGATTACCGCGTTTTGGCCGTTTCCTTTCGTTCTGCGCCTGACCGGCTGGTACGTGCCGTTGGCGCTGCTTTCGATCCAAAATCTGATGTTTTGCATTTTCTGGGGATGTTACCAATACGGTGGCGTCAGCTCGCCGATATTGCCGTGGCTGGTGACGGTCCCGCTGCTGGCGTTCTTTTATCTGCCGGAGCGCAAGACCAGAATTATCGTCAGCCTGCTGATCGTCGCCAACCTCGCGGTGTTTTACGCAATATACTCGGCACTTGGCTTCCGGCCGACCGTTCCGGTCGAGGGCCTTGCGGTGCTCGGCCTTATCTCCACATTCTGCGCCAGCATCTACGTCTCGATGATGGCACTGTTTTATGCCAACATCGTTTCTGCTCAAGCAGAGCTTGAACAAGAAGTGGAGCGCCACAAGGCGACTGCGCAAGAGCTTCGCGAAGCCACCCTGCAAGTTGAGCGGGCGATGCTCGCCAAATCCGAATTTCTGGCAAAGATGAGCCACGAACTGCGTAATCCGCTCAATTCGATCATCGGCTACAGCGAGATCCTGATTGAGGGCCTCGATCCGGCTAAAGACCAAAAGTACCGCGACCTGACATCTATCCGAAGCGCGGGACACCGGCTCCTCGAACTGATCAACGATCTTCTCGACTTGTCGAAGCTTGAAGCCGGCAAGATGGAATTGCACTCAGACCGAATCAACTTCAACGATCTGTTCGATGATCTGTCCGCTAAATGGGCTCCGGTGATCGCCGAGAACGGTAACACGTTCAAGGTTGATCCGGCGCCGGCGATGGAAATCATCTGCGATGCACCAAAGCTCCGCCGCGTAATCGAAAATCTGTTGAGCAATGCGGCGAAGTTCACAAGAGGCGGTCGCATTCTTTTGACGGCCTCAATAGAAGCGGGCGTGTTGACCGTGGCGGTCGAAGACTCCGGAGTTGGCATCGCCGAGAGCGAGATCGAGGGATTGTTCGAGACTTTCGGCAACTCCGACCAGGAAACCGCCAGCAATTATGGCGACGACGTCCGGCTGGGTTTGCCGTTGGCTCATCGTTATTGCCGGCTGATGGGCGGCGAGCTGTCGGTGAAAAGCAAGCTTGGATTAGGCTCCCGCTTCGTTCTCAGCGTGCCGGTCCAACCAGTCGATCAGGCAGAGACGGCCACCGAAAAGCAACGTATGGAGCGCGCGGCCTAACTCTGGGTTGAAGCCCGAGCAGTCACGCCGACCTTGTCCGGCTAACCGGCTCGCATTCCAGCCAAGCGTAAGCGCCGCCGTTTTGGCGCGCTAGAAGCGGTAGTTGATGCCGGCGGTTACCTGGCTGATCTGCTGGTGCATGACCGCCGTAAAAGACGCTACCGGCGAGCTAAACGTAGTCGATTTGTCTGGGGTGTCGATGAGCGCGTATTCCACTTTCACCGACCAATTCGGTGTAAACGCGTATTCGGCGCCGCCGCCAACCGTCCATCCCGTTTGCGAATAGTTCGCCGTAAAATTCAGATTTTCCGCGGCATTGAAATCGCTGTTATTGGTGTGGGTCCACGCCACGCCGCCTTTTCCGTAGAGCAGAAACGAGCCGAACGCGACGCCGACCTTGCCGGTCACTGTTCCGAAGTAGTCGGCGCTGGTTGTAAGGGTGTTGACGCCGTCAACCGCCAGATAGCTGCCGCGCAGCGAGGTTCCGGAAAAGCTGCCTTCGGCGCCCAGCACGACCATGCCGATTTGATAATTGTATCCGGCTTGCACACCGCCAGCGACGCCGGAAAGTGTGGTTTGCGCTGTGGTGCAGTCGCCAAGGGCGGCGCAGTTGGTGTTATGTCCGCCGGTCGGATCCCACGCGCCACCGACGTTCCCGCCGATGTAGAAGCCGGTCCAGGTCGGGGGAGGGGCGAATTGAGGTACGGGTGGCGGCATTGCCATGTCGGCCGCGATCGCGGCGCTTGCGACGCAACAGCCTGCCGTGCCGAGCAATAGTCCAATAAAATTTTTCACTGGCGAACTCGCACTACTTCATCGAATACGACCGATAGGAAACTCCTTTAACCTTAAATTTCTGTTAGCGGCCGCCGCTTTTCGGCGGTCAATTCGCAAAGTTGCCGACTTGTAATCCGGCAATGCCTTATCTGACGAAACTTTAACTTGTTTCGACTTGCCGCCGGTCTTCTACTTCGCGTACGGGCGGGCGACTTCGGACCATGGAGGACGACGTGTTCAGACCCTTGGTGATCGGGACGGCTGCGCTGGCAATCGCCGGATCGACAATCGTTTTCGCGCAGCAGCGCTACTTTGGCCCGAGAGGCTATGGCGATGCCGGTCCTCGCGTTGAGCGGCGGCACCATCTAAGCCTCGAAGACATGGGCGCGTTCGCCGACGCACGAATTGCGGCGCTCAGGGCCGGGCTCGAGCTTACACCCGACCAAGCAAAAACCTGGCCGGGCTTTGAGCAGGCATTGCGCGATTTGGCGCAACTGCGCATTGATCGGCGGAAGGCACGCGAGAATGCCGACGCAGCCGAAGCGCCGATGACGCCGCTCGATCGGCTTGCGCAGCGTGCCGATCGCATGGCCAAGACGAGCGCGGCGCTCAAACGCGTCGCTGACGCGGGAGCCCCGCTTTACCAAAGCCTCAATGACGCTCAAAAGAATCGGTTCACGATACTGGCGCGTATGCTACGGCCGCATCGGCACAGGTTCGCGCTCAATGAGGAAAACGGCCCCGGCGGCTGGCGACAGCATTTCGGTCCGGGCGTCTGGCGACGGGGCGAGTGGCGCTCACCTCGAGATCAGCAATTCGGTGAAAACGAAAACAATGTGACTGAGGGCGGTCGACCGCCGGCCTTTGGCGAACTCCAGAGCAATGGTTCCGAGCTCTAAAGTTTTGAACGAGCCGGTTATCTGCTGAGCTGTCCTCGTTCAGGAGACAAATCCGTGAGGGCCGCGGTGTCATGTCCGCGGCCTTCGTGTTTTAGGCCGCCGTTGCTTTTATGCCGGCACCGCAGGACGAGGCCTAATCCCGCTCCACCGGCACGTCTGGGCGCGCGCCCCATTCCGCCCACGAGCCGTCATAGAGGCCCTTCGGCTCCTTGCCGATGGACTCAAGGGCGAAGGTGAGGATGGCCGCGGTGACGCCGGAGCCGCAGGTGGTAATGGTGGGCTTTTCCAAATCCACGCCGCTTTCCTTGAATGCTTGTTCGAGCCGGGAGCGCGGCGCGATCCGTCCGTTCTCAAGGAGCTTATCGAACGGCACGTTGAATGAGCCGGGCATATGGCCGGCACGCAGGCCCGGGCGCGGTTCTGGCGCTCTACCGGAAAACCTTTCAGCCGACCTCGCATCGACGAGCTGCGCGCTTCCGTCTGTCAACGCCATACGCACGTCGGCCAGCGTGGCGACAGCGCCGACGTTCATTTCGGCATCGAATTTTTTTGCCGGCCGGTTCACGGCGCCACGTTCGAGCGGCCGACCTTCGGCTTTCCACTTCGGCAGGCCGCCATCGAGGATAAAAACATCCTTGGCTCCGAAAATGCGAAAGGTCCACCACACGCGGGGCGCGGAATAAAAGCCAACCGTATCGTACACAACCACGGTGTCGCCGACGCCAATTCCCAATGCACCCATCGCTTGGCCGAAGTGCGCGGGGCCGGTCAGCATGTGCGGCAGGTCGCTGGAATGATCGGCGATGGCGTCGATATCGAAAAAGACGGCGCCGGGAATATGGCCTTCCAGGTATTCCGCACGGGCTTCATTCGGCTTGCCTGGTGAAGGATAGGACGCATCCACCACGACCAAATTTCCATCATTGAGGCGCGTGGCAAGCTGGTCGGTTGAAATGAGCCAGCGGTTGGACGGCGGGAAGTCGATTGGTTTGGTCACGCATAATCTCCGAGCGGGGATAACGCGGTCGGCCGCGCAATGTTCAAAGATAGGGGACGTTCAGTTGTGGACGCCGTTCGAGCCATGCGGGGACCGGCAAATTTTTCTCACGCAAAAACTCCGGATTGAACAGCTTCGACTGATAGCGAGTGCCGTAGTCCGCGAGAATGGTGACAATCGTCCGGCCCGGCCCAAGATCCCTTGCCAGACGAATTGCGCCCGCAACATTGATTCCCGAAGAACCGCCGAGGCACAGGCCTTCGTGTTCGAGCAAATCAAAGATAATCGGCACCGCTTCTTCGTCAGGAATTTGGTAGGCGACATCGATTGGCGCGCCTTCCAGGTTCTTGGTGATGCGTCCTTGGCCGATGCCTTCGGTAATCGAAGAGCCGTGAGATTTCAGTTCGCCGGTGGTGTAATAGCTGTAAAGCGCGGCGCCCAGCGGGTCGGCAAGCGCAATACGCGTCGCGCTGTTGAAGGATTTCAATGCCATGGCGATGCCGGCGAGTGTCCCGCCGGTGCCGACGGCGCAGACGAAGCCGTCAACCGCACCGTCGGTCTGCCGCCAGATTTCTGGTCCGGTCGTCTCCAGATGACCTTGGCGATTGGCGACGTTGTCGAACTGATTGGCCCAAATCGCACCGTTCGGTTCGGTTTTCGCCAATTGCTCCGCGAGACGGCCCGAAAGCTTCACGTAGTTGTTGGGGTTGGAGTAGGGGACCGCGGGGACTTCAACCAACTCCGCGCCGCAAAGCCGCAGCGCATCCTTTTTTTCCTGACTTTGCGTTTCGGGAATGACAATCACCGAGCGAAATCCCAACGCGTTGCCGACAAGCGCAAGACCGATCCCGGTGTTGCCCGCTGTGCCTTCGACGATCACGCCGCCCGGCTTTAGCTGTCCCTTTTTCACCGCGTCCTGAATGATGAACAACGCGGCGCGGTCCTTGACCGATTGCCCCGGGTTCATGAATTCGGCCTTGCCCAAAATCGTGCAGCCGGTGACCGCCGAGGCGCGTTGCAGCTTGATCAACGGCGTATTGCCGATCGATTCGATGATGCCGTCGCTGAATTGCATCGTCACCAAATCCTAAAAAGCCACGGACCTTAGAAGACTAAGCCCTTGTGAACAAGATGAGATCAAGCACGCGCGCCGTGCAAGCTTTCGGAAACCATGCCGGCGCATGGCGGGGGGGCGAGACGCGTCAATTCACGGATTGTTTGTGGCGATGCGGTATTTCGGATCGCTCGGCATCTGCGTCGTCTCCCTTTGCGACCAGTCCGGTGGGGAGCGATGAACCTCGACGTCAACACGTTATTTCTCGTCACCGTGTACGTGGAGGTGATCCTCGGGTTACTCCTCCTGTTCGCCTGGGCGCAAAATACCGCTGTGACCGCGGTAGCCTGGTGGGGCTTCTCGGATTTATTGCGTGCCGGCTCGATCATGCTGTTCGGCCAGTACGGTCAAGTCCCCGACTATATCTCCATCGATCTCGCCAACGCGCTGCTGTTTACGGCATTTGCCTTGACGTGGACCGGTACGCGCGTCTTCGATCATCGCCAGCCAAGAGCGATTTGGGTGTTCGCCGGCGCGGCGCTGTGGCTCGTCGTCAGTCACGTGCCATGGTTCTCCGACGCCTTCGAGCTTCGCGTGCTGGTCAGCTCCGGCATTATCACCGCCTATATCTGGGCCACGGCGTACGAATTCTGGCGTGGCCGTACCGAGGCGCTGGTTTCGCGCTGGCCGGCGATTTTTCTGTTGTTCGCAAATGGTGCGCTTTACCTCTTGCGCACGCCGCTCGGCGCCATGCTGCCGGGACTGCCGACGACGAACGAAGTCTTCGACAGCGTATGGCTCACCGTGCTCAGCTTTCAAGCTTTGTTGTTCACCATCGCCATCGCCTTCATTCTCCTGGCCATGGCGAAGGAGCGGACCGAGCAGGGCCACAAGACCGCCGCGCTTGTCGATCCGCTGACCGGCATCGCCAACCGCCGCGGCTTTTTGCAGGACGGCGAAGCCGAGCTCAAACGCCAGGCGGCCAGCCCGCGACCCTTGGCGGTGATGCTCCTCGACCTCGACAACTTCAAGTCGATCAACGATCGCTTCGGCCATGCCGTCGGCGACCGGGTGCTGAAGATTTTTGCCGAGGTGACCAGCGGCTGCATGCGCCACATCGATCTGTTTGGCCGTGTGGGCGGCGAGGAATTCGCAGCCGTACTGCGCGATACTCCGCGCGAGCGCGCTTTGGCGGTAGCCGAGCAGATACGGCTCGGTTTTGCCGAGGCTACCTGCGATGTCGACGGCGCCCCGGTCGCCGCCACTGTAAGCATCGGCATCGTCATTACCTACGACGCGACCCTGGACTTGCCGGCCTTGCTCGTGCAGGCCGATCACGCGCTCTATCGCGCCAAGGATTTCGGCCGCAACCGGGTGGAGATTGCTTCAATCGAACTCATCCTCGATCGCGCGGCCCGCGGAGCGACCGAACTTCGCACCGTGATCGGCGGCAAGTCTGCCGAGCCGATCGCCAAATCCGCAGCCTAGGCCCCGTTTCGCGCCGCCGGTCTTTTATTCGCCCACCGATATCTGCGTTGCGGTCCCGGACCTCGGAACGGGGCGGGCGGGTTCATCTTTGTCCGCGGGTTTGCTACAGTGGCTAACGAAAACCTTTGGTGCCTCCGGGAGATTCACATGCTCGACGTCAGCAAGCGACCAGAAACGGCTCCGTTCGACACCGCGCGGCTCGACCGGCTGATGGACGAGGCCGGTATCGACGTGCTTCTGGCGACGTCCAAACACAACGTCCAATACCTGCTCGGCGGGCATCGCTCGTTCTTCTTTGACAATATGGATGCGATGGGTATCAGCCGCTATCTGCCGGTATTCGTCTATCAGAAAGGTGCCCCGCAAAGCGCCGGCTATTTTGGGCACGGCATGGAGACTTACGATGCGCAGGTGCGGCCGTTCTGGGTTTCCGAGGTCAACACCAGGAGCGGCGGATCGGTCGACGTGATGCAGAAGGCCGCCGAGTATGCAAAAAGCCTCACGGCAAAGCCGCGCCGCATTGGCGTCGAACTGGCATTTCTGCCGGCGGATTCAGCGGTCACGCTGCGCAAGGTATTTCCGGATGCCGAGCTTAAGGACGCGTTGTTCGCTCTTGAGCGGCTGCGTGCGCAAAAAACCCCCGCCGAACTCGAGAAGCTGCGGCTCGCGTCCGAGCTGGTCATCGACTCCATGCTTGCGGTGATTCAGAGTCATGGAGAGGGGTCGACAAAGGCGGAGCTCGCCGAGGCTCTGCGCCGTGAAGAAACATCGCGCGGCCTGACGTTCGATTATTGCCTGATCACAGCCGGATCGAGCTTGAACCGCGCGCCGTCCGATCAGCGCTGGGGCAAGGGAGACCCCCTCTCGGTCGATTCAGGCGGCAATTACCACGGCTATATCGGCGATCTGGCGCGCATGGGGATTGTCGGCGAGCCCGATTCCGAACTCGAGGATTTGCTCGCCGAGATCGAGGCGACGCAACAGGCCGCCTTTGCGCCAATCAAGCCCGGTGTCAACGGCGGAGAGATTTACGCGGCGGCTGAGCCGATCATCAGAAAATCAAAATCGCACAACCACTTCGAATTTCTCGCTCACGGCATGGGGCTCGTCAGCCACGAGGCGCCGCGGCTGACCAATTCAGGCCCGGTCCCCTATGACGCTTATGATGCGCAGCGGCCGCTGGAAGTCGGCATGGTCGTTTCGGTCGAGACGACGGTGCAGCACCCCCGCCGCGGCTTCATCAAGCTTGAGGACACGATTGCGGTCACGCCGACCGGTCACGAGATTTACGGCAACCGTGCGCGCGGCTGGAATCGCGCCGGCGCTTGAGTTTTGCGTCCCGAGGACGCCAGGCGGTGTTACGTGGCGCGCGAGGTCTAGGTTAGCGCGCTTGGTGGACTTTAGCGCGAAAGGCTGCCCCCGAACGCGGTCGCGCGAAATAGACCGCGCTTCTTGACCGATTGCCGGATTTTTTGAATCGGTTGATCCACAGCAAAGTAAATCGGCAAGCAGAACGCAACAGAGGCGATGGCGGTGAGACCGCAATGCACAGCGCCCAGCGGCGGAAATAGCGGCAGGTAAAGCGCAATCAAGGTGCCGACAAGTTAATGCGAAAGGAATACCGGATAAGAAAGCCCGCCGAGCACCTTTTGCCACTCGGCGATGGCGGGCCGCCGAAACAATACCGGCACCAAAAAGAAGTTCAGCGCGGCCGCGATATAGAGCCCGCTCACGTATCGATGAAATTCCGACCAAAATCCGGCGGCAACATTCGCCGCGAATAGCGCAACGAATAGAAGAATTTTCAAGGCCGAAAACTCGTAGAGTCGCGACTCGCGAAACCAGTACGCCAATCCGCCCAATGCGAACGGGATGATTCCGGACTCAATCACGGCGTAGCGATCCAGAAATCCATAGGTCGAAGTGTCGAATGCCGCCACGATTTCCCAGCCCGTCACAGCGATGCCGACGGCGAGCATGACAAGCAGCCTTGATCTGGATTTCGCAAAATAAATCGCCAGCAAAAAATAGAAGCACAGCTCAATGCCCAGCGACCACGCCGTCGGCGACAGGCGTTCGGGGGTCATCTGCGCAGTGTTGAAGCCCGGCAGGTTTATGATCAGGAGATTGGCGATCATCGCCCGCGTGCCCACTGGCAGTGTCAGCGCGCCGTTAAGGGAATTGAGCGGGCCGACAAACGCGATGTAGAGGACCGTCAGTCCAATGACGACGTAACAGATAGGAAAAAGCCGAAGCCGCCGATTGACCGCGAAGCGAGTGAGCCCAGGGAGGGAGGCCCCGTATTGCTGATTAAGGACCAACGTCACCAGGAAGCCGCTGAGGACGTAAAACGAGAACACAGCTTGCCAGGCGAGCCACGGGGCGCCCGAAGCCAAAAAATGTCCCTGGACGACGCACAGCGCCAGAATGAAGCGGTAGATATCCGTCACGGCGTCGCCTCAAATCCCAAGATAGGTCTGGCCGTTTCCAGCATGGGTCACGGGGATGTTGGAGACGACGGCGGGGTCATGCTCCAGTATGATGCCCGCGGGTATCGCGCAAGAGCGTCAAGCCTGCAGACCGAGGCGCACCCGGGTTTAGGCTTCGCTTGACAAGACGCCGCTAACGCGGCGCACTCAGCGGCGATAGGAGATACCGGGAGGGAAGTCGTGCGTTTTACCGTCGCCTTCGGCGTTGCCATTGTTGCCCTTGCGCTCCAGTGGTCCTACGCATTTGCGGAAATGTCCGGCGGCAAGGTGAAGATCGGCGTGTTGACCGATCTCTCCGGGCCTTACGAGCAGAATTCGGGCCAAGGGGCGGTGGAGGCCGCAAAGATGGCCGCCGAGGAGTTCGGCGGCAAGATCAACGGCGTGCCCATCGAAATCGTGTCCGCTGATCACCAGAACAAGCCCGATATTGGGGCGTCGATTGCGCGCCGCTGGTTCGACCTTGAAGGCGTCGACGCCGTTGCCGATCTGGTAAATTCGGCCGTCGGATTTGCCGTCCTGGAAGTTGCCAAGGCCAACAACAAAGCGGTGCTGCTGACGAGCGCGGGATCTGCCGATTTTACCGGCAAGGCCTGCGCACCGAATAACTCGGTGCACTGGGTCTATGACACTTATGAAATGGGCTCAGCAATCGGCCAGGCGGTGCCGCAACTCGGCAAAACCTGGTTCTTCGTTACCGCAGACTATGTGTTCGGTCGTGCGCTGCAGGATGGCGCCACCGCCTTTATCGAAAAGAATGGCGGCAAGGTTTTGGGCTCGGTGCGCCATCCGCTCGGCACCAGCGACTTCTCGTCCTTCATGCTGCAAGCGCAGGCATCGAACGCTGATGTCGTCGCCATAGCGAACGGTGGCGATGACGCCATCAACGCGGTCAAAACGGCGCGCGAATTCGGCCTCACCGACAAACAAAAAGTGGTGCCGTTCGGATTGGATTCGCTTCCCGCCATACACGCCACCAGCCTGCCGCTAGCGCAGGGCATGATGTACGTGTCGCCCTGGCTCCCCGACCGTGACGAGGCGGCCAAGGCGTTCTTTGCCAAGTTTTTGGAGCGTCGCAAAACCGCGCCCTCGACCTTCCAGGTCGGAACGTACTCGGCGGTTCGCAGCTATCTCAAGGCGGCCGAAGCAAGCAATTCGGACGATCCGAAGGTCGTCATCGCCAAGATGCGCGAGACGCCGGTGAACGATGCGTTCACGCCGAATGGCCACCTGCGGCCCGACGGGCGCATGGTGCACGACGTCTATCTGGTGCAGATCAAATCTCCCGCCGAATCGCAAGGCGATTGGGATTTGCTGAAACTCGTCGCCACCATCCCGGGCGACAAGGCGTTCCGGCCACTGGACGCAGGCGGTTGCCCGGCGCTTGCGAACTAAAATTGCATTTTCGGCAATGCCCGATTTCTACGATGAACTCGAGACTCGCGCACCCGAAGCGCGTGAGCGCGAGCAGTTCTCGGCGCTGCCCGACTTGATCGCGCGTGCGATGCGTGCGCCGGGCTGGGGTGAGCGGCTAACCGCCGTCGCCCCAAAATCGGTTACCTCGCGCGCGGCCCTCGCCAAGCTGCCGCTCTTGCGCAAATCGGAATTGAAGGAGCGGCAAGCCGCGCGGCCGCCGTTGGGCGGATTTGCGGTAATCGCACCGGGGAATCTTAAGCGCCTGTTGGTATCGCCCGGACCGATCTTCGAACCCGAGGGACATGGCCGGGATTTTTGGCATTCGGCGCGCGCGCTTTTTGCCGCCGGCTTTCGCGCGGGCGACGTGGTCCACAACAGCTTTGCCTACCACCTCACTCCCGGCGGCTTCATTCTGGAAGCGGGTGGGCACGCGCTCGGCTGCGCCGTCATTCCGGGCGGGGTCGGCAACACCGAGCAACAGATCGAGGCGATCGCTCACCTCAAGCCGAATGGCTATACCGGCACGCCGGATTTTCTGAAAATCCTGCTCGATGCGGCAGACAAAGCCGGCAAGGACTTGTCGTCGATCAAGCGCGCTTTGGTTTCCGGCGCGGCTTTGCCGTCCTCGCTGCGTTCCGAGCTCGGTGCGCGCGGCGTGGCGGTGTTGCAATGTTACGCCACCGCTGAACTGGGCGTCATCGCCTACGAGACGCCGGCGCTCGAAGGCATGGTGATCAACGAAAGCGTCATTGTCGAGATCGCCAAGCCGGGCACCGGCGATCCGGTCGGCGAAGGCGAAGTCGGCGAGGTGGTGGTGACCACATTCAACCCCGATTATCCGATGGTCCGGCTCGCCACCGGCGATCTTTCCGCCGTTCTTGCCGGGGCTTCGCCGTGCGGCCGCACCAATATGCGCATCAAAGGCTGGATGGGCCGCGCCGACCAGACCACCAAGGTCAAGGGCATGTTCGTGCATCCGGCCCAGATCGCGGAGGTGGCGAAGCGTCACCCGGAACTTGGGCGTTTGCGGCTGCGCGTGACCCGGCAGGCTGAGCAGGATGCGATGACGCTCGTGGCCGAGTATCCCGCGCCGGCGGACACGCTAATCGACGCCATCGCGGCGACGCTGCAGGCGGTCACCAAGCTCAAAGGCGCAGTCGAGCTTGTCGCGCCGGGAAGCCTGCCAAATGACGGCAAGATCATCGCTGACGAGCGGCCGGTCGGGTAGGGGCCTAGCTGCCCCGAAATTTTGCCTTGCGCTTGGCGTGGAAGGCTTCAACACCTTCGCGAAAATCGTCCGATTGGCGCAGGCGGCTATAGCCGTGGCCTTCGAGCTCGATCGCTACCGAGAGAGTAGCATCCTCGGTGTCGTTCAGGAGCTTCTTGGCGGTGCGTTGCGCAAGCGGCGAGAAGCCGCGTAATTCGTCAACCAGGGCGTCGGTGGCCTTTTCCAGTTCGCTGTCGGGAACGCATTCGGTAACGATGCCCCAGTCGAGCGCCTGCTTCGCCGGGATGCGTTTTGAACGCATGACGATGTCCTTGGTCCGCGCGATACCGACGATCTTCTGCAACCGCGCCGAGCCGCCGGAGCCGGGGATCTGACCGAGCCGCTGCTCGGGCAGCGCGTAGAAACAGGTCTCCGACGCAACGCGGAAATCGCACGCGAGTGAGATTTCGAAACCGACGCCGAAGCAATAGCCGCGGTTGGCGGCGATCACGGGTTTTGCACAGCGCGCCGGCGCGGCGATGTTCCAGGCGAGCTTCGACACGTGCTCGGGCGAGGCTTCCAGGAAGCCCCTGATGTTGCCGCCGGAGGAGAAATGCTCGCCGGCGGCACGCAGCACAATCACGCGCACCTGCCTCTTCGTCGAGCGCCTCGAACACGAGGCGAAGCTGATCGCGCTGTCCCATCTCGATGATGTTGAACAGCGGCCGCTCCAGGACCACGTCGGCGCGTTCGCGCGCGGCGTCGATCTCGACACGGAAGCCATCGAGTGCGGCTAATCGCGCGTCGGCAAAGCTCATCGTAGTGCTCATGCATCATGTCCTGGTTGTGGGGCGGACGACTCCGGCCGGTACTCGCCGGCGACGAGCTTGCGGCGAAGCAGCTTACCGACCGGGGATTTCGGAATTTCTGCGACGAATTCGTACCGGCGCGGGCGCTTGAAATTGGCGACGCCGGAGCTTTTGCAAAAGGCGTCGAGCTCGCCCGCTTCCACCGCAGCGCGGCGCTTGACGAAGGCGCAAACGATCTTGCCCCAGCGTTGGTCAGGGAGGCCAGCCACCGCCACCTCCGCGACCGCGGGATGGAGCGACAGGAAGCTTTCGATCTCGACCGGCGAGACATTCTCGCCGCCCGTTATGATGAGGTCATCCACCCGGCCGGTGACAAAGAAGTCCCCGTCGGCGTCCACTCGTCCGGTGTCGCCGGTAAAATACCAGCCGTTGCGGATCGCCGCCGTATCCGCTTCGGGGCGGCGCCAATAGCCTTCGAAGGATTCATCGCCCGCGAGCAGCGCTGCGATTTCGCCTTCCTCGCCGGTGGCCGCGACTTCGTCGGCGTTGCCGGCGCTGAGGCGCACCACGCGCACCATCTGATTTATTCCGGCGCGGCCGGCCGAGCCGGGCTTTTTGGCGGCGTTCTGGTCGACGGTGAAGGTGTAGATTTCGGTGCTGCCGTAATGGTTGACGAACAGATCCGGCCGGAACGCAGCGTCAAGCTTTTGCAGGAGCGCTTGCGTCATCGGCGCGCCGGCAAAACCGAGTTTGCGTACCGAGCGCACGTCCGCGCCGGCAAAATCCGGATGGTGCACAAGATCGTGGTAGAGCGTGGGCACCAGATAAAGATTGCTGATCCGCTCGGCCGTGATCAGCGCAAGCGCGCGAGCAGCATCGAATTGCGGCACGCAGACGAACGTGCCGCCGACAAGCGACATGGCGAGCAACGATCGCACGCCCATGGTGTGATAGAGCGGCATGACGCCGAGCGTGCGCTCGCCGCTCGCGTAAAGGTTCTGCGCCACGTGGGCGATAGCGGCTGCGCGCTCGGCTACGTGGCGGCGAGGCACGCCTTTGGGCCGCGACGTCGTGCCCGAAGTGTAGAGCATCAGCGACCAGGCCTCGGCTTTGACGCGCGGTGAGGCATCGGCCGCCTTGGCCGCGACGAGTTGCGCAAAGTCCGGATCGGGCGCACCGGCGGCCGAAATCGCAATGCGCGGCAGGTAAGCGGCCCGTCGGGCGCCCGCGACGGCTGCCACGGAGACGTCCTGGTAGGCGACGGCGCGAGCTTCGGCATTCTCGAGGTAAAAATCGATCTCGTCGTTCTTGGCGCGCCAATTCACGGGCGTGACAATAATTCCCGCGAACTGGCAGGCCCAATGAACGGTCGCGGCTTGCCAATTGTTTTGCAGCACGGTGACGAGATGATCGCCGGGCCTTAGCCCGATGTCGTCGAACGCGCCGACGAGGGCGGAAATCTTGCCGTACCATTCGCGGTAACTCAGTCGCTTCGAGCCATCGACGATGGCGACCGCGCCGGGATCGCGCTCAACGCTCGCGACAAAGCTCGTGCCGAGATCAAGCACGCCTGTCCTCTTGGGTGAGTTCTCCGAAGAGTGAGCGCCACGCTTCGCGAACGGCGCGGTCCTTAGTGGATGGCACACGACGTTGACGAAATATGAGGTCGATCCCGAACAAGCTGGTTGGTGTCCCCGATGTTGCCCCAGGTCGACTTTGCGGCAATGCAGGGACGAACGATATTTAGCTAAGTTATTGAAATGTTTTGGCTCCCCGGGCCGGATTCGAACCAGCGACCAACCGGTTAACAGC
>DASXDP010000179.1:0-1599 GCA_036490575.1 Xanthobacteraceae bacterium
TCGTCGATACCGGCCACAAGACGCCGACGCCGGACGGCCTCTATGCGGTCCGCGACACGTTCGGCAGCATTGTCGTCAAGCGCCTGCAGGTCATGCGCTCGTCGCGGCCGACGCGGGTCAAGATCATTTCCGACAACCCGAACCACGCCAGCGAGGAAATCCCGGTCGGCGACATCGAGGTCGTCGGCAAGGTGCTGTGCTGCCTCAAGCTGATCTAGAGCGTGGCTGATTTTTTCTGAATCGGAGGGATTCCCGATTTGGTGCGAATATGATTCAAGATGCTGGCTGGATTGGAGGCCAGCATCCGATGGCCCGAGCTTATTCGCTTGATCTTCGCGAGCGGGTTGTTGCGGCGGTTACGGCGGGCGAGAGCTGCCGTGCGGTGGCAGCGACTTTCAAGGTCAGCGTGGCGAGCGTTGTGAAGTGGTCACAGCGATTTCGGGCGACCGGAAGCGCTGCGGCTCACAAGGTCGGCGGTCGAAGGCCGTATGCGTTGCAAGGCGAACGAGAGTGGCTTCTTGGGCGTCTGGCCGAGAAGCCGGACATCACGTTGCGGGCGCTGGGAGCGGAGCTTGCCGCACGCGGGATCAGGGTTAGCCACTTTGCGGTCTGGCACTTCTTCGTGCACGAGGGCATCACCTTCAAAAAAAAGCCTGCACGCCGGCGAGCAGGATCGTCCGGACGTCGCCAGACGGCGGGCGCAGTGGAGAAAGTACCAAGGGCGGCTTGATCCTTCTCGGCTGGTCTTTATCGACGAGACTTGGGCCAAGACCAACATGACACGCACCCACGGCCGCGCGCCGCGAGGCAAGCGGCTGCTCGCCAAAGCGCCGCATGGTCGCTGGCGGACGCTGACCTTCCTCGCCGCTTTACGCCGCGACCGTATCGATGCTCCCTGCGTGATCGATGGACCGATCAACGGCGAAAGCTTCCTCGCCTATGTCGAGCAGGTTCTAGTGCCAGCGCTCAAGCCCGGCGACATCGTCATCATCGACAATCTCGGCAGTCACAAGGGAAAAGCAGTGCGACGCGCTATCCGGGCCGCCGGCGCCAAACTGTTCTTCCTGCCGCCCTACAGCCCGGACCTCAATCCGATCGAGCAGGTCTTTGCCAAGCTCAAGACCTTGCTGCGCAAGGCCGCCGAGCGCACCGTCGAAGCGACCTGGCGACGGATCGGAGCATTGCTCCAAGCCTTCAGCCCGGCAGAGTGTGCCAACTACTTCGCAAACGCAGGATACGCTTCAGAATAAAACGGCCGTGCTCTAGTGCATCCAATGCGCGGTGGCGAAACGGCCCGCACAAGCAGCTCGCGCAGCGTAGATCACCCAACAGCGGCGCTGGCGACCGGCTCTGCCTCACGGCCACGCCCGTCTTCGCGGTCATGGCATTGCTGACCGTTTTCAGTGCTGGTCAGCACGATATGCTCTGCGCGACCGTGGGCGAGGCTTCGCCATTCGGCGGAATGGTTTCGATGTATCTGCTGATGAGCGCGTTCCATTCCGCGCCGTGGCCGAAGCTGATCTCGGGCCGATAGGAGGACGGCGGCAGTGTAGATAAAAAAGTTATTCCGCTGCTGTACGCGCGCCGGTGCCGAAGCGC
>DASXDP010000180.1:0-13472 GCA_036490575.1 Xanthobacteraceae bacterium
GCGCCGCTCCCTCGCTCGTCGGGGCACTGCGCGACGCGCGCGGGTCCCTCCTGTGCACTACATGGATAAGCCAAACACACGTGCCTCAGAGGGGTCGCGGTCGAAAGCGAAAAGGGGGTCGTGGTTGCAAGCGAATTGACAATGCTGGAATCAGGAATTCCGCACCAAAGTAAAGCTCTGACTGGATCGGGCGTTTCAGGCGCGGAATGCCGTTGCAGAAACGGCGACGCCCGCTCAACGGCTGTAGCCAGGAGCGGGCGTCACGTATCGGGGCGGGATTCGGGTCTACTCCGGTATCAGCCATCGGCCGCTCGGCCACGCGTCCATCGTTGGAGAGTACTCCAGATAAAGATGCAATCCGAGGTTTCCAAGCCGCCCCGAGCAGTTCAATGTTCTACGTGATAATCCGGTTTATCACGTAGGGGGTTTAGAAGGGGGAGCGGCGTGCTATAGTACGAAGCGAGAACGGAAACACGGAGCCGGGCGCAGCGTGGAAGGTCGTACTGAGAAGGAGAAGATGCTCGCCGGCGAACTCTACAATGCCGGCGACCCAGAGCTGCAAGCGGACCTCCGGGCAACGCAGCGGTGGTTGGCGCGCTACAACGCGGCGCTGGGTGACACGTCCGCCGCTCGGCGAGAGCTATTGTTGGAGCGGCTCGCCGCGGTCGGCGAAGGCGTCGAAATTTGGACGCCGTTTCACTGCGATTACGGGTTCAACATCAGGCTGGGGGCCGGTGTCTTTCTGAACGTCAACTGCGTGATCCTCGATGGTCTCCCGGTCAGCATCGGCGACAAAACGCTCATCGGGCCGGCCGTTCAAATCCTGACGGCTGATCATCCGCGCGATCCGGCGGTGCGGGCCGCCGGTCTCGAATTTGGCCGCCCGATCAGTATCGGTCGCAATGTCTGGATCGGCGGCGGCGCGATCATCCTGCCAGGTGTCAGCATCGGCGACGACGCCCTAATTGGTGCGGGCAGCGTGGTAACGCGCGACATACCCGCCGGTGCAACCGCATTCGGCAATCCGGCGCGGGTGCAAACGAAGAGCGCATCCCTATGATTGATGACGGCAGCACCACCTTGCCGGTGCCGATCGCCGGCAACATCGTCCCCGCCCGTGCTTCGACCGTCGCGCAGCTCGCAGCGATCCCCGAGGAAGAAATCTGGCTCGCCAAGCAGAAGAGCGCGCGCACGCGGCGCGCCTACCGGCTCGACGTGCAGCACTTTATGACGACCCTCCACATCGGCACGGTCGGCGAGCTGCGCCAGGCCGACCACAAAGCGGTGATCGCCTGGGAGCGCTACATGCGCGAGATCGAGCATGCTGCTAGCTCGACGATCCGCCGGCGGCTCGCGGCGCTGTCGTCGCTGTTTCGGCACTTGATCGATTACGGCGGCCCGGCGCGCAATCCCGCGCGCGAGGTCGCGCGCCCGGCGATCAACCGGCAGGAAGGCGCGACGCTGGCGTTTTCGAAAGCGCAGGCGCGCAAACTGCTCGACCTTCCGGGCGAAGACACGATCGCCGGCTCGCGCGACCGCGCCATCCTCTCGGTCGGTTTGCAGGTTGGGCTGCGCCGTGCCGAGATCGCCGCACTCAAGGTCGGCGACCTGCATCAGAACCGCGGCTATGACTCACTGCGCGTGACGCGCAAGGGCGGCCGGCGCGACGCGCTGGCGATCAACCCGCAGACCGCCGTACGAATACGGGCCTACCTGGAGGCGGCCGGGCATGCTGACGACGCCGAGGGGGCGATGTTTAGGCCGCTCAAGCACAACGGCAAGCGGCAGGAAGAACGCCGGCGGATGGATCCGGACGCAATCGATCGCGTCGTGCGGAAATATGCGGCCGCGCTTGGGCTCGATCGCGGCTACTCGGCGCATTCGATGCGCGCCACGTTTATCACCACAGCTCTGGAAAATGGCGCACAACTCGAAGATGTGCAGAAGGCTGCAGGTCACCGCGACCCGAGCACGACAAAGCTGTATGATCGGCGCGGGTATAACCCGGAAAAAGCGGCAAGTTTTTTTGCGACGTATTGACCAGATTTGGAGGAGACAAATGCCGAAAAGCCTGAAGTACGTTTTTCTGGCTATCGTTCCATTTGGGATAGCGCATGCCCAATCCCTTGATATCGGCACAGTAACGAAGGCTGCGGCAGTTACCAGAGATACATGCTTGTCTGGACGACAATATGATCTAAAAGTTAACGGTGACGGTTCTCTTTCTCTTATAAAACTTGAGACCGGTGTGAAAGGGGAAGTTAGAATTACACAAAATTCAGGAACCGGTGGCGCATTGAATTATACAGATGAAGGTCAGAGAGTTAAAGCGGATGCCGCTATATTGAATTGCATTACGGCCACTCTTCCAGTTATTCTTAGGTCTCTCGGGGCGAGGTTAGCGGAATCTACCCCCGATTTATCCAAGCCTAACCCCACCACGCAGCAGACAACCTATGGGCTTGGTAGTCCCGCCATTTCTGGCGTTGGCGGTAACGTCACTGTTCAAAGCGGCTCTAAATGATAGGGGTCGCCATTATAGTTCTAGGGTGTATTGCCGCTCTCAGTGGAGCGGCACATGCTCAAACTCAAAGTACGTTAGGGCCATGTTCACCAGCCATAGCAGGCGTAGGAAGAGACGTTAACGTAACATGCATACAGCAAAACAGAAGGATAAGGATAGCCAGGTACGCTGGACGCATTAATTCTGAAACGGGCGAAAAGTTTGTCTCATTCCTTCGAGGCAATACAGGAAAATTGGTATATATTGATACTTCGGCGGATATGGGTGCCGATTTATATCAGCACTTCATCAACAATTCTGTGGATTCAAGCTTTCTAGTGCTTCCCGTTCGATCGCAACCGGTTAACTGCGAAACCGTTTTCGAGTGCCCAGACCAATGGACCATCTTTTTCAATGACCCCGGTAAACGGACGACCGCCTACGTAGAGCACGGCTCGTGGCGATTCCGAGGTTATTATGTTGTTAAGGAGGGTAGCTATGGTCAAGGCACGAGTGAATTATACATGAGCCCAGTAGATGAGAACTCAATTATTATGTCTGATAAATATAATACAGAGTGAGTTAATCTAGATCGTCTACAGGTGTTAAAGGACGTTATCACATATATGATCATCGCCGATCCAAGTTCCCCCAAGCCTTCACGAATAATATACTAATGCGTCGCTTGAAGCCCCAGGATGTTGTATACAGCGATAGCCCGACTCAAGCCTTTCAACGACAGCTCGCCAATTTCCTCAAGCAGCGCTGTATCTGCAACCGCATTAGCCACGCGCGGACTGACCAGAATTTGTCCGTCTTTAGCCTCAGTGCAAAGCCGAGCGGTGAGATTGGTAACTGTGCCGATTGCGGTGTAATTTAGGCGCTCGTCAAAGCCGATTTGGCCGAGAGTCGCGTAACCCTGCGAAATTCCAACACCGAAACCGAGATCGTGCCCGTGCCGTCGCCAGGCTCTGAGCACCACTGCTACCGCCTCCCGCATTGCCACCGCCATCTCGACTGCCCGCTTGGCGGGATCGCGACATGGCAGAGGGTCATTGAAGAACACCATGACACCGTCGCCGGTGTAGTGATCGAGTGTACCCTTGAATTGCAGGATGATCGGTCCGAGCGCGGCATGATAGTCACGCAGTAATGCCATGACTTCTTCTGGTTCAGCGTGTTCGGCGAATGGGGTAAACCCGCGGATGTCGCAGAAAACGACGACAATCTCGCGGCGGTGGCTTTCAAGGATGCTTTCGTTGCCTTGGGAGACGATGAGGTCTACGAGTTGTGGGGGTAGAAATCGCTGCAGCTTGCCCGCACGTTCGAGGGCGGCAAGCTGCGCGGCGATCTGCGCCTCAAGCTCGCGGTTCCAAGAGGCGAGTTCGTCGTTGCGCTGTCGCAATTCGTCGAGCAACCGCATCGCATATTCAAGTATAGTACCGAATGCGGATGTGAGATCGCTTAGTGATGCATTAATACCCTGAAACACCTCGGCGGTCGGGGCCTGTCCCACTGCCCGCGATTGCAGCCCGCGATCCGCCGCGGTTCCGGCTTGTTCAGACGGCATATGCTCCGGCTTTGCGGCCGGGTAAGACACGGCAATTGGCCGACAAGCCCTAAGGCTCTCAACAGCCATCGCGGCTCTCGGATTTGCGACGGTAACGTGGCTCGCTATCGGGATATAGTGGGTGATCCCCACGGAACAGGTGGCGAAACCATGACCGCCTGATATTCATTCTAGGCAGGTACAACCGTTCGACCTGCTCAAGCCGAAGCCGCGCCTCGCGCGCCCGTTGGTCGATCTCGGCGCTCGGTATAGTCCGACTGCACCGTTCGGAGGATGGAATGAATAGGCAAGACATTGGCGATCTCACATCCGAGCGCGAGATCACCCAAGATTGCTTCACCGCAAAACGACGCTACTATTTTGATCCGGGGTCATTTCCGCGATGCCGGCATGGCTTAAAATATCGCGACGTATTCTCGAAAAACGTTCATGCCGTATTGTGCCGCTGCTCGATCGCCGAGCGCTTTTCGGCAGTCCGACTATTGCTACCTCCGACTAGGCGGAACCGCTTATGTGGAGGGTGCCTCTTGAATTCAAAAAATCTGTGGATGCCTTTCGCCCCTGCTTAGGGACAGATAGGCTCTGAGCGATAGCCTATCGCTCCTAGGGGAACCATGAGATGGCTAAACTTGACCGTGAGCAAATTGTGGAAATCAACACTCGCTCAATCATGGCCTATGGGGCGTATTCGGATGCCATCAGGGAAAAGGTGCCATACGGGATGCCGCTGAAGGACGTTAAAGGAAACAAAGAAATGAAAGATGACATTGTTGCTCCCGGAGAAATTTCCGTTTCCTCTAAAGATGGTCCGATAGATTATTATGATATAGTGTATAAACGATGGGTAGATGACTTAACTCACAATGAATCAATTTCAATTTTGCAGTGGTTATATTATTTAGAAGTTATTTTCTTTAACAATGGAGAATTTTTCTTTGAGCACTATAAAGATGTATTTGAACAATTTAGTGAGAATCAACGGCAACGCATCCAGTTTTTCTTTCCGCGCATCGATCAAACGACCCTTGCGGCGATCTTGAAGATCTGTAGCACCTCGCTCGGGCAGAGACTCAGCCGGCTCGCGGAGATTGGCCTTATTGCTAGAAGCCCCCTTAGTCCTCCCGCGCCAAAGTTTGCGTGGATTACCCCCCAGGGTATGGGGGCGATCGAGAAAGGCGCAATGAAGGCCAGCGATCATATGGGACAGTTATTAGCGCATCCGATCCCACGGTATCTGCCACCTCAGAGGCCTGCTGTGTAAACCGGCAGGTGACGAACATGTGTGGATAGACTAACGACAGGGATGACGGGCAATGACGAACCATTTGCTGCGGTATTGGACTCCGCTAGAGACGCAGATTCGGAAGGATCGCGCTGAACCAAAATTGCCATTCGGCGATTTTTCACAAACGCCCTCGTTCGATGTTGCTATGCATAGCTGGCTTCTCAAAGATATAGATTATTATCTTTACAGAACTAGGAGGTTAGACGAGTTTGGATTTGTAGATGATTTGTATAAAACATTCCTCTTAAGGGAGTCTGACAAAGAAGGTAAGGCCGTATATGCAAATCGCCTTCGTTTTGGCGAGATCGTTCGCCGAAGATTATTGTATGAGTTCTTGTCATCTCCAGAGCGCCCGGAGCCTGTTGTTCACAAGATTCCGGACACGGCGTTGATCATTCCGGATACGGTGGCCCCAATCAGCGATGTAATTGTGGTCGAAAAGCTATTCGCCCTTGATGGGGTCGAATTTGTCAATAACGCCTACTTTGTCGGACTATTGCGTGCGCCTGACAGAATTGGGGAGAAGCACTACGAAAGGAAGATACGTCGAGATTCTTCTATTGGAATGAAAAGAGCGATATTGCACGAAATTCTAACTTCGAACGAATTTGTCACATTGCACAGGCATGTCCTCGTCGTTTCGCCATCAATGCCCAGCGCGGATGAGGTCAACTGCTACCTTTGGTATACCCCAAATGGGCATAGAAGAATCGTGCGTGGCACTGAAGACCATTTGACCCCAGAACGACTGACTGTCGTCTATGAATTTGCTCCGATAGATCGATTTAAGGTTAATGTTAAATGCCCCGTATTCAGACTACAGCCGGAATTGAGGTTAATAAAAGATAAAAGCGTTGTATTTACGTATAATACGCCTAATGTCTTACGCCGAGACGATACCTTGTTATCTTGGTATCGGAAGGGTGAATTCGCATACGATTATGACATGAAAGTCCGTTCCATACAAAAATCGCCAAGACCATCTATCATAGACAAGACTGCCGGAGAGTCTGTGGAGAGCAAAACTCCGGTCGTCACTGACGTGTTCCCAGAGAGCAATGATGACGATCTGGAGACGGTAATTTTTAGCCTTTCCGAAGTTGCAGATACGATGCCATTACCAAATCGACGAAAAGCTCGGGCAGCAATGCGGTCGCCCTCAATGATCAAGCCGTCGATACACTGAGTGGAAAGTTGGGGTGGGCACCCTCGCCTGAAGCGGAGGGTACCGCCGCCCCTGCTCTAGCTGTGTTTTACGTGAGTGCGGCGCCACCTCACCGAGAAAGCCCCCCAGCGTCGGTGTTTTAGTGGCTGAGGTTCCCTATCACCGCACTCCATGCGCCGCGCTACGTTCAAGGCGGCACCAACTGTCATAGGCGAAATACTACCAAGCTTGGCAAATTTGCGAGCGGGTGCCATCTTCGAGCACAAACGCGAACGAGATTTAGTGGCCGCCTCCGGATCGGCATTGTTGAAAATCCGAGTGCAGGTTTGTGAGGACCACCCCCCCTTTGGCACAGGCAACGACGTGACGAGCGCGGAATATTTTCGCGCAATATGCCGGCGCCTTCTCGGCGACCGCAGAAATCGCCAAGCAGCTATCGTGCCCCTTGCGCTCGGCCAAGCGAGATTGCTGGACGGTCCGCCAATGAGTGTCGAGCTTGATGCGAGCCCGGAGGAACTCTCGGCGATGGTTGCTCATCTCAAGGTGCAATGGGAGCAACTGGGAAATCGAGCGCCGCACTGGTCTGTGGTGGTTGATCCTGATTTTCTGCCCGAGAACATCGCCGCTCACGAATCCCGCTTCTACGAAACGGGACATGACCCAGTGCACGTGCTGCGGCGGACGGCGGCACGGTGCGGGGTTGCGCTCGACAGTGCGAGCCGGTGTTTTGAGTTGGGTTGCGGGGTAGGGCGGGTCACCGTCTGGCTGGCTGGCGAGTTCGCCGAAGTTATTGGCGGGGATATTTCTCAGGCGCATCTGAATCTCGCAACCAAGGCGTTGACGCAACGGAGCATTAGCAACGTCCGTTTGGTGAGGTTGGAGGACTTGGCGCTTGATGCTATCCCCGAATTTGATGTCTTCGTTTCGGTGATCGTACTGCAGCACAATCCGCCGCCGGTCGCTGCTGCCTTGCTGAATATGGCGCTTCGCAAGCTACGACCGGGAGGTATCGCCTACTTTCAAGTCCCGACCTACGGGCCCGCATATGCGTTCAGCGTAAGCGAGTATCTAGCTCAGATAGAAAAGTCGAACGGTATGGAAATGCATATCCTGCCGCAGGGCGTCATCTTTGAAATTTTGAACCGAAACGGGTGTGATCTAGTCGAGTGCCGCGAGAATGATGCTGTCGGTGATCACGAGGGTTTCGTTTCCAATTTATTCTTTGCACGCAAACGTCGCAATTAGTCTGATGAAGCCATGTCGGTTTACGGTATGGCGGGGAACGCAGAGCGCAAGAAGTTTTCTCCCCATACAGGTTCCCTCTCCTGCGGCCGGTCGCTTTAAATTATTACTATCTCAGATTGTCTCCGCGAGTCAGAGCCGAGTCGGATCAATCAGTTAGAGCCGCGCGCGCGCTCGTGTCGCGTAAGTGTCACGAGTCGCTAGGTTTTGCGCTCGCAAAGTTGAAGCCCACTGTATTTTGGGGCACCCTTGACACGTGCGCGAAGTGATTCGCGTGCGTCCTGTAGTCGTCGAGGGAAGAAAACCTAGAACCACCAAAGCAAAACCCCCCGAAGCGGGGGGCCTGCATACCCGGCGAGCCGGGGAAACTCAAACGATGTGGCAATCGAGAGCTTCCCCTACTTCGCCGATTTTTGCAAGTCGATTCTTGCCACGGGGAAGGATTGTCCCGAGCGAGGCCGCTTCCGGGCGGGTTGTGCTGCAACCCACGGAGGCCCTATGCGTTCAATAGCTTACGCTTTACCCGCCCTGCCCGGCTTCGCCGGCCCTAAAACCTATGCCGCCTGGCCGGTATGGCGCGACAGCACCACAGTCGACCCGAAATACCAGCCCATGCCGAAGCGCCAGGCCGTGCGCCTATGGCACAAGGCCCGGCGATTCGAGCGCCAGACCCGCCGGCCCGGCCGGCAGGATGGCGCGATCGGGCGCAACGGGCTCGCCGTGTTGCAGGCCCTCTTGTTCGACTTCCTCAATTACAGCAGCGGCCGGCTCGATCCGAGCCAGGCCAAGATTGCCGAGAAGGCGTGCATCAGCGCGCGCAGCGTCGCGCGCGGCTTGGTCAGCCTCCGCGCCGCCGGTGTCCTGAATTGGATACGGCGCTGCACGCAGAGCTGGCGCGATGGCCGCTTCTGTCTTGAGCAGGACAGCAACGCCTACGCGGTGCTACCGCCCTCGCAGTGGTGCGGCTTCTACGAGCCGCCCGAAGCGCCGTCGCCGCACCCGTCGAGCTGGGGCGCAACCCCGCCCCTGCCCCCGGCAACCGAGCTGGCGGCGTCCGACCTGGCGGCCGGCAGCTCGCGGGAGGCGGCGATCGCGGTGCTGGAAAGCGATCCGGGCGACAAGCTCGCCGCGGCGCTGGCGCGCCTCGGCCGCGTGATCATCGGCCCGACTCATTAGCGTTTTACTGGACTGCCAAGCTGGCAAAGAACCACTAGCCTGAGTCAAGTTTATAAAGGACCCGCATGCGCTAGACCCCCAGCATCGTACTGATAGAGCGGAGCGCCCTAGTCGGGCGCATTGCGCCGCGCGCTATCAGCGCGGCGCTACACCACCAGCTTAACCCACAGAGCCTCACCGACAACGGCCCGTGTAAGCTGAACCGCCCATTTGCTCTCCAAGGGAGCAAGCGGCGATTTCAGAGCGAAATTGGCCCCTTCCCGGCCGGCTGAAACGCCGTTTCCCGGACATGGGGCAACCGGGCAGCTCGCTATTCAAGAGGGTCGGCTAGGTGGATAGCCCCAAGAGAAACGGCCGCCGCCGGGCGGCGGGAAGGCTCTATCACGGCCCGGCCCGACGCTGCGCGCCCTGCGGGTTGGCAAGTCCTCGCGCGCCGGCGCGCGACCGCTGCCGCGGCTTCGGGCCTTGCCAATCGATCCGCTGCCGTGATCTCGCCGGCAGCGTCGGGACGCCGGGGCGTCCGACGAATAACGACGGCCTGCGGCGCGTCGAACACCAGGGCTGAGTGAATTAGCGGAACAGCGCCTCGATATCGCTCAAGCGCCGGAACAGGCGGTAGGGCGAATCCGGCAAGGGCAAGAAGCTGGCATGCAGATAGAAGGCTCGCGCCTCATCATCGATCGCGTCGACGACGACCGCAAAGGATGCAACATCGCTGGTCGCACAGCGGTGCAGCGCATCGAACAGCAGGAAATGTCCCCACCCCTGACCGTGATAACGCTGGTCGAGCGCCAAACGGCCGATCAGCGCCGCTGGCACGAGCGGATAGCGAGGCAGCCGCCGCGTGATGTCGTTAGGTAGCGCCTCTAACCGGAGCGCCGTGCTCGACAGTGTGTAGAAGCCGGCGATCGCGCCATCCGGCATGACCATGACAAACGGCGTTGCGAGGTGCCGCCGCGCGTCTTGCGTAGCCTGCCGCTGAAAATAATCGTCGAGAGGAGCCTTGCCGCAGACAAAGCCGGCGCGATCATGTTGCGCGCCGAGCAGCTCGAACCGCGGCCGTTCCGCCGGCACCTACAGTTCCATGATCTTCTTATAGCGCCTCGCCGCATTGCGTAGCGACGCGGCGATTGGCGGCGGGTCGATCATGCCCCGAGCAAAAGCCTCGCTATCCCGCAAGCTCAGCTCGATCACTTCCTGATCGACGACCGCTCGCGTGGCGGCCTCTTGTGCGGCCGAGACCACAAATTCCGTCAGCGTCTGGCCGCGGATGTTGGCGGCGCGTTGAAGCAGCCGCTTTTGATCGGCGCTAATCCGCGCCATCAGGCGCTGCGACTTGAGGCTTGGGCGGGTATGCTCGGTAACGGGCGCAGCCATTTTGACAAATCCTTTCGCGATCTAATGTACGCCTAATAGGCGCACTTTGCAAGATTGACGTAATTACGTAAATACGCATAAAGTAATTACGTAATTACTTGTTGACCCGTTTCCTTATTGTGTTATTTACGTAAGTAATGGCGTCAATAAGGATTTACGTAAATGCGTATAATCGCTTTGGCATCGCAGAAGGGTGGCGTCGGCAAGACCACGCTCGCCGGACATCTGGCCGTTGAAGCGGAAAAGGCAGGAGCCGGCCCGGTTGCCCTGCTCGATACAGACCCGCAGGGTAGCCTTGCCGCGTGGTGGAACGCGCGCGCGGCCAGTACCCCGCTTTTTGCACAGGCCGATATCGCCAAGCTGCGATCGCAGCTCGCCGTCCTTGCGGCCGAGGGGATAAACCTCGCCATCATCGATACGCCGCCGGCGATCACCGAAAACATCCGAGCCGTGGTCGAGGCTTCCGACCTGGTGCTCATTCCGACCCGGCCGAGTCCCCACGATCTGCGCGCCGTTGGCGCGACCGTCGATGTGGTCGAGACAGCCCGGAAGCCAATGGTGTTCGTCGTGAACGGTGCCGCGCCGCGCGCGAAGATCACCGGCGATGCCGCCGTCGCTCTTTCTCAGCACGGCACGGTCGCGCCGGTGACGTTGCATCAGCGCGTCGATTTTGCTGTGAGCATGATCGACGGCCGCACCGTCGGCGAACTCGATGCAGGATCGAATTCAGCGCGCGAAGTTGCGGAATTATGGATTTACGTAAATACGCGGATCAGTAAAGCCGGAAGGGAGGCCGCGTAACATGGCGAACACCGGTTCCCGTCTTGGCAGCGGCCTTATCGTGCGGAAAGGGGAGGCGGCCCCGCCAGTTCAAACGGTTGCGGCAGAACTCGCAGCACCAGTCGAAGCCTCGCCGGCTGTGCCGCCAATGCCGAAAGGTGTCGCCGGAACCGTTGCGGTAACGGTGCGGCTCGACCAGCCCCGGTATGAACGGCTCAAGATGCATGGCGTCAGGGAGCGTCGCACGAACCAGCAAATTCTTGTCGCCGCCCTTGATGCGTACTTGGCCAGCAACGAGCGCAACTGAGTGGATTGTCGGCAGCGTTGAGGCTGGTTCCGTAGTAGGGATGGAAGAACGTGGCGACGAAATCAGGAGGTAGCAAGTTGGGCGCGTTTAATACGCGCCGCGCGATGCGGCTGCGCCGATCGCTCACTTGGCAAGGGGCTTCCGCCCCGTTGCATCCCCGTTTTGCCGCCCGCGCGGCAATCGTCAGGCTCTCCGCCTCGACACTCCGACGAGGGGACTGCGGCCCTCGACCCGCCTTTGTGGGGCGCGCATGAGCGCGCCAGCCTCGCCCGCCTTTGTCGGATTTGGCGAGGCCGTGCCGCCTGCGGAGCCGGCCGAAAATGAGCCGCCTGCGCGGCACAGGCGGCTCAGTGGCAGCCAGAAGCGGCAGCGCGCGAAGGCTGTACTGGTGCCCTTGCTGTCAGAGGAACGCGCGGCCGTGGAGGAGCGGGCAGCGACAGCCGGACTGAGCCTAGCCGCCTATGGCCGGTCGTGCATGCTTGGCGATGCCGGGCCGCGTGCGCGCAAGCGGCCGCCGGTCGACCGTGAACTGTTGGCCCGCACCAATGCCGACCTCAACCGCGTCGGCAACAACCTCAACCAGATCGCGCACGCCCTCAACGCCGGCGGTAGCGTCGTCCTGTCGGAAGTTGCTGCGACCAGCCGCGAATTGCTGGTGACTCTGACCGATATCCGCCGGGCGCTTGGCTATGATCGCGAAGGGTAATCTGCATGCCCACGGGCAGAAGCTCGCGGCGTATCGATCACCGGCAAGATGCATGAGCGCGCCGAGCTCGTGGAGCTGCGCGGCTTCGCCAGCCCGAATATCCGCGAAGCCTTCACCGACGTGATGATCCAGGCTGAGGCGACGCGCTGCGAAAAGCCGTTCTTTCATGCGCATGTGCGGTTGCCGGACGGCGAGATCCTGAGCCGCGAGCAATGGCAGCGCGTTGCCGACCGGATCGAAAAAGGGCTCGGCTTTGAAGGGCAGGGGAGGGCGGTCGCGTTTCATCACGATCGACAGACCGGCGAGAAACACCTGCACATCGCATGGTCGCGGATCGATCTGGAGCAGATGAAGGCTATCGATCCCGGCCTCTACAAGAACAAGCTTAAGGAGTTGTGCCGCGGCCTCGAGCGCGAGATGGAGCTCACGCGGGTGCGCAACGAACGCGATCCCGAACACAAAACGCTCTCGCCAAATCGCAACGAATTCGAGCAGTCGCGGCGGCTCGGCACCGACATCCGGGCAATCCGCGAGGACATTCGCGCGTGCTGGGAGCGTTCAGATAGCGGGCGGGGTTTCGCCGCCGCCCTTGAGGAGAAGGGTTACATTCTTGCCCGCGGCGACCGGCGCGATTTTGTGGTGATCGACCGTGCTGGCGGCGACCATGCGCTGGGCAAGCGGATTGTCGGCGTTGCCACACCCGAAATCCGCAGCCGCCTAGCCGACGTCGACAAGCGGCAATTGCCGAGCGTCGACCAGGCTTTAAGATGACCCAGACCGAATGGCCCCAAGCAGGCTCTCCGGCCGCTCCGGAGCCTGCACAAGTGTGCGAGCCGCCGGCGACCACATCCGAGTCGGCCGCCGCAATAAAGACACCCGTCAATGAAGCACTCGATCAACTCTCCAGTGCGATTTACGAGGCGAACAGTCCGGAGATTGGACCCGCTGACCTAGCGACGGAGCGAAGTAACACGCGATCCACCGCCGCGGGCGCGGGCGAGCCTGCGGCGGGGTTGGAGCCCTTTTCGACCTGGCTGGACACGCTATCTCTACGCCCGCTGGAAGACGGTCGCACAGGGTCTTACACAACGGCTGACGAACCTGCCGACGGTACCGAAACCGCGAAGAAGGCGTCAGCCGCAGCTGAAGCGATAAAGGCTGCTGAAAAGCTCTACGATGCTTTTCTCGCCGGGATCGGACGCGTTGCACAATTCGTGGACTGTAAATTCGCGATCAATAGTGGCCCCCTGAGGGTCGGTAATTGCGTGCAATCCCGACCCCATTAGCCGTTGCGTGTCAGTGTCCGTTTCTTTGGCCTTTGGTGGCCGGGAAGGGCATTTGGGGGATGATCGGCGTGGACC
>DASXDP010000181.1:0-257398 GCA_036490575.1 Xanthobacteraceae bacterium
CAATAAAACGCTTCGATTAAAGGCAAACGAACGTCGCCGAACGTTTGCAGAAATGGCCGTCTTTACTGATCTTTCCGACGCGGTGAGGGCGCTCATAACCGCTTGGTTGGAGGTTCGAGTCCTCCCGGGCCCACCACCTAATAAAGACGATGGTTTAGCCGCGGTGTTGGCGACATTGGCGGCGGCGATCGGCGACAGCCGTAAAGCGACACGCCAGACGCTCTAGCTTCAGATTAGACCGAATGCTCAACTGGCAAAGAGGGCCCGGCCTGACATCGCCATCCATTGGGCCACTCGGAGATTTTGATCGAGAACGCGTTCGCATCGTGTGCGGAAGCGAGCGGTGAAAAGCCGCCAAGGCGGCGCACGCATAAGGGGTTCTTGGCGGGCGTGGCTTTAGTCCAAGCGGACCGTGCCGCGTACCAGGTCGGCGCCCCGTTCCGCTATCATTATGACCGGCGCGTTGATCATGCCGCCGACGAGGTCTGGCATCACCGAGGCGTCGATGACGCGCAAGCCGTCGACGCCGTGGACGCGCAAGTCCGCGTCAACCACCGCCAATGGGTCGCTTGCTCCACCCATCTTGCACGTGCCGAGCGGGTGATGGGCGGTTAGAGCAGTCGCGAAGATATGGGTGTCGATATCGGCATCGGATGTTTTATTCGGCCCCGGCGCGATTTCCGCTTCGACGAAAGGCTTAAGCGACTTTTGCCGGCCAATTTCTCGCGTCAACTTTATGCCGGCCCGCAAAGTGGCCAGGTCGTCGGCGGAAGTAAAGAAGTTTTGATAGATGCGTGGCGGCGTGCGCGGATCGCTGGAGCTCAATCTGATTTCGCCCCGGCTTTTCGGCCGCAGCAGAATCGCGCGACAGCCGAACCCGTCTGCGAAGGCGGGCTTGAACGGAGGCAGATAAGGTCCGGCGCCAAGCGGTATCGCACGGAAGATGAGCTGAATATCCGGTAGTTCGACGTCCGGACTCGATCTTACGAATGCGGTCCAGCCGCTCGGCAGATCGCATGCAAATCCAGTGCCGAAGGCGAAGGCCTTCGCAAGTTCGACGCCAAGGCGATCGAGCCGCATGTTTCTGCAAAACGGGCCAGGCTCCCGCCGGCGGTATTCGACGCTGGCGCTGATGTGGTCCTGCAAGTTCTTGCCGACGCCGGCCAGCGGCGCGCGCACCGCAATGGAATGTGCGTTTAACTCGGCAGGGTCGCCGATACCGGAGAGCATCAAAAGCTGCGGCGAGTTGATGACGCCTCCGGCGAGCAATACTTCGCGTTCGGCCCGGACCACGTGACGCTCGCCATCTTTCAGGTATTCAATGCCGACAGCCCGGCCGCCTTCGAACGCGATGCGGGTGGCAAGCGCTTTGACCAAAACTTCGAGGTTGGGCCGCCCTAGTGCCGGGCGCAGATAGGCGGTCGAAGCACTGCATCGCCATCCGTTGCGGGTGGTCATTTGCAGGCGGCCAAAGCCTTCCGGCTCGGCGCCGTTGTAGTCTGCGGTAACCGGGTAGCCCGCCTCGGCGCCGGCCGCGAGGTATGCGTCTACCAAGGGGTCGTCGTATTGAGAGGGCCGCGTCGCCAATGGTCCGTCGTCGCCGCGATAGGCGTTCGCGCCGCCGGACCAGGATTCCTGGCGGCGGAAGTAGGGCAGTACCTCGGCATAGGACCAGCCGGGCGCACCCGCCGCCGCCCAGCGGTCGTAATCCCTCGGGTGACCGCGGCAATACGCCATCGCGTTGGTCGCCGACGAGCCGCCGATAATCTTGCCGCGCGCGCACTCGATCGCGCGGTTGTTCAAGCGCCCTTCGGGCTCGCTGAAATACATCCAGTCGTGACGCCGCTGCTGCAGGATTTTGCCCCAACCCAACGGAATGTGAATCCACGGATCACGATCCCAATCGCCCGCTTCGATGATGAGCACACGCGTGGCGCCGTCTTCGGTGAGGCGGTTCGCCAGCGTGCAGCCCGCAGAACCAGCTCCGATAATCACGTAGTCATAAGCATTCATGCGGTTATCGGTAGATCCGGGTTGGCGAGCGGCGGCGCCTTAGTCGGTGAACTCAGCCTGCGCTTCAAGAATAAAAGCCCGGCGCCTTTTGGTAGCCCCCAAACATCGTCGGATCATGAGAACAAAAGATCTCGGCGTCGTGCTGCTTGGCCAGGTCCTTGAGGCGCTGCATCGACTTGTAGCTTTCGATTGGATCGAGATGGAAGCTGGAAATAATCATCCGATCGAGGTTTTGCTGGGAATAGGCGGCGTCGCCGGTGAAAAGCATCGGACGGCGATGCGACAACTCCACCAGCATGCTGTAATGACCGCCGGCGTGGCCCGGCGTCTCAAGCAATCTCACGCCCTTGGCAATTTCCTGGTCCCCCGAGATGCTTTGAAAGGTCGGTGTAAATACTTCCACGCCCGGCGGCGGCAGTGCGCCACCGCGCCGCGCGGCGATATCCGGCGCGAACGAAAGATCGGAGTACGACTGGACCTCGAACGGCTGCGGACAGGCGCAAGCCTCGAGCGCCTTGGCGTGGCACACCGTGCAGGCGCTGTTCAAATGTTTATTGCCGCCGCAATGATCGAAATGAAAGTGTGAATTGATCACGTAATTGACGTCTTGCGGCCGCAGCCCGATGAGCGAAAGCTGGCCGGGAATGGTTTGCGTTTTGGTTTGCATCGGCTTGATAAACGGCAATACGCGCTGAACGTGATCGAGGTCGTAACCGGAGTCGTAGAGATAGCGGCCGTCGCTATGCTCGATCAGGACGGAGTAAACGGGAAATCTGATCTCGCCCGACGGGCCGGCATTCCAGAAAGCGTGAAGCCCATCCATGACGAGAGTCCCGCCGTCGAGCAAATACACTTTAGTGTCCGGCATCGCGTTTGATCCTGTTTCGGTAACTCACGAATAAAAGTTCGCGCCCTTCTGATACGTGGCAAAGCTGTCGAGGTCGTGCGAGAAAAACAGCTCGGCGTCGTATTTTGCCGCCAGATCCTTTAATCGCTGCATGGACTTCAAGTTCGCCACCGGATCGAGGTGGAAGCTCGAGATGCACATCATGTCGAGGTTCTTCTTGCTGTAACACGCGTCCGCCGTGAACAGCATCGGCCGCCGGTGGGCGAGCTCGACCATCATGCTGTAATGACCGGCGGTGTGGCCGGGCGTCTCGAACAGCCAAAGCCCTTTGGCTATCTCCTGATCGCCCTGCAAAGTCTGAAAGGTCGGCGTGTACATGTCCAGCGCGGGATCGGGCGGCAGCGTCTTGCCGGCCTTCCGCGCCAGTTCGGGATAAAACGAGAGGTCGGAATAGCCAAGGTGCTCGAACGGTTGCGGGCAGGTGCATGCCTCGAGCTCCTTGGCGTGGCACACGGTGCAGGCAGTGGTGAAGTGCTTGTTGCTGCCGCAATGATCGAAGTGATAGTGCGAATTGACCACGTAGTTGATGTCCTGCGGTTTCACTCCGAGTTTGTTCAACTGGCCGACTATCGTCTGTTCAGGAGTTTGCAGCGGCTTTTCGAACGGCAAAACGCGCATCACGTGGTCGTAGTCGTAGCCGGTGTCGAAGATGTAACGGCCGTCGCCGTGCTCGATCAGGACCGAATAAACCGGAAAACGGACTTCGCCCGCCGGCCCGCGGTTCCAGAAGACGTGAAAGCCGTCGATGACCAGCGTGCCGCCGTCGAGCAGATAGACTTTGGTGTCAGCCATGAAGCGCTCCTTTTTCCCGCTTGCGGCGCGGCGCCGTCAACGTTCACCCCGAATGTACGGCAGGCCGAGCGCGGGCGGCAGTACGCTATCGCGGCCGAAGATGACAAGCACCAGCATGACCATGGCGAACGGCAACATCTGCACGACATCCGTCGGAATGTTGATGCCCGCGACCTGCAACGCCGTCGTGAGCGACAGGCTCACGCCGAACAGCAAGGCGCCGAGCAGCACCCACAGCGGCTTCCCGCGCGCCAGCATGGCAAGCACGATCGCGATAAAGCCGGATCCGTTCGTCATGTAGGGGAGGAACAAGCCGGCGCCGACCTCGCCCAGATAGGCGCCGCCAAGCCCGGCCAGAACTCCGGTCGACAAGACTGCCGCGGTGCGGGTGGCGATCACGTCAATGCCGGCGGCGTCGAGCGCGCCGGGCCGGCTGCCCGCGGCCTCAAGATTGAGACCGACGTAAGTGTTGCGGAACAGCCACGCGATCGCGGCGACGAGAAGCGCCCCGAGATATACAACGGCGTTGTGCCGAAACATGCCGGGGCCGATGACGGGGATGTTATCGAGGCCGGGAATGGAAAGCACCGGCGCCCGCGGAAGGCGCGGATACGTGCGGCTGAACTGGAAAAAATGCAGCAGCGCCGTGAGGCCTTCGGCGCTGAGCGTCAACGCGATGCCAACGACGATTTGATTGAGCGAGAGGCGGACACAGAATAGCGCCATCAGCGCGGCGACTGCCATGCCTGCGATCGCGCCGGCAACGAAGCCAAGCGCGAACGAATCCGAAAAATAGGCGGCAGAAAATCCGGCATAAGCTCCCGCGAGCATCATGCCTTCGATGCCGATGTTGAGAACGCCTGCCTTCTCCGAGATTTGCTCGCCTAATCCCGCCAGCAACAGCGGCGTCCCGGCGGTGATGGCGCCGAACAACAACGTGCTGAGGAAAGCCTCGGTCAGGAGCGGGCCCATCGTCTCAGCCTTTCGCCAGCCTGCGGCGGCGCTGATCGAGATAGTCGACGAAAGCCAGAAACAGAAGCAGCATGCCTACAAGCAACAGCACAAAATGCTGCGGCACGCCGACCCGGCGCGAGGCGCTTTCGCCGCCAATCATTAGCACGGCAAAGAAAAGTGTAAACGCGATCACGCCGGCAGCGTGGAAGCGGGCGAGAAAGACGAGGGGTACGACAAGCAATCCGTAAGCGGGATTCCAGTCGGCCCGCATTGTGCCCTGTACGCCCAGGATTTCGATACCCCCCGCGAGCCCGGCAAGCGCCGCGCTCAGCGCAAAGGTGGCAAACGTCAGTTTCGCCACGCTCAGTCCAGCGTGCGCGGCAGCGCGGGGATTGGCGCCGACGATCCGCAACTTGAGGCCGAACGCGGTGCGGGTCATCAAGACATGCACGAGGATGACCGCCGCAAACGCCATCAGGATGCCGCTGTGGATCGTGGTGCCGAACAGGCGCGGTAACCGGTCGGCGACGGGCAAAACCAGCGTTTGCGGAACGCTCGTCGACGGATCGCGGAACGGAATCTTGACCAGCACGCTGGCGAGGCTCACGCCGAGAAAGCTCATCATCAGTGAGGTGATGATTTCGTTGATGCCGTAACTTGCCTTGAGAAAAGCCGGGAGCACCGACCAGGCCGCGCCAATGATCACGGCGACCGCAAGCGAGATGGCCACAGCAAGACCCCACGGCATGATGCTGACCAGAACTGGGCTGAGCGCTGCCGTCGACACCGCGGCAAGAAGGAATTGGCCGTCGGTTCCGAGATTCCAGATGCCGGCCTGAAACGAGATGACCAGGCCGGCGGCGATCAACAAAAGCGGCGTCATGCGGGTGATGGTCGCCTGCAGACCACCCCAGTTGAACAGGCCGCGCTGGACGACTTCGGCATAGTAGGTGAGGGGGTTCTTGCCGAGCACGAGCAATACGAAGCCGGAGACGAAGAGCGCCAGAACAATCGGTAGCAGCACCCGCACCGCTGCGGCCAAAGCGGGCATGATGCGGAATGCGATGTTGAACGGCGGCGTCGCCGTTGTCCCCATTGACGACGCGCTACCGCTCAGTTGGAGTTGATCGCTCAGGCTGCCGCCCCGGTCATCAAGAGGCCGATTCGCCGATCGGCATTATCGTCATTTGCCACGATGCCGGTGAGGCGGCCCTGGAACATGACGGCGATGCGGTCGCTGACGGCGGCCAATTCTTCGAGCTCGTTGGAAATGACAACCATGGCCATGCCGCGTGCGGCGTTTTCGCGAATGCGGTCGCGTGCAAGCTGCGTGTTCTGCAGATCGAGGCCATAAGTCGGTTTGTTGAAGACGACGAGCGTGGTGCCGGGCGTCAATTCGCGGGCCAGCAATACTTTCTGTATGTTGCCGCCGGAAAGCTTGGCGATCGGCGTGCGCTCCGACGGCGTACGGATGTCGTGGCGATCGATTTGCTCGCGGGCGTGGCGATGAATGTGTCCCCAGCGGCTGATCCCCCGGCTCCATAGCGGCGGCGTGCCGATCTCCTTGGCGACCAGATTAATGGCGACCGAGAACGCGCCGACCGTGCCTTCGCCATGACGCTCGTCGGTGATATAGGCGACGCCCTGCATGCGCCTGTCTCCGACACCACCGGCTGTGATGTCCGCATCGCCCATGACGATCGAACCGGCCGTTGCCGGGCGCTGGCCGGCGAGTACTTCGGCAAGATGCTTCTGGCCGTTACCGTCGACGCCGGCAATGCCGAGTACTTCGCCGGGCCAAAGATCGAAGCTGACATCGTGCACTGCACATTCGCCGGGATGCGCGGCAGTCGCCACGTCGCGAAGCCGCAACAAAGGCGTGGTCGCCCGATCAATACGGTCTGAAGGTCTGCTGACGCGGTCATCGAGGGCGAGGCGGCCGGCATCGCCCACGGATTCGGCTCTGCCGAACATCAGGCCGACGATCTTCTCGGTGACTTCTTTCTCGCTCATGGCGGCGAGCTCGGCTTTTCCGATGCCGCCGACGAGCCGGCCAAGACGCAACACCGAGATGCGATCACCAAGCGCGTAGGCTTCCCGAAGTTTGTGGGTGATGAAAATAATGGCGACGCCGGTGTCGCGCAGTCGCTTCATCACTTCGCCCAGATGATGCACGCCTTGCGGCGTCAGCATCGACGTCGGCTCATCAAGAATGAGTACGCTGGCGCCGCGCCACAGCGCATGCATGATCTCCACCTGCTGCTGCTCGCCAAGCGCAAGCCGCCCGACCTGGAAGTTCGGATCGATGGTGACGCCAAGCAGCTCGGACAGCTCCCTGAAGCGGGCGAGTGCGGACTGGCGATGCAATCGACGCCACGAAGATCCGCCCAGCATGAGATTATCCAGGACGCTCAGGCTTGGCACCAGCTGCAAGTGCTGAAAAACAGTGCCGATACCGATGTCGAGGCTTCGCCGCGGTGAGGCAATCCGCACCGGTTGTCCGCGGACGGAAATGGTGCCCGCGTCCGGCTGCTGCAGACCGGCGAGAATGCTGATGAGGGTCGATTTCCCGGCGCCGTTCTCGCCAAGCAAGACGTGAATTTCGCCGGCAAGAACGTCGAGCGTTACATTGTCGTTGGCGATCACGCCGGGGAAGCTCTTGGTAATTCCTTGCAGTGCAATCGCGGCAACGCCGCCGGCGTTCGTTGCCGGCGGCGTGCCGTTTAGCGTTGTCGCCATAGTGGTGTTCGCCGCCATACCTGGTGCCCCTTGAGGCTCAGAATGAGTATAGCGGCGTTTACGCCTACTGTTTGGCGTCGACCGAGCTCATCAGTGCGCGCACTTTCTGTGCGTCGTAAATCGGCTCAATCTTGATCTTGCCCGAGATGATGTCGTTGCGGATATTGGAAATCTGCGACCACACCGCATCGGGGATGTGCTTGGAATGCAGGAGCTGAACCGAGTCGTCGGCCAAGCTGATCTTGTAGGGATGCGTTCCGAAGCGGTCGGCCTTCAAGTCCTCGACCATGGCGGTATAGACCGGAACGAGGTTCCAGACGACTGCCGACAATAGCGTGCCTTTATCGATCTTGGACTTGTCGCCGATAACGTCGATGAACCAGACCGGATCGCCTTTGGGCGTTTTAGTCGTCTCTGTGGCCTGAAGCATGCCAAAGCTTGCGCCGTCGCCTTGGCCGAAGACAATGTCCGCACCAGCGCCGATGGCTGCTTCAGTCACACGGCGTCCGCCGGCCGCATCCGCGTAAGCGGCCGGACCGACGACGGCGTAAAGAATCTTGACATCGGGTTTCTCCGCCTTGACGCCCTGGGCGAAGGCGGCGGACTGCGAGTTGAACGGCAGCGGCTCGGCCGAAACGACTACCGCGACCGTACCGGTTTTCGTCATCTTTCCGGCAAGGCGGCCGGCGAGATAAGCGCCCTCGTAGCCGGTGATGGTGTAGTCAGCCACCGACCCGGGTTTGCTTGCCGAGGGCTTGTCGACGACCGCTACCGGTACCTTGGTTTCGATGCCGATCTCTGCCGCAGCGGTATTGTAGCCGCTGGCATGGGCGATGATGAGGCTCGCGCCGTCGTTGGCGATCTCGCGCAACGTCGGCCGTACGTCGCCATAACCAAGGCCGCTTGCCGGCACGAATTGCAGATTGTATTTCGCCGCCACCGCTTTCGCCGCGTCGAAGCCTTGCTGGTTCCAGCCGTAGTCGGTCGGCTCTTCGGGTATCAGGATGGCGATTTTCTTAAGTTCGGCAGCTGTCGCGGGCGTGGCCGTGCCCATGCCGAAACCGATGGCGCCCAGGGCGACGCCCAGAGCCGTTCCAACAACCATCCCCGATATTTTTGACCGGCGTGCCGGTCTCGTCGTCGATGTCGATATCATAGCCTGTCCCTCTTCCTTGCTCCGTGCAGTTACAATCCATTGTTCTTGGTTTTGTCGGTTTACTTTGCCGTGCACACCATGCGCGGTGCGGCATGGCACTCGATTTGATAAGCCGAGCCTGCGTCGTCGCGGACCAGCGCCAATGGCAGCTGATCGAAGCTGTCGCTCCAGTTTTGATCTGCGCCGCAAATAATGTTTTCGATCATCATCGGCCGACCGTCGAAGCGGGCGATGTGAAGCGCTCCGCGCTGCGGTCCGCGCTTCATCGCGACCGTCACCGCCTGCCCCGGAGCGATCGGACCAACATCGGTGGTCACCCAGTGCGCGAAAACAACTGAACACCGCAGCGAACTGGTGTCGTCATTCTTGATCGACAGCGTCACGGTTGCGCCGGATGCGCGCGCTTCGAAAGCGCAGATCGGAAGGGTGCAGACCGGCAAAATGAAGATAAGGACGCCGAGCAGGGCGCTCCGGCGCCACGGTCGGCCCGAATGCTCAATCATGAAGCTGCCGACCGGTACGCATTTCCAACTCCAACATCACTGGCACCGGCAACAGGCGCTGCCTAAACGGCAGCGGCTAGCGGATTGAGCCTCTCGATCACGAGTTTCTGTACCGCCGCCAGGTGCTGACGCATTGCGTGCTCGGCGGCATCGGGATCGCGCGTGAGGATCGCCTGCGCGATGGCGCGATGTTCGCTGTCGCGCTGCTGGGTGCGTTTCGGGCAGTTCGGACGATTGGCGTTGAGCCGCACGCGCGCGTCGCTCGCGACGCGGCGCAGCAGATTGTATAGCGAGGCCGCGAGCTTGTTGCCCGAGCTTGCCGCGATCAGCTTGTGGAATTTCAGATCCGCCGCGCCACTATCGGCGCCTGATGCAGTTGTTGCCGCCTGCTCGATGGCGGCCATCTCAAACGGCGAGGCGCGCAAGGTAGCAAGGCGGGCGAGGAAAGGCTCGATTGCGATGCGCATCTCGATGACTTCCAGCGGATTCGTAGCGCGAACCAGGTTTTCGCCATTGTGGCCGAGCAGGGGCTTGCGCTTGGCTTCGGCAGGCGCGATTTCGCCGTTAGCGCGCAATGCCGAAAGCGCGCGCCGCAACTGGTGACGTTTGACCCTGAGCGCTTCCGCCATGGCGCGTTCCGAGCCGAGCTTCTGGCGCGCGGCCATGGCGCGGATGGCGACGACGATCTGCTGAAGCTCCGGCGGATATGCCGTGAGCGCTACGACAATCTTCAAATTCGCATCGGCGGAACGGGCGACGGAAGGTGACATGTGAGCCAAGTGTTCGCGATCGTTTCGGGGTGGAACCTAGCCAAACTCGGCCAGCAGCACAACCATTCTTTGGTTGTCGATGGTGACAACGGGCAGCGCAGCCGGAAATGAATCGTAAAGCCGCGTTTTTGCGCACTCCAGTGGCCATTCATTTTCGCATTGCAGTCGCCGTGCATTTGACCAGTGCTTTATATGGTTGACTGGGTGGTCTGCTATGTTAGCGTCGGCTATTCTGGACTTCCGCCAAAGGAGCGTGACGATGTCAGGCAACGTGCACCGCCTGCCGAACCGCGATGCCGCCCTAAAGGCTCTCTACGACGAGCTCTCCGCCAAACACATGTTTCCGTTCTGGGCCACGTCGACGGATGTGGAACACGACGAGGTCAAGCAGCTATTGGCGACAGCGAAAGCCGTTCCCTACCTTTGGCGCTGCGCCGAAGACATCGAGCCGATCCTCGATCAAGCAGTTGAACTCATCACCATGGACGATTCCGAGCGCCGCTCGGTTATTCTGGTGAATCCTGGCCTGGCGCCGCGGCGCGCCACCGTCAGCACGATGTACACCGCTTACCGTCTCAACGACGCCAATGAAATCATGCCGCCGCACAAGCATTCGCCGAGCGCGATCCGCTTCGGGCTGAAGGGCAAAGGCAATTTCACCGGCGTCGACGGCGAGAACATCGTGTTCGGGCCGGGCGACATGGTGCTGACCCCGAACGATACCTGGCACAATCACGGCACGGTCGGTAACGAACAGGCGCTTAATCTGTCGGTGCTGGATTTGCCGCTGGTCGAAACGCTCAACGCCATCCACTTCGATCACGACTACAAGGAAGAAGTCGACGGCAAGCTCGTTTCCACGAAAGAGCAAACGGCACGCTTCACTAGCGATTACTCGCAGACGACCTACGGATACGGTGGGTTGTTGCCGCGGTTTGCCGGCACAAAATCGCGCGGTGCCGGATATTCGTCGCCGATGTTTGTTTATCGCTGGGAGATGGTGCGCGAACTCTTCAGCAAACACAAAGACCGTGATGGCGACCCGCATGACGGATTGTTGGTCGAATATATCGACCCGACCACCGGGCAGGCGGTGTTCAAGACCATCACTTTCTTCGCGCAGATGCTGCAGCCGGGACACAAGACGTTGCCGTTGCGCACCACGGCCAACATTCTGGCCACGCCGTTCGAGGGCAAAGGCTATTCCGTGGTCGACGGCAAGCGCTACGACTGGAATGACTACGATACGCTCGCCATTCCCGGCGGCTCATGGTACGAGCACCACAACACGTCGGCGAAGGAGCCACTGTTCTTGTTCGTTGCCAGCGACGAGCCGACGTTAAAGAAGCTCGACCTCTACAAGAAGTGGGGCAAGGATGCCGCGGGCGCTGTGGGCCGCATCGAATAGCAGCAGGGCCGCCGGCGCGCCGCCGGCGGTTTAGGCACTCGCCGCATACCCGATTGCTCGAAAAAGCCAGTGCTGGACAAGTCACCGCGGCAGTCAAACACCAAGCTGTTGTCCCACATCGATTGTCCGGGCGGCGGCCAGGTCTGGGTTGATGGGACGACCCTGTTCGTTGGCCACATGCGGCCGACTTCCGGCACCACGATCATCGACATCGCCGATCCGCGCGCGCCACGCCTTCTCGCCACGATTCCGGTCCGCGAAGGCTGGCACTCGCACAAGGTTCGCGTTGCCGGCGGAATCATGGTCGTCAATCAGGAGAAGTTCGGAAAATCGTCTGCCGACGAGGTCGGCGGCGGCATTGATATTTACGATGTAGCCAGCCCGTCCGAGCCAAAACTGATCGGCGAATGGCGCACTGTTGGCGGCGGCGTGCACCGTTTCGATTTCGACGGCCGCTACGCCTACATTTCACCGACTGCCGCAGGCTATGTCGGCAACATTGTCATGATCCTCGATCTCGCCGATCCGGCGCGGCCGGTCGAGGTCAGCCGATGGTGGATTCCGGGCCAGTGGCAGGGCGGGGGCGAGGACTATCCCTGGCACGATTGGGTGCCGCCGCGCTGCCATCATCCGTTGCGCCAAGGCGACCGGCTATATGTCAGCTATTGGCACCACGGCTTCGTCATCCTCGACATTTCGGATATGGCGAAACCGAAGCTGGTGTCGCATTACAATACCAGCCCGACCTTCCCGCATCCGACCCACACTTGTCTGGTGATGCCGGGGCCGCTGAAAGGGCGCAACGTCATGGTGGTGGCCGACGAGGATGTCGCCAAGCTGTGGCCGGCGCCGCCCTCGTTCGCCTGGGTTTTCGACATCACCAAAGAAACATTCCCGGTTCCAATTTCCACGTTTCAGGTGCCCGGCCTCGATCCGGATGGTGCGCCGCAGCCGGCCATGACCGGATGCCATCAGCCGTCGGAGCGTTTCCGCGGCACCATCGTGCCGTTCGCGTGGTTCGCGCAGGGGCTGCGCCTTGTCGATTTCGCGGATCCGTTCAGCCCGCAAGAGATCGGACATTTTGTTCCACATGCGGCGCCCGGCGCCGATCGCCCATCGTCCAACGACGTAACGATCGATGATCGCGGCCTGATTTACCTGGTCGATCGCGTCAACGGCGTCGACATTATCGAGGCGTCCGCCTTGAGCTGAGACTTAAGGGAGCGATCAATCATGAGCGAACGGCGTAACGACGTTTATCCGATCGGCAAGAAAAACCCCAACCTGCCGTTTCACCCGGCGGTGCGCGCCGGCGATTACATCTTCGTGTCCGGTCAAGTGGCGAAGGACGCCAACGGCAACATGGTCTCCGGGACGATCGAAGAGGAGACCGCCGCCACAATCGAAGCCATCAAACGCATTCTCGCCGAGGAGGGCGCGACGCTCACCGATGTGGTGCGGGTGACAACCTATCTCGAAGATGCGCGCGACTTCGGCCGCTACAACAAAGTATTCGGCGAGCACTTCAAGGACGCGGTGCTGGCGCGCACGACAGTCGAGGCGCGCGTGGTCATCAGCACCAAGATCGAAATGGACGCTATCGCCTACAAGCCGAAGCAGGGCTGAGGCTGTGACCGCGCCGCTTTCCGTGGTGCAATCGGAGGCCAGCACCGGCGCGGCGGCGGGGATATCGGCGGCGGGCGCTCCGGCGCACATCGAAGCGAGCGACGTCGCGATCGATTTCGATCTGGAAGGACGCCGCCAACGCGTGCTGCAGGCGGTCAATCTGTCCGTGCCCAAAGGCAGCTTCGTCGCGATCATCGGCCCGTCCGGATGTGGCAAAAGCACTTTGCTTAAAGTGCTCGCCGGGCTGATCGTGCCGACGGAAGGCCGCGTCTCGGTTCACGGAATCGCGCCGCAAGAAGCGGCCAGACGCCGCCTGATCGGCCTGGTTTTTCAGGATCCGACTTTGTTGCCGTGGAAGAACGCCGTCGAAAACGCCGCCTTCTTGCTGATGACGGCGGACGACACGATCCCCAGGGCCGATGCCTTTACCCGGGCGGCCGCGATGCTCAAGCTCGTCGGCCTGGAAGGCGCGGAGCGCAAAATGTCGCCGCAGCTTTCCGGGGGCATGCGCCAGCGGGTCGCGATCGCGCGAGCGCTTGCGCTCGATCCGCAGGTGCTGCTGATGGACGAACCGTTTGGCGCGCTCGACGCCATCACCCGCGAGGAAATGAGCCATTGCCTGCTCGATATCTGGCAGCGCACCGGCAAGACCATTGTTCTGGTGACGCACTCGATCGAGGAGGCGGTATTTCTATCGCGCGAAGTGCATGTTATGGGCGGCGCCCCTGCGCATATCATTGAAACACTGCCGGTCCTTCTGGCGCAGCCTCGCGGCGCGGGAAGCCTTACCGATCCGGCATTCAAATCGGCCCAGCAGCGGCTGCGTGCGCTGCTAATTGAGAGCCGTCAGCGGAGGCCGGCATGAGCGAAGCCGCTGCCGGCACGGCATACGGGAATAATCGGTCGCGCGCGACGTCGCGGCAACTGCCGGATTGGGTCTTGGCGCTGGCGCTGCTGGTGGCCGTCGCCGCAATTTGGGAAGCCGTTATCCGGGTGTTCCACATATCGAGCTTCATTCTGCCAGCGCCCAGCGCGATTATCGCCTCCCTGATCCAAAATCGCGGCAAGCTTGCCACCGCTGCAGGCTCGACCGCGCTGGAAATTCTGCTTGGATTCGTGCTCGCCGCCGTGACCGGAGTTGTTGTGGCCCTCGTCATTGCGCGGTTCGAACGTTTCGGCCGGGCACTCTATCCGCTCATTGTGCTGTTTCAGAACGTGCCCAAGGTAGCGCTGGCGCCGATCTTCATCCTCTGGTTCGGTTTCGACCTGGCGCCGAAAATCGCGCTGATCGTCGTGATCGCTTTTTTCCCGGTCGCAATCGACATGCTGGCGGGCCTGCAATCGGTTGAACCCTCGTTCGTGGCTCTCATGCACTCAGTCGGCGCCAGCCGCACCAAGATCCTGCTGCGGGTCCGCATCCCGCATTCGCTGCCGCATCTCATGGCCGGGTTGAAGGTGGCGATCACCTTCAGTGTCATCGGCGCCATCGTTGGCGAGTTCGCCGGGGCTAATCACGGCCTCGGTTATCTGATCGAGTTCGCCTCGACGCAACTCGACACTGCGCTGATTTTCGCCGGATTGACCGTGATTTCAGTGCTCGGCCTTGCGTTTTATTATGTTGTCGAGCTGGCCGAACGCTTGCTGGTACCCTGGTCGCCGAAATATGACGTGAACCTTCGCGCTGGCTGAAAGCGAAAAGGAGTGCATATGAAGTCCATCATTTTCGCGGCTTTTGCGGTCGCGGTGTTCGCGACTTCGGCGCTGGCCGAGGACAAAGTCACCGTTCAGCTCGATTGGATTGTGCGCGGTGATCACGCGATGTTCTTCGTCGCCAGGGAGAAGGGCTACTTCACCGAGCAGGGCATCGACGTTACCGCGATTCGCCGCGGCACCGGCACGCCCAACGCATTGCGGCTGGTCGGCGGCGGCGAAGCCGATTTCGGATTTGGCGACTTGCCGACGCTGGCCGTGGCGCGCTCGCAGGATGTACCGGTCGTCGCCCTGGTGGCGGTGAACCAGCACAGCCCGCTTGGCATGATGACGCTCGCCAACAAATTCAAGCTGCAAAAGCCGCAGGACCTCAAAGGTCTCAACGTCGGCGTGCAGCCGGCGGGCTCGACTTACGTATTCCTCAGGGCATTCCTGAGCGCGAACGGCATGACGCTCGACGACATCAAGCAGAGCACGGTCAATCCACCGTACGAAAATTATCTGCTGCTCGGCCGGGTCGATGCGGTACCCGGATATCTCGATGCCGAAGTGCCGGAGCTTGAGGCCAAGGCCGGTGGTCCGGGTTCGCTCTCGATCCTGCAGGGCTCGGACTACGGATATACCGTCTACGGTTCGGGCCTGTTCACCTCGGAGAAAATGATCGCCGCGCACAGTGACCTGGTGCAACGCTTCGTCAATGCGTACGCCAAGGCCTTCGCCGATGTCGTCAAGAATCCCGACGAGGCGGTCGACCTCACCATCAAGGACAACCCCGAGTACGCGCAGAAGAAAGATGTGCTCAGCGCGCAGCTCAAGGCCGACCTCGATCACACCTTCTTCAGCCCCGACACCAAGGCACATGGCGTCGGCTGGATGACGGAGGATATCTGGCAAAAGACCATCAAGATCCTGGTCGATCAGAATGCGATGAAACAGTCGATCGAGGCGGCCAAGGCGTTCAACAATCAATACGTCGGCGTCGCCAACACACTGAAGCAGTGAAATTCGCGAAATTCAAAAACGGGAGATCCTAATGATCCGCATTCTCGGCCGCCAAACCTCTGGCAACGTCCAGAAGGTGTTGTTCCTCGTGGAAGAAATCGGGCTCAAATATACCCGCGAGGATTATGGCCGGCAGTTCAACAACACCAACACGGAAGATTATCGGAAGCTCAATCCGAACATGAAGGTACCGACCATGGTCGACGGCGACCTGGTGGCCTGGGAATCGCACACCATCCTGCGTTATCTCGCGGCGCTGCACGCCCCGCAGCTGACCGGCGCCTCGCCCGCGGAACGTACTCACGTCGAGCGCTGGATGGATTGGCTGCTCGCTTCGCTCAATACGCCTTATGTTGCGGTGTTCAAGGACGCTAAGAAGCCAGGGGCCGAGCGCGGCGCCGATTTCGCGGCGCAAAGCGCCGATCTCGTTGCTCAGCTGAAAATCCTTGACGGCCATCTCGCCGGAAAATCGTGGTTCGGGCTTGACCGCCTGACACTCGCCGACATCGCGCTCGGACCGATCGTCGCACGTTGTCTCGATTTCCCGATTGAGAAGCCGGCGTTCGCTGAGCTTTCGCGCTGGATGAAGTCGATTGCCGCGCGGCCGGCTTTTATGGTCGCGACCGGCGCCAAGCCGAGCGCACTGAATGCTGCGTGATGGCGGAAGCCGCCTTAGCGTTTGATTTCATTATCGTCGGGGCTGGTTCGGCCGGCTGTACGCTGGCCAATCGGCTATCCGCCGACCCCAACACGCGCGTTTTGCTGCTTGAAGCCGGCGGCTGGGACCGGCATCCCTTCGTCAAGCTGCCGCTCGGTTGGGGCAAGGTGCTCCTCGATCGCATCTACGATTGGGGCTACGACGGCGAACCGCAGGAGACCATGGCGGGCCGGCGCATCGAATGTGCCCGCGGCAAAGTGGTCGGCGGATCGTCGACCATCAACGCCATGGCCTACGTGCGCGGCAATCGCGGAGATTACGCGCGCTGGACGTCATACGGGTTGCGCGGCTGGTCCTACGATGACGTGCTGCCGTATTTCCGGCGCCAGGAGAACTGGGAAGGCGGTGCAACTCATTTCCGCGGCGCCGGCGGCCCGCTGGCAACGCGCAAATCGCAATATGAGGACCCGCTGGTCGATGCCTATCTGGCGGCCGCAGTCGCCTCAGGACACAGCCTTAACGACGACTACAACGCCGAACGGCAAGACGGGTTTGGGCGGATGCAGATGACCATTCGCAACGGCCGCCGCGAAAGCGCCGCGACCGCGTATCTGCATTCGGTGCTGGCGCGGAAAAATCTTTCGGTCGTTGTCGAGGCCCAGGTCACGCGCGTGACGTTCAACGGAACGCGCGCCACGGGCGTCGAATATGTCAAAGACGCACAGCGCCACACGGCAACGGCTGAGCGTGAAGTGATCATATCGGCGGGCAGCATCAACTCGCCGCAACTCCTGATGCTGTCCGGGATTGGCGAGCCGGAAGCTCTGGCTGCCCACGGCATCGAAGTGAAGGCGCCGCTGCCGGGCGTCGGGCAGAACCTCCAGGATCATGTCGCGGCGCTCCTGATTTACGGCCGCAGCGACAAGAGCCCGCTGGTGTCCAACATGCGCGCTGACCGGCTGGCGCGCGGCATCGTACAGGCGTTCGTATTTGGCCGCGGTTTCATGACCGATTTGCCCGGCGGCATTGTTGGCTTCGTGAAGACGGAGTCCGCAAAGCCGATGCCGAACATCCAGCTGTTGTTCATTGCCGGTTCGCTGGCGGCGGCGCCGTATCTGCCGCCGTTCCGCAAAGCCTTTCCCGACAGCTTCGCCTGCCGCGTCGTGCTGCTGCGGCCGGAAAGCCGAGGCCGCATTACGCTCGGCTCCGCGGAGCCGCTCGCGCCACCGCGCATTCATCAAAATCTTCTGTCCGTCGCGAACGACTGGAAGCAATTGCGGGAAGGTATCGTCATGTTCCGCGACCTCGCGCGGCGCAGCGAGGTCAAGCCGTTTGTCGCGCGCGAGATCGGTCCCGGTGCGCAAGTGACCGACGACGCCCAACTCGAAGCCTATACGCGGCAAACCGCCGTGACCGCCCATCACCCCGCCGGCACCTGCAAAATGGGGGCGGACGGCGACCCGATGGCGGTGGTGGACGACCAGCTCCGCGTGCGCGGTGTCGAAGGGCTACGGGTAGTCGATGCGTCGGTGTTTCCCGATCTGGTCGGCGGCAATATCAATGCGCCGGTGATCATGATTGCCGAGCGCGCCGCCGACTTGCTCCTGCAAGCGGGAGCTTGAACGCATCTCGCTATTGAGCGGCGAAAATCACTTCGTCGATTTTCTTAGCAGGTAAGTATCCATGATCCAGCCCTTGCGGCTTTTGGCTTCCGCTCGCGCGCTTTCAATGTCTTGCGCCACTTCGGACAAATTGCCCGACACAAGGATTTCGTCGTCGGTGCCGATATAAGCTCCCCAATAGATATCGATCTCCGGATCCTTCACCGTTTTGAACGAGCACTCGCCGTCCAGCATCACGACGACATCGTCAAACGTGTCCGCCAGTCCATTGGCCAGATTGCGTCCGGTCGTGATGTGAACGGATTTGCCGATCCGGTTGAGAGCAATCTTGTGGCGCGCAGCCAGCGCCTGCACGCTGCTCACGCCGGGAATGACCTCGTAATCGAATGCGACTGTTCCCTTCGCCGCTACGCGCTGGATAATGCGCAGCGTGCTGTCGTATAGGCACGGGTCGCCCCAAATGAGGAAGGCGCCGCATTGGTCATCGCCGAGTTCCTGTTCGATCAATCTCTCGTAGATCGCGGTGCGCTGCTCGTGCCAAGCTTCAACCGCCGTGTCATATGACGGCGCGGTTCGGTCCCTTGCCGGGTCCGCGGCCTCGACGATCCTGTAAGTTTGGTCTTTGATGTACCGCTGGCAGATGTCGCGGCGCAGGCGGAGCAAATCTTCTTTCTCCTCGCCTTTGTCCATCATGAAGAACACGTCGACTTTGTTGAGCGCGTTGATGGCCTGGACGGTGACATACTCGGGATTACCCGCGCCGATGCCAACGAGAAACACCTTCTTCATTGCAGTCTCCCTAGTCGTGGGTGGCGCGGGCGTATCAGGGAGCTGAAAATGCCGGACATGCGAGAAAGAGCATCAGCTTGCCGGCGCCGCTTTCTTAGCGGCCGACTGCGTTTCCACCTTCCGCAAGCATTGCGGACAAAGACAGTCTTTGAATCTCGTGGTCTCCGGCGGCAACGGCAGCCGGTAGCTTTCCTTCGCGCACCAGCATTCCCCGATGTCGTCGCGCGAGCAGCCAAATTCGCCACCGCAATTTTCACATACTACTAGTCTCGGAGGCGCTTTCATCCAGGCCATGGTAGCAGCGAAATACGGCTGACTCGCCAATAATTTCCCAGTAACGTGTACCGCCAGCGTCGCGCTATGCGCGGCAATCGCTTGTTACTGGGAGAGCGCCATGTCGTCTGTCACAGCCGATCCACTTGGCGATTTGACACCCGACCAGCGGTTGCAAAAGCTTGGGATAACTTTGCCGCCGGCGGCTGGCGCGGTCGGCGATTACGCGCCCACCGGCATTGTCGGCAACCTGATGATGACCTCCGGACAATTGCCGTGGATCGCGGGCGACTTGAAGTTCAAGGGCAAGATCGGATCGGATTTGACGGTCGAGCAAGGATACCAGGCGTTCCGGCTCAGCGCGCTCAACGCGGTTGCGCAGCTCAAGGCCGCGCTCGGTAGTCTCGATCGTGTCAAGCAAATTGTTCGCCTGGAAGGCACGCTCAATTGTGCGCCCGGTTTCACCGACCAACCGTCCGCGCTCGACGGCGCTTCGCGCGTCATCAATGAAATATTCGGGCCGCGCGGACGACACACCCGCATGGTCTATTCGAATAACGAAATGCCGAAGGATTGCGCAACGCTTGTTGTGCTCTACGCGGAGATCGTGCCGCAATCCGACAAGACGACACGATTTAGCGCCAACGTCCGCGCCTAGCGCGGATCGTCGGAACGACGGAGGAATGTCTTTGCGTTTGCAGCTTCCATGATCGGCACTTTTTTGCGTCATGGTTCTAACGCGTGGCTGGCGCTCGGACTTGCCGCGCTCATCGCGGCGTTTGCGGCCGGACTGGTCCCGTTTTCTTTGTTTTGGCTGGTCATCGGGGCGCTGACGTTCTACGTCAGCGAATACGGCTTTCATCGTTTCGGCTTTCATGCCGAGCCATCGCGCTCTACCTTTATCCGCAAATTGCAGCACCGGTTGCATTACGACCATCACGCGGAGCCGGATCGCCTCGATTTGTTATTCTTGCCGATGTGGTTCCTGGTGCCCAATCTGTCGCTGACCGCGCTCGGCTTCGCCATCATCTTCGGCTGGCACGTGGTTCCGCCGGCCTTGTGCGGCGTCATGCTCGCCATTTTCCACTATGAATGGGTCCACTACGTCGCCCACATTCCCTACCAACCGCGCACGCGGGTTGGGCGATGGATCAAGCAGTATCATTTGCGTCATCACTTCATCAGCGAGAAATTCTGGTTCGGCGTATCAAATCCCTCGATGGATTTTGTCGGCCGCACCTATAAGATCGCCGGCGAAGTAAAGCGCAGTGGAACGACCCGCAAGCTCTATGGCTGAACGCAAGATGGCAACGAGCGGCGCGCCGGAAGGCGACGCCGCGGTGCTCCGCCGACTTGCCGCGCGCATTCGCTTGCGGGCGACCGAAATGGTAGCCATCCAGGGTTTCGGCTATCTCGGCCAAGCGTTGTCGTCCGCGGAGATTTTCGCGGCCTTGTTCGGCGACGTCCTCCGCCATGGGCAGGACCGTTTCGTCCTGTCGCCCGGGCATTATGTCATCGCGCTTTATGCAGCAGCAGCCGAGCTTGGCCTGCTGGAGCCACAAGCGCTCGCGACTTACGGCCAGGACGGCTCGCTCCTCGAAGCGATCGGCAGCGAACGCACGCCGCTTGGCGATCTCGTTTGCGGCTCGCTGGGGCAGGGGCTTTCAGGCGCGGTCGGGTTCGCGCTCGCGGCCGAGCTTGCCGGCGAGGATCGCGATACGTTCGCGTTTCTCAGCGATGGCGAGATGGAAGAGGGCCAGGTGTGGGAGGCGGCGATGTTCGCCGCGCATCGGCGCTTGAACCGGCTAACGGTCGTGATCGATGCCAACAATTCGCAGGTTGACGGTCCGGTCACCTCCGTGACCACGCTCGAGCCTTTGGCCGACAAGTGGCGTGCCTTCGGCTGGCGCGTGGCAGATCTCGACGGGCACGATGTCGAGGCATTGCGGCATGCCTTTGTAACGCGCCGGGACGGTCCCGAGCCGTTGGTCGTTGTCGCGCGCACGCAAATTTTGGGAGGGCTGCGCGCCATTCCGCCCACGGTCGACGGGCATTTCATCAAGCTCGACGCGGCGCTCAAGGCGGCGATCACATCTGAACTCGAGGCTGCAATTGCGTGAGCCGCCTTATTCGACGGTCCTCAAGCCGTATGGTGCGGCGCTGGTCGAACTGGCCCGGCAGCGCCCCGAAATCATCTGCCTCGGAGCCGACCTGACCCGGCAGACGGAGACCGACCTGTTTCGCGATGAACTCGCGGACCGCTTCATCAATCTCGGCATGGCCGAGGCTAACATGATCGGCGTCGCCGGCGGCCTGGCGCGAGCCGGCCATGTGGTGTTCGTCAACACGTTCGGCGTATTTTGTACGCGGCGGTGCTTCGACCAGATCGCCATGTCGGTCGCGTACCCCAACCTTAACGTCAAGATCGTCGGTTTCATGCCCGGTCTTTCCAGTCCGGGCGGTCCGAGCCACCAGGCGATCGAAGACGTTGCGCTGATCCGGGCGCTGCCGAACTTCACGGTGATTGAGCCCGCCGACGCCATCGAAACGCGACAGGCGGTCGCGGCTGTCGCGGCGCATCCGGGGCCGGTTTACCTGCGGCTCAAGCGCGGCGAGATTCCGGTGATCTTCGACGACAGCCACCGGCTCGATTTGCGCCGGGCGCAAGTTCTCATCGGCGGCGAAGGTTGCGAACTTTGCGTTGTCGCCTCGGGCATGATGCTACCCGCAGCACTCGCGGCGGCGCGTACGCTGATCGAGAATGATGTGAGCGTGGCCGTGCTCAACGTGCCGGTGATCAAGCCGTTCGACGGCGCAACCCTGATGAGTATGGCGCGCGGGAGCCGTCTTGTGATCACCGCCGAAAACCATACCATCGTCGGCGGGCTGGGTTCGGCCGTCGCCGAGGTGCTGGCGGAAGCCGGCGTGTCCGCGCCGCTCCGCCGCATCGGCATTGCCGATACATTCGCGGAAGCTGGTAGCCGCGAATTTCTGTTTGCAAAGTACGGGCTGGGCACGCAGGACATCGTCAATGCCGCGTGGGACGGACTCAAGATCAATCGGCCGCGGCCGCAGGCACGGGTGGTCGAGGCAAATCCCGGTGACTACGCGCCGGTGTGAGCCACCCGTCAATGGAAAGAAGTCTTGCCCCGGATCAGGTCGGCGGCTTTTTCGCCGATCATGATCGCCGGCGCATTGGTGTTGCCGCTGGTTACCGCCGGCATGATCGACGCGTCGGCGACGCGCAGCCCTTCGATGCCGTAAACCCGCAAATGCGGATCGACAACGCTCATGGCGTCGATGCCCATTTTGCAGGTGCCGGCTTGATGGTGGTACGTCTCGCAAGTCTGCCGCACCCACTGCTCACGCTCGGCGCGCGTCCTGGCTTTTGGCCAGACCGAACGTTTGCGCCATTTGGCGAAGGCGGCGTCCTCCAGGATCTCGATTGAGACTTCAAGCGAGTGGACAAGCGCATTAAGGTCGGCCGCCTGACTGAGGTAGCCCGGATCGAGATGGATCGGCGCAGCCGGGTCGTTCGCTGTCAGCTTTAGTTCGCCGCGCGAGACCGGGCGCACGATGCCGGGCGCGACCGCATAGGACTGCGGCGGAATGTCGAGGCCGGGCAGCGGTGGCGCATTGCACATAAACAGCGGTTGGTGATCGGGCGCCGGCAAGCGCGGATCGCTTTTTGCAAACAAATGCGCTTCGAGGATGTTGTGCCTCGGCGCCGGAATTTCGCGGCTCGATTCGTAGATGGCAAAAGTCAAAAGATGGTCGTGAAGATTCTGTCCGACGCCGTCCAAATCTGCGTTTACGCGGATGCCGAGTTTGCTCAGGTCTTCGGCCGGACCGATTCCGGAAAGCAGTAGCAAGTGCGGCGAGCCGATCGTGCCGCCGCTAACGATAACCTCGGCTGCGGCGTGCGCCGTGTGCAGTTTGCCCTCGCGCTCATAAACGACGCCTTTGCAGCGCCCGTTCTCGATCACGAGCCGATGGCTGCGCGCGCCGGTTTGCACAGTCAGGTTGCTGCGATTGTGTGCGGGCACGAGGAAGGCAAGCGCAACGTTGCAGCGGCGCCCGTCACGCATTGTCGTGGTGTCGGCGTAACCGGCGCCGACGATTTCAGGTCCGGAAAAGTCGTAATTGATACGATGCCCGGTGTGCACCGCAGCCTCAATAAAAGCGTCGGTCAGAGGATTGGGATGGCTGTGGCGCAGGACCGAGAGCGGACCGCCGACGCCGTGATAGTGCGATGCGCCACCGTAATAGTCCTCCGATTTTTTGAAATAGGGCAGCACGCTTTCGTAATCCCAGCCGGCGTTGCCGAGATAAGCCCAGTGGTCGTAATCGGCGGCCGCGCCCCTAATGTAGATCGTACCGTTGAGGCAGCTTGAGCCGCCGAGCACTTTGCCGCGGGGCCAGAACATTTCACGGTTCAACGCGCCCCGCTGTGGGGCGGTCATGAACGCCCAATCGAACGGCGTATTCCATAATTCCCAGGCGCGGTGTGGCGCGGAGATTCGATCGTCACCGTGATCGGGCCCGCCCGCCTCCAACAGAAGAACGTTGACTGACGGATCTTCGGACAAGCGGGCGGCGATGACGCTTCCAGCGGAGCCCGCACCGACAACAACAAAATCGTACTCGGCCACTTATCCCCTCCCCATCTTCCCGGCTTGTCGTATTTAGAACCGGTTACGGAGGTAACTATCGCAGCGCAGGCATGCTTCGATCAAGTAGCAGGGCGGCGATTGCCCGCCTCGCTGTCGAGGTGCGCCATTTGCGGGGCATCGTAACGCGTTCCGGCAGTGAGACTCGGTGTAACCGCCGCGTCGATGCGCGCGAGATCGTCCGCATCGAGCTTTAAGGCCAACGCCCCTAGGCTTTCATTGAGTTGCTCGCGGCGCCGTGCTCCGACGATCGGGACGATGTCCGATCCGCGCGAGCGAACCCAGGCCAGCGCGAGCTGCGCCGGAGACGCGTTCTTTTCGTTGGCGATCTGGCGCAGCGCCTCGACCAGTTTCAGGTTCTGCTCGAGGTTGCCGCTCTTGTAACGGGGCATACGCGCGATGCGGAGGTCGCCTTTGCTGTCCGCGGAAGGCACTCGTCCGCTCAAAAGTCCGCGCGACAATACGCCATAAGCGGTTAGACCGATGCCAAGTTCACGCGTGGTGGGAAGGATCGCATTCTCGATACCGCGGCTCATCAGCGAATATTCGATCTGCAAATCGGAGATGGGATGAACGGCCTGAGCGCGGCGTATGGTTTCGGCGCTCACTTCCGAGAGGCCGATGTGGCGGACATGCCCGGCCCGAACCATGTCGGCGATTGCGCCGATGGTATCTTCGATCGGGGTTGTCGGATCGAGCCGCGACTGGCGGTAAATGTCGACATAATCGGTGCCGAGTCGCCGGAGTGAATAAGAAAGAAAATTTTTGACCGATTGCGGCCGGCCATCGTTGCCGTGGAACGCGCCAGCCGGGTCGCGCAAGGAGCCGAACTTGACGGACAGGACAATGCTCGATCGCGGAACACCCTCCAGCGCGCGCCGGATCAGCATTTCGTTGTGTCCCATGCCATAGAAGTCGCCGGTGTCGATCAGGGTAACTCCGGCATCGACCGCGGCACGGATGGTGGCGAAGCCTTCGGCCTCGTCGGAGGGACCGTAAACTCCCGGCGACATGCCCATGCAGCCGAGGCCTATGACGCTGACCGTGGGTCCGTTTTGGCCGAGTTTTGTTTTTTCCATAAGCTCCTCGTGAAAGCATCCGCCCGCAGCTTTCAATGCGGTGCCGCCCAGAGAGTCAACCGCCGATTTAGACAAGGGGCCATTGGTCGGCCGCAGTCCGCCGGGCTCATTGCCCGCCCTTGACGGAAAAGGGTGCAAGGGACATGCAGTCTTCGCACGAATCATTATCGTCAGCGCCGATGCGATCATTGTTGCCTGCTATTCCCGTGATTGACGTTCGTGATGGCGGTCCGCTGCGTCATGCGCAGATGCGGCCCGCGCAGGCACGCGCACTGCGCGACTCCTGCCTCGCGTTTTTTCCGCGTGCAGCGCTGCCGCTGATCCCATTCCTGGATCGGCTTGCGCGCCGCTCGTTGCAGCGATCACGTTCGCCTTATCTCCCCGAAATCGCGGCGATTGCCGATGTCTTGGCCTTTTCCGGCGTCTGGATGCTCAATGCGTCTTACCAATGGGGCTGTACGGCACGCGCATGCCAGCAGAACGGCGAGCCGTGGCTCATTCGCACGCTCGACTGGCCGTTCAAAGGGCTCGGACGCCATACCGAGATTGCCCGCATGCGTGGCGCTGGCGGCGAATTTTTCAGCGTCACCTGGCCGGGCTATGTGGGCGTGCTCACGGCAATGGCGCCGCAGCGGTTTGCGGCCTCCCTCAACCAGGCGCCGATGTGGCGCCGCACACGCCACCAATGGCTCCGCCCGGTCGATCACGTGGCGAATATGTTCTGTGCTTCCGGCGTCTCGCGCATCGCACCGGATCAGTTGTTGCGCCGGGCGTTCGAGGAATGCGAAGACTTCGCTTCGGCGCGGCGTCTCCTGGAAGCAACGCCGGTCGCCCGCCCGGCGATCTATACTCTCGTCGGCTGCGCCGCGAATGAGGGTTGCGTGATCGAGCGTACCGAGACTGAATCTGTTACCCGCTTTGGCGACACCTGCGCGGCCAACGACTGGGAGCCGTGCCGTCCGGGATGGGAGGGACGCATTGGCATGCGCCGATTTTTGGTCTGTTCGTTCGCTGAGGCTGCGGGCTTCAGTCGGGCGCGCCGGGAATCGCTCGTGTCATGGAGCGGCTCGCTCTCGGCAAGCGAATTCGACTGGGTAAAAGAGCCGGTGCTCAATCCCTATACGCGGTTGGCGGTGGCGATGAACCCGGCCCGCGGGATTTTACGGGCGGTCGGTTACGATCTGGCCGGCGACGTTTTGCCTGCACCGGTGACTGAGATTTGCGAGCTCGAACTTTTGGCTCACGCGGCGTAGCATTTGACAGCGAGATACCGATGACCAAGATCACAGCACCTGACGGCACCAAGCTCCATTGCGAAGAGGCCGGCACCGGCACGCCGATCGTCTTTGTGCACGAATTCGCCGGCGACTATCGCACCTGGGAGCCGCAGATGCGGCATTTCTCGCGGACGCATCGCTGCATCACCTTCTCTGCGCGCGGCTATCCTCCTTCGGACGTGCCGGAAGACCCGGCGCGCTACGGCCAGGACATCGCCTGCGATGACGTCGTGGCGATCATGGACGGGCTCGGCGTCGACAAAGCACACATTGTCGGTCATTCGATGGGCGCGTACACCGCGCTGCACGTGGGTATTCTGCATCCCCGACGCTGCATCTCGGTAACGGCCGCGGGCTGCGGTTGGGGCTCGCTTTCCGATCCCGATGCGCGTGAGGCCATGCGCAAATTCGCGGCGACGACTGCGCTGATGTTCACCGAGAAAGGGATGGTGGAGGCAGCCGCGACGTACGCCGAAAGTCCAGGCCGGCTGACGCACAAATATAAAGACCCGCGCGGTTTTGCCGAATTTGCGCGGATGCTCAGCGAGCATTCGGCGCAGGGCCATGCTCTCACCATGTCGATGGTGCAAGCGCGCCGGCCGACGCTCTTTGACATGGAAGCGGTGTTACGAAGGTTTGCTGTGCCGCTCCTCATTATTGCGGGCGATGAGGACGACACCTGTCTCGAGGGAAGTTTGTTCCTCAAGCGCACCGTGCACACGGCCGGGCTGTTAGTGATCCCGCGCTCTGGTCACACGATCACCAGCGAGGAGCCGACCGCCGTCAATGCGGCACTCACGGAATTATTCGCAGCCACCGAGGCCGGCCGTTGGCTCGCCCACCGGCCGCCGGTTCATTAAACACGGCGCAGTGGCATCGACCAGGCGAGCCAGGCGCCGATCGCGGTGAACGACGCGATGGTGACAAAGGCGGCGCGGAATGCGCCGCCGATCTCGGCCTGGATCACGGCCTGGCGCGCAGCCGGCAGCGCGGCAAGCGCGTCCGGCCCATGATCGATCAGCGCTCCGAACTGGCCTGCACTCTCCTGATCGCCCGCGGCAATAACGGAAAATAAAACCGCGGCCACCGCGGCAGTGCCGAACGCTGCGCCGACCGAGCGGGAAAACTGCACCATTGCCGCGCCGGTGCCGAGCATGCGCTGGCCCGCGACCGACTGCACGGTGACTTGCACGACTCCCATCACTGTGCCCATGAAGATCGCCATACCGCCCAAGACCCAGGGCAGTTGGCCGAGCGTCAGTTGCGGCACGTAAAAAGCAAGAAAAAGCAGTGATGCCGTCGCGGCGATGTATCCGTACGACGGAAAAATCGCGGTACGTCCGGTTCGTGTCACCAGCTGGCCAGTAACCAGCGATCCAATGCCGATGCCGAACATCAGTGGCAGCAGCAGCAGTCCGGTCTCGGCCGGCGAGGCGCCGCGCACCGCGCGCAAATAAATTGGCAGGAACGTGATCAGCGAGACTAAGGCGGCGCCGTGGCAGGCGGCTAAACCGTCGCTGCGCCAGACCGAAGGTTCTCTGAACAGGGCTGGCGGAATGAGGGGCGAGATTGAGTGCCGCTCCTGCCAGATCAGGGCAAGCAACGCCAGGCCGCCGAGCAGCAAGAGACCGATAGCAAGTGGCAAACCGCGCGCATCCATGCGCTGGACTTCTTGCAGGGCCAAAATGACGGGGCTGACAAACAACGTGAACAGCACCAGCCCGGGCGCATCGAACGTGGTGCGCCGCCGGTCAGTGGGCTGGACCTCGAGCCGCAGCACCAGGAGAACCGCCAGGTGTCCGAGAGGGAGGTTGACGAGAAAAATCGAACGCCACCCGAATGCTTCGGTCAGATAACCTCCGGCAATCGGTCCGAAAGTGCTCGAAGCGACCGAAACTCCGGCCAGGAATCCCTGATAGCGGCCGCGTTCGCGCGGCGGCACGATTTCGCCGACCAGCGCCTGCGACAAGCTCATCAAGCCGCCGCCGCCAAATCCTTGCAGCACCCGCGTTGCTGTAAGAATTTCGATATTGGGAGCCAGTGCACACAGCAGCGACCCAATGATGAAGATAGCTAGCGCGCCGAGCATCATCCGCCGCCGGCCGTAGGAATCGCCGAGGCGCCCATAGACCGGCGCAGCTATTGTATTGGCAATCAGATACGAAACGACGATCCAGGACACGCGCTCGACGTTGCCGAGCGTCGACGCAATATCCGGTAAGGCGGTGGCGACGATGGTTTGGTCAGCTACCGCGAGAAACATCGGCAGCATGATCGAAGGAAAAACCGCCCAAAAAAGCGATTTGTGATCCGGTCCCTCTTGCTGGGCCGCAATATCAGGTTCGCGATTGGTGGAATTTTCATTCATCGCGTGCGGCGGCCGATTTCAGTTGTGAGTACACTGTAGCGACTTAGGGTACGGACGCTACACTATCGGCTGCGCAAAAATCCGGCCGCTGACGGCGGCCGGGTTCAAGTCAGGTTGGTCAAGTCAGATCGTTGATTTAGGCGGCTAAGCCTTCAACCGAGGAAGCCGACCCGCTCTTGCTCGCGGGCTTCGGTTTCGGTCTTCGGTTGCGCCGGCAGCTGCAGCACGCTCGCCGCTTGGCTTTCGCACAACAATGTCAACAGTACGATGCGTCCGTCGGGAAATTCGAGCGCATCGTGGTGTGCGGCCAACTTATCCTTGTTCACTTGGCGGAAAATGGCGGTCGCGTGATTGATCGTCTTCGTTTTCCAGCCGAGTAGCCCGGCCGGCAGGCAAGCGACCTCGCCGGCGAACGCGAGCTCCGTTCCCGGCAGCAAGCACACCGCCGTCCCGAGATCGTCGGCATCGGCAAATCCACGCGTACCAGTGCCGAAATCGCGCGTTACCAGTTTGTCACCAACTTTGGCAGGTCGCGAACGCACGCTTTGGAGGCTGAAGTCACACATCGGCGACTCTCCTTTCTTCCCGGCAACGTCCAGCCGGGGTTTCCGCTACCCCCCACCACCCATTCGCTAACGAACTCAAGTAAGAATGGTGCCGCGCGTGCTGCACGAACACATTGGGCTGCAGCAGCATGTCGCAATTAAGGCCTCCGCTTGAGCACATGCTGATCATTTGACGCAAAAGCATATTCATTGCCGTTCTTCGGCAACTGCGGTGCAGCACCGAAGCGCTCAATCGCTCAGATGTGCCGATTTTTTTCGCGCGTCCAAAATGAGATGTCGATGTGCCGCTTGCTGAGGCAGCACGTGCAAAGAAAACTCATGTCGAAAATCCGACAGTGCGGCGCCCGCGTGCCCTCAATGACCGACCGGAGTTCCCGCCTTTGCCGGGCCGACGCGGCGGATCAATAACAGGGCAAGTGGCACGAGTACGGCGGCGAAAATCGACCAGCTGAAAAAAATGTCGATATAAGCCATAAGCGCCGCCTGGCCACTGATCAGCTGGCCGATGTAGCCGATGGCATGGCCTTGGGCGCTGGCCGGCGATCCGCTCTGCCCGAAATATTGCGTGAGGTGCTGAACCGCCGATTGATAGGCGGGGGACGATGCCGACAAATTTTCCGTCAGCCGCGCTTGATGAAATTGCGATCGCTGCGCCAGCTGTGTGGCCGCAAGCGAAACGCCGACGCTGCCGCCCAGATTGCGGGCCACGTTGATCAGCGCAGAGCCCTCATTGGTTTTCTGCGGTGGCAGGTCGGCATACGCGATGGAATTGATCGGAATGAACATGAACGGCATGCCAAGCGTCTGCAGCACACGGACCGAGGCGAAATAGGTGAAGCTTGCGTCGGGCACCAGCGACGTCGAAACCCACATCCCGACCGCGATCAGCGTGAATCCAATCGCCAGCCAGTATTTCGGCTGCATGCGTGGAATGATCTGGCCGGCGATGGGCATCAACAGCAACATCGTCAATCCTCCCGGCATCATCGCCAAGCCTGACAGCATTGCCGTGTAGGGGAAGTTCGTCTGCATTAGCTGAGGCGTGACCTGGTTTGAGCCGAACAGCAGCGCACCCACCGCGAGCATGATAATGAAGGCCATGGCGAACTGGCGCCGAAACAACAGCCGAAGGTCCACGATCGGATCGTCGCGCGTCAGTTCCCATGGAATAAAGAAGATGAATGAACACGCGGCAATGGTGGCAAAAGTGACAATGGTCGGCGACGAGAACCAGTCGTCGATCTGCCCGCGGTCAAGCACGATCTCGAGGCTGCCAAAGGTCAAGGCGATCAGTGCAAACCCTATCCAATCCACCTTCAGGCCGCCGGCAAGCCGTTCACGGCGCTCACGCTCGAGCACTTCCGGCTCGACCACGAGCCACTGCACCAGGAACAGCGAAAGAATGCCGAACGGTACGTTGATGAAGAAAATCCAGTGCCAGGAATAATTGTCGGTCAGCCATCCTCCGATGGTGGGGCCGACAGTCGGCGCCACGATCACCGCGATACCGTAAATCGCGAAGGCCTGCGCACGCTGCTCGGGCCGGAAAGTATCGGCCAGCATCGCTTGCTCACTGGTCGGCATGCCGCCGCCACCCAGTCCTTGCAGGATGCGAAATAGGATCAATGATGTCAGGCTGCTGGCGAGGCCGCAAAGCAATGAAGCAATCGTGAACACCGCCACGCAAATCATGTAGAAGCGCTTGCGCCCGATCACGTTGGACAACCACCCGCTGACCGGCAGCACCACGGCGTTGGCGATCAGGTAGGTCGTCACTACCCAGGTGCTTTCGTCGACGCTGATAGCGAGGCTGCCGGCGATATAGCGCAATGCCACATTGGCGATGGCGGTATCGAGCACGACCATGAAGGTTGCGATCGAAACGACGAGGGCGATGAGATAGGGACTGCGATCTCCGGCGGCGGAGCGGCTTTCAGAACCAGAGCTTCGCCGCACCGCGCTCATTGCGTCTTGACCGTGGGCACGACCGACATCCCCGGTCCAAGCAGGACGTCGGGAGGTTGATCGAACACGATTTTGACCGGGACGCGCTGAACGATCTTGACGTAATTGCCGGTCGCATTCTCGGCCGGCAGCAGACTGAATGCCGTGCCGCTGCCCGGCTGGATGCTATCGACGTGGCCCTTGAACACCCGATCAGGGAAGGTGTCGATTCTGATATCGACCGGGGCGCCGGGCCGGACCGTGCGCAATTGCGTTTCCTTGAAATTTGCCGTTACCCACACGTCACGCGGCACGAACATCAGTAACGCGCTGCCGGTGGCAGCGTAATTGCCCTTGGTGGCGGTGAGCCGCGCGACCCGTCCACCTACCGGCGCGGTAATGACGGTGCGCGACAAATTTGCAGCAGCCTGATCCTTGGCGGCGTTCGCCTGCTCCCATTGCGCCTCGGCCTGCTTGCGTTGTGCCTGGAGGACCGGAAGTTGTTTGTCCGTTGCGACGGCATTGGCTTGCGCGGCCGCGAAATTGGCGCGGGCTTGCAAGAGGCCCGAAGCGTATTGTTGAGCCTGCTCCTGGGTAACCGCGCCTTGCTTTACTAGCGCGGTGTAGCGCTGTTCCTGCTGCTCGGCGAACGCCAGTGACGCTTGCGACTCGGCTGCTTGTTTTGCCGCCTGGTCGATGCGCGCCTGCTGGGCGGCGAGCTGCGCGTCGACATTGGCCAGGCTGGCTTTAGCCTGATCCACTTGCGCCGCGGCTTGATCGAATTGCGCCTTGTAATCGCGGTCGTCGAGGCGCACCAGCACGGCGCCCGGCTCGACCGACTGATTGTCGGTCACCGGCACGTCGACGATGGCGGCGTTGATCTGCGAGCTGATCGAGACCGTGCGCGCGTCGATGAACGCGTCGTCGGTCGATTCATATCCGCTGGTGTTGAACCACCAGGTCACGACGCCGGCAATGATGACGATTGCCAGGGCGGTAATGACCAGCACCATGCGGCGCCGTCGCCGTTGGGTGTAAGGCTGCGGCCTTGCCGCCGCCCCCACGGCCGGCCTGGTGTCTCGGCCCGGCGCAGTGTCGTGCCGTTGGTTTTCGTCAGTACGTTGATCCATGCCCGATTAAACGTTAACGCGCCATGGGAGTTGCCGCTCATCGAGCAGGGGCCCGGCGCACTCGCCAGAATCTGCTCAGCTTTTAGCCTCTAACAACCTGCCAGTCACGAGGGGCGGACGCCGACGATACTCTATTCCTAATGTGAGGATGCGGCGGGTCGCGCGTGAGTGGGCATCGAGACTTTCTCGGGCGATGGCGGTTGATTGGGTTTTGCCGCGGTGCGCGCAGCGCAGAACTGCTCGACCGCCGCCACGGTGGCGCCGCCTATCAGGGCGCGCCGTTCCGGCGTCGCCAATTCGAGCTCTTCCTTTCGGTTGACGATCGACCCCGCTTCCAGCAGCACGGCGGGCATCCGCGTGTTGCGCAGCACGACCAGTTGGTCATACCGATAGACGCCGGCGTCGGCGTCGACGAGTTGATGGCGGTAATGGCCCATGAGCGGCAGGGTGTAATGCGGCGTGTAGTGCATGCCGCGGGCTTGCAACTCGCTTCCCAGCAGGTGGCCGAATGCCAGGCTGCCTTTGAGGTCGGCATTCGCCGCCGAGACGAAGATGGAGTAGCCGCGAAAGCGGTCGCTGAACTGATGTTTCTCTCCGTTGTATTCCCACTTCTCGATCAACTTGTCTGGCACCGAATCGTGGTGGATGGCGATGAAGAGATCGGCATGCAGTTCGTTGGCGCGCGCCGCCCGCTCGAATAACCCGGCGTACGGACGCGTCGCCGTGATCAATCGGACGGTTTTGGTAAAGCCGGCCGTGTCCAACGCCTGTTTGATGGCGTCGGTTAGTTGAAGATTGAAGGTGTATTCGGGAACGCCGCGGGCGCTGTCGGCGCCGGGAACGGCGACGGTGTGGCCGACGTCCAGCACGACGCGAAAGGCCGCCGGCTCGCACGCGTTCGACTTTTCCGCCGGCGGTCCTTTCTCCGCGCTGCGCGCCGGGAGCGCCGCGGAAATAAGAACGGCGGCAGCGAGAGCGGCGAGAACCGGTTTCGTTTGTCGCAACTTGCCCATGTGTTGCCTTGGTCGGCTCAATTTTACACGTCCCTGCGGTCACGCGGGTTACGCGGATGTGTTGACGCGTCTGTCCCATGACCGCAACGTCTGCTTGTGCCGGATCGCTCCCTGTCGTACCAAAAACACCTGTCTAGAGTGAGTTGGACGGCTGATATGACCATAGTCCGCGAACCGCTGATAGCGGCCGTTGCCATCGGTGATCTGAGGCCTACCCAAATTACCGTCGGCATGCGTGAAGTGCAGACCAAAAGAAAACGTTGGCGGGAACTGGGCACCAATAAAGATCAGAAGTTCCTCGGTAAGCATATCATCCCGGTGGTTCTGGGTCCAAAACAACGTCCCTATGTCGTCGATCATCATCATCTTGCCCGCGCGCTGCACGACGAAGGGGTCAAGCAGGTGGCGATCACGGTTGGCAACAATCTGAGCGGCCTCGATCGCGACGCGTTTTGGACAGTCATGGATAACCGCAACTGGATGCATCCTTACGATGGCGAAGGCGTGCGGCGGCCCTATCGCGATATTCCCAAAACAGTTGCCGAGCTCATCGACGATCCTTACAGGTCGCTCGCCGGCGAACTGCGCCGCGCCGGCGGTTTCGCCAAGGATACGACGCCGTTCAGTGAGTTTCTCTGGGCCGATTTTCTGCGCCGCCGCGTCAAGCGAAAAACTCTGGAGCAGGACTTCGACCATGCGGTCGAAATAGCGCTGGAATTGGCGAAAAGTCAGGAAGCCGGTTATTTACCCGGATGGTGTGGTCCTTCGCCTGAGGCCTAGCGCCCAGCGCTCCCGCCGATATCATCGTAGGCAAAATCGAGGCCGTGATGACTGCTCCCGTAGTCGCTGTGATTGCCGCTGGAATGATGGGCGCTGGAGTAGGCCGGAGACTCGCAGATCACGGCGCCAAGGTATTGACGTCGCTCGTCGGCCGCCGCGAAGCGACGGCGGAACGCGCCATGGATGCCCACATGCTCGCGGCGAGCGATGCAGAGATCGCTTCCGCGGACTTCATCCTGTCGATCGTGCCGCCGGGAGAAGCCTTGTCGCTGGCGGAACGGTTTGCGCCGGCGCTGAAAGCGAGCAATGCGAAGCCGGTCTATGCCGATTGCAATGCCATTAATCCGGCGACTCTCGAGCGCGTGGCCGCTGCCGTCGCGCCGACCGGCTGCATATTTGTCGACTGCGGCATTATCGGTCCGCCGCCGCCGCGGATTTCGCGTTCTCAAGGAGACCATGAGATCAATCTCAGCGGCCCGCGCTTTTATGCTTCAGGCCCCGGGGCCGCGCAGTTTGCCGGCTTGCGGCGTTACGGTCTCGACGTGCGCACGCTGCAAGGGCCTCTGCATTCCGCTTCGGCGCTGAAAATGTCCTATGCCGGAATCACCAAGGGTACGCAGGCGGTGGCAGCTGCGATGATGCTGGCGGCGATGCGGGCCGGTGCCGGCGACGCGCTCTACGACGAGCTCGCCCACAGCCAGAAAGCGGCGCTGGCGCAATTCAAGCAACAATTACCGATGATGCCGGCCAAGGCCTATCGGTGGGTGGCAGAAATGGAGGAAATCGCCGGCTTTGTCGGCGATGGTTCGGCCGCGCATGAACTTTACGAAGCCGCGGCGCATTTTTACGCTCGCATGGCCGTAGACTTTGCAGCGAATAGGGAAGATGCGGCGGCGCTTGAGGCGTTTTTGCGAAACGATTCCGCCAAGTAAGCGCGCGTTGCTGCCCGCTTCGGCGCTAGCCAGCGACGGCGGAATGCTGGCAGGTGCGCACGAGATCGACGATTGTGTCGATCGAGCGAAAATTCGCTGGCGTCATGTCCCGCTCCGGAATGTTCAGCGAGAAATCCTGTTCGACCGAGAGCATGAGATTGACGAGGTCGAGTGACGAAAGGCCGCATGCACGCAGATCGTCGTCGGCACCGACGGATCGCGTTATCGCGCGCTTCTCCATGATCTTGCGCACAAGCGACGCTACGCGACCGGTCAGTTCGGCATCGGAGGAATGAGGCACGGTTAATACTCTCCAAACAGATCCCAGCGCACGCTACGGAAATACTGCTGTCGAATAATTACAGGTGAATTGCTTTCAATTGGTAACCTTTATGAGAAAGAACAGAGACAATTACGCGTATTATCCGCCGAAAAGTCCGAATTTGCGCTACTTCTGATGCTCAGACAAAAGCGGTCAAAGCCGCTCGGCAATAGAGGTGTCAATGAGCGCATTCACCACCATGCGAACCGTTGCTATCTCCCGCGGACCGGCGCGCGGCCTTCTCGTTGCGGGCGGCCAAGTCCAGGCCAATCAAGTTCAGACAAAAGCGGAAAGCCTGTCATCGCGCGTCGAGAAAGTGGCGCGCGTCGCCGCCGCGCATGCTTCGGCGGTTGATAGCGAGTCGCGACTTCCGCAAGAAGCCATTGCAGCACTGCGCGAAGCGCACCTGCTCGGCGTTGCGGTGCCGCGCGAGTTCGGCGGCGAGGGCGCCTCCGTCGCCGATGTGGCCGATATTTGTTACGCGCTGGGCCGCGCCTGCTCGTCGACGGCCATGATCTACGCCATGCACCAGACCAAGGTCGCTTGCATTGTCCGGCACGGTCGCGGCAGTGCGTGGCATCAATTGCTGCTGCGCCGCATCTGCGGCGAGCAGATGTTGCTGGCGTCTTCGACCACCGAGGGCGATCGCGGCGGCGATATCCGTAACAGTGCGGCCGCCGTTGAGCGCCACGACGCGCGTATCACGCTCGAGCGGAACGCGACCGTGATTTCCTACGGCGAGGCGGCGGACGGAATTGTCACGACGGCGCGGCGCGCGAATGACGCGGCCAGCGCGGATCAGGTTTTGGTCGTCTTCCTCAAGCAGGACTATACGTTGCAGCGGCAAGTCGGCTGGGACGCGCTCGGCATGCGAGGCACCTGCAGCGCGGGCTTTCAGCTGGTGGCGTCAGGCGCGGGCGAACAGGTGCTGCCGGTCGCTTACGCCGAGATCCACGCCCGCACCATGATGCCGGTTGCGCATCTGATGTGGAGCAGCGCGTGGGCGGGAATTGCAGCAGCTTCGGTCGAACGCGCGCGCGGCTTTGTTCGCAAGGCGAGGCATCGCGCCGAAGGCACGCTGCCGCCCGGCGCCGCGCACTTGACGCGGGCGAGCGCGACGCTGCAGACGCTTCGCTCATTGATCGCTGCGGCATTGCAGCGTTTTGAAGCGATCGCGGATGACGGCGCGGCGCTCGAGTCGCTCGATTATCAGACCAGCATGAATTTGCACAAAGTCAGGGCGTCGGAACTCGCCGTGTCGGTGGTAATGAGCGCGATGCAGGCCTGCGGCCTTTCCGGTTATCGCAACGACAGCGAGTTCAGCCTCGGCCGGCACCTGCGCGACGTCCTGTCATCGCCGATCATGATCAACAATGACCGCATCCTCGCCAATTTGGCTGATGCGTCGCTGCTAAGTGGAGTTCCGACCAGTCTGCGCGGTTGAATGCGGCGAAAAAGTCCGCAAGGGAAATAAAGTGAGGCGTATGCAATGAATATCGCGTTCAAGGCCCCGAAGCCGTCGTTCCGCTCGCTCGATGCCATTGCCGAGAAATTGTTGCTGTCGACCGGCATCGACGGCGTTTATACGCGGACGGCTGCTTTCGAGACGGTGGTTGACGCGTTGGCCGCTTTGATTTCCCGTCATCGCGAGCCCGGAACCGAAGTGCTGCGCTTTCCGCCGGTGATGAGCCGCCGGCAGGTGGAAAAGTCGGGCTATTTGAAAAGCTTCCCGCACTTTCTCGGCTGCGTTTGCTGTCTGCCGGGGAAAGAAGGCGAAGTCCGTGCCGCGGTTGATCGTTTTGAAGCAAACCAGGATTGGACGCCGGCGCTGTCCGCCGCCGACCTCGTGCTCAGCCCTGCGGCTTGTTATCCGGTCTATCCGCTCGCGGCGAGCCGCGGTGACGTGCCCGCCGAAGGCTTGAACTTCGATGTCGCCGGCGATTGCTTCCGCCGTGAACCGTCGAAGGATCTCGACCGGTTGCAGTCGTTCCGCATGCGCGAGTTCGTCCGCGCCGGCACGCCGCAGCAGATCGACGATTTTCGCCGCCGCTGGCTCGCCTGGGCGCCGGGCTTCGCAGAGCGGCTTGGGCTCAACTATCAGATCGCCCAGGCCAGTGATGCGTTCTTCGGTCGTGGCGGCAAGCTGATGGCGTTGAGTCAGATCGAGCAGGCGCTGAAGTTTGAATTGTTGGTGCCGGTCCGCTCCGTGGAGGAGCCGACCGCCTGCATGAGCTTCAACAATCACCGCGACCATTTCGGCACGGCTTGGAATTTGCGCGACAGCGCCGGTCAGGTGGTCAATACCGGTTGCGTCGCCTTCGGCATGGATCGTCTGGCGCTGGCGCTGTTCACCGCCCACGGCGCGGAGATCGAAAGCTGGCCCGCGGCGGTGCGCGCGGAACTGCGGATTTAAACCCCGAGCAGGGCGTATTCGGTATACGCCAGGTCGCCGAGGCGCGGGCGCTGCGGCCCCTTGTAGTACTTCGGCATCTTGTCGGGCTGAAACCACCCGACCAGCCCGGGTACCGGGCCGTTTGCGTCGATCACCACGAAAAACTTCCCGCGCCGGGCAAGATACCGTCCGATCGGTCCGGCAAAACGGACCAAGTCCTCAACACTGCGACAGTAGATCAACTGCGCGCAGGGAATTCGGCCTTTGACCAGGCGCGGGCGGAACACAAAGGGCGAAGCTTCCCCCGACGCGACGCACCAAAGGCTGTCACAGCCGAGTGCCGCGTGGTGCAACAGCACCTCGCGGTCGAAGGCATCGCATTCGATATCAGTCTGTTTGGTTGCGTCGACCACCTCGGCCTTGTGCCCGCCGAAGAGGCCGTTCAACGCAGTTATCGCCACAAAGACGCCGTCGCTGTAGCGCGAAAAGCCCTGCGCCTCGATGATCGGCCTGGTGTGCGGCGCCGGCGAGACGTTGGTGTAGGTCACGTCTTTGTGTCGAACGGCTTGCGCGACCAGCATCGGTGCGTAAGCGCGAAACTCCGGATCGACATACCAGCTCGAGAGGTTGCAGCGCGTAGCGGCGCTGCCGCCGGTGCGGATCGTCGAGCAAATAAGGAGGAGGGCGCCGACGACGGTGTCGCCCATGGCCAAAAGGTAACCATATTTGGGCAGCCCGGCCGGCGGCTCGTGCCGGGACAGTTGGGCAAAAGCTTTTAGCCAGAACCCGCGGTCGTGGACCGGAAAGCCGCGCGCCAGGAGCGACGCCACCGCCTCGATATCGGCCGCTTCAATTTGACGGCAGCGCAGCGCTGCGACGGGAGAAACCATTCGCGTTGACCACGAGGCGTTCGTGAACTTGATCGTAAGTGTTGCGCGAATATACCGGGCCGGGATGAACAAACAGTAGGCGCAGCATGTCGGTAAAGTTAACCATAATCGAGCAGATGGAGCAGGTGGCTCGCGAGCACGGCAAGATTTTGCCGCCTCTGAAGGAAGATCTCGTTCTTGCCAATTGCGGCCTCGACTCGCTTGGCTTTGCCGTTCTCGTGGCGCGGCTCGAAGACACACTCGGCATCGATCCCTTCACCGCGGCCGAAGATGCGATTTTTCCGATTACCCTCGGCGATTTCGTAAAAGTCTACGAGCATGGCCGGCGGTGAAACCGCGCTGCGCGAGCAGGTAACCGCGGCGCCGGATCGCCGGTGTCTTTGGGATCGCGAAAAGTCCATTCGCCTTACCGATCTTCGTGATGGCTCGGTTCTCGGCACTGGGCTTCCATCGCTTGCCGGGCGTTCCGTGCTGCTTGCGGTCGAGAGTCAACTAAGCGCCGCGTTGGCGCTGATTGAACTCGATGGCGTTGCTCGGCGTATTGTCATTCTGCCGCCTGGTGTTGAAATCGCCCACCTGGCCGCGATCGCGGCTGCCACGCAGGCCGACGCCGCGGTCGTTGATGACGGATCGCCGCCGCTGGCGGTGATCGGGCATCCAGCTCAAGTCCGTTGCCACTCCTCGATCGTTCCCATGACTGAGAGCGCGGCGAATCGCCTGCGCACCGAGTGGGTATTGGTGACTTCGGGCACGACCGGCGTGCCAAAGATGGTCGTGCATAATCTCGCGAGCCTTGCCGCGCCGTTGCATGCGCAGAGCCCCGCGGACGGCGCCGCAGTGTGGGGGACCTTTTACGACATTCGCCGCTATGGCGGCATGCAGATTTACCTTCGTGCGCTGCTTGGCGGCGCCTCGTTCGTGTTGTCGGATTCCGAAGAAAGCGTTTCGGATCATCTCGCGCGGCTCGCTGCGCATGATGTGACCCACTTGTCAGGGACGCCTTCGCACTGGCGCCGGGCGCTAATGAACCCGGACCTCGGAAAAATCTCTCCGCGTTACGTCAGACTATCGGGCGAGATTGCCGATCAGGCGGTACTCGACGGTCTGCGCACGGCGTTCCCCAGGGCCGTCATCGGCCATGCTTACGCTTCGACCGAAGCCGGCGTCGCATTCGATGTCAACGATGGCCGCGCGGGTTTTCCGCCGGATTTCCTAGCTGCCACGCGCGACGGCGTGGAAATGAAGATAGCCGACGGTTCCCTTCGTATCCGATCGCCCCGTACCGCATCGGCCTATCTCGGCGCGGCGCCGCCGCTTGCCGGTGCCGACGGCTTTGTCGATACCGGGGACATTGTCGAGCAGGATGGCAACCGTTGTTATTTCGCTGGCCGCAAGGGCGGCATCATCAACATCGGCGGAATGAAAGTGCATCCCGAGGAGGTCGAAGCGGTCATCAACCGGCACCCGCGCGTGCGCATGTCGCTGGTGCGTGGCCGTCAAAGTCCCATTACCGGATCTGTCGTCGTCGCCGAGGTGGTGCTGAGCCCGGGACAAGAACTCGAGCGTGGCCGGCAGATCGAGGTCAAGAACGACATCCTCAAATTCTGCAGTAACATTCTGCCCCGGCATAAGGTCCCGGCGGCCATCAGCTTCGTGCCGAAGCTCGAAGTCGCCGCGACCGGCAAACTCGTGCGCCGGCAAGGTTAGAGGCGATGCCGGAAACGACGCGCAACGTGCTGGTGACCGGCGGCAGCCGCGGCCTGGGCCTTGCCATCGCGCGCAAGCTCGCCGGCGCCGGGTATCGGGTCATCGCGGTGGCGCGGCAAAAAAGCAAAGAAACCACGGACGCCATCGCGCAGCTCGAGGGCGGGCAGGGGGCCGGCTCGCTCCACTTCACGCCCTTCGATCTCGCCAAGATCAACGAAATTCCCGGTCTGCTGCGCGGACTGCGAAAAGAGTTCGGGCCGCTGTTCGGATTGGTCAACAATGCGGCGCTCGGCACCGACGGCGCGCTGGCGCTGATGCACAACTCGAAAATCGAGCAGCTGGTGCGCGTCAATACGTTGTCGCCGCTCGTGCTCACAAAATATGTCGTGCGTGGCATGATGGCCGACGGCGCCGGCCGCATTGTCAATATCGCTTCCATCATCGGCTTTACCGGCTACAGCGGCCTGTCCGCTTACGCCGCGACGAAAGCGTCGATGCTCGGGTTTACGCGCTCGCTGGCGCGCGAGGTTGGGCGGATGGATATCACCGTGAATGCGGTGGCGCCGGGCTTTTTGGCGACAGAAATGACTGACGCGATGGCTGACGCGCAGCGTCAGCGCGTTGCACGACGAAGCGCGCTGAAGCGGCTTGCGGACGTGGACGATGTGGCCAATGCAGTCGAGTTCCTGTTGAGCCCGAAGGCGCGCAACATTTCCGGCACGGTGCTCACGGTCGACGCCGGCGCGACCGCTTAGCTATCGCCAATCGTCAATGATGAAGAGACCGGGCTTCGAATAGCCGGGGTCGTTATCTTTGTGCATGGCGATACCCTGGATTTCAGTGCGATAGCCTCGGGCGACGAACAGCCGATAGGCTTCGTGGCGTGCCATATTGACCCCTGCCAGAAGCTTCGCTGTGCCGATTTCGGCGGCGAGGGATTCGCACGACTCAATAAGCCGGATGAAATCGCGTTCGGCTGAAGCGCCTGCGCGGGCGGCGCCGAATTTGACGTAGCATGTGTCGGCACCTGCTTCGCTGCCCGGTCCGTGCTGGCAAATCGCGAAAGCGGCAATTTCGTCCCCATCTTCAATGAGCAACGTTTCGCCGAGGTTGAGTGCCGCGGTGGCGCGGATCTCTTCGGTCAGGTCGAGGCCGGGATAAAGCGTTTCAGTCAGGCGTCGGCAAGAGTGTAGCGCCTCGTCCTGTTTTATTTTCGTCAACTCGCGAAGGCGTAACAGCCCGCGCGCGCTGTGAGGTCGCGCCGTCGCTGACATTATGGCGGTGAGAAAGCGTGCCGAAAATCCAAACTTCTGGTAGAGGCCGACATGCTTGGCGCTCTGCGCGAAGGTGAACAAACCGACGTGCTTGGTACCCCAGGCGTCGAATTGGGCCATGGTTTTTTTGAGCAGGGCTTGCGCGACACCGCGATTCTGTAGGCCGGGTCGCACCGACAGCGGTCCAAAGAATCCCACACTTCCCCAATTCGTGGCGAAGTTGGAGCCGACAAGCTTTCCGCCAAGTTTGGCGCCGAAAGCCGCCGCGTGGGGTGCAGCAAAGCGCCCATGCGCGTAGTCGCGATCGCTCCAAAAAGCTTCCGGATTGGGCACGCCTATGAAAGTCCCGAAGGCAAGACGAACAATGCGTGCGGCTTCGGCAATATCGCCATCGCCGAGCGGCCCGACCGTTAGCTGGCCCGCAATACCGTCGTCAGTAGTTTTAGCGGCGTCCGCGGGCATTGCTCCACCTTGCGGCAGTCGATATGAGGCTTGCCAACCTAGCGGGCCTTGCAAATAAGTTACAGTCCAAGCGCAGCGAGGAGGTCGTGGTGACGCTTGCGGTATTTGTCGCACTTGCCGGCCTGATGGGGGCGGGCGGCGTCATCCTTGCCGCCGCTGGCGCTCACGACGGCGCCCATGCGGGTGTCGAAAGCGCGGCTTACATGCTGCTGTTTCACGCCGCCGCCGTGCTCGGCGGCGCCGCACTTACGCAGCAGGGGCTGTTTTGGCGGCCAGTGATGCTCGCCGTGCTCGGTGCCTGGGTTGCGGGCGCAGCGCTGTTTTCGGGCGCTGTCGCCGTTCGGGCTTTTGCCGGCCACAGGCTATTTCCCATGGCCGCCCCCAGTGGTGGCACTCTCTTGATCGTCGCGTGGCTCATGCTCGTCGGCGTTGCCGTTTGCGCGCTCATTCGCCGCGGCGGCTGACCGCTTCGAGCTCAATTTTCACCGTGAACGGCTGTGGCGCGACGAGCCAGCCTTACAGGCTAAAGCCGCACTTTGCCGCCGGCGATGTGGGCGAACTGCTCGCCGTCGAGGCGCACGTAGGTCTTTTTTACCGGATCGTCGAAGTAGATGGCGTCGCTGGTCGCCGCCGGATCAAAACCCTGGCGCTGTAGTTTGGTCTTCGGATGCTTGAACGTTGCGGTCGCTTCCAGCCGATCGGCCAGACGCAGGAATAGTGGTCTGGCGTACGGCGGCAGCCACGCCGCCAAGTGCTTCCGCAGCGCTACCAAGTCGAGATCGCCGTCGCAAACGATCGCCGCCATGCCGGCGGCGCCCTCGGTGCCTGGCACCCGCACGCCGTAAACGTTGGCTTCCTTGATCCCCGGGAAGGCCGCAATGGCGGCGGCGACTTCCGAGGCAGAGACGTTTTCGCCCTTCCAGCGAAACGTGTCGCCGATACGGTCGACGAAATAATAGAAGCCGCTGTCGTCGCACCGCATAAGGTCGCCGGTCCGGTACCAGGCGTCGCCGCGCTCGAACACGTCGCGCAAGATCTTCTGCTCGGATTGTTCGGCGTTGCTGTAGCCTTCGAATGCGCCTCCGGCCCGAGCGGAAGCATCGTGAATGCGGCCGATCGCCTCGCCGGCTTCGCCCGTGGCGGAGCGGATACAAAGACCGTTCTCGCCGCGGAGCGGCGCGCTGCTCTGATCGTCGAACTTTACCAGCGCGAGCGGAAAGCGGTGACGCAGAAACGAAGGTACTCGGCCGATAGCGCCGATCCGGCCTTCGACGTTGTAGAGCGAAAAGTTGCCTTCGGTGGATGCGTAAAACTCAAGGACGCGCGGAATCGCAAATCGCTTCTGAAATTTTTCCCAGATGTCGCCGCGAAGTCCGTTGCCGCAAGCCAACCTCAGCCGGTGCGCACGTTCGCGCGGCTGCGGCGGCGCGTTCACCAAATAGCGGGCGAGTTCGCCGATGTATTGAAATATCGTGCAGTCGCCGTCGACGATATCGTTCCAAAAATGCTGCGCGGAAAATCTGTCGCGGATCAGCACCGACCCGCCGCGCACCAAAGCCGCGCCGGTGGAGACGATCCCGCCGACGCTGTGATACATCGGCAGACAGTCATAAACGCGATCGAGCGGGCCGGTGTTTTGCAGCCCGGCGAACCACAAGCTCCAGAGCAGCACGCGGCGATGGCTGACATTGGCCGCCTTGGGAAGGCCGGTAGTGCCGGAGGTGTAAATCAGGAGTGCGCGGTCGGCGACCGTTACCTGGCGTCGCTCCCGCGCGCCCAGTGCATCGCCGGAAAACTTATCGACAGTTTGAGCGATCGGCGCAAACATGCCGTCTTCACCGTCGGACCAGATTTTTGGTTGGCTCCGCAGGTTCGCGCCCAGCGATTCCAGGTCCGCCGAAAATTCGGCGGCCGCGATCACATGCGCCGGAGCCACCGCATCGATGCAGTGAGCAAGCGATGGCCCGCGCAGCTGGGTGTTGATCAGCGCCACCACCACACCGACTGAGGTAAGCCCGAGCCAGACGGCCATATACTCCGGCCGGTTCGGCATCATCAGGCAAACCGTGTCGCCCTTATCGATGTTGTGCGCGATCGCCCACCGCGCGTACGCGTTTGCTCGCGTCGCGAGCGCCGCGTAGGTCAGGCTCTCGGTGGCGGAAATCAGCGCCGGCGCCTCGGGAGATATCTGCGCCATTTCCTCGACGATGTGGAACAGTAAGCGGTTCGGTTGTGCTGCGACCGGTGCGGTCGCCGCCAGCGCGCGCAGCCAATCGCGTTGCGCCGTTTCACGGACGCCCGGTGCAGGCCTTCGGCGTTCGGTTTCGAGCAGCGCCATCGCGGACAATAGTGGCCGAACAAAGTGAATGTTCAGGTTCGAGATTGCCTAAAATTTTAGTCATCAGATATCGGCGAAGCCAAGCGAGGCGCCGATTAAGGTTACTCCTTCGAATTTTCGACCGTTAAGTTGTTTGCTCTGCGGGTGACGGATAAAAAACGAAAAGGGGATAGCTTTGCTGAGGGGTAGAGAACGCGACACGGCGGGGAACTATGAAAAGCGATACGGTGGCTATCCACGGCGGTTACGACACTGAGCCGACCACTAAAGCCGTCGCCGTCCCCATCTATCAAACCGTCGCCTACGAGTTCGATAGCGCCGATCAGGGCGCTGCGCTGTTTAATCTTGAAATCGAAGGTCACCGTTACAGCCGGATCAGTAATCCGACAACGGCTGTGCTCGAGCGGCGGGTTGCCGCGCTCGAGGGCGGTCTGGAGGCGCTGTGTGTCAGCTCTGGCCAGGCTGCGCTGAATTACGCCGTTCTCAATCTGACGGCGATGGGCAAAAACATCGTTTCCATTCCGCAGCTTTACGGCACGACCTACACGCTCTTCGGCCATATTCTGCCGAGCCAGGGCATTCAGGTTCGCTTCGCCGAATCCGATAAGGCCGACGCGCTGGAGCGGCTTATTGACGACCAGACAAGCGCGCTGTTCTGCGAGAGCATCGGCAATCCGGCCGGGAATATTTGCGACATCGAAGCGCTCGCGGCGGTCGCGGCGCGCCATGGCATTCCGCTCATTGTCGACAACACCGTTGCCACGCCGATCCTGCTCCGCCCGATCGATTACGGCGCCGACATCGTCGTGCATTCATTGACGAAATTCCTGGGCGGCCACGGCACCACGCTCGGTGGCGCCATAGTCGATTCTGGACGCTTTCCGTGGCGCGCCAACGCCAAGCGCTTTCCGATGTTCAACGAGCCCGACCGCTCGTATCACGGCCTCGTCTACACGGACCATTTCGGCGCGGCGGCCTACATCGCCCGATGCCGCAGCGTTCATCAGCGCACGACTGGCGCGGTTCTTTCGCCGCTGTCGGCTTTTCTTTTGTTGCAAGGCATCGAGACGGTAGCGTTGCGGGTCGAGCGGCACGTCGAAAACGCGCGGCGGGTCGCGGAGTTTTTGCGCGCCGATCCGCGCGCGCAATGGGTCAACTATGCCGGGTTCGCAGACAGTCCGTATCACGCGCTCGCACAAAAGTATTTTTCGGGACGCGCTGCCTCGATTTTGACCTTCGGCATTGCCGGCGGATTCGAGGCGGGAAAGAACTTTTACGACGCGCTGAAGCTGTTCAAGCGGCTGGTCAATATGGGCGACGCCAAGTCGCTTGCATGTCACCCCGCCTCGACGACCCACCGGCAAATGTCGCCTGCCGAGCAGGAAAAGGCCGGCGTGCGACCGGAAATGATTCGGCTTTCAGTCGGCATCGAGCACATCGATGACATTCTCGCCGACCTCGATCAGGCGCTCGCCGCTGCGCAATCATTTCGCTCGCCGCTGATAGCGGCCGAATAATCGCCAGGCACACTATCGATGCCAATTCTTCTCGATACGGCCCGTTCTGGTGCAACCGCGGAACTGCGCGGGGAAAATTGTCTGACCATCGGGTTGGTCAACAACATGCCGGATGCGGCGCTCGACGCGACCGAGCGTCAATTTATCGATCTTGTCCGGGCGGCATCGCCCGGCCTGATCGTCCGCTTCAAGCTGTTTTCGCTGGCGGCGATTCCGCGAAGCGCGCAGGCGCGTGCGGCGCTCGCGGTGAGGTACCGGGATGTGTCCGAACTTTGGGATGCGCATATCGACGGTCTAATCGTGACCGGCAACGAGCCACGCGCACCATCGTTGCGCGACGAGCCATATTGGCCTGCCCTGACCAGATTGATGGATTGGGCGGAGCACAATACCGATTCAACGATCTGGTCGTGTCTTGCCGCGCATGCCGCGGTCCTCCATGCCGACGGCATCGAACGCCGGCCGCGGAAGGAAAAGCTGTTCGGGGTGTTTCCCTGCGACATCGTGCGCGGGCATTCGCTCACCGCCGGCATGCCGCCGCGGCTTCCGGTGCCGCACTCGCGCCACAACGATCTGCCGGCGGGAGCGCTTATCGCCAACGGCTATCGTGTGCTGAGCACATCGGTCGCCACCGGAGCCGATATGTTCGTCGGGCCCGATCGCGGCGCCTCGCAGTTTTTGTTCTTTCAGGGTCATCCGGAATACGATGCGGATTCGCTGGCGCGTGAATTTCGCCGCGATGTCGGGCGGTTCCTGCGCGGCGAACGCGAGGGATTTCCGCCGCTGCCGCAGGGCTATTTCGACAAAGAGGCAAGCGGGCTGATCGAGGAATTTTGCATGAGGGCGCGGACAGAGCGAGCCGAAAAGCTGTTGCGGCAGTTCCCCATGAAGGCGATCGAAGGCGGATTGCAAAATACTTGGCAGGCGCCGGCAATCGGCATCTACCAAAACTGGATCGCTTACCTGCAGGAGCGAAAGGCGAAGCGCCGGGTCCCGGCGTGGCCAATTCAGCGCACGAGGCGCGAACGAGCGGCGCAAGCGCCGGCCCCCCTTGCCAGCCTCGTTGACAAGCCGGTGGCGGTTCCTTAATCAACCGGCAACAACGCCGGATCGCGCCATGAAAGTCCGTAATTCGTTAAAATCGCTCCGCGGTCGTCACCGCGACAACCGGATCGTACGCCGCAAAGGCCGCGTTTACGTCATCAATAAGACGCAACGCCGCTTCAAAGCCCGTCAGGGCTAAGGGTGCGCTCAATCACATAGAGCGTATTCACGCTCCTGTGAGCGGAATTCGGCCTTGCTGCGCCTTGTTCCGCGGCTAGACTCATTTGCATGCCTAGGCGATTCACCGGACCGTCGCTCCTGTTGGCATCCCTGCTTTTGACCGCTGCGCCTGCGGCAACGATGTCCCTTGCGCGAAGCGGTCCCGAAACAAAACCGGCGCCCGACTGGGTAACGCCTCCCAGCGATTTGCCACGGCAAGATCACGGCCCGCGCACGCCGAGCCTTGATACGCTGTTCGAAGCACTCAAGATCGCGCCCGACGCCGAAAGTGCCAAGGCCATCGAGACCCGGATCTGGGGGGTCTGGATGGTTTCCGGGAGCGACACCTGCAATCTGCTCATGGGCCGGGCCAAAGCCGCCGCCGATGAGAAGGATTATGACCTGGCGATCAAGCTGCTCGACGCCGTGGTGGAGCTTAAGCCGAATTATGTCGAAGGCTGGAACCGGCGCGCCACGGTCTACTACCTCATGAACGATTACGGTCATTCGCTGGCGGACATACGCGAGGTGCTGGCGCGCGAACCGCGCCACTTCGGTGCGCTGGCGGGGCTTGGACTGATCCTGCAAGAGCTCGGTGACGATGCGCACGCTCTGGAGGCCTATCGGCGGGCGCTGGCGATCAATCCGCACCTGGAGCATGTCGGCGAAACGGTCAAGACCCTCCGGGAGAAGGTGGAAGGCCGCGATATCTGATACCATTCTTGCCTCCCCACCAAGGTAAGGATGGACGGTCTCATGCCCGATATTGCCGCCGACAGAGTTGCTATCCGCGAACTAGTCGAAAATTGGGTTCTTTGGCGCGATGCTCGCCTGTGGGACCGTTTCCGCACCGTTTGGCATGCCGACGGCCGCATGATGGCAACGTGGTTCCAGGGCAGCTTCGAAGAATTCATCAAGGTCAATGACGAAGGCTGGGCCCGCGGCGTCCGCATCCTGCATTTTCTTGGCGGCAGCTCGATCGACGTTTCCGGTGAGCGTGCCATTGCACAAACCAAAATGACCATTTCGCAGCGTGCGCCTGTCGAAGGCGTGATCTGCGACGTTGTATGCACCGGACGGTTCCACGATTTCATCGAGAAGCGCGACGGCCGCTGGGGACTAGTCCTGCGCCAGCCGATTTATGAAAAGGATCGCCTCGATCCGGTCGATCCGTCAGCCAAGCTCGTGCTGGACAAGGATTTGCTGGCGAGTTTTCCGGAAGGATATCGGCATCTCGCGTATTTGCAGAGCAAGATCGGTTACAAAGTCAAAACCGATATGCCGGGAATAGAAGGTCCGGTGCTCGACAAGCTCTATTCCCGCGGCGCGGCCTGGTTGAAGGGCGAACCGCTCGGAGTTTAGGCGCCAACTCAGCGCCGCTGGGCGGCGCTTCTCTGCATGAGCGCGCTGATCATCGTTGTCGTGATCGTCTTTGCCGGCGCCGTCGCCACGCTGGTGATGAGCCGACTGATCGAGCGGCGGCATCCGCCGCACGGCCGCTTTATCGACGTCCACGATTTGCGGCGGCACATCGTTGAACTCGGAAAAAGCTCGGACGCCAGCGACGGCCTGCCGGTTGTTCTTCTCCACGGCGCCGGAGCCAACCTTAAAGACATGGAAGTGGCGGTGGGTGAGCGGCTCGCTGCGCATCACCGCGTGATTCTGGTTGATCGGCCCGGCTTCGGCTTCAGCGCACGCAAGAACCGGGGCGAAAACACGCCAACCGAACAAGCGGTCGTATTGGACGAACTCTTCAATAGGTTGAACATCGAGCGCGCCATTATTGTCGGCCATTCTTGGGGCGGTACGCTGGCGCTCACTTTTGCGCTGGATTATCCGCAGCGCGTCGCCGGGCTTGTTCTCCTCGCGCCGCCGACGCATCCGGCCCTGCGGTTCTTCAGCTTGAACGCCATACTTAATTCGCCGCTGGGCTGGCTGTTTGCGCATACGCTCGCTTTGCCGTTCGGCGCATTGCTCATTGAATTGGGCATCCGCCTGGCCTTTCTGCCGCAGTCCGTTCCGCCAGCTTACTCGAAACGCTCCGCCGCGTGGCTCATCCTGCGACCGGCGTCCCTCATGGCCAATTGGTCGGATGTCGGCGTGCTCGACGCGTTTCTGCGGAAACAAGTCGGGCGCTATGGCGCTCTTCGAGCTCCTACGATCGCATTCAGCGGCGATCGCGATCCTCTGGTGCCGCTTGAAAAGCATGCCGCGAACCTCGCCGAACTCGCGCCAACCGTGAGGGTGGAAGTGCTCGCAGGCTTCGGCCACATGCTGCACCATGCCGCCGGCGATCGCATTGCCGCGGCCGTCGACGAGATGAGCGGGAGCTTGCGAGAGCCGGGCCGGCCAATCGATTGATGTCCGGCTAGCTGCCGGCCTTTGCGGCGGCGGGAACGTACGCAACCCTTATCATGTTGGTCGCACCCGGCGTGCCCAAGGGCACGCCCGCCACGATGATGACGCGCTCCCCGGCTTTCGCGAATTCTTCCTTGCTCGCGATCTCGCAGGCGCGTCCGACCATGTCGTCCTGATCGCGCGCATCCTCGGCGACGACACAGTGAATGCCCCACACCAGCGACAGCTTTCGTCCGGCACCGACGATCGGCGAAATCGCGACGATCGGCGACCGCGGGCGCTCGCGCGCAACCCGCATTCCGGTCGCCCCCGACGACGTCCAGCACACGATCGCCGCCGGGTCGAGCGTTTCGGCGACTTGCCGCGCCGCCGCGGCAATGGCATCAGCGCCAGTCGGCTCGGGCTCGGTATGCAGGACGTGCAATGCCGGAAGGTAGAGTCCCTCGCGTTCGACCTCCTCGGCGATTTTGTTCATGGTCGTCACCGCTTCGACCGGATATTGGCCCGCGGCGGATTCGGCCGAGAGCATGACGGCGTCGGCACCGTCGAAGATGGCGGTTGCGACATCCGAGACTTCGGCACGCGTCGGCACCGGGCTCGAGATCATCGATTCCAGCATTTGAGTGGCCACGACCACGGGTTTACCGGCGCGGCGACAGGCGCGTGTCACCTCCTTTTGCACACCGGGCACTTTTTCGAGCGGCATTTCGACACCCAGATCGCCGCGCGCCACCATCAGCGCGTCGGCGAGGTCGAGAATTTCGTCAAGCCGCGAGACAGCTTGCGGCTTCTCGATCTTGGCCATGACCGAGGCGCGGCCGCGCGTGATCTTCTTCGCTTCGGCGACATCCTCCGGGCGCTGGATGAACGACAGTGCGACCCAATCGATTCCCGCATCGAGAGCCGCTTCAAGGTCGGCGATATCTTTCGGCGCCAAAGCGGCGAGCGGGACGACCGTGTTGGGCAGGCTTACGCCCTTGCGGCTCGAGATTTTGCCGCCGACTTTTACTTGCGCGACGATGCGCCGCGGTTCGACAGTCGCCGCGGTGAGCCGGAGCTTGCCGTCGTCGATCAGCAAAGTGTCGCCCGGCTGAATGGCGGCGAAGATCTCGGCGTGCGGCAGGTTTACCCGTGTTGCATCGCCGGGCGTCGGATCGGCGTCGAGCACAAAATCCTGACCGGCATCGAGTTGCGCGGATTCGTTCTTGAAGTTGCCGAGCCGCAATTTCGGCCCCTGCAAGTCGACCAGGATGCCGATCGGCCGATTCCACTCGGATTCAATGTCGCGAATGGTTTGCACGAGCTCGCGCATCTTATCATGCGCGGTGTGGCTCATATTGATGCGAAATACGTCGGCACCGGCCTCGAATAACCTGCCGATCATGCTCCGGCTTGAAGACGCCGGCCCAAGCGTCGCCACCAGTTTGGTGCGCCGCCGCCGCCTCATCGACTTCCCGGCGGCGCGATCGAGGTCGGGGCGCTTGGCGCCGTCCGGCCGCCCCCTGGAGTAGCTCGCGCACCCGTGGCCGGCGCCGTATTGCTGAGAGGATTATCCGCCGGCAGCGGATGCTGGGGAGCCTGTTCGCTCGATTCAGTGAGCTGGACCGTCCAGGCGCGCTGCTCGCCGGTATCGACTTCAAAAAATCCGGTGTGGTCGAAGCCGCGTGCCAGGCAGTCGGCGATGCCCCGGATCGTGAACTCCTTGTCCCGGGTACACATGAACGCCTGTCCCATCCATTCGCCGCCGCGATCGTAGTCGATGGCGTAGACGTAATAGTAACGGGCCACGAGGTTGCCCTTGAGGATGGTCTCACAGGTATGTGACGGCAAGTTCCACCAGCCTTCGGTGGTCCAGCCTTCGGCATCCTTGTAGCCGACAGCAACGCCGACGCGGCTCGCAGTGTTGTTGCACAGCCGGAAATCCGCGGCTGCTGGATCGGTTGAAGCGGCGAGGAACACCAATCCCGCCGCAAACGCGAACAGGGCCGGCATTCCTGCGAGCACGAGCTTCCGAAGCGGACGCTTTGCCGCGGGAGCGAATACTGGCGCCCCCATCCCGAGATCGTTCGCGTCCTTCATTGGTAGTTCAGAATCCGGTTATTGGTTATCTGTCAATAAGAATGGCGCGGAAGTCGGTGACGTTGGTGAACGTCGGACCGGGGCGAAACAGGTCGCCGATGCCATTGAAGAATCCGGTGGAATCGTTGTCGGCGAGAAAGGCGGCGGCATCTTGGCCGACCGCGTTTGCCCGATTGAGCGTGCTCGGATCGACGAACGCGCCCGCTGGATCGTCCTTCCGGCCACCGCCGCCATCGGTTCCATCCGTGTCCGCCGCGAGGCCATAGACATTCGCCTCCCCGTCCAGGTTTACGGCAAGGGCGAGTGCATATTCCTGATTGGGGCCGCCGCGGCCTTTCCCGTGCAGCGTCACGGTCAATTCGCCGCCGGAAAGGATCGCGGCGCGGCGGCCTTGCGCGGCCATGTCGCGGGCGAGTTGAGCGTGCTCACCGGCGACGTCGCGTGCCTCGCCCTCAAGGGTGTCGCCCAACATGACGGGCTCGTACCCGGCCGCTTGCGCCACCTGCGCCGCGGCGCGCAGGGCGTCCGCCGGCCGCGCCACAATGCGATATTCGGTTTGGGCAAACACCGGATCCCCCGGCTTCGGCGTTTCGTTGGCCGGATCCGAGAGCGCGCGTATTACGGCTTCCGGCAATGCGAGTTGGTGCCGCCGCACGATGTCGCGCGCGCCGGCAAGCGTTGTCGGATCGGGCACCGTCGGCCCCGAGCCGATCACGGCCGGGTCGTCGCCCGGAACGTCGGAAATCGCCAGCGTGACCACTCTAGCCGGATGCGCACGCTGGGCGAGCCGGCCGCCCTTGATGCGCGACAAGTGTTTGCGGAGGGCGTTCATTTCGCCGATCGCGGCGCCGCTTCTTAACAACGCGCGCGTCGTCGCCTGCTTCTCTTCCAGCGTCAGTCCTGATGCCGGTGCGATCCAGTTGGCGGACGCGCCTCCCGATAACAGCACAAGCAGGAGGTCGTCGCCGTCCACCGCGTCCGCGAACGCCAGCGCCCGTTTAGTCGCCGAGATGCCGGCTTTGTCCGGTACCGGATGTCCGGCTTCGATAATCGGGATCCTTTGAGTTGGACGGCCATAGCCGTGGCGCGTTACGCCGAGACCGGCAAGCCGCTCGCGCGGCAGGACGCCGGCGTAATGCGTTTCTGCGACTTCAATCATCGATCCTGCAGCTTTCCCGGCGGCAAGGACGACCAGCCGTCCCCGTGGCGGTGGTTCCGGCAGATTTGGCGGCAGGCATCCGGAAGGGTGAGCGGCGCCCACGGCGGCGCGGAACAAAGATTCGAGAAGTTGTCGCGCCGAGTTCGCCTGAGCGTCCGCCATTGCAGCCATAAAGGATTGCGACCCGCAGGATAGCAACCTGCCTTGCGCGTCTCTATCTTTGACGCATCAATACGCCGCGGAGGATAACATGGCTACCGACGATCGAAGCCGCCTGGAACTTGAAGCCGCGGTCTATCGCCGCCTGGTCGAGCATTTGCGGTCGCGGACCGACGTGCAGAATATCGACTTAATGAATCTCGCCGGCTTCTGCCGCAACTGCCTCTCCAACTGGATGAAAGAGGCCGCCGACAAGCAAGGCGTGCCGTTGACAAAAGACCAGAGCCGCGAACTCGTTTACGGCATGCCTTATGACGAATGGCGCGCCAAACATCAAAAAGAGGCATCCGCCGACCAGAAAGCGGCGTTCAAAAAAGCAAGCCAAAAGCACTGACGCGCAGATAACGCGCCGCTCGTCCTGTGTAGTGCTGTGGATGAAGCGCGAAGCGCTTGACCGGAGCGGCTTCGCTTTCGAATGGTCTCCCTGACTGAATTGTTTCTCGCAAAGTCCGAATATCGCTTCGAGCGGACTGCGCACGTCAGGAGTGCCCGATGGCAAATGCTGCCCACGCCGAAACCAAGGACGATGAATCGCCACGCCGCTTTGCCAAGGATCATTTGAAGGCGTTCGTCGAGCGTGTCGAAAAATTGGAAGAAGAAAAAAAGGCGATCGCCGACGACATTCGCGATGTTTATGCCGAAGCCAAAGGTAACGGCTTCGATGTCAAAGCACTGCGCACTATCGTGCGGCTGCGCAAGCAGGACGTCAACGAGCGCAAAGAGCACGAAGCGGTCCTGGAAACCTACATGCATGCGCTGGGCATGCTGAACTAACGCTCGCGCTTGCGCGGCAAAGGCACCGAGGGCGGCGCCAAGGCGGGCCGTTAGAATCGGCCACGACATCGCGCGGCGACCCCAAGTCTCAACGAAGGATTATTGCAGCTCGGCGGAGCGAACCGGGTAGGTGATCGTGGATATGAACACGATCGCGCTGCCGCTGAAATGATCGTTCGCCAGGCCGGACTGCGGATCGGCCGCGAAGGTCATCAGTACCGAATTGGCGGGCTTCACCATCAGCCCGGACAGGGAGCGGAAGTCGCGCGTACCAAGCTCGGTGATGTACAGGAAGCGATGGACGTTCGGCGACCATACGACCGCCCGCAGCCAAGGGTCGTCCAACCGCGCGGTGTTGGCGAGGATCGACGACGTCGTCTTTTTCGCGACCGTGAGGATGGCTGAGGTGGGCCGGCCGCTGATGCGCTTCACCGCAATGGTCATTTCGTCGGCGCCGGCGCGGACAGCTAGCGGGCCGGTCACCGTCGACCGTGTTGCAGCGCCCGCGGCGCCAGCACCTGCCGGGGCTGCCGCCGATGCGTCGTCCGGGGACTCTGCATAGGCGAGAACGCCTTCCGGCGCAGTGCGATCGTCGCGCCGGGCTGCGAACGGCGGGATCGACTCGGTCGCTTCCGGGTCGGCGCTGGCGATCTCGTTTACCGGCGTTTTGCCGGCGAGGGCGGCCATGGACTTGGCGGCCGCCGCAGCCACCGACCGGATAGCTTCGCCATCCGGCAGCCCCTGCCAGAATCCGCGGCTCTCGATGACCTGATTTGGAGTGGCCGTCGAAGCTTCGGCACGGGCGATGACGCGCGCCTTCGACGCGATCTTGATGAGTTTTGTCTTTTCTGCGGATAGCTTGTCTTCGGCGTTGGAAGCGACCTGGGCGAGCTTAGCCTTTCCCGCCGCAAGCTTGCCTTCGGCGCGGGAGGCGGCGTCGGCGAGCTTTTTCTTCTCGGCCGCGAGCTTGTCCCCGGTGCGCGAAATAGCGGCTGCCAGAGCCGCCTTGGCGCCGGACCGTTGCGGCTCGGTGGTGGAAGCGGCTGCGCCTGGCGCATCGCCCTCGTCATCCTCGTCGGTCTTCGCCAGGCCGAACAGTTTGGCCAATGGACGAGCGATCCGGTGCCCGACCCCCTCGTCGGCAACATCGAACCCGGCACTACGCGCTGCATCCAGGGAGGCATCCGACGGGCTGTCGCCACGCTTCTTGATGTCGGCGAGGGCCAGCGCGTAGCCAGCGAGCGGCTTGCCGTCGGTCGGGATATGTACGGTGCGGCCATCCGGGAATACGCGGACCAGTTGCTCGCGGGTCATGCGCGGCCAATGCCGTATACCGCCGGTGTCCATATGGACGAAGGGCGAGCCCGAGGTCGGATAGAAGCCCACGCCGCCACGCTGCAGGCGCAGGCCGATGGCGCGAAGCTGATCGAGCGGCACACCCGGAATGTAAAAGTCCATGGCATGGCCGAGGATGTGCTGGCTGAAGCGTGCCACGCCGTTGCTGTGACGGCGGAGCATGGCGTTGGTTTCAGGGGAGCGATAACCGCAGACCACCCAGATCGGTTCTTTGGAGCCGCTCTCGCGCTGGACTTCCCAGACCAGGTCGATGAGGTGCGGATCCATCCGCGTCTGTTGCTCCTTGCGCCAGTCGCGCAGGAACCAACTGATCTTCTCAAGCGCAGCCTCGTCGTAGCGGCCGTCGCGCTTGAAGGTGATGGTGATGTCCTCGCCCGTATGCATGTGATGCATCGAGATGGTGCGCGTGTCTCCTTCCGCGATGGCGTTCTGCAAACCGCGCGAACCGAACAGCAGGACCAAAAGAGCCAGGCCGCAGGAATAGAATGCGGGAGCCGCGGCACGGCGAAATCTGTCTAGGCGCGCGCCACCAAAGAGCACTGGCGTCCCCACGTTCACACACCGGATCGGTGCGATCCGCTGCGGCATCCCCACCGCGGCGAAAATCCTACTCAGCGTAAACTTGGGAAGGGTTAACGGAAGACTACGCGTCGACCCACCCCCGACCTTCCCCGATTAACCGTGTAGTGTGGCAAAAAATGGCCTTTTCAGCCTTCTATGGGCCATAGTCGTCAGATCGCCGGAAACAAGGGTAATGTTTTGCTACAGCCGGGTGAATAAGGTTTATCAATAGTTATCAATCCGTTAGGTAACTTCGGCCGCAAGCCGGTCGCGCAGGGTCCGAAGCCACGCACTGCGCCTTCATTCGCCGCAAATCCAAATCTGCCATAAAGTCCCGATTGCTCGCTTCCGCTGACGAGAGGGGCCCGCTTATGTCCGTGCAGACCGGTGCCAATCCTCCCGTTGACCGAACCGCGGGGGCTAACGCGGAGCCGGTCTGGTACGCCTCCTATCCGCCCGGGATTCCACGAACCATCGACCCTGATGCTTTTCCGTCGCTGACGGCAATGCTGGTCGACGCTTGCACCAGGCATGCCGATCATCCGGCCTTCGAGTGTCTCGGCTCGCGGATGAGCTTCACCGATTGGGACAGGGTCAGCCGCAACTTCGCGGCGTTTCTCGTCGAGCAATTGGCATGCCGGCCCGGCGATCGGCTTGCGATCATGCTGCCGAACCTGATGGCTTATCCGGTGGCATTTCTCGGTGCGTTGCGCGCCGGGCTGGTCGTCGTCAACGTCAATCCGCTCTACACCCCGCGCGAACTCGGCAATCAGCTCGCCGATTCCGACGCCACGGTCATCGTCATCATGGAGAATTTCGCTCACAAGCTCGAAGCCGCGTTGGCCGAGACGCAAATCAAGCATGTGGTGGTGGCGCGGCTCGGCGATTTCATGCCAGCGCTCAAACGCGCGGTGTTCAATTTTGCCAATAGCTACATTCGGCGGGCAGTGCCGGCGTGGCGCATCAAGAACTCCGCCATGCTGCAGATGGCGTGTGACCGTGCGGCAACCGCGCTTTACGCCGACGAAAAGCTTCCGTCTTCGGCCCCCGTCGTACTGCAGTATACCGGCGGCACGACCGGCATCCCCAAAGGCGCCGTGCTGACGCACCGCAATCTGGTCGCGAACTGTCTGCAGTGCAGGGCGTGGATCGCGCCAAATCTTCCGGAAGAAAGAGGCAGCGTGCTCACTCCGCTGCCGCTCTATCACATCTTTTCGCTCACCGCGAACCTGTTGGCCTTTGCGCTGATGGGTGGATTGAGCGTGCTCGTTCCCGATCCGCGCGACCTGAAGGGGCTTATTCGCACCATGCGCCGCGCGCGCGTGACCACAATGACCGGCGTCAATACGCTGTTCAATGCCCTCATCAACAGGCCTGACTTCGCCACGTTGGACTTTTCCAGCTTGAGCTTCGCCATCGGCGGCGGCGCCGCTGTGCAGAGTGCGGTGGCGACGCGCTGGAAGGAGTTGACCGGGAGCGAGCTCGTTGAAGGCTACGGCCTGACCGAAACTTCGCCGGTCGTGTGCATCAATCCGGTGAGAAGCCCGAAGCTCGGGACGGTGGGACTGCCGGTGCCGTCCACGGAAATCGCCATCCGCGACGATAACGGCAACGACCTCGCCATCGGCGAAGCGGGAGAGATCTGCGTGCGCGGCCCGCAAGTCATGCTGGGTTACTGGCAGCGGCCCGACGAGACCAAACTCGTACTCACCGAAGGCGGCTGGCTGCGCACAGGCGACATCGGCGCTCTCGATGCGGAAGGCTTTCTAAAAATTCTCGATCGCAAAAAGGATATGATCAACGTTTCCGGCTTCAAGGTTTTTCCCAACGAAGTGGAAGACATCATCGCTCGGCATCCCGGTGTCCTTGAAGCCGCCGTGATCGGCGTCAGCGACCCGCAAACCGGGCAGGGGGTTAAGCTGTTTGTCGTCAAACGCGACCCGGCGCTGGAGGCTAACGAGATCACGAAGTTCGCTCGGGAAAACCTGGCCGCTTACAAAGTGCCGAAAATCATTGTGTTCGTCGACGCGTTGCCCAAGAGCAATGTCGGCAAGATCATCCGCAAAGATCTGAAGTAGTTGGGTGGCGCGTCTGCCTAACTGGCCTTAATGCGCCATCAGCACCGGCAGCTTGGCGTTGGCGAGAATCTGCCGCGTGGTGCCGCCAAAAATCATCTGCCGCAGCCGGCTTTGCGTGTAAGCACCCTTGATGATGAGGTCGCAGCCGAGCTCTTCGGCCTTGGCCAGAATGGCGTCGCCGGCGCTGACTTTGGCGGCGGGCAGTGTGATGGGTTCGGCGGCGATGCCGTTGGCGCGGAGCGCCCGCGCCATTTCCGCGCCGCTCGGTCCGGCTACTGTCGCACCTTCGACGGTCAAAATCGTGATGCGCTCGGCCCGGTGAAGAAGCGGCATGGAAAACGCCATGGTGCGGGCTTGCTCGGTGGAGCGGTTCCACGAGATCAGGACGTTGGTGCCGAGCGACCGAGGTGACGTCGGAGGAGCAATGAGAACCGGGCGCCCGCTTTCGAACAGCGCCGATTCAAGCGTGACCATCGCCGGGCTCTGCCATTCTTCGCCGGGCCGCGCCAATACGATGATGTCGAACACCCGCCCGTAGTTGCCGACGAATTCGTGGCCGCTCGGCGCGGCCGGCAGCCACGTCCACGACAACGAGGCCGGCGCTGCATCGTCGGTTCGGCGCGGCACATTGTGCCGTTCCATGAAAGAGTGAAACAGGGTCTCGGCCTGACGCGCCATTTCCGCGTCGTTCTCCTTGACGGCGACCATGGTCAACCCGGCGTCCGGGTCCATCGCGAGCATGTCGGCGACCGCGGGTCTTAGGGGGAACCCCTCGATACAGCTCTCGAATTTTTTCGCCAGCAGCAGCGCGGTATCGAGCGCCGAAACCATCGGAGTGTTTTGCTCGGCGTTGTATTCAATCGGAACAAGAATGGTCTTCATTGCGCGGTCCCGCTCGGCATCCCGGTTCGAACAATCATACTGCTGCCGGAGTGAGGCGGAAAGTGCAGCGATTTTAGTGCGACCGGTTTGGCCGTGAAGCCGTCGGCTTGAAATCGGCCAGCACGGCAGGGAGCGCCGCGGGTGCGACCCTGATCGCACCCGAAAACGGCCGATCGAACCCGGCAATCTCGTTGTTGGTCGTCAGCCTCTCGAGCGGCACCCCGCGGTGAACGAGGTAGGGACCGGGCAGGGCGAGCAAGTCGGCAAGCCGACGAGGATCGCTGCCGATACCCAAAGCGGCGCAGTTGTCAAAAAAACAACCTTCCTGGCCCCTTCATCTCGCACCGGCGGCGCGATCATGTGGCCTTGACCTTGACGGCGCTACGGAGAGCACGCTAGCCGCGAGGCGCTGGAGATTTTCATGGCCGTCTACACCGACGTCGCAGCGGAGGACCTCGCGCTCTTCCTTACGGACTACGATATCGGCGGCCTCTTGGCCTACAAGGGAATAGCCGAAGGGGTCGAGAACTCGAATTTCCTGCTCCACACCAGCCGCGGCTATTTCATCCTGACCCTTTACGAGCGCCGCGTGGCGGAGGGCGATCTGCCTTTCTTCCTTGCGCTGATGGAGCACCTCGCAAGCCGGGGTATTACTTGTCCACAACCGGTGAAGACCCGCAGCGGGCAAACGCTCGGCAGGCTGGCCGGCCGGCCGGCCGCAATCGTCACTTTCCTCGACGGCATGTGGATGCGCCGGCCGAGCGCCGCCCATGCCGCGGCTGTCGGAGAGGCCTTGGCGCGGCTGCATCTGGCCGGCGCCGATTTTGGCATGCGCCGCGACAATGCCCTCTCGGTTGCCGGCTGGCGGGGGCTCTACGAGGCCTGCCGGGAACGCGCCAACAAAGTTCAGCCCGATCTGCAGGAAGTGCTGGCGGCCGAACTCGATCGGCTCGAACGCGACTGGCCAAAAGGCCTGCCGCAAGGCGTGATCCATGCCGACCTTTTTCCCGATAATGTTTTTTTTCTCGGCAACAAGCTGTCGGGCCTGATCGACTTCTATTTCGCCTGCACCGACACGCTGGTCTACGACGTCGCCATTTGCCTCAACGCCTGGTGCTTCGAGCCTGATCATTCCTACAACGTGACCAAGGGCCGGGCACTCCTCGCGAGTTACGCCCGGACGCGGCCGCTATCGGCGCGCGAGTGGGAAAGTCTGCCGCTGTGCGCGCGCGGCGCCGCGGTGCGATTCCTCCTGACGCGCCTCGTGGATTGGCTCGACGTACCGCCAGGCGCGCTGGTGCGGCCGAAGGACCCTCTCGAATATTTGCGCAAGCTGCGCTTTCACCAGAAGGCGACCAGCGCCCGCGACTACGGTATCGACGCGCCGTGAGCCCGACACCGCCGCACGTTGTCGTTCACACTGACGGCGCATGCTCGGGCAATCCGGGTCCCGGCGGCTGGGCGGCGATCCTCGCCTTCGGCGATCACGAGAAGGAGCTCAAGGGCGGCGATCTTTTAACGACGAACAACCGCATGGAGTTGATGGCGGCAATTGCCGCGCTGGAAGCTCTCAAGCGCCCTTGCCGCGTCGATCTGCACACGGACAGCCAGTACCTGCGCAACGGCATCACCTCGTGGATAAAAAAATGGAAGCAAAACGGCTGGCGGACCGCGGACAAAAAGCCGGTGAAGAACGCCGACCTGTGGGGGCGGCTCGACGCCGCGCTGAGCAACCACGAAATCCGCTGGCATTGGGTGCGCGGCCACGCCGGGCATGACATTAACGAACGGGCTGACGCGCTTGCCCGCGAAGCGATCGCCGAGATTCGCAACAACGCCAAAGCGTCCGATTAAGCGGCGTGAATTCACCCTTAATTTCAATGTTGATTTATTTTCAACGCTGTTTTGGTATGACCAAACCCTGACCGGGTCCGGGAAGAAGCTGCGGGATTGATAGGCCTTCGATGATCGAGTTGATCACGCAATGCGGCATCGGCCTTCTGATCGGCTACGTGCTGACGTTGGCTTTCTTTCCGTTCGCCCGCCGGCGCGCCGCTCGCTCAGCCCAACGGGAACTAACTGCGGCGGCTCCGCTCGCTACCACCACCACCGAAATCCAGGCGGAGAAGGATCAGATGCGCGCCGAGTTTGTTCAATCGATCCGGCGGCTCGAGGTCGGCGTGGAACAGATTCGCGAGAAGGCGCTTGCCCGCCTCGGACCTGCCGATAAACGCACTGCCGAGATGAAACGCCTGCAATCCGAACTCGACCAGAAAGCGGCGCAAATCGTGACGCTGCGAGCGCAAGCTGAGTGGCACAAAACCGTCGCCCGGAGGATCCTAAAGCCGCTGCTTTATATCTTCGCGCGGACGCGCCGCCGGCAAAAGCCGGCCGTTGTGACGCCGCCGATGTTCAAGTTCGAGCAAGGCCCGCAGTGGGAGTTCAAAAAACAACCGGTGCAAAATGGCTCAGCTTTTGCCGGGGCGCCGGTGGCGGCCAACGCACGGGCGCAAACCGATCTTGCCGTGGTCCCGCCGCTCGCGGCCAAGGCGCACGCCGTAAAAAGCGATCTCTCGGCGGTCGCGCCGGCAACGCCGGCCAACGTGCAGCCGGAGCTACGCGATATTGCCACCGTGGCGACGCCGTTGGCGCCAAAAGCAAAGCCGGCGGACAGCGACCTCGCCGCCACCGCGGCGGCAATAGCGGCTGTCAACCTCAAGCGCCGCCGCGCGATCTCAAACAAGATTTGAAGGGTGGCGCCGGAGTCACGGCGCGCCTTTCCTTGTTACATCTGCTTGAGCAGGCTGTCCGCGCCGGAAACTTCCGCTTTGCCGGGAGAGTCCTCGACGTTGAGTTGCTTGATGACGCCATTCTCGACCAGCATGGCGTAGCGCTTCGAGCGGGTGCCGAGCCCCGCGCCCGAGGCATCCAGCTGCAAGTCGAGCGCTTTGGCGAAATCGGCGTTGCCGTCGGACAAGAATTCGATTTTGGTGCCGGACCCGGTCGACTTCTTCCAGGCGTCGAATACGAAAACGTCATTGACACCGGTGACGGCGATCGTGTCGACGCCCTTGCTCTTGAAGGCGTCGGCGTTCTTCAAAAACCCGGGCAGATGATTGTTGTTGCATGTCGGCGTAAAGGCGCCGGGCACGGCAAAGAGCACGACCTTCTTGCCTTTGAATATTTCATCGGTCGTCTTAACCGCCGGGCCATCGGGACCCATCACCCGGAATTTCGCTTCCGGCAGGCGATCGCCAATTTTTACGGGCATGTTCCTATCCTCTCGTTATGCAGATCGATTTGTTTCGGGGTGTTAAATTAGCGCATCGAACGGATTAGTCGAGACGCGCTTTGACCTCAACGGCGTCGGTGGGCGTAACCGCAGTCAACGTCAGCGTGGCGCCTTTGGCTTGCGCGTCCGGCGGCAAGCCGTCAAGCGCGAAGGTAAAGCGCTGGATCGAAGCTTCGGCGCCGACTGCGGACTTGTCTGCCTCCGGCAACGGCAAAGCCCAATCCGGCGTCGGGCCTTCGGCGAAAAGTTCCACCGGGACGTCTCGCGGCGTCGCCACCTCGACGACGACGCGTTGACGGCCCTCATCAAGCTCTCGATGCACGGACCGTACAGCGAGACCTGCTCCGGCATCGCTTCCCGGAGAAAGCGCTGCGTGACGCGGGACGCGAGCTTCGGCCGCCGCCAGCGCAGAATCCTCGCCGCTGTTTTTTCCTGATAGCGAAAGCGCGAGATCGGCTTCGGCGGGCACGCAAAGTTTGCCGCAGACGGCGTAATGAAACTTGACGTGCAACGACGCCGGCTTCGAAGCATCCTTCGGTGTCACTCGCAGCGGCCATATCACGTGATCGTGGTAGCCGATCGAATGTCCGCCCGCGCCATCGTCAAACCGCATTGGCGCAGGCCACTGCATCGACACGGATTTAACGTTGGCCGATTCCGCAAAATCGAACGTCGGAGGCGTGCCGGAATCGCCGGGGTCGCGCCAGTAAGTCTTCCAGCCTGGATCGAGCTTCACCTCGATACCTGCGCGCAGCAACTTCGCGCCCGCGTCGGTTGCCGCGTCTCCCCCGATCAGCCGCGCAGTCGCATGAAGTTCCTGGACCCACGGAGTCGAGTCTTGTGCGTGTGCGCACGGCGCGCCGGCTAGACCGAGCGCTACCGCCGCGACTGCAAAGCGGGTCATTGCCAAAAGTGACGTCATTCGTCGTGTCTTAGAACAAAGCTACAGGCACGCGCCACTGACATGATTGTGACCGCCGCGCTTGCCGTTTGCGCATACCCTTTCCCTAAAATAGTTGAGAACTTTTGTCGCTGCCGCTCGTTTGCAAAAGCGGGTTGATCGGCTAACCTTCGGGCATGAAATTGCCAAGCGGCACGTCGGCGAAAAACCGCAATCGCGGCCGGGGCTATCTGGATGGGCAGATGCTGATCGCCATGCCGGCGATGCTGGATGATCGGTTTGCCCGCTCGTTGATTTACATTTGCGCGCACTCGTCCGAAGGAGCGATGGGCATCGTCGTCAACCATCCGGCGCCCAATATCCACTTTTCCGATTTACTGGTGAAGCTTGATGTCATCCCGGCCGCGGATGCGATCCGACTTCCGAACCGCGCCGACGTCGTAAAGGTGATGCGCGGCGGACCAGTGGAAACCGAGCGTGGCTTCGTGCTGCATTCCGCCGATTTCTTTATCGAGAACTCGACGCTGCCGATCGACGAAGGCATCTGCCTTACTGCGACGCTCGATATTCTAAAGGCAATCGCGCGCGGCGCCGGGCCGGTAAGCGCTATTCTCGCGCTTGGCTATGCCGGTTGGGCGCCGGGTCAGCTCGAAAGCGAAATTCAGGGCAACGGCTGGCTGCATTGCCCTCCGGATTCTGAGCTCATTTTCGGCACCGACGTAGGCGGGAAATACGAGAAGGCGCTGAGGAAAATCGGCATCGATCTCGGCATGCTTTCGAGCGAAGCCGGCCACGCCTAACCTCAAGCTAAAAAAATTGTCCAGTGGGCGTGCGCAGGGGCTGAGTCCCGCGTCGGGCGCGCCCTATCTCACCAGCTCCGCCTTGGCGTGCGGTTGGAGTAGCTCGCGCGCGCGTTCTTCCGGCATTGGTTCGCCAAATACGAAGCCTTGAGCGTATTCGCAGCCGAGCTGATAAAGCTCGACCGCATCGGAATCCGTTTCGGCGCCCTCGGCGACCACGTCCATGCCGAGGTCGTGCGCCAGCGTGATCATCGAGCGCAGGATCACAGGCCTGGTTCCTTTGGCGGTCGTGCGCACGAACGACTGGTCGATTTTTATGGTGTCAAAAGGAAACCGCTGGAGATAAGCGAGCGACGAGTAGCCCGTGCCGAAGTCGTCGAGCGCAAGACCGGCCCCGAGCTCGCGAATTCGATGCAGCATTTGCGCAGCATGTTCCGGGTTTTCCATGACCACCGATTCCGTCAATTCAAGCTTGAGCGATCCGCGCGCGAGCGGGGCGCGCGCCAATACCGAGCGCAAGTCTTGAATGAGGTCATGGCGCAGCAATTGGCGCGAGGAGATGTTGACGCTCGCGAACACATGGTCTCGTGCGCGCAACGTGCGCTGCCAGGCGCTGAGCTGACGCGCGGTCCGCTCGAGAACGAACAACCCGAGTTCGACGATGAGGCCCGATTCCTCCGCGATGGTGATGAATTCGGCCGGCGACATCTTACCGAGCCGCGGGTGGTTCCATCGCGCCAGCGCCTCGAATCCGGCCACGGAGCGGTCCTCCAGCCGAACAATCGGTTGATAGAGGATGCTGATCTCTTCGCGTTCGAGGGCGCGGCGCAGGTCGGACTCAATCGATAGCCGATCGGATTTCCGCGCGCGCATCGGCGGCTTGAACACATCGATGCGATCGCCACCGTTGCGCTTGGCGTAATACATGGCGAGTTCGGCGTCCTTCAACCGTTCCTCGGCGCGCTGTTGTTCGCCATCGCCGGCCGCTATTCCGATGGACCCGGTCAGAAAAATTTCGCGATCGTTGAAGGTGATAGGCGCGCGCACCGTGCGGCGAATGGTTTCGGCCAGTGCGGTGATGCGCGCGGTTTCGCGCTCCGACAGCAGCAACAGCCCGAATTGGTCGCCGGACAATCGGGCAAGCGAATCCTGCGGTTTGATCAGGCGCCCGAGCCGCCGCGCCAACGTGAGAAGAATGGAATCCGCCAGCGCCATGCCGACGGAGTCGTTGACCTGCTTGAAACGGTCGATGTCGATCACCATGACGGTCGGCCGGATCAGGCTGTCGTTTTTGGCAAAGCCGAGGACGGCTTCGAGGCGGTCGAGAAACAATTGCCGGTTGGGCAAGCCGGTGAGGTTGTCATGCACCGCATCGTGCAGAAGCCGCTCCTCCGCAGTCTTGACGTCGGTGACGTCACTTAAGGTCCCGACCAGGCGGATGACTTCGCCGTCGCTGCCGACAACCGGCCGCGCGCGGAGCGCAAACCATACGTAATGGCCATCAGCCGTGCGCATGCGAAAATCCTGGGCGATGCGACCGCGCCGCTGCTCGATAATGCTGTCGAGCGTCGCGCGAAAGCGGTCGCGGTCCAGCGGATGCACGACTTCAAGCCAGCTGGCCGCCGGGCCATCGAGCGATCCGCTCTTCAGCCCGAGCACCGCTTCGGTTTCGGGGCTGGTGTAAACGCGATCGGCGGCTACGTCCCAGTCCCAGATCATATCGCCCGCGCCGGTCAACGCCAACGCGCGACGCTCCACGTCCGAGACGATCCCCTGCGTCAGCCCGCCGGCAAAGGCGTGTTGCATCACCGTAAAGCCGATCAGCATGACGATGAGAACGAGGCCTCCAAGCAGCGCAGGACCAACGATATCGTTGGTGAGGAATCCCAAAACCGTCATTGCCGCGCCGACCACCCAGACCACAAGAAGAAGCCAGGTCGGAATCAGCATCACCGCGCGGTCAAAGCCGTGGGTCGAGAGATAAATAACGAGTCCCAGTCCCAGCACGGCGATGAAGAAGAGTGAGACGCGGGCGATGCCGGAGGCAACTGCCGGAGAGAACATCGCGAGCGCGACCAACGCGGCCAGAAATGCGAGCCATCCCAGCGTGATGTGCGAATAACGGACATGCCAGCGATTCAAGTTGAGATAAGCGAACAGAAACACCAGCAGCGTCGCGACCAGGATCGCCTCGCTCGACGCGCGCCAGATGCGCTCGGCGCCCGATGACATATCGAACACCTTGCCCCAAAAACCGAAATCAATGCCGATGTAGATCAACACCGCCCAGCCGAGCGCGGCGGCAGCCGGAAACATCACGCTGCCTTTCACCACGAACAAGATGGTGAGGAATAAAGCCAGCAGGCCGGCGATGCCGATAACGATGCCCTGATAGAGCGTGAGCGAGTTGACCTTGTCCTTGAAAGCGTCAGGCTCCCACAAATAGAGCTGCGGCAAATTCGGCGTGCGCAATTCAGCGACGAAAGTGATGACGGTGCCGGGATCGAGCGTCACTCGAAAGACGTCGGCTGTAGCGTTTTCGAGCCGTTCAGGTGGATCGCCCGACGATGGAGTAATGTTGATGATGCGCGACAGCCCGAGGTCCGGCCAAATCAAGCCCGAGCCGACCATGCGATAGTGCGGCGCGACGATCACACGGTCGAGCTGCTCGTCGCTGTTGTTGGCCAGCGCGAAAACAGCCCAGTTGTTCCCGGCTTCTCGCGCCCGCACCTCGATGCGCCGCACGATGCCGTCGGCGCTGGGCGCGGTTGAAACCTGCACGCGGTCGCCGTCGGTATGCTGGAATTCCACCGCCGCGGTGAGGTCTATCGCGCCGGCGTCGACCCGCACGTTGACCGCCTCAACGGCCGCGGCGCTGGAGAGCCCGCCCAAAACCCCAAGCGCCAACGTGGCGAGCACCGCAAGGGCCCGATGGAACAACAAAGAGCACTCCGAAATTAGGCCGCTGGCGCAGCGTGAGTCCCCACGCCCAGGAAATGACCCCGTTCACACCTTAGCAGGCTTTGCGCCGAATTTTCGGTCCGGCAAGATTTAGCCCGTCAAACCGAAAACCGTCCACAACCCATGAATTAGCCCGGCTGGGCGCCGGGGCGCAAGAATTTTGCCATTTATTTTCAAAGGGTAGGCGGCCTCGCCCTTTTGTCGCGCACGACTTCGACAAGGATAAATATGACAAGCTTGCCCGCTAGCGGTACTTACAGGCCGAAGGAGCGACGCCGATGGCCGCGATTGATCCCGATGAACTGCCCAAGAAGAAAATCGTGCACGAACTCGGTCAAGACTTGTCGCTTTTGTCGGTCGGTGAACTAGGCGAGCGTATCGGCTCACTCAAGGACGAGATTGCGCGGCTCGAAGCCGAAATGAACCGAAAGCAGGCGTCGCAACGGGCCGCCGACAGCTTCTTTAAGAAATAACAAGCTTGGTTAACGGCCGCCGGCGCGGAGGCGGAAGTCTCTTCGGCATCCGCTGCGCGGACACGCACGTGCCGGCTAATTCCTGAAAAATACCCAAACTTTTTTCGTGTTGTTAACCTGAGGTTAAGCTTTCTCGTTCATTACAGATATTGTCCAACTTCTGGACATCGAGTGGCTCCTGTCCACTCTGTTGACGCCTCCCTGTTATCACCTTGAGCCGCCGGTAACGGCGGCTCTTTTTTGTTGCCGCTTGGTCTTTTTGCTGGCGCGCGCGGCAACTATGCGGGCGAAAAGCCGTTTTGTTCTGCTGGACTCGGAGAGTGGAGCGAGCGATGCTGCGCCGGTAGTGAGGCGTACCCATGTCCGAGAAGCGTGCGATCGAAGCCGGCGCCGTATCCTTCAGCGAGCGGCTGGCGGGCTCCCAGGCGTTTTCAACTCTATTTCGCGACGGAATGGCCCTGGTCGAGGAAACGGCGACTTATCTCGACGGTTCGGGGCGGACGGAATCCAAAAGGCTTGAACGCAGCGCTGCGCTTGTCTACGCGACCGAGAGCATGCGGTTGACGACGCGATTGATGCAGCTTGCGTCTTGGCTTCTTCTGCACCGCGCGGTCAAAGAAGGCGAAATGACGCTGGCACAAGCCAGTAAGGAAAAGAGCAAAGTCAAACTTGCCGCTTGCGATCCTGGCGATGCCAAATCAATCGCGCTTCTGCCGGCTAAGCTGCAGGAACTCATTGCCCGCTCGACGAAGTTGCAAGCCGAAGTACGCCGGCTGGACGCAACCATGCACGCGCCGGTTCCTCTGAGGATTGCCATTGGTAATCCGGTCGAGCGGCAGCTCGGCCTGTTACGGGCTGCGTTCGAGCAGAACCGCATCTGAACTGCCAGGCGACTTCCTTAAACTGCGAGAGTGGGAGGCGGGCTTTCGTCGGCTGACCCGCGGGACAATTCACGAGGCGAGGCTTTGCCTCGCCGCTTGCCGGGCGGAATTGCGGCCGCCGCCGGCTATTTCTTGAGGAAGCCCGAATACTTCTTCTGAAACCGGGATAGCCTCCCGCCGCGATCAAGCAAATGTTGCTGGCCGCCGGTCCAGGCCGGATGCGATTTCGGATCCACATCCAGATGTAGTGTATCGCCCGGTTTGCCCCAGGTCGTGCGGGTGGTGAATTCAGTGCCATCCGTCATAACGACCTTGACGAGATGGTAATCGGGGTGGGTGTCGGGTTTCATATCCAATGTCTCTGAATGAGAGCGGCGCATGGCGCGGCAATTTGGCGGGTCTATAGCGCGCCGAATGAAGGCATACAAGCCACCCGACGATCATGGCGGCACATTGCCAGTGAGACTGGCGGGCGGCATTGTCGGTTCGCCGAGGAAGGTCGAAAAGTACCCCGAGACATGAATTTTCGCGCGGAAAACATCGAAGCGACGCCGGCCGCGGCAGTCGCACTCGCGACCGAGGGGACTGAGCCGGCGGCAACGGCGGCCGACGCGGATCGGCAATCATCTTCCGGTCAACGCCGGGCAAGCTTGCGCCCGCTGGTATCCTTACTGCCTTACTTCAAGCGCTATCGAGGGCGCGCGGTCGCGGCCCTGGCGGCCCTGATCGTTGCCGCGGTCACAACGCTCGTGGTGCCGGTCGCGGTCCGCCGGATGATCGACTTCGGCTTCTCGCCGCGCGGCCTGGCGCTGATCGACAGCTACTTCCTCGTCATGATCGGCGTCGGCGCCGTTCTCGCGATAGCGAGCGCGCTCCGCTACTACCTCGTCACCACTTTGGGTGAGCGCATTGTCGCCGATTTGCGAGGCGACGTGTTCGCCCACATCACCTCGTTGTCGGCGGCGTTCTTCGACGAGGCCAAGACCGGCGAATTGATCTCACGGTTGACCGCCGACACGACGCAAATCAAAGCGGCGGTCGGAAGTTCTGTCTCCGTCGCCCTGCGCAACCTCGTGCTGTTCATCGGCGCAAGCGCCATGATGGTGGTGAGCAGTCCGCGCCTGTCGGCGTTCGTGCTGGCCGCCATCCCGATCATAGTGCTGCCGCTTTATGCCTTTGGCCGCGCCGTGCGCCGGCGTTCGCGCTCCGCGCAAGATACGCTCGCCGACGCCTCGGCGTACGCTGCCGAACTCATTTCGTCGGTACGCGTGTTGCAGGCTTTCACCAATGAGCCGCTTGGTATTGCGCGGTTCCGCGCCGCGGTTGAGCGCGCCTTTGACGCCGCACGTGCTTCGATCAAGGCCCGGGCGGTCCTCACCGCTATTGTCATTTTTCTGGTCGCGGCGAGCGTCATTATCGTGCTCTGGATCGGCGCGCAGGACGTGATCGCCGGGCAAATGACCGCAGGCCGGCTTGGTCAGTTCGTCCTTTACGCCGTCATTGCCGCGGCCGCTCTCGGCTCATTGTCGGAGACCGGCGGCGAAGTGGCGCAAACATCCGGCGCCGCCGAACGACTGTTCGAGCTGCTGGCCGTCGCGCCGGCGATCGCAAAGCCGGCGCAGCCGCGTTCGCTGCCCGTGCCCGCGCGCGGCGAGGTCGCGTTCATCGACGTGCGCTTCTTTTATCCGACGCGCCCGAATGTCGCCGCGCTCGACGGCGTCTCGTTTCGCGTCGGGGAGGGGGAAAAAGTCGCGATTGTCGGTCCGTCCGGAGCCGGCAAAAGCACGATTTTCCATTTGCTGCTGCGCTTCTATGAACCCACCGCGGGCCGCATTTGTCTTGATGGCGTCCCGCTGCCCGAGCTTGACGCCGGCGAACTTCGCGCCCGGATCGCGCTGGTGCCGCAGGAGAGCGTCATGTTTGCCGCCTCGGTGCGCGAAAACATCCACTTCGGCCGTCCTGACGCATCCGATGCCGAAATCGTGCGCGCAGCCGAGCACGCGCACGCGGCGAGTTTCATCGCGGCGCTGCCCGGGGGCATTGACGCCCCGGTCGGCGAGCGCGGTGTCACGCTCTCCGGCGGGCAGCGGCAGCGGATCGCCATTGCCCGGGCGATTTTGCGCGACGCGCCGCTCCTTCTGCTCGACGAGGCCACGTCATCGCTCGATGCCGAAAGCGAGACGCAAGTCGCCGCCGCGCTCGCCGAATTGATGCAGCAGCGCACCACGCTGGTCATCGCCCATCGGCTGGCGACCGTGCTGTCCTGCGACCGCATTTTAGTGCTCGATCAAGGCCGGATTATCGAGCAAGGAACCCATCAGAGCCTGGTCGCGGCCGGCGGTCTCTACGCCCGCTTGGCGAAGCTGCAATTCCAGGGCGCTTGAGAACCTTCGCGTCAGCCGCTGCCGCCGCGCGTCGTCCTTAATCCGGTTTCGGTTCGAAACGGCAAACGCGATTGCGGCCGGAACGTTTGGCCTCGTAAAGCGCGATATCGGCCTCTTTGAGCATTTGCCCGATGCCGCCGGTTTTATCGTGGGCGGCGCAGACGCCGACGCTGATCGTTACCGGTACGCGCTCGTCGCCGGTGAGAATTTCGCACTCGGCAACGAGCCGCCTGAATCTCTCGCCGGCGGCGGCGGCACTTTCCGACAAAGCCTCCGGCAACAGCAACGCAAACTCCTCGCCGCCGATGCGGCCGATGATATCGGACGTGCGCTTATGCCTTTGCAGGATCCCGGCGACGGTCTTTATGACCTGGTCGCCGGCATCGTGGCCGTAGCAGTCATTCACCGACTTGAAAAAATCGATGTCGAGCATCAATACCGCTAACGGCCGTCCGTAGCGCTTGAATCGTGACCATTCCATTTCGGCAAGCACCATGAAATGCCGCCGGTTGTTCACCCCGGTCAGCCCGTCGAGACTTGCAAGGCGCTCGAGCGCGGCAGCTTCCCTCGCTAATTCGCTGACGTTGCCGTAGGACAGAAGATGACCGCCGCGGGGCAGCGTCTTGCAACGGAACTGAACCATGCCGCCGTTAGACAGGCGCATTTGCAAAGGGCGGTCTTCGCCGCTGCGGATCAGTTCCATTTGCTTGCCGAGGTAATCCTCGGCCCGCTCGTGGGTCATGGCGTAAGCGCGCATGCCGCGTCCGTGGCGCATGAGCTCGGCGAAAGTCAGATCGCCGGTGACCATTTTGTCGGGCACGCGCCAAAAGTAGCGGAAGGCGCGGTTCATGAATTTTACGTGGCCCTCCTTGTCGAGGGCGATAATCCCGACGTTAAGGACATCGACGATTTCGCGGAGCCCGGTCAGTTCCTCGGCCATATCGGCCATCCGCGCGCGCAAATCGTTGCCGCTCGTCCGGGACGGCGCGCTTAACGGAAATCTGCTCGCTGCGATGCGCATATTGCTCACGCTTGTTCGCAATAGTCCAACTGGGAAACGTGCCCGTCGCGGTCTTGGTTCGCTTTAAAGCGCAACAACTCCACCGATCCATTTCGTCAACCTGAAAAATTTGTAAGGCCGTTGTGGGCGTTCGATTAATTTTTGATTCACCGTGATGCCGACGCCGCCGCACGAACGTCACTTCAAGGCCGCCAGCTCATGCGGTGCACCGGCTTGCCGGAGACCGGATTTTTTCCCGCGCCGCTGACGGCAAAACCTTGCTTCGCGTAGAAGCGGATGGCGCGAAAATTATCGATGTTGACGTCAAGATCGAGCCCTGCGGGCGAAAGCCGCCTGGCTTCGGCAAGGAGCATCGCGGCGGTATCAGACCCCCACATTTCCGGCGCGACCACGATCTGATCGAGATAGCGCGTCCGCCGATCGACGGTGACGAATCCGATCAACGCGTCGCCGGCGACGGCGAGCACGATCTCGGCGGATGGGACCAGTTCGTCGCGCCAGCGCGTGCGCCACCAATCGACCCGCGCGGCAAAGTCGATGGCCGGGTAGGCCGCCTGCCAGGTGCGCCGCCAGAGCTCGATTGCCGCGGCTTCGTCGGCGGCGGCGTAGCGGCGAAGTGACACGCCGGGCCTTGTTGCCGGGACGCCACCATCGCCGCCGGCCTCGCGCATTACTTCTCGGTCAGTTTCAGCTCGATGCGGCGGTTGCGGCTGTACGCCTCGTCGGTCGTGCCCGGATCGATCGGCTGAAATTCGCCAAAGCCCGCGGCGACCAGGCGCTGCGGCGAAACGCCCTTGCTGATCAGATACTGCACCACCGAAATCGCGCGCGCGGCGGAAAGGTCCCAATTGGACTTGAACTGCGAGGTGCCGGTCAGCGGCCGGATGTCGGTGTGGCCGTCGACGCGCAGCACCCAGTTGATCTCCGACGGGATCTGCTTGTCGAGGTCAAGGAGCGCGCTGGCAAGCTTGTCGAGTTCGGCGCGGCCTTCCGGGCGAAGCACCGCGGCGCCGGAATCGAAGAACACCTCCGACTGGAACACGAACCGGTCGCCGACCACGCGGATATCCGGGCGGTTGCCGAGGATCTCGCGCAACTTGCCGAAGAAGTCCGAGCGGTAGCGCGAAAGTTCCTGCACGCGTTGCGCCAGCGCGACATTGAGACGCTGGCCGAGGTCGGCGATGCGAAGCTGCGCCGATTTCTCCTTGCTCTCCGATGCGCCGAGTGCGTCCTCGAGCGCCTGGATCTGGCGGCGCAGCGCGCTGATCTGCTGATTGAGGATTTCGATCTGCGCCACCGCGCGCGCGGTGGTCTGCTTTTCGACGTCGACCTGCGAGGAAAGCTTGCCAATCTCGGCTTTGTCGTTGTCGGCGCTAGGCGCGGGAATGCCTGCCGCGCCGCGCAGCTTGTCGCGTTCGGTTTGCGTCGCCGACAGCGACGCGCGCAGCTGCGCGATCTCGTCCTCGAGGTTGGTCTTGCCGGTGCGCTCGAGCGACAGCAAATCCGACAGCCGCGAGATTTGCGCGTTCAATCGCGCCAGCGCCGTGTCCTTGCCGGCGACTTCCTGCGAGAGGAAGAACTGCGCCACCATGAACACGGTGAGGAGAAAGATGATCGACAGGATCAGCGTCGACAGCGCGTCGACGAAACCCGGCCAGTAATTCATGCCGGTGTCGCGGCGGGTGCGGGAGAGCGCCATGGCAGCGGCGCCTATCTATCGACGGTTTCGCGCGACAGCATTTCCATGAAGCGGCGGATGTCGTTGTTGAGCTTGGCCTGTGCGTCGGCCCAGTCGCGGATCATCTGCTGCTCGGCGCGCATGTGCTGAACGAGGCCCTGGATCGCCTCGGCGAGATTGGCCATGGCGGCGGTGGTCGCCTTGCCGGACGTGCTGTCGGTGATGGAATGGCGCAGCCGCTCCAGCGCATCGCTGATCGCGGGCGTGGCGCCGTTGGCCGCCGGCGCGATCGCCGGAAGGTCGTCGACCGCCGTCGCCAGCCAGTCTTCGAGGTTGGTGTAGAAGCGGTTCTGCGCCTGGCTCGTCTGCAAATCGAGAAAGCCGAGGATCAGCGAGCCGGCGAGCCCGAACAGCGACGAGGAAAACGAAATCCCCATGCCGCCGAGCGGCGCGGCCAGGCCTTCCTTGAGCGCATCGAACACCTGGTCGGCGTCGCCGCCGACTTTGAGTCCGTTGATGATGCCGCCGACCGAGCCGACGGTCTCGATCAGGCCCCAGAACGTGCCAAGTAGGCCTAAGAACACCAGCAGCCCGGTGAGATAGCGGGAAATGTCGCGCGCCTCGTCGAGCCGCGCCGCGAGCGAGTCGAGGAACGCCCGCATGGTCTGCGCGGTAATCGCAAGGCGTCCGACGCGCTCGCCGCCGAGAATCGCGGCCATCGGCGCCAGCAGCACGGGCTCGCGCGCCACCGCCAGTCCCGGATCGGCGCGGCGGAAGCCGTTGACCCACGCGACTTCGGGAAACAGCCGGATGACGCGGTGAAACGACAGGATAATGCCGATCAGCAGCACGCCGACAATCAGGCCGTTGAGCCACGGGTTGGCCATGAACGCGTTGAGGATCTGGTGCTGGAGCACAAAGCCGATCAGCGCGCACAGAATGAGGAACACCAGCATCCGGACAAGAAAGATGCGGGGCGAGGAGAGCTTCTGTTCGAGGGGGCTTGCCATGCGCTCTTTAGCTCAGGGCCCGGTGTTGCCCATGCAACCCAATGCAATATGGCACAGCGCGCCCGCGAATAAAAATGCCGCCTTTGCGCAATCTCCGCGCGTGATTTGCGGCGCCGCGATGGCCGCCGCCGTCACGAAGGTTCGGAGACCTTGGCCGCCTCGGCGCCGGCCGCCTTGAGGAGATGAAGGAGTTCGCGGTGCATGGTGTCGTTTCCCGCAGCAATGTGGCCCTTGGTCAGGATGGCGTCGCCGCCGTCGAGATCGCTTACAAAGCCGCCGGCTTCGCGCACAAGCAGCATGCCCGCCGCCATGTCCCACGGCAACAGGTCGCGTTCCCAATAGGCGTCGAACCGGCCGGCGGCGATGTAGGCGAGATCGAGCGTCGCGGCGCCGAACCGGCGCAGGCCGGCGTAATGCCGCTGCGCGGCGAAAATCTCCGCGCGCGCCACGTCGAGATCGCCGCGGCCGTAATGCGGCAGCCCGCAGGCGACCACGGCTTCGGCGAGCTTTTGCCGGCCGGCGACGCGCAGCCGCCGGTCGTTGAGGAACGCGCCCTTGCCGCGCTCGGCGACGTAAAGCTCGTCGTTCGCCGGATTGTAGGTCAGCGCCGCGACAATCGCGCCGTCGCGCTCCAGCGCGATCGACACCGCGAAATGCGGAATGCCGTGCAGGAAATTCGTGGTGCCGTCGAGCGGATCGACAATCCAGCGGTGGGTCTTGTCGGCGCCCGGATGCGCGCCGCTTTCCTCACCGAGAAAGCCGTAATCCGGCCGCGCCTTGGCGAGGTCGGCCCGCAAAATCTCCTCGGCGCGGCGGTCGGCGGCGGTGACGAAATTGCGCGGCCCTTTCAGCGAGACTTGCAGGTTTTCGACCTCGCCGAGATCGCGCTTGAGGCTTTTGCCGGCGCGGAACGCGGCCTTGATCATGACATTGAGCAGCGCGGAATGATGGGGCATCGGCTTCGCCTAGCTGGCGTGGTGGTTTAGCGCAAGGTGCGCGTTCCGGGGGAGGGGCTTCCCCCTGTCATTCCGGCCGAGCGCAAGCGAGGGCCGGAATCCATAACCACGAATCTTCTCGTCGGGTCTCAGCGCAAAATCCCCCGCACCGGGCTTATGGATTCCGGGCTCGCGGGCGACAGCCCGCGCCCCGGAATGACGAATCATTCTCGCGGCGCGCTGTTTTGCTTTCCCTCCCCCCGCTTGCGGCGGGGAGGGTCGGCAAACATCGCACTGCGATGTGAGCCGGGGTGGGGGGTGTTAGGCACATACAAATAAAGAGCCCCCCACCCCTAACCCCTCCCCACCACTCGCTTCGCTCGCGGGGGAGGGGAAAAGAAATCCGTTCTCGCGATGCGGCGCATCCGAGTTCTGCCAACGAATCATCAAGCTACGAAAGCGGAGCGGTCGAATCTTTGTCGTCTACGAAACGACTCTTTTCGACTCGCCCCCAGCAATAAAAAGGGAAGCGGAGCGCCGAAAGGCGCATGTCCTACCAATGTCCGCGACTAGCGCGGCTGCGCGCTGCTCGTCTTGCGGCGCGCCCGCCTTTCGGCGCTCGCACTTGCGCACTCGCCACCGGTTCCACCCGATGGCTCAGCTCCAGAACCGGGTTTCCCGCAGGCTTTGGCTGACAGGAGTTTTGCCTGTTTCGCCAAAAAGCTTGCCGGCGGTTAAGCACGCTCCGTGCGGACCGGTCTTTATGCCGGTCGACCGGGGACCCGAAGCCGCCCGGGTGCGGATTGGCAAAAATCCGTGCGCGGGCACCGCACCTCGCCTTCGCTGTTACGGCATGCCGTCCGGAACGGCGCCCTGCACAAAGCGAGGTGCTTACCGTGTAACTGAATAGGTGACGCGCTGTCAAGGAAAAAGTGACTCGATGTCTTACTAGCGACAGCAATACAATCGGGCCAAAATGGCAAGCAGCAGTAGGGAGCTATAGCTGTCGCGGACCGGCCTGTATGAGCAAAGTTGTTTTTACAACGAAAAACCTGTCGAGTTACGACGACAGGCCCGAGGAGTATTACCATTTTCCTAGCACGTACTTGAACCAAGCCCGCAGCGCGATAGGCGATTACGTAATCTATTATGAGCCACGTCGGCTCAGCACCGCGGACTCCAGTCGTGGTGGACGGCAAGCATACTTCGCCACCGCACGTCTTGATGAAATCGTCGAGGACCGCAAACTTCCCCACCATTTCTATGCGATCGTTTCTGATTTTCTTAGTTTCGATAGGCCAGTTCCATTCTCGGAGGGCGGCCACTATTATGAGAGCGGCCTGCAAAAATCTGATGGCTCAACGAATAAAGGCGCCTTCGGTCGAGCCGTAAGACAAATTCCAGAAGCTGATTTTGATCAAATCCTAAAAGCTGGCTTCGCCGTCGAATTGGCTCAACTTGAGAAAGATCATGATCGATCATCGGGCGCTTTTGATGAGCCTGTGCGCATTTTTGAAAGACCGATTGTGGAAATGACGGTTTCGCGCAAGTTTCGTGATCGCGCATTCAAAACTGCGGTTCGTGTCGCTTACGACAATCGTTGTGCGCTCACCGGTCTTTGTCTAATCAACGGCGGCGGCCGTCCCGAAGTCCAGGCCGCGCACATCATGCCGGTCGCCGATAATGGACCAGATTCCGTTAGAAACGGACTGGCATTATCTGGCACGTTTCATTGGTTGTTCGACCGTGGCCTTGTTTCGATCGATGAGGACCACAGAATCTTGGTCGCAAAAAATGGGATACCGGATCAAATTTCCAATCTGCTAAACGCTAGTGGAAAAATCGTTACACCTAACGATCGGAATTATTGGCCTCACCCGTACTATCTAAGACACCACCGGGAACACACGTTTAAAGGATAAAGACTACCAACTTTCAATTCCCATATCGCGCTTCGATATTAGATCGTATTTCTGCGCGAACCATTCGACGAATTTCTCAGGCGCTTCGCCTTCCGTCCAGTGACTTCTAAGCCTTTCATCGTCGACCCCGGCGTCGTCTGTGTTGATGCCGTAAACCTTCAGCATGACCGAGTCGGCGATAGCCTTCCATTTAGCAAAGTCCGGCGGTTTGCCGACCATTGAAATCTTCCGTCTATTTGTTGATCAAGCCGCAGCACCAAAGCGTTCTCAGCAACGTAGAAGAGAATATGACGAAGCACTAGTCGCTGTCGGGAGTAGTGCAAATGTCCCTTCACCCCCCCGGCGGCTTCTTCAGGGCGTCGAGCCAGGGCTTGGCGGCTTGTTCGCCGGCGGCGCGGGTTTTGGCGTCGAGGCCGGCGACATAATCATCCAGCATCAGGTCGGTCTCGCCGTGCGCCTTGGAGATCAGGTGCCACTTCACCGCCTCGACCGGGTCCTTCGGCGCGCCGCGGCCGTCGGCGAGAATGCGCGCCAGGCGGTCCTGCGCCACCGGGCTGCCGTGCAGCGCGGCGCGGCGAAACACCGTCGCCGCCGATTTCTCGTTCTTGGCGACGCCTGCGCCGTTGAACAGCGCGATGCCGAATTCGACCTCCGCCTCGGTGTTGTCGGAGAGGCCTGCGAGCGCGAACAGCCGCACCGCCTCGGCCAGGTCCTTCTTCACGCCGCGGCCTTCTTTATAAAGCGTGCCGAGCGCGTATTGGGCGTCGGCATTGCCGGCATTGGCGGCGACGCGAAGAAGCTCGGCGGCGCGGGCAAAATCCTGCGGGAAAAGTTGCCCCTCGATGTAGAGCAGCGCGAGATCGTAAGCGGCGAGCGGATGGCCGAGCTTGGCGGCGGCGGCGAGCCACTTGGCGCTCTGCTCGCGGTCGCGCGGGCCGGCGCGGCCTTCAAGGCGAAACATCGCCAGCGCAAACATGGCGTCGCGGTCGCCGCGGTCGGCGGCGAGCTTGTACCACTCGGCGGCCTTTTTATCGTCCTGCGGCACCGCCTCGCCGCTGGCGTAAAGGACGCCGAGCATGGTCATGGCCTTGGAGTCGTTCTGCTCGGTGGCGCGATGAGTGGCGAGCGAGAACGCGGTCAGGAAATATCCGCGCTGGTAGGCGTTGTAGACCCAATCGATTTCGGCCGAGCGCGCGGGCGCGAGCGGGGAGGCGAGGAGGAGGGCGAGCGTGAATGTTGCGAGGAGCAGGGGCGCGCATTTCTTTCCTCCCCCGCGGAGCGGGGGAGGGGGACCACACGAAGTGTGGTGGAAGGGGCATGGATTTTTATCGCGCACTCGGATCGCCCCCTCCACCGCGCTTTGCACGGTCCCCCTCCCCCACATCGCTTCGCTCTGTGGGGGCGGATGAAACAAGTGCGTGTGCGGCTTTTGCTATGAGGTCGGCCGGCGCTTGTTCGCCGGTCCATAGCCAATCGCCGAGTGCGATGAAATCGCTGCCGGCCTGCGACAGCGCGGTTACGTCGTCGAGATTTTCCGCGTAACCGACGCACGGCATTTGAAACACCTCCGCCCACCATTCGACGCGCTCGATCACGGCCGCAAACGGGGGCGTGCGGCCGTGGCGGTCGGGCTCGCCGAACATGACGTAGTCGGCGTTGGCTTCGCCGGCGAGCATGGCGTCATGGCGGGTTTTTAATCCGCCGGCGCCGGCAATGCGCTCAGGTTTCAGCGCGCCAATTGCCGCAGTCAGCGCGTCGATGCCGGAAAGGTGCGCGCCGTCGGCGCCGGCCCGCGCGGCGAGGTCCGGCCGGCCGTCGAGCAAAAGCGCGACGCCGCGCGGCTGCACCATCGCCGCGATCGCCTTGGCGCGGTTGATGAGCGTGCGCTCGTCGGCGTCTTCGAGGCGCAGAAGAAGCGCGGCGATGTCGATTGTCTCGAGCGCGGCGGCGAGCTTCTCCGCGAACGCCGCGATGTCACCGAGCGGCGGCGTGAAGAGATAGAGGCGGGGATTCATATCCGCCCCCGCGAAGCGGGGGAGGGGGACCGCCTGTAGGGCGGTGGAGGGGGCGTATTACTCACAGCTTCTCCGACGCCAGTCGAACAATCGCATCGGCCGCTTCGTCGATGTCAGACAAGAGCTCTCTCGCCGGCAGGCGTATCACTGTCACACCATGCTTCTTGAGCCACAAATCGCGCTGCGAGTCTCGTTGCGGCTGATCACCTAGATCGTGACTTATTCCGTCGATTTCGACGGCCAGATTTGCTTCGGCGCAGTAAAAATCGAGCACATACGGTCCGATGGGATGCTGGCGACGGAATACCGGTTTCCAGGCGAACGTTGGCGCAATCTGCTCCAGAGCTGAACCTCGGGGAGGGAGAGCGCGCGGCGCAATCGGCGAGCTCTACCAATGATTTTCTTTGGCGCCCTCATGGCCGGTTAGTGAGACGCCCCTTCCACCATGCTGCGCATGGTCCCCCTCCCCCGCGTTGCGGGGGAGGATAAGAATTCACGCCGCTTTCTTCTCCAGCTCGGCAGTCCAGCGGCCGAGCGCGGCGAGGCCGTTCATCTGGGCGCGGTGGCTGAAGGCGCGCTGCGCGGCGGCGACGTTTTCGGGCTTGCCGGCCCAGGCGTGCTGCGGCGCCGCTTGCAGCGCGCGGCCGTAAGAGAAAGTCACGTGCCAGGGCAGCGGTCCTAATTTGTTGATTGCGTCGAGATGCGCGGTCGCTTCTCCGTCCGATTGTCCGCCCGAGAGAAACGCAATGCCGGGCACGGCGGCCGGCACGCAGGCTTTCAGGACGCGCACGGTCTTCTCCGCCACTTCCTCGGCCGAAACCTGCTTCGGCGATTTCTTGCCGGGCACCACCATGTTGGGCTTGAGCACCATGCCTTCGAGCGGCACGCGCTGAATAAAGAGCTGCTCGAACACGGACTTGAGCACCCACTCGGTGACCATGAAGCAGCGGCCGATGTCGTGACTGCCGTCCATCAGCACTTCCGGCTCGACAATCGGCACAATGTCCTCGTCCTCACACAGCGCAGCGTAACGCGCGAGCGCGTGCGCGTTGGCGGCGACACAGCCGATGCTCGGAATGCCCGGGCCGATATCGATCACCGCGCGCCATTTGGCGAATTTGGCGCCCAGCCCGCGATACTCGATCAGCCGCTCGCGCAAGCCGTCGAGGCCTTCGGTGATGACTTCGTTGGGCGCAAACGGCAGGGGCTTGGTGCCCTTATCGACCTTGATGCCGGGAAGGGCGCCGGCCTTTTCGATGATCTGGACGAGCGGCGTGCCGTCCTTGGCGTTCTGGCGAAACGTCTCGTCATAAAGAATGACGCCGGAAATGTTCTTCGCCATCGCGTCGCTCGAGCGGAACAGCATTTCGCGATAGTCGCGGCGAGAGATCGGCGTGGATTCGACGCCGATGGCGTCGAAGCGCTTCTTTATGGTCGAGGTCGATTCGTCGGCGGCGAGCAGGCCGCGGCCGGGCGCGACCATCGCTTCCGCAACTTTATTCAATTCGGCGAGGTTCATGGCGCTCTCCTCGGTGTTCCAAAAACGTACCGCTTAGTGTCCCGATTCCGAAGTTCGTATGATTGTGCGCACTCTCGTTTGCGAACTTCTGAATCGAAAGGACACTAGCAAAATTATTCCTCTAGTGTGGCTTTGGTTCGGAAGTCCGCATGACGCGTTAGCGGCGGGAATGATGCGGACTTCTGAACCGCCATACTAGGGCGATTATGCCTCGCGGGCGGCCGAAACGGGAGTGGGGGACTTTTGCAAGACTTCGACGCCGGGCAAGGTTTTGCCCTCCAGCCATTCGAGAAAGGCGCCGCCGGCGGTCGACACATAAGTAAAGCGGCCGGTGACGCCCGCGACGTTGAGCGCCGCCATGGTGTCGCCGCCGCCGGCAATGCTGACAAGCTTGCCGGAGGTGGTCAGTTCCGCCGCGGCTTCGGCCACTTTGACGGTGCCGTTGTCGAACGGCTCCATCTCGAAGGCGCCGAACGGGCCGTTCCAAACCAGCGTCTTCGATCGCGCCAGCACCGAGACTACCTGCTCGATGGACCGCGGCCCGATGTCGAGGATCATGTCGGCGGCACCGACATCTTCCACCGCGACAACGCGCGAGGGGGCGTGCGCGGCAAGTTTCTCCGCCACCACGGCATCGACCGGCAGCACGATCTCGCGCTTTTGCGCTTTGGCTTTGGCGAGAATGTCGCGCGCCGTCGCCACCAGGTCGGTCTCGCACAGGGATTTGCCGACTTTCTTGCCCTGCGCGGCGAGAAACGTGTTCGCCATGCCGCCGCCGATGATCAGCGTGTCGACGTGGCCCAGCAGATTCCCGAGCAGGTCGAGCTTGGTGGAAATCTTGGCGCCGCCGACAATGGCCGCGACCGGACGCGCCGGCGCGTGCAGCGCTTTCTCCAGCGCCCGCAATTCCTCCTGCATGGCGCGGCCGGCGTAAGCCGGCAGCAGATGCGCGATGGCTTCCACCGACGCGTGCGCGCGGTGCGCGACCGAGAACGCGTCGTCGACATAAAGGTCGCCGAGCCTGGCGAGCCGCGCCGCAAACGCGGCATCGTTTTCTTCTTCGCCTTTGTGGAAACGGGTGTTCTCCAGGCACAGGATCTCGCCGGGTTTCAACGCGGCGACCGCGCGCTCGGCTTCCTTGCCGACGCAATCGCCGGCGAAAGCGATCGGGCGGCCGATGATGCGCGCGACGGCGGCGGCGACGGGTTTAAGGGAGTCCTTCGCATCACGGCCCTTGGGCCGGCCGTAATGCGAGAGCAGAATGACCTTGCCGCCGCGGTCGGCGATTTCGAGGATGGTCGGGGAGTTGCGCTCGATGCGCGAGACGTCCGCGACCTTACCGTCGGCCATCGGCACGTTGAGGTCGACGCGCACGAGCACGCGCTTGCCCTTCACGTCGGCGTCGTCGAGAGAGCGAAACAGCATGGCGTCGAAGTTTAGCTAAGCTTGCCCATCGCCACCGCGGTATCGACCATGCGGTTCGAGAAGCCCCACTCATTGTCGTACCACGACATCACTCGCACCAGCGTGCCGTCAATCACCTTGGTCTGGTCCATGTGAAAGACCGAGGAATGCGGATCGTGGTTGAAGTCGGACGAGACGTTGGGCGCTTCGGTGTAGCCGAGAATGCCTTTGAGCTGCTGCTCGGCGGCGCGCTTGACCGCGGCGTTGACCTCTTCCTTCGTGGTCGGCCGCTTGGCGACGAATTTAAGATCGATCACCGAGACGTTCGGCGTCGGCACCCGGATGGAAACGCCGTCGAGCCGTCCGGCAAGCTCCGGCAGCACCAGGCCGACGGCTTTCGCCGCGCCGGTCGAGGTCGGGATCATGTTGAGCGCCGCCGCGCGCGACCGGTAGAGATCCTTGTGCACCTGATCGAGCGACGGCTGGTCGTTGGTGTAGGAGTGCACCGTGGTCATGAAGCCTTTGTCGATGCCGACCGCGTCATGCAGGACCTTGACCACCGGCGCGAGGCAATTGGTGGTGCACGAGGCGTTGGAGACGACGGTGTGCGCCTTCGCGAGCTTGTCGTGGTTGACGCCGTAGACCACGGTGATGTCGGCGCCTTCGGCCGGCGCGGAAATCAGGACGCGCTTGGCGCCGGCGGAAAGGTGCGCCGCCGCCTTGTCCCTGGCGGTGAAAATTCCGGTGCATTCGAGCGCGATGTCGACGCCAAGCTCTTTCCACGGCAGTTGGGCGGGGTCCCTCACGGCGGTCACCTGGATGGCGCCGTTACCGCAGTTGATCGAGTCGCCCTTGACCGTCACCTCGCCGGGAAAACGGCCGTGGACCGAATCATAGCGCAGCAGGTGCGCGTTGGTTTCCACCGGCGCGAGGTCGTTGATCGCCAGAACTTCGAAATCCTTGCGTCCGGCCTCAACGGCCGCCCGCAGAATATTGCGGCCGATACGGCCAAAGCCGTTGATGGCTACGCGTACGGACATCTGTCGCCCCCACTTCGCGGTGCGCTTAAGTTTTGCGTTAAAGATCAGCAGTTTCGTAAAGTCTATTTAACGGCATTGGCCGCTCGCACAAGCCTGATCGGTGATTCCGATGAACAAATGTTTATCCCGTCTAAAGGGCTCGTTGAGGACTTTCTTTCTTTAAAGCGGTTTCTTCGCGCATCAACTCTTGCCCGCGGGCAGGGCGAGAGGTACGATTTCAATATTGGCGGTGGCGATGGGCGAACGCACGCTCGCACTCATTTTGGAGGTCTCTGGCATGTCGCGCACGAAGCAAGTTTCGAAATCAAAGCGGAAGGCTGTGCCGGTCATGGGAGCAGCCGGGCTGTTCTCGCTCGCCGGTGTCGGTGCGGCGGCTGCTTCAACAAGCGGCCCGGTGGCGGATGTGCCGCTGCAGAAGATCACGCCGAGTCATGAGATCATGCTCGGCGAGGAAGAAATCTCCGACGTCAGCCTGGCGACCTTCTACGTCATCGACAAAGAGAACGCCCGCGCGGCGGAATCAGGCGTGAAGCTTGCCTGGTGGCGAGGTTGCGGACGTTGCGGCGGCTGCGGTTGCCGAGGTTGCGGTGGCTGCGGCTGGCGCGGTTGCCGATGCGGCGGCTGGGGCGGTTGCGGTTGCGCAGGCGGCTGCGGCTGCGGCTGGGGCTGGTGCATATCGCGTGGTGGATGCCACGCTTGCTGACGCGGGCTTGCTACGCCTAAGCGTTAGGTGATTTGCAGCTTGGGCCGGTGCGGATGTGTTATCCGCCCGGCCTTGGTCTGCGCGTCTGCCGTTGCCGCAGGCAAACACGCGTAAGTGCCTGCGACGGACGGGTGGCCAATAAACGCCTGGGCCGCTAAATTCCGAAAAATTGTGTTACGCGCCGCGAACGAGCGAGCAATGGCGCCGCCGTTGCCGGCAACGATAGCGAAGGCCGCGCACAAACATCATGCCACGCGCTCAGGGCAAGACTTCCACCGCCATCAATGACAAGGACGTTCCGCGGTTCGCGCCGAACTTCACGGTCTATGTGCTGCCGCCCGATGCCGTGTGCCTCTACTCCGAGGACCGGAAGTTTTTTCTCTACGGCGAGCTTTACTGCAAGCTCGCCGCGGCGATCGGGGCGGGCGGCAAAAGCGTGCGCAAGCTTGTGCGCGAACTGGAAACGGAATTTCCGGCGGAGAAGATCCGCGAGGCCATGCATCGGCTGTTTGACCGCCGCTATGTCTTGCGCGATTCGCGCACGGCCGGCGACATCGCGACCGCGTACTGGTTGAGCCTCGGGCTGTCCCCGCAAACCGCCGAAAAAAATCTGCAGAATTGCCGCGTGCGCGTCGAGTCAATCGCGGTGCAAGGCGGCAAAGAACTCACCGCAGCATTGCGGAAATTGGGCGTTCGTCTTGTCGACCGCGCTGCCGACCTGACCGTTACGCTGGTCGGCGATTATCTCGACGGCCATTTGGCCGATTTGAACAAGCGGCATCTGGCCGATCGTACGCGTTGGCTGCTGGCGCAGCCGAACGGCATTTTTCCGCTGGTCGGCCCGATCTTCGCGCCGGGAAAGAGCGCGTGCTGGACCTGTCTTGCCGATCGCATGCGGCGCAACCGCGAGGTCAAGGCGCTTATCGAGCGCAAAGGCGCGCGCCGCGTCGCCGTCTCGCCGCTCGCCCGGCAGCCTTTCGGACAGACCGGAGTACAACTCGCGGCGCTCGAGATCGCCAAGGCTATCGCTACCGATTTCCGCACCGATCTCGACGATCACATCATCAGTCTCGATCTGCTGGGATCGAGCGTGGTGAAGCACTACGTCGCGCGGCGGCCGCAATGTCCGAGCTGCGGAGCCAAGAAACTGCGCGATCCGCGCCGGGCCGCGGCGCCGGTGACGCTTGCCACCGGCAACAAGCTGGTGATGACCAGCGGAGGCTACCGCAGCGTGTCGTCGCGAGACACGGTCGCGCGATTCCGCAAGCACGTCAGCCCGCTGACCGGGGTGGTATCGCGGCTTGAGCGGATCGAAGCCGATCTGCCGATGAACACCAACTTTTACGCCCAGCATAATTTCTCGGCGCCGGCGTTCAGCGTCGCTGAACTGCGAGCCGGGCTGGGCGGCGGCAGCTTCGGCAAGGGCTCTACCGCCGAGCAGGGCGAAGCGAGCGCCCTGATGGAAGCGATGGAGCGCTATTCCGGGATTTTCCAGGGCGACGAAATACGAACGACGCGACGGTTCACCGATTTTTCTGCCGGCGAAGCCATCGCGCCCAATGATGTTCTGTTGTTCAGCGATACGCAATATCGCCAGCGCCACATGCAGATCCCGGGCCAAAACCACGACCCCTCGCCGCCACCGCCCGAGCCGTTCGACCCATCGGCCGAAATCGAGTGGTCGCCGGTGTGGTCGTTTCGCGACGGACGTTTCAAGTATCTTCCCACCAGCCTGCTTTATTTCTTCTACCGGGGTCCAGGTCAGATCAACACGGATTCCAACGGCTGCGCCGCCGGCAATACGCTTGAGGAAGCGATCGTTCAGGGATACCTCGAACTGATCGAGCGCGATTCGTATGCGATCTGGTGGTACAACCGGTCGCAGCGCGAGGAAGTCGATCTTTCTCAATTCGACGATTCCTATATCCACAATCTGCGAACCCAGCTCGCTGAAGCCGGACGCCGGCTTTGGGTGCTCGACATCACCAGCGACCTTGGGATTCCCACCTACGTCGGCATCGCCCATTGGCTGAAGGACGGCAAGGAAAACATCGAGTTCGGCTCGGGTGCCCATTTCGATCCGCAGATCGCCATGCTGCGCACGCTGACCGAACTCAATCAGTTCTTGGCCATTGGATTGATGGGAGGCGGTAGCGGCGACAAGTCGAGCCTCGACGGGACGACGCCGCTGCGGCTCGAGGATCATCCGTATCTGGTGCCGGGCAAAAAGCTGGCGAACATAAACGCCGCCGGCGCCAAGTTCGGCGGCTTGAGCAGCCGCGAGCAGGCCGAAGCCTGCGTGCGCCTTACCGCCGAGGCCGGACTCGATTTCATGGTGCTCGATCAGACGCGCGCCGACATCGGCGTGCCGGTTATAAGGGTGATCGCGCCCGGCTTGCGGCATTTCTATCGCCGCTTCGCGCCCGGCCGGCTTTACGACGTCCCGGTCAAGCTTGGGTTGCGCGACCGTCCGATTGCGGAAAGCGATCTCAATCCGATTCACCCGCATAGCTGATGGGCGATGGCGCGGTGCGCGCTCCCAAAAAGACGCAAGGGAAACGGGCGCAAACGCCAGATCTCTTCGTTCGGCTCGCCGCCCATGTGACGCTCGAGGTGCAGCCGGGCGGGCAGGTCCTGGCGTCGTTTCACGACTATTCGATCGGACTTGGCACGTTTGATACGTCCCTGGCTGCGCGGCTTCCGGCGCTCCGCGCCGGTCTGCCGCTAAGTGCAGTCACGCGCGGCGGCCGCCGCACCGATCAGGGAATTGACGTACTCGTTCGTCGCCTGGCGAGACGCAATCTCGTCGAATATGCCTTGCGCCGCGCCGGCGGCGCAGATCTGATCGCCATCGAGCCGCAGACCGCTGATTTTTGGCCGCAAGTGGTGCCGCTTCGCAGCTCCGACGCGTTGGCCCTGTCGCGGTTCGCCTATCTACGGCGGCGCGGCAACGACATGGTGCTGGAATCGCCGCGCTCCACGGCGCTGCTCCGGATTGACGATCCGCGCATCGCGGGTCTGCTGGCCAAGCTCTCGACACCGCAGCCCGTCGGGCAACTGCGCCGGGAACAAGGCTTTCCGGGGTTGGTGTTTCTCGGTTTGCTGGTCGATTGTCAGTTCGCCTTCAAAGTAGACGCCAAAAGCAACAAGAGCCTTCGCTCGGCCGAGGGCGACGGCGATTTGGTCGTTTGGGATTTTCACGATCTGCTTTTTCACACCCGCAGCACCGAAGGCCGGCACGCCAACCCTCTCGGCGGGACTTATCCGCACGCCGGAATGATTGCGCCGCTGCCGGCGGTGCGGCCGTCGTGGCCGGGAAAAAAAATCGAGTTGCGCGAAGTCCTGGCCGCGCAGACGCGGAAGAATTCGCCGATTGCCGAAATCTTGCGCGAACGTCACTCGGTGCGGAATTTTGACGAGCGCCGGCCGATCACACTCGCCGAGCTTTCGCAGTTTCTCGACGGCGCCGCACGCATTGTTCCCAAGCCTGAAGACGTCGCCGCCGCGGCCGGCGAAGATGAGTACGCACCGCGGCCCTATCCATCGGCGGGCGCGGCTTACGAGCTCGAACTCTACCTGTGCGTCAACAGTTGCGAAGGATTGCCGCGCGGCTTCTATTACTACGACGCCGAACGCCACGCGCTAGCGGCAATTGATGTTGCCGGCAACGCGCTCGACGCATCGCTCGTGGCGGCCGGGTCTGCCATGGGCGTGGAAGCACCGCCACAAATCCTGATCACCATTGCGGCGCGCTTCGGCAGGATCTCCTGGAAATACTCATCACTCGCTTATTCGCTGATCCTGCGGGATGCCGGGGTGCTGCTGCAAACCTTCTATTTGATGGCCGCGGATCTCGATCTCGGCGGCTGCGCGGTCGGCATCGCCAATATCGATCTGTTCGCGAAAATGACCGGCATCGAGTTTCACGTCGAAGGGCCGGTCGGTCAATTCGCGCTGGGGCGCGGCGCGTAAGCGGCTGCAACATCAGACGCTTCCCAGGGTGGCGGTGGATCGCCCGGTTACCGGGCTGCAGGCCAAACGCTAGCGCTGCTCGGGAACCGCACGAGTTCGCCGCATTTGCGGAACGATCCCGGCGCCGGCGCGTTCGCCCGAAAAGGTCGTCGCCTCAAGCAAAAGTAGCCGACGGTCGCTTGGCTTGTTTGCGTCGGCGTTTAACGGGGACGGACATTTAACGGGAGATGGACATGGCCGAAAACAATCAAGCCAAGAAAACGTTTGAAGCCGGTGCAAGAACTGCGCGCGAGGCTTTGGAACAAGGAACCGCGACGGCGGAACGAGCGGCGAGGGAAGTGGAACACAGTTATTCGTCGGCGACCGAAGGCTTTCGCGATTTCAATGCCAAGCTTTTTGACATCGCCCAGTCCAACACCACGGCCAGCCTGAATTTCCTCGGCGAATTGGCTCACGCCAAAGGACCGACGGAGGCATTCGAGCTGTGGTCGCGGCACCTTCAAAGCCACCTGCAAAGACTGACCGACCAATCGCAGGAATTGGCGGCGCTCGGACAGAGAATTGCGTCCTCAAGTACCGAGCCGCTACGGCGCGGTTTCGATCAAACACTCAGACGCGCTTCCTGACCGCGGCTTCGTCTGCCGGCGACAGCGAAGAGGGCAAGGCGCTGATCCGAGTCGAATTTTGCGGGCGGCCTGTTGTCCGTCAGCTCGTCAAACGTTGCCCTGGGGGCGGCAAAACGATGAAAGGAGCGTGCGGACGCCTTTACCGTTCGGGTTGGACGGAGTCGAAGGCACAAGACCTAGTGGCTTGAAGAAAGGTTCTCTTTATGTTCTCATAACGTATGGGCATCCTCCTTGAGATCAATCGAGACTTTCCCTTCCAGATCGCCTTGTCGTTTGATGAAGCGGCAATGGAGGTTCTCGAATGGCTCGATGAAGTGCCGTTCGAATGGGATATGTACGTCGATCTTCCTGCGAACAGCATCCGTTACTGCTTTCGCGCCGCGGCCGATGCGATGGCGTTCAAACAGCGGTTCGCCAGCCGGATGCAAAGGCGAGCCATCGCCGCCGAGCGCTGATCGCGGCTGTGGGATGAATCGATCCGAGCCGTTTCACCGTTATCCGCTCCGTTTCATTCCCGCCCGGAAATGCGTTCGAGAAATCCGACCGCGCCGTAGCTGCGCTTGCCGATCAGGGCGAATATGGCGTCCTGTGGATCGGTGCATTGCACGATCCAGCTGCCGTCGGGCGCTTGCCGCGGACCGTTGATGATTTGGCCGCCGCCGGCGGTCACCCGGCTTGCCGCCGCGTCGAGATCGCCGACGTTGAAGTAATGCAGCCAGAACGGCGCCGGCAAAGTTGGCGGCTTGGTCAGTACGCCGCCGATGGTTTGTCCGCGCAAGGCGAACAACTGATAAGTCCCGAGATCACCGCTATTGCTGACGGCTTTACTCCAGCCGAAAAGACCGCTGTAGAACGCTAGCGCCCGGTCGCAATCGTCGGCGAAAAGTTCGTGCCAGTTGACGCGGCCGTTGGCGCGCAGCGCCGAGATCGGTTCCGTGCCCTGCTGCGTCCAGCGGATTAAACCAAACACCACGTTTTGTGCGTCGGCGACCACCGAAATACGGCTGATGTCGCCAATGTTGGTCGGCGGTATGTGGACATGACCTCCGAGCGCCACCACCTGTCCGGCCGCAGCGTCGACGTCGCTCACTCGAACGTAGCCGAGCCAGCGGGGTAGCGTGCCGCTTGGCGTTGCTCCGTCCGCCAAATGCAGCAGGCCGCCGACCGCATTTTCACCAGCAAGAAACAGCGTGTAGGGCATGCCCGGCGTGGAAACGTCGAGCGCACTCCAGCCCACGACGTGCGTATAGAAGGTGCGGGCAGCATCGACGTCGGTCGTCATCAGCTCGTACCAGACGAACCGCGCTGGCGTATCGGCCATTGTAATATGTCTCGGACCTAAACCGCCGCCGCGCGGCAGCATGATGCAAGCGCTCAGTCTGCATCAGTTTTTATCGCAAAAAAAGCAACGGCGCCGCCTCCCGGCCAGCGGTCGCCATTGCGGCCGGCTTTGGCGGACCCTATTGCCGGGTGATGGTCCCGTTCGGCACGGTCGAGCCATTGACCGCCACTTTATTGTCGTCGCTGGTGGCGATGACGCCGCCGGCGATCGAGTAGTTCGCGGTGTTGTCGTAGATCAAGTTGTGGGAAATGCGGATGGTGCCCCCGGTCGTGGCGAACGCCGTGCGATTGTTTGAGATCGACGATGAGTCGACTTCCAGCACGGCGCCGGGACCGGAACTAACTCCCGTTCCCGCCGCGTTGACGACGAGCGAATTGGTCACCGTAAAATATACCGAGCCGGCGCTGGTAATGCCGCTGCCCGACATTTTAGCGATAATGGCATGATCGATCGACCCGTTCACCGCGCCGCCGGTCGGCGCCAAGCTGATCCCGTTGGCTGCGTTCCTTATCCTGGTGTTGACGACGTTCAGTATCGTGTTGGCGGAGGTGGTTACGCTGATACCACTTTGGGGGAAACTGTCGATCAGGCAGTCCTCGATATTCACTACGGAGGCAGCTTCAATGCTAACGCCGTTTGTCGCGCAGACACCGTTAAAGGTAGAGATGTTGATGTTGCGAAGCGTCACGGTGGCACCCGGCGCGTTGATGACAATAGCGTTTTCCCCACACCCAATGCCACCCAGGGGAACCGGTAACGCAAATCTGTCATGACAGTCTAAAGTGATCGATTGCGTGATGGTGAAGGGGTAACTACTGAAAGTCCCGGTATCGAGACAAGATACGTGCCCGTGCTCCGCCGTTTTACTGTACGCCGCTTCGAAACTTTGACACGGCGCGCTGAGTTGGCATTCGCTCGCGGTATTGGCATCGTTACCCGTAATGGAAATGAACGTATGCAATACCTGCGCTTGCAAGTCAGTCGCATACAGATGCGGTAGCAGAATCGCCGCGAGTACGGCGACTGTTGATACGAACTTCTTCATAATGATGATTATCTCCCCTGATGAGCGTGCGTCTCAGTTTGAAAGCCGCTGGCGTTGACGCAGTCGCCAAGGCGGAAGACAGTCGCGCCTCGACCGCACGTGCTTAGCCGTGGCGCGAAAGACGTTTGAAAACTGCTTTCGGAGTTTGTCGCCTGCCGATGGCAGTTCAGCTGCTGTCGCCCGCGAAGAGTCGGCACCCCCGCCCCATGCAGCTTCGGGTCAGAGACTAGCGAGGCAAGGGTGCGCCGTAAACTGTGGGGCTTTATAAAAAAGAGCGCGGGGCAGCGCCCGGCCGCTGCCCCGAAGTTAGTTGCAGCTACGCACCAACTTATTGCTGCGCAATAGTGCCGTTGGGCGCGGTCGAGCCGTTGACCGCTATGTCATTGTTGTGTGCCGTGGCGATCGTTCCGCCCGAAATCGAGAAGTTCGCGTTGTTGTCGTAGATCTCGTTGCGGGAAATTCGGATGATGCCGCCGGACGTGGCGAACGCCGTCTTGTTGTTGCTGACAGACGAACCGGCTACCTCCAGTACGGTGCCCGAACCGACATTGACGCCGACGCCCGCTGCGTTGCTGATCACGGAATTAGTTACGGTGAAGTAGGCCGCGCCCGTGCCGGTGATTCCGTCGCCTGACATCTTGGCGATCATCGTATGATCGATTGAACCGTTCACCGCTCCACCGGTCGGCGCAAAGCTGATGCCGTTGGCAGCGTTTCTTATGCTGGCGTTCCTGACGATCAGAACCGTATTGGCCGAGGTCCGTACGCTGATACCGGCCTCGACGAAATTCTCGATCACGCAGTCTTCGATGATGACGCAGCCTGGATGACGACGCCGTTGATTCCCGGGGCGCCGAAGACGTTGCCAGCAAAGCCGTTGATATTCAGGCCGCGCAGGGTCACAACCGAGCCCGGAGCGGAAATATTAAAGCCGTTTAGTTGGGAGACCAAATGCCCCCTGCCGTTCCATGGCAGTCGATGGTGACCGTCCCAGTGATGACCACGCCGTTTTGGCTGTTCGCGCCGCCGCTGGTGTTGAGGAGGCTGTTGTTCCCCCCTGGCTCGCCCCCACCGAGGCAATTGATCTCGCCGCCCTCTGCCGTCTGAGGTAACGCAAAGGCAAATGTCATACACGGAGCCGAAGCTTGGCAGTTGGTGGCAGTATTGTTGTCGTTGCCGTTAGGGCTGATCCACGTACGATAGGGGGCGGTGCTCGTAGACTGGGCCCAAGCTGACCGGGCGCAGGATATCAGCACCAGCGCGGCCAGAATAGCGCCGAGGGAGAGCGTGATTGTGTTTGCGATATTTTTCATGACACATAATCCTTGTTGAAGTGTGCGGCGTGCCGAAACGCCCGGTAAGACGCCTGACGCCCGAGCCGAGCGAGTGCGCGGTTTCGCGGCGGTGAGCACAAAGAAAGCCAGTGGTGGCGATGAAGTTTTGCGCCTGCCGATGGCGGGGTCGCTGCTGTCGCCCGCGAGGAGTCGGCGCTCCCGCCCATGCAACTTGCGGTCAGGGTAACGAGGCGGTCGTGGGCGGTAAGGCGGCTGCGCCGCGGGGCGCGCCGTTCGATCCACAATGTTGCAAGATAATCAGTAAAGAGCCGGCTGCGTGGCGACCGGAAGTGCCATTGCAGCCGGCTTTGGTAGCTTATGTCTATTGCTGCGTGACGGACCCGTTGGGCACGGTCGAGCCGTTGACCGCCACGCTATTGTTTCCGGCGGTGGCGATGACGCCGCCCGCGATCGAGTAATTGGTGGTGTTGTCGTAGATCACGTTGCGGGAAATGCGGATGACGCCCCCTGCCGTCGCGAAGGCGGTACGGTTGTTTGAGACGGACGAGGAGTCAATGCCGAGTACCGTACCCGCGCCGTCCGAGTGAACGCCCACTCCGGCGGCATTGGCGATCACAGAACTGGTCACTGTGAAAAACACCGTGCCGCCATTGGTGGTGATGCCGTTGCCCGACATCTTGGCGATCATGGTGCGGTCGATCGAGCCGTTCACGGCGCCGCCGGTCGGCGCAAAGCTGATGCCGTTGGCCGCGTTTCTTATAGTGGAATTCCTGACGTTCAGAATCGTGTTGGCGGAGGTCGTGACGCTAATGCCGCTTTGCGTGAAGTTCTCGATCACGCAGTCTTCGATGTTGACCACCGCCGCCGCCTCGATGACCACGCCGTTGGCGCCGCGGAGGCCGCCGAAGTTCGGGCCATTCGTGCCATCAATGTTCAAGCCCCGAATGGTCACAACATCACCAGGCGCGTTGATGACAAACGCATTTGGGAACCCCGTGATGAAACCCGCGAACGTGCCATGACAGTCGATGGTGACCGAGATGGTGATGGTGACCGAACCCCCGCCCGCTATGTCGCCGGCCGGGCCGATGCAGTTGACCTCGCCGCCCACGCCGTTGGCAGTGGTTTGGGACAAGGCCGTGGCGAAATCGTTACACGGATTCGTCGCCAGGCTGCACTCAGTGGCGGTATTGGCGTTGCTGCCGGTGGCGGAAACCCATGTCCGAATTGGATCAAAGGCCTGAGCGGGCGCCGTGCAGAGCACGAACAAAACTGTTGCCGCGGCAGCGGCGAGCGAAAGAGCGATCTTTGTCATGGTGGACTCCTCGTTGTTTTCTGCGCGCGTCCTATCGGAGTCGTGCGATCCGGATGCATTTCGCCCGCAAGCCGGGCAGGCGTGCCTGGCCCGACAGCCTCGACAGCGGATGGAAGACAGTCGGTGGGTGAAGTTTTGCGCCTGCCGATGGCGGCGTCGCTGCTGTCGCCCGCGAGGAGTCCGGCCCTCCCGCCCATGCAGCTTGAGGTCAGACTAGCGAGGCTGCCATCTGAGGTAAAGACGCTATGTCGCCAAAGATCCGCGCACTAGAACGAGTTGCTGAAACTTTCGCCGCTTATCGCCGAACCAAAAAGACGCGCGTCATAAAGGAGGAAGGCCCGCACTGCGCTCCCGAAGCGCGGGCCCACGTAAGATCAAGCAGCCTATTGCTGCGTGATGGATCCATTGGGCACTGTCGAGCCGTTGACCGCCACCTTGTTGTCCCCGCTGGTAGCGATCACGCCGCCCGCGATCGAGTAGTTTGCGGTGTTGTCGTAGATCACGTTGCGGGAAATGCGGATGACGCCGCCATTCGTGGCGAAGGCCGTGCGATTATTTGAGACCGACGAGGAGTCGATACCGAGCACGGTGCCGGCGCCGCCCGAATGGACGCCTACTCCGGCCGCGTTGGCGATCACCGAACTGGTCACCGTGAAGAAGACCGAGCCGGCGCTGGTGGTGATGCCGTTGCCCGACATCTTCGCAATCATGGTGCGGTCGATCGAGCCATTCACGGCGCCGCCGGTCGGAGCAAAACTGATGCCGTTGGCTGCGTTTCTTATGGTGGTGTTCCGGACGTTCAGAATTGTGTTGGCCGAGGTCGTGACACTGATGCCGCTTTGGCTAAAATTCTCGATCACGCAGTCTTCGATGTTGACCACCGCGGCCGCTTGAATGACAATCCCATTGGAGCTGGGTAAGAAGAGTGCTCCGCCGTTGTAGCCGTTGATATTCAGGCCACGCAGGGTCACGACCGCGCTGGGAGCGTTGACCACAATGGCATTTGTTGCGCTGGACGAGTAAGTTAAGATCCCCGCAAAAGTTCCGTGGCAGTCGATAGTGACGGTCCCGGTGATGGTCAGGGTCAGTTGGGCGTCTCGCGGGCCCGGACCGAGACAACTGACCTCGCCGCCGACTAGCGTCAATGACAGTGCCTGGTTAAAGGTCCGACAAGGATCCGACGCATCGCAGCCGTTTGCATCATCACCCGTTGCAGAAATCCATGTCCGGAAGTCTCCGCTGGTCGGGTTTTGCGCCCGCGCTGATCCGGCGAAAGACTGAAAGACCAGCGCCGCCACCAGGACGGCAAGAACAAGCGCGATCTTCTTCATGATGAGCTCCTTGTTAAAAGTTGCGCGGCGCGCGACATCGCCCGCAGGAATGCAAAAGCCGGCAAGCCGAGCACGCATGCCCGGCCCGACAGCCTCGACAGCGGATGGAAGACAGTCGGTGGGTGAAGTTTTGCGCCTGCCGATGGCGGCGTCGCTGCTGTCGCCCGCGAGGAGTCGGCACTCCCGCCCATGCAGCTTGAGGTCAGGCTAACAAGGTGGTGGCCGGCGGTAAAGGAGCGCGACTGTTCGAAACGCCAGAGCGCCGCGCTGGAAGGCTCGGATCGCGCGCGATCAAGCCAATTTTTTCAGCGCCGCCGCCGCGACGTTCTCGGGCGTAATGCCGAAATGCTGGTAAAGCTCTTTGTAGGGCGCGCTGGCGCCAAATCCGGTCATGCCGATAAAAATTCCATCGGAGCCGATCACGGCGTCCCAGCCCTGGCGGATGCCGGCCTCGACGGCGATGTTGATTTTGGCTTTGCCGATAATGGCGGCGCGCTCGTTTTGCGAAAGCGCGAGCAATAACTCCATGCACGGCACCGCCACGACGCGGGCGGCGATGTTGCGCTCGGCGAGGAGTTTTTGCGCAGCGACGGCGATGGCGACTTCCGAACCGGTGGCGAACAGCGACACGGCGGGCGCGCCGTTCGCGGCGACGAGCTCGTAAGCGCCGGTCGCACAACGGTTCGCCTCGTCGCACGTGAGCCTCTGCTGCGGAAGGTTTTGCCGGGTCAACGCCAGCACGCTCGGCGCGTCTTTTGTCTCGAGCGCGAGCTGCCAGCATTCGACGGTTTCGACCGTGTCACACGGCCGGAACACTTTGAGATGTGGAATGGCGCGCAACGCGGCGAGATGCTCGACCGGCTGATGGGTCGGGCCGTCTTCGCCAAGCCCGATTGAATCGTGGGTCATCACATGGATGACGCGCTGGCCCATGAGCGCGGCGAGCCGGATCGCCGGCCGGCAATAATCGGAGAACACCAGGAAGGTGCCGGAGTAGGGGATAATCCCGCCGTGCAGCGCCATACCGTTCATGGCGGACGCCATGCCGTGCTCGCGGATGCCGTAATGGATGAAGCGGCCGGAATAATCCGCCGCGTCCAGGACCTTCATCCCCTTGGCTCGCGTGTTGTTGGAGCCAGTGAGGTCGGCCGATCCGCCGATCATTTCCGGCAGTGCTGCCGTCAGGTCATCGAGCGCGAATTCCGACGCCGAGCGCGTTGCGATTTCTTTCGGTGTGTCGGCGAGTTTGCGCTTCAGCGATGCCACCGCGGACGCGAGTTTCTCCGCCGGAAGCGCGCCGGCGATGCGGCGCTCGAACTCCGCGCGTGCGGTTGCGTCGATCGCGGCGAGGCGTTCCTGCCACGCCCGCCGCGCCGGGCCGCCACGCGCGCCGGCTTGGCGCCAGCGTTCGAGGATGGCCGGCGGAACCTCAAATGCCGGAGCGGTCCAGCCGAGTTTCCTTCGCGCGGCCGCGACCTCGTCGGCGCCAAGCGCGGAGCCGTGAACCTTTTCCGTGCCGGCTTTGTTGGGCGCGCCGAAGCCGATGATGGTTTTGCAAGCGATCAGCGAGGGACGATCGCCGTTTTTTGCGGCCTTCAGTGCCGCGGCAATCGCTGCCGGATCGTGCCCGTCGATGCGCTCCGCCGCCCAGCCGGCTGCCTCGAAGCGCCGGACTTGATCGACCGAATCGGCAAGCTTGAGCGGGCCGTCGATGGAGATGCCGTTGTCGTCGAACAGCACGATGAGCTTGTTGAGTTTCAGATGTCCGGCAAGCGCGATGGCTTCCTGGCTGATGCCTTCCATCAAGTCGCCGTCGGAGGCGATGACATAGGTGGTGTGATCGACGATGTCGCTTCCGAACTGCGCAGCGAGATGGCGTTCGGCAATCGCCATGCCCACGGCGTTCGCAATTCCCTGGCCGAGCGGGCCGGTGGTGGTTTCCACGCCCGGCGTGTGGCCGTGCTCGGGATGGCCCGGCGTCAACGAACCGAACTGGCGGAAACGCTTGAGCTCCTCGACGGTCATCTTTGGATAGCCGAGGAGATAAAGGAGCGCATAGATCAACATCGATCCATGGCCGGCAGAGAGGACGAAGCGGTCGCGATCCGGCCAATTCGGATCGGCCGGGTCGAACTTCAGAAACTGCGTGAACAGGACGGTCGCGATATCGGCCGCGCCCATCGGCAAACCGGGGTGCCCGGATTTGGCCTGCTCGACCGCGTCCATGGCGAGCGCGCGGATGGCGTTGGCCATGCGGTCACGTTCGGCGCGAGCCGACGCGGCGCCGCCGGCCGGAATAGTGGAAGCCTGAGCGAGAGCTGCACTCGCGCTCGCCGCGAGAACACTTTCAGCCATGGTCATGAACCGTTACGCGGACCGCTAATGCGCGGTCGTATCATGCGAGGCGCTTGAGTCAATTGCGCCTCCGGCGGGCGGGGGCGTCATTCACAGGCCCGCGGCAAAAATTGCTTTAGGCGTTGACGCTCTTGCTCCACGCGACGTAAAGTTCCTTTTGTAAATGGTTGCCATCGCTCCAGTTTTCACCTGCGACTAGACGGTGCTTTGCCCGCAACGGGGCGGCAAATGAGCGAAACCGATTCGAACCTGATTGAGCTCGCGCGGCGGCGGCTTACCAATGCGCTCGATGCCCTGGACGCCGCGTGCGAGCGGCGCGGCGACGCCGATCGGCACCAGGAGGCATTGATGGAGCAGATCGAGGCGCTGGGCGACGATCGCGCCCGCCTGGCCAACGAGCTCGATCAGGCCGCCGCACGCGGGCGCGGGCTCGAAGCCGCTAATCGCGACGTCGCCGACCGGCTCGTTACGGCGATAGATACCATCAACGGCATCCTGAAAAAGGGCGCCCCCGCGGAGTGATCAGGGACGGCAATGGCTCAAGTCAGCGTCACTATTAACGGCCGGCGGTTCAACATGGCCTGCGAGGACGGCCAGGAAGACCATCTCACGGCACTCGCCCGCGAATTCGATGCCCGCATCGAGGGACTGCGCTCGAAATTCGGTGAGATCGGCGACACCCGCCTCACCGTCATGGCGGCGCTCACGGTTGCCGACGAACTCTCCGAAATCAGCGTCCGCGTCAAACGCCTGGAAGAGGAGCTTGCCGCCGGCAAGTCGGCGCGGGTCGCGGCCGCCGAGCGCACCCAGGATGCGGAAGCCGCCGTCGCCACCGCGCTTGAAGCCGCCGCCGACCGGATCGAAGGCCTGGCCAAAAAAATAAACCGGACCATCGGCGGCAATCCCGTTCCGCTGGGCTAGCCGCCTATTCGATGCAAGTGCGCGCCGCGGTGCGACGCTCGTTCGTTTAAGCCGCCTGAATAAATTTCTCCGCTTCGGCCGGATCGGCAAGCCACGGAAACAAGGTACGCGGATCGTCGAAGCCGTTGACGAAGGCTTTGCCGACCTTGGGCTTGCTCTGCATCGCGACCAGGAGATTGAGGATGTGGGGGGGCGGCGGTTGCAGCATGGCGTTGGTCCAGCCGGTGACGAATTGCGCGTAGTTCCAGTAGTCTTCGAACGTCCGCTGCATCCAGGCGCGATCGAACGGCTTGGTGCCGTTGTCGAGAATGCTTTTCAGGTAAAGGCGGGCGCATTTGGCCGCGTTGTTCGAGCCCTGGCCGGTGATCGGATCGTTGAGCACGACGGCGTCGGCCATGCCGAAGACAGCGGCACCCGACGGTAGTTGTGCGACCGGCTTGCGCACGGTCGGAGCGAAGCGGCCGCTGAGTATGCCGTTAGGGTCGGTGAGCTTGGCGTTCTTGGAGCGCTCGGCCTCCCACGGATAAAACTTCTGCAAAATCTCCATGCTGCGGGCGAGGTGCTGATCCGGCGTCTTGACGTCGCCCCAGCAGTCCATCGGTCCGCCGGGAATTCCTTCGAACACCATGATCTCGCACGGCCCGGTAATAGTGAGTGCCGGAAAGACGAAATATTCGCCGACGGTCGGAGCAATGTTGAAGGCGACGCGCGTCGGCGAGTAGGGCGCAAGCCCGGTCACATAGGTCAAGGCCAGCGCGCGTTGCGGCTGGTCGAACTGTGAGCGCGACGCATCGCGCTCGAACAGCTTGACAATGTCGCCCTTGCCGCCGGCGACAACGACCAGATCGCTGTCGCGCGCATAGTTCTCCAGATCGGCGACCGAGGCTTCGTGAATGATCAGTTCGCCGCCGCGCTCTTTGAATTTTTTCATCCAACCGGGATATTTGACGCGCTGGTCGACCGCTTGTCCCGGCTTGTCGAGATTGTAGACCCATTGGACGGCTTTGCCGCCATCCGGCCCGGCGATTGTGACGCCGAGAGCGTCGGTGTTCGGGCACTGCTTTTCCCAGTCGTTGAGGCCGAGGTCGCGCTCGGCTTGCAGCGCATCGCCGAACATGAACTGGCTCGACATCACCTTTCCGGCGGCGAAGTCCTCCGGCGTGCGGTTCGAAATGAGTCGCACGCGATAGCCTTTTTCGAGAAGCCCAAGGCCAAGCTGCAGGCCGGATTGACCGGCGCCGACAATGGTAATGTTTCGCATGACAATTCCTCCCCCAAAATTGTAGTTCGATTATTCCATCAGTTTCGGAATGGCCGGCTCGTTCTGCTCTGGACCGAGCGCGGAATAACCGCCGTCCACGGCGATGTCCGCGCCGGTGATGAATGACGCCTCGTCCGACAGAAGAAACGCGACCGCTTGCGCCACTTCATCCGGGTCGCCGAGGCGGCCAAGAATGTGGAACGGCGCCGCGACCCGGTCCGCCTTGGCGCGGTCTTGTTTGGAAAGCTCGGCAATGACGTTCGACCACGTCCAGCCCGGCGATACCGAGTTGACGCGGATCTTGTCGGGCGCGAGATCGAGCGCTTCGTTGCGCGTCAGTTGCAAGATTGCGGCCTTGCTGACCGGATAGAGCCAGCGGCCGGTCTGCGCGGCTTTGGCGCTGATGCTGCCGAAATTGACGACGGCGCCGCCGCCGCGCGCCGCCATGACCGGCCGCGCGGCTTTGAGCAGCATGACGCCGCCGACAACGTTGACGTCGAACGACGTGAGCCAATCCTGCCGCGAGGCGTTGAGCGCGTCGTCAACGTACGAGCACGCGACGTTGACCAGAAAGTCGATGCCGCCGAACGCCTTGACCGCGGCCTCGACGCAGTTTTTCACTTGCGCATCGTCGCGCAGATCGGTGAGCTGAAAGACCGCGCCGTTGCCGGCGGCGTGCGCCGCCGCGCGTCCGCCCTTCTCGTCGATGTCGGCGATCAGGACCGAGACCTTGAGGTCGGCGAGTTTCTTGGCGACGCGGGCGCCGATCAAGGTTGCGCCGCCGGTGACGATAGCCACTTTGTTGGACAGGCCGCGCATCGCTCGTACCCCCGCTTGCAAAAATCGAGTAGGCCGCCTTACCCAGCGGGTAGCCTATCGTCGAAAGCTTTAGCCTTCAAACACCCTTCCAGGGCGAAAACGGCAGCGTGGCGTCCGGGCTTATTCTGCATTACATTGGTGGGGCGGGGCTGCCTGGTGCGTCAGGAGCCATATCCCCGGGGCCTTATCGATCCTTAAGGGAGCTGTCCCTGGCCGGGCTCCTGGGCTCGGACACACGGTGCCCACCTACATTCGTAGGGAACCCGGGATCGACGCTCCGACGGCCGGCGCGGCTCCGCACTCTTCTCTCGGGCGCGGCGCGAGCGTGTCAACTGCATCATCTGCCGATTCAGAAAAAGCCGCACTTCGCCGCGAGGCGGTCGCACGGCGTGATGTCTTGCCGGCCGACGCCCGCCAGGCCGCGGCTGAAGCGATCGCGGCGCGCGCGTTTCCGCTTACCATCGGGCCCGGCATTATCGTGTCGGGCTTCATGCCGCTGAAAAGCGAGATCAGCCCGTTGCCGCTGATGAAGAAGCTCGCCGAGGCGGGCGCGCGGCTGGCGCTGCCGGTGATCGCCGGGCGCGGCAAGCCGCTGATCATGCGGGAGTGGAAGTTCAGCGAGGCGCTCGATCGCGGCCAATGGGGCATTCGCGAGCCGAAAGCCGAAGCTGCCGAAGTCGAGCCCGACATTCTTCTGGTGCCGCTCCTGGCCTTCGACCGGAGCGGGCATCGCATCGGCTACGGCGCCGGATATTATGACATGACCATTGCTGGGCTTCGGGCGCGCAAGATCGTGACTGCGGCCGGCATCGCCCTTGCGGCGCAGGAGGTGGCCCGAGTTCCAACGACGGAGCGCGACGCGCGGCTCGATCTTGTGCTAACCGAACGGGAAGTGCTTGATTTGCGAGCAAGTTAGGGAAGTATGCTGAAGGGCAAGAATTTACTTCATCTCGCGGCATCCGCGCCGGGCTCGCGCTCTTCGTGCCGCCGTCTACATTATAATGGTGCGCGCTGATGCGCCTATTATTCGTCGGCGACGTCGTCGGACGTAGCGGACGGCATGTCATTACCGCGCGGCTGCCGTCACTCATTCGTCAATGGCAGCTCGATCTCGTTATCATCAACGGCGAGAACGCGGCCGGCGGCTTCGGCATCACCGAGACCATCTATGAAGAATTGCTGGAGGCCGGCGCCGACGCAGTAACGCTCGGCAATCACGCCTGGGACCAGAAAGAAGCGCTGGTGTTCATCGAGCGGGCGCCAAAACTCATTCGGCCGATCAACTATCCGGCGGGAACTCCCGGCCGCGGGGCCGCGCTCATTCCGACCAAGAACGGCAACCACGCACTTGTGGTCAACGCCATGGGCCGCATCTTCATGGATCCGCTCGACGATCCTTTTGCCGCCGTCGATCACGAGTTGACCGCGTGCCGGCTTGGCGGGGACGCCGATGCCATCATTGTCGACATGCACGCCGAGACGACGAGCGAAAAACAATCGATGGGCTATTTCTGCGACGGCCGCGCCAGTCTCGTGGTCGGGACGCACACGCACGCGCCTACGGCCGATTTGCGCTTATTGCCCGGCGGCACAGCGTTCATCAGCGACGTCGGCATGACCGGCGACTATGATTCCGTGATCGGGATGAACAAAGACGAGCCATTGCAGCGGTTTACCCGCCGCGTCTCATCTTCACGTTTTGAGGCGGCCTCGGGCGACGCGACGTTATGCGCGGTCGCGGTCGAGACCGACGCCAAGAGCGGGCTTGCGTCGCGGGTTGCCGCGGTGCGTCTCGGCGGCTGTCTGGAGCAGGCGGAGCCGGCGTTCTGGGCCTGAAGTTCTCGGAGAGCGATCTTTATTTTCCCATTGGACAACATTATTAAATCGTCATCGCGAGGAGCGCAGCGACGACGCGATCCAGCTTTATTGAAGAGCTGGATTGCTTCGCGGTGCCTGTCATCGGACCGCGCCACAGCGCGCGGGTCCGTTGGCTCGCAATGACGAGCGGAACAAGAGCATGGCCGGCCATTCGCAGTTCAAGAACATCATGCACCGCAAAGGGCGGCAGGATGCAGCCAAGTCGAAGCTGTTCGGCAAGCTCGCCCGTGAAATCACCGTCTCCGCCAAGATCGGCATCCCCGATCCGGACATGAATCCGCGGCTGCGCGCGGCCATGATTGCGGCGCGCGCCGAGAACATGCCCAGGGACAATATCGAGCGCGCCATCAAGAAGGCGAGCGGCGGCGATGCGGAGACCTACGAAGAAATCCGCTACGAAGGTTATGGACCGGGGGGCGTCGCCCTCATTGTCGAGGTGCTGACCGACAACCGCAATCGCACTGCCGGCGAGGTTCGCGCCTCCTTCACCAAGAGTGGCGGCAATCTTGCCGAGACCGGCGCCGTGTCTTTCATGTTCGACCGTGCCGGCGTGATCGAATATGACGCAGCGGTCGCAGGCGCCGACGCCATGTTCGAGGCGGCGCTGGAAGCCGGCGCCGACGACGTCGCGTCGGGCGAAAGCGGTCACGAGATCTATGCCGCGCCGGACCGTTTCGCCGCGGTGTCAAAGGCCCTGGAGGCGAAATTCGGCGAGCCGCGCCGCGCGGCGCTGCTCTGGCGGCCGCAGAACACCGTCGCGGTGAACGACGAGCAGGGCGAGAAACTCTTAAAGCTCATCGAGAACCTGAACGAACAGGACGATGTGCAGAACGTTTACGCGAATTTCGAAGTGTCCGATGAGCTGATGCAAAGGATGAGCGGCTGAAGGTTTGGGGCGTGAACAAAACCATCGCCAGCCAGGCGGCAAAGGCAACCCGACCAATCCCCGTGTGAGAAACCCTCGGAGGAAGCCGTCGAATGGTGTTCAGTTCTCTCAGCTTTCTATTTTTGTTTTTTCCGTTTGTCTTTTCGTTCTATCTGATACTGCCTTCGCCGCTCAGAAATATTTATCTGTTGATTTTCAGCTTGGGGTTCTATGCCGCAGGCGAGGGCGGCTATGTCCTGATTTTGGTTTTCACGATCGGGTTTAACTGGATTTTCGGACTGGTCATCGAGCGTGCCGGCAAGAGCCGCGCCCGTTGGGCACTCGTGGCCACGGGGGTCGCTGTAAATGTTCTTCTATTGGCCGTCTTCAAGTATGCCAACTTCATCGCCGCGAACCTCAATGGCGTTCAGGCGGGAGCGTGGCCGGCGTTGCCGCCGATTCATCTCCCGATCGGCATTTCATTCTTTACGTTCCAGGCGATCTCCTACCTTCTCGATGTCGCCCGTCATGACGTGACGGCGGAACGCAACCCCGTCACCTACGGCGCCTATAAGGCGTTCTTCCCGCAATTGATCGCCGGACCCATCGTCCGGTACCGCGACGTCCGCAAGGAGTTCCACGGCCGAAGGCTCGATATCGACGACGTGCTGTCGGGAACCTCCCGGTTTGTGATCGGCCTCGCCAAAAAGGTCCTTATCGCCGACGTGCTGGCGAAGCCGGTGGAGGCGGTGATGGCGCTGCCGCACTTTCGCCGCCGCTTGGTTCGGCGTCGTGTGCTTTGCGCTGCAAATCTATTTCGATTTCTCCGGCTACTCCGATATGGCGATCGGCATGGGGAGGATGTTCGGATTTCATTTCCGCGAGAATTTTGACTATCCGTATGTTGCTCGCTCCATCGGCGAATTCTGGCGGCGATGGCACATCTCACTCTCTACTTGGTTTCGCGATTATTTGTATATTCCGCTCGGCGGCAACCGGAACGGAAAATTCAGGACCGTCGGTAACTTGCTGCTGGTGATGGGCCTGTGCGGCCTTTGGCACGGCGCCAATTGGACTTTCGTGTGCTGGGGTCTCTTTCACGGAATACTTCTCGCCGGCGAGTACCTCGGACTTGCGACAGTCCTCGCCGCCGTACCCGCGATCGGCCGGGCCTATACGCTGATCATGCTGACATTCGGTTGGGCGATTTTTCGTTCTGAAAACCTCGCGCAAGTTTCGAACTTGTGGGCGGCGATGGCGGGTGCCGGTTCGGCGACGGATATCCCGCCCTGGTACGACCTCCTGCCGAACGATGTCCTTGCCGCCAACTCGTCGGCATGATCGGGGCGACTGGAATAACCAGGGAAATCGACAAACGTTTGGTCCTAGGGGTAAGGGGACAAGCCGCCTCGGTGGCGTTGCCGGTGCTGCGCTTTGTTTTTCTCAGCGCGATCTTTTATGCCAGTGTTCTCAGCGTGGCAGCGGTGGGCTTCAATCCGTTCATCTATTTCCGTTTTTGAGTGGAGGCGGGGTGAACTCAGAATCTCCTGGCAGCGCCTCCCACAAATATCCGGGCCGTGCCGGCAAGTGGATCGTCGTGCTGGCTTTTGTGGCGGCATTGTGGGTTCCGCTTCTTTGGGCGCCTGCGACACTTCCGTTCTCCGAGCTCACGCGTGCCTCCTTGCAGGAGGCAACCAAAAGCTTCGCGGCAAAATTTCCGTTTAGCAAAGAGGCGCGTCGGGAATTCGACATCATCCGTTATTTGTTGTTGCGGGCCGTGCCGCCGCAATATCTGGTCGGGCGGCAGGGTTGGGTGTTTTATCGCCCGGAGGTTGTCTACGGCGGCGGCGACGGCGAGGTGCTGACGGATTATCTTGGCGAGCTCGTGCCCAGCCAGGCGGTCGTGCAAACCTGGTGCGATAATTTGCGCAGCCGGCGCGCTTGGCTTGAGAAGCGCGGGATAGTGCCGATCACGATCATCGCTCCAAACAAGATGACGGTCTACGGCGACTATCTGCCATACGGTCTGGCTTCAAAGTATGGACGAACGCGCGTTGATGCATTGATGCAAAATTGCAAGGATCAAGTGATCGACGTTAGAAGCGCGCTCTCTGACGCCCGCACGCAGTCGGAGGTCTATTATCCGCAAGGAACCCATTGGACATCGTTCGGCGCTTACGTCGCGTATCGCGCCATCGCGGAGAAGCTGGCTGGCAGCCGAACGGAAATTGAACCCATTCCGCTGACCTTCTTCGCAACCAAGCGCCATGCGGAAACGGCAGATGCCTTCTATTACATCTTGCGGCCATCGCCGCAGGATGAGCTTGAGCCGCGGCACGCGTTCCCCGCCTGGTCGGAGGCGAGCGGAGACCATGCGCCGCTGCTATATCCAGGATGGGAGCCGATCCCGCGATCCGAATGGCTAAAACCCGCCGGCCAATTCCTCGTTACCCGCAGTTCGGACGAGAATTTGCCGACAGCGGTCGTGTTCCACGACTCGTTCGCGAGGTACTGGCTGGTCGGGTTTCTCGCCCAGCACTTTCGGCGCGCGGTCTTTGTTTGGGGACCATTCGATCCCGCCATCGTCGAGCGTGAAAGTCCCAACGTCATCGTAATCGAGTCTGCCGAACGGTATTTCACGCGTTTGGTGGCCCCGGGCAAGGGACAAAATTGAAAGCAAACACATCAATCGTTTTGGCAGTTGCCGCCGCGCTTGCCATATCGGCGGTTGGCTTTGTGGTTCCTGTGCAAACAGGCGCTGCGGCGGCCGAGACCGGAACGATTTTGATAACTCTTGGCACAGCCGGCGGACCGTTGCCGAGGGCCGATCGTGCGCAGTCCTCCAATCTGCTGGTGGTCAATGGAGCGTTGTACGTGATCGACGCCGGCGATGGCGTGACGCGCCGCATCGTCCAGGCTGGCTACGACTTCCGCAAGGTGGGAAAAATTTTTATCACGCACGCCCACAGCGACCACGATAACGGTCTTGCCACGCTGATCAACGCGCAATGGGAATATCAACGCGCCGAGCCGGTCGACATCTATGGCAGCGGCGTCGAGGTTCTGGTTAAAGGCGCGCTTGCTTATCTCACCCCGAACGCCGAGATCCGCTGGTCCGAAGGCAAGAAACGGCCGATGGCGGATACCTTTCACGCCCACGATATCGAGCCCGGCGTCGTTTATCAGGATGAGAACGTCAGGGTAACCGCGGTCGAGAATACGCACTTTCACTTTCAGCCCGGCGATCCGGCTTACGGCAAATACAAATCTTATTCGTATCGCTTCGACACGCCGGGCCGCGCGGTCTTCTTCACCGGAGACACCGGGCCATCCGACGCGGTGGTGGCTCTGGCGAAGGGCGCAGATGTCTACCTCAGCGAAGCGACTTCGCCGGACGACGTCGTGGAAGCGTTCAAGAAAAGCGGTGTCTGGCAACGGAAGACGCCGGCCGAGCAGGAAGGGCTTCTGCGCCACATGCGCGAGGAGCACGTTACGCCGGAGGATGTAGGCAAGATGGCGGCCAAGGCCGGGGTCAAGGCGCTGGTGATGACGCACCTCGGACAGACGGTCGATCCAAATGACGATTATCACCGCTACACTGACGCGGCGAAGAAATACTATTCCGGCCCGACTACGATTGCCAAAGATCTGATGAAGTTCTGATTGCGGACGCAAGGAGGCCATCCCCTGCGTACGGCTTCCAACAAACCTTTTCCGGCGAGTTCATGCAAAGGATGAGCGCGCAGTCTTTAACCTGGTCAAGCCGGGGGCCCGAACACGGTGCGGAGCCAACTATGCCATCCCCTGCCGCTCCATACTTCGCGCAGCATTCGCCACAAATCCTCATAAGCGATGACAAAAGGATTGCTGGGCGATGATCGCGGGTGCGAAAGTCCATAACGTATCTTGATGCTGGAGAGCTCCGCCTGGTACGTGCCGAACAGGTGATCCCAGATCATCAGGACGCCGCCAAAATTCTTATCGACATATTCCGGATTGCTCGCGTGGTGGACGCGGTGCGCGGACGGCGTGTTAATAATCCAATCCAGCCATCCGATCCGTTTGATCAGTTCGGTGTGAATGAAAAACTGATACGTCAGGCTGGCTGAGACCATGCCGAACACCCAGACTGGATCGTAGCCGATGCAGACAATCGGCAGATAGAACAGGAATATTCCTGACAGCAGCGGCGTCCAGGCAAGACGGAAGGCAGCCGTAACCACCATTCGCTCGGTGCTGTGATGGACGCTGTGTGAGGCCCACAGTAGCCGAATGCGGTGTGAGCAGCGATGCTCGACGTAAAAAGCCAGGTCAGTCAGCAGAAATAGCGCGATCAGGCTCGGCCAATTCCCCCAGGAGACTGGGATAGTGGTTAGTCGTACCTCGTAGACGGCCGCAGCAATGATTCCAAATATGAGACCGTGAGCCGCTGCCTGAGTAAGCAGGTGTCCCACGGCGATCAGGGTTGATACGCCAGCATTTTTCCACGGGTAACTGCCATGACGCGCCTGGATCAGGAGGGCCTCGGCCAGTATCGTGAACAGGAAGATCGGGAGAAAGACCGCGGCAATCTTGTTGGGTAGTTTCTCAAAGAGATCGGTAAAGCTGATGTAAAACTCCACCGTGGGCTCCTTCCTCTCTCCACGATCCCGATTTACTGAACCTCTATCCGAAGCCGCTCAGCATCCGACTACAAGATTACGAAGAACTTTCATCGACTTGTTCCGGCTGCGAAAACGACCGCGCAGAACGTCTACGCCGATTTCGTTTCCGACGAGTTCATGCAACGGATGAGCGCGTAAGGCTTCTGCCTTGGCTTCGCCAGCGAGGCGGTAGCGGCCCATGCTATGAAGCAGGTGGCATGACCCGCCCGATTCGCATTCTCGGCATTGATCCGGGGCTCCGCCGCACCGGCTGGGGTGTGGTGGAGATTGCCGGCAATCGGCTGGGCTATCTCGGGTGCGGTTCGGTGCGCACGCGCGACGACGATCATCTCGGGGGGCGGCTCGTCGCCATCCACGAGGGGCTGACCCGCATTGTCGAAAAGTTTCGTCCCGACGAAGCTGCGGTTGAGGTGACGTTCGTCAACAGGGACGCCCACGCCTCGCTCAAGCTCGGCCAGGCGCGCGGCATTGCCATGCTGGTGCCGGCGCAGGCGGGCATCGTGGTCGCCGAATACGAGCCCAATCTGGTGAAGAAGAGCATTGTCGGCGCCGGCCACGGCGACAAGAGCCAGGTGCGGATGATGATCACGGTGCTGCTGCCGACGGCGGAGCTGACGTCGGATGACGCCGCCGATGCGCTCGCCATTGCCGTCACCCACGCGCATCACCGCACCAGCGTGCTCGTGAAGATGGCGTTGACATGATCGGCAAGCTCAAGGGCGTGATCGACTCCTATGGCGAGGATTACGTCATCCTCGACGTCAACGGCGTCGGCTATCTCGTTCATTGCTCGGCGCGAACGTTGCAGGAGTTGCCGTCCGCGGGCGAAGCGGCGACGCTGTCCATCGAAACCCACGTTCGCGAAGACCAGATTCGGTTGTTTGGATTCCTCACCGATCTGGAGCGCGAGTGGTTCCGGCTGTTGCAGACCGTGCAAGGCGTCGGGGCAAAGGTCGCGCTCGCGGTGCTCGGCACGCTCAAACCTTCCGAGCTCGCGTCCGCCATCGCCATGCGCGACAAGGCGATGGTCGCCCGTACGCCCGGCGTCGGTCCGAAGGTTGCCGAGCGCATTGTCACCGAACTCAAGGACAAGGCGCCGGCTTACTCCAACATCGATCCGGCGCTGGTACGGCTTTCCGGCGAACTCGACGAAAAGCGCGCGCCGCAGCCCATAGCCGACGCCGTTTCGGCGCTGATGAATCTCGGGTACGCGCAGCCGCTGGCGGCCGCGGCCGTCGCTGCCGCGAGCCGCAATGCCGGCGGGAGTGCCGAAGTTTCTACGCTGATCCGGCTCGGCCTCAAGGAATTGGCGAAGTGAAGGAGAAGCGCAGGCTCGGCAAGGCCGATCGCGAGCTCATTGAGGCGGCAAAGGACGCGATCAAAAGCCGCTACCGCGACGACTGGCAGGAAGTCGGCGCGGCGCTACGCACCCGCTCGGGAAAGATTTTCACCGGCGTCAATCTCGATGCCTATCTCGGCCGCATGGCGGTCTGCGCCGAGGCGGTTGCGCTCGGCCGCGCGGTCGTCGAGACCGGCGGCGATGCCGGTATCGACACCATTGTCGCCGTGCGTCATCCACCGCCGCAGGACACGGACCAAACCATAACTGTGGTGTCGCCATGCGGCGCCTGCCGCGAACTCATTTTCGATTATGATCGCAAGGCGCGGGTCATTGTGCCCGACGGGCGCGCGCCGGCGGTGGTGCCGATCGCCGACCTGCTGCCGAACAAATATAGCCGGGGAGCGGAAGGGTGACGCCGGGCGCGGAAACGAAACTCGTGACCGCCGAGCGCCGCGACGAAGATGCGGCGGAGGCAAGCCTGCGGCCGCAGCGGCTCGACGAGTTCATCGGCCAGGAGCAGGCGCGAAAGAATCTCAGCGTGTTCATCGCCGCCGCCCGCGGGCGCAACGAGCCGCTCGACCACGTCCTGTTCGTCGGGCCGCCGGGTCTCGGCAAAACGACGCTGGCGCAGATCGTGGCGCGCGAGCTCGGCGTGAATTTCCGCGCCACCTCGGGACCGGTCATTGCCAAGGCCGGCGATCTTGCCGCGCTGCTGACCAATCTTGAGGAACGTGACGTCCTCTTCATTGACGAGATCCACCGGCTCAATCCGGCGGTCGAGGAAATCCTCTATCCGGCGATGGAGGATTTTCAGCTCGATCTGATCATCGGCGCCGGCCCGGCGGCGCGTTCGGTGAAGATCGATCTGGCGAAATTCACGCTGGTCGGCGCCACCACGCGCGCCGGGCTTCTCACCAATCCGCTGCGCGACCGTTTCGGCATTCCGGTGCGGCTCAACTTCTATTCCGAGGCCGAACTCGAACTCATTGTCACGCGCGGCGCCCGCGTGTTCGGCATCGCCGTTACCGCCGACGGCGCCAACGAAATCGCGCGGCGTGCGCGCGGCACGCCGCGCATCGCCGGACGTTTGCTGCGGCGGGTGCGCGATTTCGCCGCCGTGGCCGGCGCGGCCGCCATCGACCGCGGGGTCGCCGATAAAGCGCTCGCCGCGCTGGAAGTGGATCCCGCGGGGCTCGACGCCATGGACCGGCGCTACCTCTCGACGATTGCGGTCAATTATGGCGGCGGCCCGGTCGGCGTCGAGACGCTCGCCGCTGCCCTCTCGGAGCCGCGCGACGCCATCGAGGACATCATCGAGCCGTATCTCATTCAGTGCGGCTTTCTGCAACGCACGCCGCGCGGCCGGGTGATCACCGGTCACGCCTTCCACCATCTCGGTCTGGCCGAACCGGCGCGCGATCCGGCGCAATTCGGCTTGTTCCCGAACGGCGAGGAGACGTGACCGGAAGCGATCTCGGCCGCGACGCGCTATGAAGCGCGCAACACCGCGAGCCGTGCTGCGCTGAGTGCGTTGCCGGCTTCACTGTTGGACAGATCGAACCGCGGCAGCGGCTTTCCGGCGACGTGACGGCAGATGCCGACCAGCCATTTGAGTTCCGCCAGCGGAAGTTCCGTCGGCCGCGAGGCGGCTAAGTTTTGCAGGAACTCGGCGTCGGCGCGGTCGCAGTCGGCAAGACACCGGAGTGCAGTTCGGAGCAATTCGGCGATCGGGTAGCCGGCATAGCTGCCGAAAGGCTGCATGCCGGTGTTTTCCTTTGCCACAATCCCGACCATGACGCGGTGCTCTTTCTGAAGCGCTTTTGAATCCGGCAATAAACCGCCGTTCGGGCCGAAGCCCGTTGTTCACCTAACGCTACAAATGCTGGACAACACCGGCCCGCCAGGGCGGCCGTCACTACAATCGATATTTGATTCGCTGCGATTGATCTATTTGCTATCAGGCTTGTGTTGCGGATTATCGACGCTCCGCGAATCATGTGGAGAAGTTTGGGAGAACTTTGTGTGAAAACGAATGGTCGCGATGTCGCAGACTTATGACGGCGGCTGCCACTGCGGCCGCGTGCGCTTTCGTGTGACGGCGGAACTCTCGCGCGTCACCGACTGCAATTGCTCGGTCTGCCGGAAAAAAGGCTTCCTGCATTTGATCGTGGCGCCCGAGCAATTCGAACTCGTCAGCGGCAAGGATGCGCTCGCCACCTACCGCTTCAACACCGGCACGGCGAAACACACCTTTTGCGCGACCTGCGGCATTCATCCGTTCTACGTGCCGCGCTCCGACCCCGACAAAATCGACGTCAACGTCCGCTGCCTCGATGGCGTCGATCTTGGTACGCTCAAAGTGCATCCGTTCGATGGCGCGAACTGGGAGCATGCGATGACGGCGCCCGTGCCGTGGCGGTAGTCCCATGACAAACATTCCGCTCGACGGCGAAATGCGCGACGGCCGGCACCACTTCACTGTACGGGTTTACTACGAAGACACCGACTTCACCGGCATCGTCTATCACGCCAATTATTTGCGCTACATGGAGCGTGGGCGGACGAATTATCTGCGGCTGATCGGCGCCGACCATCGCGCGCTGTTCGAGGCGACGGAAAAGGAAGCGCCCGGATTTGCCTTCGTCGTTTACTCGATGAACCTGACGTTTCTGAAACCGGCGCGGATGGACGACGTGCTCGACGTTGTCACCGACCCGCAGGAAGTCAAAGGCGCTTCGGTCACGCTGCGCCAGCGCGTCATGCGCGGCGAGGAGCTTCTGGTCGAGGCAAGCGTCCGCGTGGCGTTCATCAGCGAAGGACGCGCCAAGCCTATTCCGAAACCGCTGCGCATCGCCATGAAGGCCGACCAGGGCGCGGCCGGCGGGTAACGTTAGCCGGGCCCATTGCAGATTTCGGGTCGCCGCCGCGCGCCGGCGCACACTATATTGTCGTCATGAACGAGATTGCATTTGCTCTGTTTGACACCGCGATCGGTCGTTGCGCGATTGCCTGGAACGCGCGCGGCATCGCCGGGGTCGGCTTTCCGGAAGGCAGCGACGAGGCGACGCGAAAGCGCATGCTCCGGCGTCGCCCTTCCGCGCAGGAGGCTTTGCCGCCAGGCGATGTTCAGCGGGTGATCGACGATATTGTGGCGCTGCTGGCCGATGGCCGGGGCGACCTCAGCCGAGCGCGGCTCGATACGGCCGGCCTCTCGGACTTGCAGCGCCGGGTGTATGAGATCGCGCGGGCCATTCCCGCCGGCGCGACCCTGACTTACGGCGAGATCGCCGAACGCCTGGGCGATCGCCTGCTGGCGCGCGACGTCGGCGAGGCGCTCGGGCAGAATCCATTCCCGATCATTGTGCCGTGCCACCGCGTGCTTGCGGCCGGCGGCAAAATGGGCGGCTTCTCCGCGCCGGGCGGCATTCGCACAAAACTCCGGCTTCTCGAAATCGAGGGGGCGCAGCCCGGCGGCCCGACGCTGTTTGCCGGGTTGCCGTTGACGGCGCCGAGGCGGCGCAGGGGTTAATTCCCCAATATCGACCTGACGGTCGAACTCATGTAAGCACTATTTACATGGGCTGGTCGAAGGACGACAGGGAAAGCCGCGGCTATCACCACGGCAATCTGAAAGAAGCGCTGCTTCGCGCCGCGCTTGAGCTCATCGCGCAGAAGGGTCCGGGCGGCTTTACGTTTGCCGAGGCCGCACGATGGGCGGGCGTTAGTCCCGCCGCGCCGTACCGGCATTTTCGCGACCGCGACGAGCTACTTGCGAATGTGGCGCTGCGCGGCTTTCACCAATTCGAGAAAGCGCTCAGCAAGGCGTGGGATGACGGCCGTCCCGACGCACTTGTTGCGCTGGAGCGTCTCGGCAAAGCTTATCTCGATTTCGCCCGCAAGGAGCCCGCGTATTACTCGGCGATGTTCGAAGCGGGCGTGCCGCTTGCGCCTAATCCCGAGCTGCGCGACGCGGGCGACCGGGCTTTCGCCGTCTTACGCGCCGCAGCCGAAAAGCTCTGCGCGCAATTGCCGCCGCGCGGCCGGCCGCCGGCACTTATGGTGGCGCTGCACATTTGGGCGGTCGCGCATGGCATCGCGTCACTGTTCGGACGCGGCGATGCGGCGCGGCGGAGCTTGCCGATGTCGCCCGAAGAACTTCTGGAAGCGGAAACCCTGATCTACCTGAAGGGCTTAGGTATCTCGGCAACAAAATAATTGCCGCGCCTCTGGCGGAGAGGGGGCCGGCCTCCAACATAGGCGGCGATCCACAAGGGCCGTTCCACCGCATCCCAATAGCCCTTGACTCTCTCAAGCGTCGATGTAAATGTTATTTACATTCACAATCGGAGTTGTGCCATGGCACTCGTCCTGATGATTTTGGGCTTCATTTGGTGGTGGCCGATCGGCCTCATCATTCTTGGGTTCTTGATCGCGCGCGGCGGGTTCGGCTGCTGGCGCCGTCCGATGTTTGCAGGAGGTGGACCGATGGGCGGCTTCGATCACCACATGGATCGCTGGGAACACAAGATGACGCGCATGCAGGAGAAAATGGAGCGGGTGCGGTCCAAGATGGCGCAGTTCAAGGGCGGCGGTGATTTCTGGGGCGTGGCTTCCAGCGGCAATCGCGCCTTCGACGATTATCGCACTGAGACGCTGCGCCGGCTCGAAGACGAGCAGCGCGAATTCAAGGATTTCCTGGGTCGCCTGCGTTTCGCCAAGGATCGCGCCGAATTCGATCAGTTCATGAACGAACGCCGCAATCGTCCGGCCGGCGAAGGGCCGCAAGCGCCGCCGCAGAGCTAAAACCCCATCCCAACGGCCAAGCTTCGAGGGCCGCCCGTCGCAGCAGCGACGAGGCGGCCTTCTCTTTATTTCCGGTGCCGGTGCAACGCGGCCGGCCGCTTGGGCGGCGGTTTTAACGGCGCGTTAAGCACACTCGGGCTTCGTTAGGCCGGAGGTACGGGGTTGCGCCCTAGTTTGGCCAAGTTTCGCGATGATTTCGGACCCTGCCGGTGACGGGTCCGGCTTGGGTTCTTGCGAAATTTCAGGTCTTGGTCGGCGCGTTGGGTGCGGCGGCCGTTGCCCTTGGTCCCGACGCGGGGCGCTACTGCCATTGTTGGCCCGCCCGGACCGCGGAAAAAGGGGACGCACCAAATGAATGCTGCCGATGTCTCCGCGTCGGCCCTGCCGTTGACCTCATCTGACTTGTCGTTGTTCCACCTGTTCTGGCAGGCCCATTGGCTGGTCAAAACGGTGATGACGGGTCTGCTTGTTTGCTCGGTGTGGGTGTGGGCGATCGCGATCGACAAGACGATGCTGTTTGCGCGCTTTCGCCGCGCGGCTGACTCTTTCGAGCAGGCGTTCTGGTCGGGGCAATCGCTCGAGGAACTTTACAACTCGCTTTCGACCAAGCCCGGACACTCGACCGGCGCTTTGTTCGTCGCCGCCATGCGCGAATGGAAGCGAAGCTTTGAAGGTCAGGCGCGGTCGCTCGCCGGTCTGCAAATGCGCATCGAAAAAGTGATGGACGTCGCCATCGCCCGCGAGGTCGAAACCATGGAGCGCTGGCTTCTAGTGCTGGCGACCGTCGGCTCGGCGGGCCCGTTTATCGGCCTGTTCGGGACGATTTGGGGTATTATGACGAGCTTTCAGTCGATCGCGGCCTCGAAGAACACCTCGCTCGCGGTGGTCGCACCCGGCATCGCCGAGGCGCTGTTCGCGACTGCAATCGGCCTCATTGCCGCCATTCCGGCAACGATCTTCTACAATAAGTTCATGACCGACGTGAACCGGCAAGCGCAGCGTCTGGAAGGGTTTGCCGACGAGTTCTCGGCAATCCTTTCACGTCAAATCGACGAGCGCGGGTGAGGGCAGGGCATGGCTGGCAGCGTCGTCAGTGCGCCATCGGGCGGCGGCCGGCACCGGCGCCGCCGCCGCCCCGTGATGAGCGACATCAACGTCACGCCGTTCGTCGACGTCATGCTGGTGCTGCTGATCGTGTTCATGGTGTCGGCGCCGCTCCTGACCGTGGGCGTGCCGCTCGACCTGCCGCAGAGCCAGGCCAAATCGCTTGATCAGGACCGCGAGCCGCTGACTGTTTCGGTGAACGTCAAAGGCCAGGTTTTTCTCCAGAACAGCGAAATCAAGATCGACGAGCTGGTGCCCAAGCTCAAGGCGATTACGGATGCCCGCGGCGGCGCCGACGAGCGCATTTACGTACGCGGTGACAAGAAAGTGGACTACGGTACAATGATGCAGGTGATGGGACGGCTTTCGGCGGCCGGCTATCACCGCGTCGCGCTGGTGACCGAGGTCGAACAGGGCGGCTGATGAAGCGCAGCGTCATCATATCGAGCATCGCGCACGTCATCGTGCTCGGCTGGGGACTCGTCGCCTTTGCCGCGAGGCCGAGCGACGCGCCGCCGACCGAGGCGCTGCCCGTCGAGTTCATTTCCGCCAATCAGCTCTCGCAGCTGACCCATGGCGTGAAGAATGCGCCGAAGGCGCTGGAGAACCCAAAGCCGCTGGTTGATAAAATCGGCGAGCCGAAGCCGGTGAAAGAGCTTGCACCGAAGGTTGTCGACAAGCCGGAGATCAGAACCGACACCGCCGCGGCGCCGCCGCCGAAGCCGGAGCCGAAACCCGAGCCAAAGCCCGAGGTCAAACCCGAGCCGAAGCCGGCGGAGAAGGTCGAAAAGCCGAAGGAGCCTGAGCCCAAGCCCGCGGAGAAGGCGGAGAAGCCGAAGGATCCGAAACCCAAAGCCGATCAGATCACAGATGAGCTGAAAAAGGACGAACCCAAGAAGCCGCCGAAGAAGCCGCCCGAATTCAAGCCGGATCAGATCGCCGAGGAGCTCCGAAGAGACGACGCCAAGAAGCCGCGTACGCAGCAGAAGTTCGATGCCAATCAAGTCGCGGCTTTGCTCGATCACCGCGAGCCGCAGCGGCAGGTGGCGACTGGCGCGACATTAAGCAACGTCGCTTCGCTGGGCACGCCGACCGGCAACGCCGCGCACCTTTCGCAGAGCGAACTCGAAGCGCTTCGCGCGAAACTGATCTCGCTGTGGAACCCGCCGCCGGCGATCAGCTCCACGCCCGATCAATACGTCGTCACCATTCGCATTCGCCTGACCCGCGATCATCGTTTGATTGGTTCGCCGGAAGTGCTTAACGGCGGCAGTGGACCGCTATTCGAGGCAACGCGCGACAGCGCCGTGCGCGCCGTCATTCAAGGCCAGCCCTACGACATGCTCTCCGCCACCACTTACGATCTATGGAAAGAAATGGATATCAACTTCGACCCGCGAGAGGTTTTTGGTGGCTGACGCTGATTCCCCTTTGATTGCGCAAATGTCTGACCGCAATTCCAACCCCGTCTTCAATTTCACCCGCCGGCGCGCTTTATCCCTTGGCGCGGCTGCAGCAGCGGCCTTCGCTGTGCGTTCGCGCGAAGCGGCTGCAGTGACGGTCGACATCAATCAGGCCAACGTCCAGCCGGTGCCGATCGCAATAGCCGATTTCGTCGGCGGCGGATCGGGCGACGCCGAGACGGCGCAAGGCGTATCGCAGATCATCACCAATAATCTTCGGCGTTGCGGCTTGTTTGCTCCGATCGATCCTGCCGCCTTCCTCGAGAAGATAACCAACGTCGATGCGGTGCCGAACTTTCCGTCGTGGCGAACCATCAACGCCCAGGCGCTGGCGACCGGGCGCGTAACCCGGCAGAACGACGGGCGTCTCAAAGCCGAGTTCCGCCTCTGGGACGTTCTGGCCGGCCAGCAACTCGCCGGACAGCAATATTTCACCACGCCCGACAATTGGCGCCGCATTGCTCACATTATTTCGGACGCTATCTACGAGCGGCTGACCGGCGACAAAGGGTATTTCGACTCGCGTGTGGTGTTCGTCGACGAGACCGGCTCGAAGGAGCGCCGCATCAAGCGGCTCGCCATCATGGATCAGGATGGCGCCAACGTGCGCTATCTTACGCGCGGCGACGAATTGGTGCTGACGCCGCGGTTTTCGCCTTCGACGCAGGAGATCACCTACATGGCCTACGGCCAGGGCGATCCGCGCGTTTATCTGTTGAACATCGAGACCGGGCAACACGAGATCGTCGGCAACTTTCCCGGCATGAGTTTCGCCCCGCGTTTCTCGCCGGACGGGCAGCGCGTCGTCATGAGCCTGCAACAAGGCTCGAACTCGAATATTTTTGTCATGGATTTGCGTTCCAAGGCGATGACGCGGTTGACCGACACGGCGGCGATCGACACCTCACCGTCTTATGCGCCCGATGGCGGCAGGATTTGTTTCGAATCCGACCGCGGCGGTCACCCGCAGATCTACGTCATGTCGGCATCCGGTGGAGCGGCGCAGCGCATCAGCTTCGGCGGTGAAGGTTCGTATTCGACGCCGGTCTGGTCGCCGCGCGGCGACTACATCGCCTTCACGCGGCAGGCCGCCGGCAAGTTCGCCATTGGCGTGATGAAGCCGGACGGCAGCGGCGAGCGAATTCTCACCGAGGGGTTCCACAACGAGGGCCCGACCTTCGCGCCGAACGGACGGGTCATCATGTTCTTCCGCGACCCGGGCGGCAACGCCGGGCCGTCGCTGTTCACCATCGATATCGGCGGTCGCAACGAACTCAAAGTTCCAACGCCGAGCTTTGCTTCCGATCCCGCATGGTCGCCGCTGTTGTCATAAATCGTGAAACGCCGGCGCCCATACGGTTGCCGCATTCACGCCCTATTAACCATAAGGGAAGCTTTCGGGGTGTTTGTCGGATCTGACAGGTCTTTGCAACGCCGCATCAAGGTTGACAGAACCTTCGCTTAACGAAGGCGCTGCTAGACCGCTTGGGATACCGACCATGGGTCCGGTAAACCACGGTACAATGGAGGCACCGGAATGAACGTGCTCAGCATCGTCCGCGGCGCCGAGTTCGCAGCTATCTTGCTAGGTGCGCTCGCGATCGCTGGCTGCGCCAAGAATGCGCAGAATGATCAGGTGGGGATGGCCGGCGCTGCCACGCCCGGCAGTCAGCAGGACTTCATCGTCAACGTCGGAGACCGCGTGTTCTTCGAAACCGACTCGTCGGAGCTGACGCCGCAATCGCGCGCGACGCTCGACAAACAGGCGCAGTGGCTTACTCAGTACGGCAATTATGCCTTCACCATCGAAGGCCATGCCGACGAGCGCGGCACCCGCGAATACAACATTGCGCTCGGCGCCCGCCGCGCTCAAACGGTGCGCGAGTATCTGGTGTCGCGCGGTGTCCAGGCGCCGCGCATGCACACCATCTCTTACGGCAAAGAGCGGCCGGTCGCGGTGTGTAACGATATCTCCTGCTGGTCGCAGAATCGCCGCGCGGTGACCGTGCTCAATCAGAGTTCCTGATGCCAAAGCTGCGGCGAGGCCGCGGCCAGGCTTTCCTTCCGCTTCGCTGTCCAATCGGCGCCCCTCGGCGCCGATTGGCTTTTTGGAAACGTTGCCAACAGGCCGCGTAGCGCGCGGTCCCTGAATCATTTAATCATTCCGCCCTCTGACTTCGCGGCCGGCCCGGCATTTTTGCGCGAAGCGTGACGAGGGTATTCATGCTCGTGAAGGCGATCACTCGCGGTGCATTTATCGTCGCCGCTGCCGCCATCCTTGCCGCCTGCGGCCAGAACAATCGCTACGTCGCTCCGCCGCCGCCGAAAGTAGTGGTCGCGCGGCCGGTGCAGAAGCCGGTGATCTTGTACATGAACCTCACCGGCAACACTGCGGCGTTCAACTCCGTCAACCTGGTCGCGCGCGTCCAGGGTTATCTGACATCGATCGATTACAAGGATGGCGCCGCGGTAACGCGGGGAACGCAGCTGTTCGGCATCGAGCGCGACATCTATCAGGCGCAGCTCGATCAGGCCAAGGGACAACTGGCTCACGACCAGGCCGCGCTCGACGAAGCGCAAGTCAATCTGACCCGCTACCAGACGTTGGAACAGCAGAAGTCAATCGCGGCACAACAAGCGCAAGATCAGGCCTCCGTCGTGCTGCAGGACAAAGGCACCGTTCTGGTCGATCAGGCCAACGTCGATACCGCGACTATCAATCTCGGCTACACCAGGGTGCTCGCTCCATTTGACGGCATCGTCACCAATCATCTCGTCGATATCGGCGCTCTGGTCGGCTCGCCTGGACCAACCACGCTCGCAACCATCGTCCAGGCTGAGCCGCTCTATACTTATTTCACCGCGAGCGAGCCGCAAGTTTTGGCGCTCCGGCGAAACCTCGCCAACCGCGGCCAGAGCATGCGAACAACAAATCTCTCGGACATTCCGGTCGAGATCGGCCTGCAGGATGAGGATGGTTATCCTCACAAAGGGCACATGGATTACGTTTCGCCGCAGATCGACGTCTCGACCGGTACGCTGACGGGGCGCGCATTATTTGACAACAAGGACCATGCGCTGCTGCCCGGACTGTTCGTGCGGGTCCGCATCCCGATCGCGCGTGAGGATAAGGCGCTGCTGACGCGGGACGACGCGATCGGCACGAGCCAGGAGGGCAGCTATGTGCTGGTGGTCGGCGCCGACAACGTCGTTGCGCGGAAAATCGTCAAGACCGGACAAAGGGAGGGCCAGCTCAGGATAATCGAATCGGGATTAGATCCGGGCGACTGGGTCGTCACCGAAGGCATTCAGCGGGCTTTTCCGGGCGCCAAGGTCGAACCGCAACAATCCGACTTGACGTCGAACGCCGGCGATTCACCGGACGCCGCCGATACGAACGCCCCCAACCCGGCGCCGAAATGAAAAATTGCGAGGGAGCATCATGATCTCGCGTTTTTTCATCGATCGGCCGGTGCTCGCCAACGTGCTCGCACTGGTTTTCATTCTGATCGGACTAGTCGCGCTCATTCGATTGCCGACTGCGCAGTACCCGAACGTCGTCCCGCCGACCATCCAGGTCCAGACCCTCTACCCCGGCGCGAGCGCCAAGACGCTGATTGATACCGTCGCCCTGCCGATTGAGCAGAGCGTCAACGGCGTCGAGGGCATGCTGTACATGCAGTCAACGAGCGCGGATGACGGCAGTTATAATTTGGTCGTCACCTTCGCGATCGGCACCGACCCCGACAAAGCGCAGATTCTCGTCCAGAACCAGGTGGCCGCCGCGCTGGCGTCACTTCCGCAAGAAGTCCAGGCGCAAGGCGTGACGACGTCGAAGAAAGCGACCTCGATACTTGAGATCGTGACGCTCACTTCGCCAGACAGCCGCTTCGACAGGCTGTTCCTGTCGAATTACGCCGTCATCAACGTGCAGAACGAATTGGCGCGGCTCAAGGGTGTCGGCGGCGTGAACATCCTCGGCGCGGCGCAATACGCCATGCGGATCTGGATGAACCCGGACTTGCTTCAGGCGCGGGCACTGACGCCGCAGGACGTGATCAATGCCATCCAGCAGCAGAGCCAGGAAGTCGCCGCCGGCCAGGTCGGTGCGCCGCCTGCGCCGAAGGGCCAGGATTTCCAATATACGCTCGACCTCAAAGGCCGTTTGGACGATGCCGCCGAATTCGAAAACATCATCGTCAAAGTCGATTCCAGAAATGGCGGGCAAATCACGCGGATCCGCGACATCGGCCGCGCCGAGCTTGGCGCCCAGACTTACAGCTCGTCGTTCAATCTCGACGGCAAACCGGCAACTGGAATCCAAATCTCGCTGTTGCCTGACGCCAACGCCATTGCGGTCGCGGACGCAGTCCATTCTAAAATGGAGCAGCTCGCGAAGAGTTTCCCTGAAGGCCTCGTCTATCTGACGCCCTTTGACACGACGAAATTCGTGAAAGCGGCGATCAACGAGGTCTATATAACGCTGTTCGAGGCGGGGATTCTGGTTCTCGTCGTCATTCTGGTGTTCCTGCAGAACTGGCGCGCGATGCTGGTCCCGGCGACGACCGTCCCGGTGACAATCATCGGCGCCTTCGCCGCAATGGCAGCGCTCGGGTTCTCCGTCAACCTGTCCACCCTGTTCGCCATTGTGCTCGCCATCGGCATTGTCGTTGACGACGCGATCGTCATCGTCGAGGGCGTGTCACGGTACGTCGAGGAGGGTATCCCGGGCCGCGAGGCCGCGGGCAGGGCGATGGATGACCTGATGGGGCCGGTCATCGGCATCACGCTGGTGCTGATGTCGGTATTCATTCCGGCCGCTTTCCTGCCGGGGCTGACGGGGCAGATTTACCGGCAGTTCGCGCTCGTCATTGCCGCCACTGCTTTCATCAGCGCCATCAACGCAGTGACCTTGAAGCCGACGCAAAGCGCGCTGTGGTTGCGGCCGCCGACTCCGGATGCGCAGCGCAATCTGTTCTCTCGCGGATTCAACGCCGTCTTCGGCGCTACCGAGCGCGGCTATGCGCGACTGGTCGGCGCGATGACACGTCGCAGCAGCGCCATGGTGGTTCTTGCATTTCTTCTGATCGGCGCCGCGGTCTGGGGGCTCGTTCGCGTGCCAACCGGGTTCCTGCCGGACGAGGACCAGGGCTATCTGATCGTCAGTGCGCTGCTGCCCGACGGTGCCTCCAAGGAACGCAGCGACGCGGTGATGCAACAAATTTCACAGCTCGCGCAGCATGTCCCCGGCGTCGAGCATGTTGTTACCGTGACCGGCGTTTCGATCCTCGACAACATGTCACATCTCGCGAATTCGGGCGTCGCCTTCGTGATCCTCGATGATTGGGGCGTCCGCGGCAAGCAGAAGGGCGAAGATCTGCGTTCGGTCTACCAGCATCTCGCCCGCTCACTGCAAGACGTGAAACAGGCTGTGGCGTTCACGCTGCTGCCGCCGCCGATCCAGGGCATCGGCAACGTCAGCGGCTTCAGCATGCAAGTCGAGATAAGAAACGGTGACTTCAACTATGCGCTGCTGCAGGGTCTGGCCGAAGCCGTGATCCGGGACAGCAGCGCCCAATCGGCTCTGCAACGGCTTGGCACGACCTTCCGCGCCGGCGCTCCGCAACTCAGCGTTACCGTCAATCGCGTCAAGGCCGAGACGCTCGGCATCACGGTCGGCAATGTCTTTTCCGCTCTCGCCGGCTATGTCGGATCGACCTACGCAGCGCAGTTCAACAAGTTCGGCCACGTGTTCCAGGTGTACACCCAGGCGCTGCCCGAATACCGCGCGAGCATCGAAGGCGTCGAGAATCTCAAGGTCAAGGCGGGCAACGGCACCGTGACGCCGATCGGCACGGTGCTCGACGTCAAGAAGATCCAAGGTCCGCCGCTGATCAGTCTCTACAATCTCTACCCGTCGGCGACGGTCGTCGGCAGTGCGGCCCCCGGTTTCAGCTCGGGACAGGCGCTCGACATCATGGACCAGATCGGCGCGCAGGCGCTGCCGAAGGGAACGGGCTTTGAATGGACCGCGATTTCGTATCAGGAAAAGGCGGTCGGCTCGCAGATTTATTTCGTGTTTGGCCTGGCGGTGCTGCTGGTCTATTTCGTATTGGCGGGACAATACGAGAGCTGGATCCTGCCGCTTTCCGTAATTCTCTGCGTGCCGCTTGCGCTGATCGGAACGGTCGGCGCGCTGACCGGTCTCGGCGTTCCCAACAACCTCTACACCCAGATTGGCCTCATCCTCCTGATCGCGCTGGGCAGCAAGAACGCGATCCTGGTGGTCGAGTATGCGCGGCAAAAACGTGCCGAAGGAATGGACATCATGGCCGCCGCCGTCGAAGGAGCGAGGCTCAGATTTCGGCCTATCCTGATGACCTCGTTCGCTTTCATTCTGGGCGTTCTCCCGTTAGTCATTGCCACCGGCGCAGGCGCAGGAGCGCGCCGCTCCATCGGCATCGCCGTATTCAGCGGCATGATCGCTTCGACCTGCCTCGTCGTGGTGTTCGTGCCGTCGTTCTACGTGGTGGCGCAGCGTTTGGAGGAGTGGCGTGCCGGGCGCAGGCAGCCGCGGCTGCTACCCGCGCCATGAGAGGGTGCTCAGGCCGGAAGAAACATTTACAGTTCAGGCCATAATGAGCACCCGGCAACGCTGACTGTCACAATTTGGACGCAGGACAGACTATGGTAGGCGCCACTTTTCCACCGCAATTGTGCCCGGCGATGAACCGCTCCGCATTCGTGCTTGTTGTTGTTGCGTCCACGCTTGGGGCGATGCCGGCGCGCGCGCAAGACCCGTCGGAGCTTGTCACGCGCATCGAGCGGCTGGAGGGCACAATTCGCACGCTCACCGGCACGGTCGAGGAATTGCAGTACCGCAATCAGCAGCTCGAACAGCAAGTGCAGCGGCTGAGCGCCGGAACACCGCCGGGTGCGGCTCCGCCGCTGCCGCACCCCGGCCCGCAACTGCCGCCTCCGGCTGCTGCGGCGCCGCCCCAACGTCCCGCTGCGCAATTACCGCCGCCCGTGGCTTCGCCGCCACCAGCGATAGCGACCGCACCCGCGCCGTTGCCACCACCCGCCGAGCCGGCTGTCACCGGGATGCGGCGTGGCGACGCGTTCGATCCGTCCATCAGCCCGAATGCGCCAGGCGCGCCGCGGCAACTCGGCACCAGCACCGCCGCAACCGAACCGCCGCCGCCGATCTCCGACGCGCCCGGGCCGGCGGGCCGCCAGATTGGCGCGCCGCTCGATCTTTCGCGCCCGCCCGGAGAGCTGCCGCCGCCGCCGCCGGCTAATCCGAGCGCGACCGGGACCATGCAGGCGACTTTGCCGCCGAGCAATTCACCGCGCGACGCTTACGATCTCGCCTACGGCTACGTGCTGCACAAGGACTACGCGCTCGCTGCCGACACCTTCCGCGGTTTTCTGCGGCAATATCCGAGTGACCGTCTCGCGCCGGAAGCGCAATATTGGCTGGGCGAAAGTCTTTTCCAGCAGCAGCAATATCGCGACGCCGCGGAATCGTTTCTCGCTGTTTCGACGAAATACGAGACGACGGCGCGCGCGCCGGAAGCCTTGTTGCGGCTTGGCCAGTCGCTGGCCGCGTTGGGCGAGAAGGAAGCCGCGTGCGCTTCACTCGGCGAAGTGCTCCGCAAATATCCGCATGCTTCCACCGGCATCAAGCAAGCGGTGGATCGAGAACAAAAGCGTGGCCATTGCTGATGAAGCGCTCGGCGAGGAAGACGCAAACGCGCTGTTCGATGGTCTTCAGAATCTGCGCGGTCTGATCCTCGCTGTTTCCGGCGGCCCCGACTCGACCGCTCTTCTTGTCGTGGCCGCCGCGTGGGCCAAGCGAGTCAAACACCGGCTCAAGCGCGCGCCCAAACTCGTCGCTGTCACCATCGATCACGGCCTGCGTGCCGAATCCCGGCGCGAGGCCGCGGCGGTGAAGAAGCTCGCCCGGCGGCTCGGCGTGGCGCATCGCACCGTGCACTGGCGCGGCGCAAAGCCAAATAGCGGTTTGCAGGAAGCGGCGCGCGCGGCGCGCTATCGTTTGCTGGCGCGGGAGGCTGCGCGCGCAGGCTGCGCGCACATCGCCACCGCGCATACGCTCGACGATCAGGCCGAAACGCTTTTGTTTCGCCTTGCTCGCGGCAGCGGCCTCACCGGACTCGCTGGCATGGCGCATACATCATCTCTACCCGCGCGCAACGAGAGGGAGATCGTTTTGCTTCGGCCGCTGCTCTCTGTTCCCAAGAGCCGGCTGGTCGCGACGCTCAAAGCCGCCCGCATCGGTTACAGCAGCGATCCGAGCAACAACGATCCGCGCTTTACCCGAACCCGGTTGCGCGGCTTGCTGCCGGGGCTCGCGGCTGAAGGTCTCGACGCCAAGGGTTTGGCGCGGCTCGCCGCGCGCATGCGGCGCGCAGAAGCGGCCATCGAATTTGCGGTCGGGTCGGCGCACGCCGCGCTCGCGCCCGCCCCCTGGCGAGCGGGCGAACCCATTGTCTTTTCCGCGGGAGCATTCGCCGATCTGCCACAAGAAGTGGGGTTGCGGCTTCTCGGCCGCGCCATCGCACACGCCGGCCACGAGGGGCCGGTCGAGCTCGGAAAGCTCGAACTCGTTTATGACAGCTTGCGCGCATCTGCGCGGCAGGTGCGGCGGACGCTGGCGGGCGCGCTAATCACCCTAGAGGACGGAAAATTGACCGTTGAGGGCGCACCGCCGCGCCGCGCGCCGGCAAAGCGCCGAATCCGCAATAAGACCTTTAAGAAATAATTGTAAAATCGAAGGCTTCGATGTTCTCGGCTTCCCTTGGCAGGGCCTTGGCCGGCCCCTACATTCTCGAAGGTAAACAGAGACGTGAAGCCGCCACTATTCGTCAGCACTCTTGAACGGCCGGACGCCGGGCCACCGGCCGGGGACATGCAATGAACGCCAATCTTCGGAATTTCGCCCTTTGGGTCATTATTGTCCTGCTGTTGCTGGCTCTTTTCACGCTGTTCCAGAATCCCGGCACGCACACGACCTCGCAAGACATTTCCTTCTCGCAACTGCTCACCGAGGTCGATCAGGGCCGCGTGCACGACGTTGTCATTCAGGGGCCGGAGATCCACGGCACGTTTAACGACGGCCATTCCTTCCAGACTTACGCCCCGAGCGATCCTTCGCTGGTGCAGCGGCTGTACAACAAGGGCGTTGCGATCACAGCGCGGCCGCAGACCGAGAACGTGCCGTGGTTCGTTTCGCTGCTGATCTCGTGGCTGCCGTTCGTCGCGCTTATCGGTGTGTGGATTTTCCTGTCGCGGCAAATGCAGGGCGCCGGCGGCAAGGCGCTCGGCTTCGGCAAGAGCCGCGCGAAACTTTTGACCGAGGCGCACGGCCGCGTCACCTTCGAGGATGTCGCCGGCGTCGACGAAGCCAAGCAGGACCTGCAGGAGATCGTCGAATTCCTCCGCGATCCGGGTAAATTCCAGCGGCTCGGTGGTCGCATCCCGCGCGGCCTTCTGCTGGTCGGCCCGCCCGGCACCGGCAAAACATTGATCGCGCGCGCGGTCGCGGGCGAGGCGAACGTTCCGTTCTTCACCATTTCCGGCTCGGACTTCGTCGAGATGTTCGTCGGCGTCGGCGCATCGCGGGTGCGCGACATGTTCGAGCAGGCGAAGAAGAATGCGCCGTGCATTATCTTCATCGATGAGATCGATGCCGTTGGCCGCCACCGTGGCGCCGGCCTTGGCGGTGGCAACGACGAGCGCGAGCAGACGCTCAACCAGCTGCTTGTCGAAATGGACGGCTTCGAAGCCAACGAAGGCATCATCCTGATCGCCGCCACCAACCGGCCCGATGTGCTCGACCCGGCGCTGCTGCGTCCCGGCCGATTCGATCGCCAGGTCGTGGTGCCGAATCCGGATGTGGTCGGCCGCGAACAGATTCTCAAAGTCCACGTGCGCAAGGTGCCGCTCGCGCCGGACGTCAATCTTCGGACTATCGCGCGGGGCACGCCTGGCTTCTCCGGCGCCGATCTGATGAACCTCGTCAACGAAGCGGCGTTGATGGCGGCGCGGCGCAACAAGCGCATGGTGACGCAAGTCGAGTTCGAGGACGCCAAAGACAAAGTGATGATGGGTGCGGAGCGGAAGTCGCTGGTGATGACGGAAGAGGAGAAGCTCCTCACCGCTTATCACGAAGGCGGCCACGCTATCGTCGCGATCAACGTCAAGGCGACCGATCCGGTGCACAAGGCGACCATTATTCCTCGCGGCCGCGCGCTCGGCATGGTCATGCAGCTGCCGGAGCGCGACAAACTGTCGATGTCGCTCGAGCAGATGACGGCGCGGCTCGCCATCATGATGGGCGGCCGTGTTGCCGAAGAATTGGTGTTCGGCCACGAGAAAGTCACCTCGGGCGCTGCTTCCGACATCGAGCAGGCGACCAAGCTTGCGCGCATGATGGTGACGCGCTGGGGCTTGTCCGATTCGCTCGGCACAGTTGCCTACGGCGAGAACCAGGAGGAAGTGTTCCTCGGCTACTCGGTGGCGCGCCAGCAGACCATTTCTGAAGCGACCGTGCAAAAGATTGACGGCGAAATCCGGCGGCTGGTGGAAGACGGCTTCAAGGAAGCCCAGCAGATTCTCACCGAAAAGCGCGCCGATCTCGAAACGCTCGCCAAGGGCCTGCTCGAGTTCGAAACTCTGAGCGGCGACGAGATCAAGGACCTGATCATGGGCAAGCGGCCGAACAGGGAAACCATCATCGAGCCGTCAACGCCGCGCAACACGACGGTGCCGACCGCCGGCGCCGGAAGAAACCGTCCGCGTCCGGAAGGCCCGATGGAGCCGCAGCCGCAGGCTTAGCGTTCGCTCCGAGCAAGCTGCTTGCCGACTTCGATTAGCGTTCGCTTCGCCGGTGACGCCAGCGCGTAAGGCGCAAGCGTCACTCCGGGGCGCCGGCCTCGCGCAGGGTGGCCGCGAAGCTTGTCCACGGCTCGGAGGCGCGATAGGGGAGCGGGTGCATCTGCGCGATGCGAAAGCCGGGCTCCTCCTGCAAGAGTCGCGACAGATCGAGCCGCGCACCTTCGCTGTCGCCGACGAGCCAGCGGCTGACGACAAGCGCGGCGAGGTTCGGCGGCAATCCCGGGGCAAGCTGATCGGCGCGCAGAAACCACGCGGCAGCCTGATCGTGACGACCGGCGCCGAGGTGACCATAACCGGCGATGCGGCTGTAGAGATGAGCACCGGGGTCGCGGATATCGAGATTGGCGGCGCGCTCGGAGCTGCTTACGCCGGCGTCGAACTCGCCGGAAAATACCTGCACCGTGCCCAGCGTCCACAAACCCATATTGTAATCGGGATTGAGTTCGAGCGACCGGCGCGCCGCCGCCATGGCGTCGTGATGTCGCTTGCGTACATAAAGCAGGAGGAGCGCGTGCACCGCATTGAGCATGTCGCTTCGCGCATTGATGCGAAGCGCCTCCTCGATGCGCCTGAACGCGAGCTCGGCCACAGCGTCGTCCGGCTTGCCCAGCCCATAGAGGAATTCGGCAAGCCCGACGCCGCCCGCAGCCATTGCCAGCGCCATGAAACTTCGCGGCTCGACTTCCAACGCCTGCTCGGCGATCTCGCCGCCGCCGCGCCAGCCGACTTTGGATGGGATGAAAAAGCTCGCTCCCGCGTGTGTCAGCAACTCTTCGAAGGAAAGCTCGTCGATCGGCTTATTTGACAGGCGTGCGGCATCGTCGGCGGCGATGCGCCGGCGCAAGGTCATGGCGATGCGCGGGGTGCAGCGATCGACAATGTCGAATGGGTCGTCGGTATTTTCGTCGTAGCGTTCCGCCCAGATTTGCCGGCTGCTTTCGGCGCTGACCAGCGCCGAAAGAACGCGCGACCGGCCGACCGCAATGCGGACGCTGCCCTGGGCGCGATAATGCGCTTGCGTCGAATCCAGCGCGGTTTCGAATCCGGTCAGGCGCGCAAAATGCGCCTTGATCCCGTCCGCGAGATCAACTCCGACGGCCGCTTCCTGCGGGCTGTTGCCCTCGAAATTGGCCACGAACACGCGCGCCTTTCCTTGTGCGCGCAATGCGGGGAGTGGGCGCGGCCACGACCAAACACGGATCGCCCGAGAAATATTTTTGAATTTTCTCAGTCCGTTATCGAAGAAAACGATGTCATTGAGGTTCGGAGCGCAGGCGTCGTAGGCCGATTGCGAGATAAGTACCCCGCCGGGCTCGGCCATGCCTTCGAGCCGCGCAGCCACATTGACGCAATCGCCGTACACGTCCGCTCCCTCGACAACGACGTGGTCGAAATTAACGCCAATGCGAAACACCATGCGTTCGCTTGCCGGACCGGATTGGTGTGCAGGAAGAAGCTTTTGCAATGCGATCGCAAACTGCACCGCATTCGCGGCGGTCGGAAACTCGGCGAGAACGCCGTCGCCCATCAGCTTGATCAGACGGCCAGCGTGCTGCGGAATGGCCGGCAGGATGCAGCCGTCGTAAAGTCCCTTAAGTCTTTGCAAGGTCCCGGCTTCATCCGCTTCGACGAGCCGGCTGTAGCCGACCACGTCAGCGGTGAGAATGGCCGTAAGACGGCGCTCCATGATCGCCCCTGAAGGAACGTCGGCCGGCGCGGTTGCAACAGCGCCGGCTTCTGGCGATCAAATGTACCTTGCCAACATCGCGGCGGCGAGCGCGAGTCCGCACAAGTATGTGAGTAGCGCGCCAAGGAAACGCGCCGGGTTCGGCCGATCCAGCGGACTGAAGCTCAACAGCCCCGCGACGGTCAGAAAGCGGGCGGCGGTCGCGACGATGACGGTGCCGATGATCCAGGCCGACGGCTCGTGCGCGCCGTGCCACAGAAACAGCACGGCGAGAATTGGCGCATATTCAGCCGTATTGGCATGCGCCCGGACCGCCCGATGGATCGGATCACGAGGGTCGGCATCGTGTCCGATGATGCGGCGCCGGAGCTGCCGGAGAATGGAAACGTACAAGCCCAGTCCGAACAGCAACAGCGCAAGCAGTGCCGAGCAAACAATCGCGATCGTCATAGCGCGCTCCGCGTTGCCTCGTCCAATATGATGGAGGACAGCGACTCCTGTCCCTTCCGCGCGACCTCGACTTCGAGGAGCGTGCCGCATTCGCGGCAGACGAACTGGCGCAATTCCAGTTCGTCATGCAGCGTCAGGTAAGGCCCGCAAATCTCGGGCGCGATGTTGCGCATCGCCGCCCGCGGCTTCCAGTCCTGCGTCGCCGGCCCGAGATCGGCGCCGCACAGGCAGCGGAAATGCTTGCCGGCGTCGATGGCGGGGCAGACTTCGGCGAGGCCGGTCGGCGGCGGCGGCTCCGCTTCAGGAGTCTGTCCGCCAAGCCGTTCGGTGCGGATCGCCCGCCGGCGCGCGTCGGTGGCTTTTTGGTCAACGCGGACGTCATCGCGCAGCACCACGCCGTAAATCTCACTTGCGCGTCGCGCGGTGACGAGGCCGTTCTTCACGTCGCGGGCGACCCGCGCCGGATCGCGCCGGGTTGGATCGCCGTAACCGCCGCCGCCCTGAAACGAATAGGCAAAGACGTCGCCGCGATGCAGCGCAAAATGGCCGAGCTTGGATTCAAGACGTTGCACGCTGCCGCCGGCGTCGAACAGATCGTGCATGTGCGTGTTGGCGTCGATCAAGTCGCCGACGGCGCTGTTCGATTTGCGCAACAGGTGAAAAGCGCAGCCGCCCGGCATGCCGCCGAATTGGCCGACGGAATTCGGCACTTGCACGCCGTGGCCGACCACCATGGTGTGCAGCTCGTCGACATCGTGCGGCGTCACTGCGAGTGCCGTGGTGATGCCGCCGCGCATCGCGCCGGCGCCTTCGGTGTCGGGAACGAACGAGCGGAACAGATAGAGGAACGGTCCCGACGCCTCGTTCGCCTCCACATTGGCGATCCGCGGCCGCGGAATTGAATAGTCGCCCGAGCCATCGAGGCCATCGTGGTCGATGAAGGCGCCGCCGCCGCCGGCCATGGAGTCCATGAGCAACGTGCCGAACGGCCCGCCGTCGCGATCGCGGCCGCCGAGCGTCAGCACCGACATTTGTCCCTTGGTGACCGCCTGGCCCTCGGTCACGAGGTCGGACACGCCCGCCACCATGCGCGACAGCGCGGCGACCGCGACGTTTTGCACGACCCAGGCGGTGGAAATCGTCGCGCCGGAGACCGGTGTCGGCCAGCGCGCGTTGCAGATATTCGCCTCGGGCACTTTGATGGTGACGGGTTTGAGCACGCCTTCGTTCCAGCGGATGTCGGGCGCGAGGATGGGAAGAAGCCCGGTGAACAAGGCGCCGCGCAGGCCGGAGCGCGTGCAATTGATGAAGCCCGGCGCTTGCGGCGACGAGCCTTCCATGTCGAGGATCAGTTCATCGCCGCGCTTGTGGGCGGCGACTTCGACCTGGTAAAGCCGGTTGGCGTGGCCGTCGTGGTCAAGAAAGTCGCGCGCGCGATAGACGCCGTCGGGAATGCGTTTAAGCCGCTCGCGCAAGCGTCGCTCCGAGCTATCGATCTCGATTCGCATCACCTGATCGACCGTCTCGGCGCCGTAGCGTTCCATCAGCTCATTGAAGCGCCGCGATGCCACGTTGTTGGCCGCGATCATCGCCTTGAAATCGAGCCCGACAACATGGGGCAGGCGGGTCATGCCCATGATCATTTGCCAGATGTCTTCGCGCAGCACGCCGCCTTCGACGATCTTGACGCCGGGGAGCAGCATCGCCTCCTGCTGCACGTCGGTCGCGCCGAACGCCCAGCTGCCAAGCGTCATGCCGCCGGTGTCGAGCTCATGCGCGCACGAGCCGGTCCAGGCGATGCGGCGTCCGCGATGAAAGATCGGCATCACGATCGACACGTCGGGCTGGTGAATAGCGCCGCGATAAGGATCGTTGAGGATGAACATGTCGCCCTCATTGATCCCGGGATTGTCGGAAAAATTCTCGATGATCGAATAGATCACCGTCGACATGGTGCCGGCGTGAAAGATGACTTGCGGGCCCATGTTCACGATCGAACCGTCGGCGAGGTAGATGCCGACGTTGAAGTCGGTAGCCTCGGTGACGACAGGTGATCCCGAGACGTTCTTCAGCGTGATCGCTTGTTCCTCGGTGATGGCCTCAAGCTTGTGGCGGATCACCTCGAACGTGATCGGATCGATGTTGGTATCGCGCGACAGGACGGGGCGGGATGGGTTCATGGCTGCGGCTCAGGTGAGATCGATGGAGAGATTGCCGGCGTTGTCGAGCCGCGCGGTCTGGCCGGGCCCGACATAAACCGTGGTCTCAGGGTGCTCAACAATGGCCGGGCCGGAAACCCTGAAATCCACCGGCATGTCGGGCCATTGAAAGACGTCGGCTTCCGTCCATTTCAGCGTTGCCGGTTCGAAGATGCGGCGGCGCGACGGCTTCGGCGCTTGCCGCGCACTCGGCTTATGGATCGACGGTTTCTGGGTGCGGCCGACGGCGACGACCCTGAAGGTGGTGAGTTCGATGCCGGCAACGCGAAAGCCCGCGCCCTTGCCGTAAACCGCCTCGTAGGATTGCTCGAACGAAGCGACCAGCGCGCGCGCCGTGGCGGCGGTTACTTCGCCATCCGGCACTTGTACCATCAAATCATGCGTCTGCCGGCGGTAGCGCATGTCGACCGAGCGCGTGAACTCCGATTGCGCGCGATCAAAGCCCGATTGCTCCATGGCGGCGAGGCAGCGTTGCTGCAATTCCGCAAACGCCGCGTTGATGGCCGCAAGGTCGAGGCCGTCCCACGGATCGCGATCGCCGCCGCCGGCGCGCAGCACCAATGAGCGCTCCGCCGATTGCTGAATGTCGGAGGCGAGCGCGCCGTAAGCCGAATGCGCCATGCTTGTTGCCGGAATGAGAATGCGCGGCACGCCGAGTTCCGCGCCATAGCCGATGCAATGCGCCGGGCCGGCGCCGCCGTAGGCGAGCAGCACGAAATCGCGCGGATCGTGACCGCGCCCGATGGTGACTTCGCGCAGCGTGTCGGCCATATGGCCGTCCACGACGCGGCGGATGCCTGCGGCGGCCTCTTCCACGCTCATGCCAAGCGGCTCGGCGATCTGCTCGCGGATCGCGGCGGTGGCTGCGGCAAGATCGAGCTTCATGCGGCCGCCGAGAAAATTGTCCGGCGACAGGATTCCGAGGATCAGATCGGCATCGGTGACGGTTGTGCGCTTGCCGCCGCGTCCGTAGCAAACCGGGCCGGGCGCCGCGCCCGCAGAGTCCGGACCCACCCGCAACAAGCCTGCTTCCACTCGCGCGATGGAGCCGCCACCGGCGCCGATGGCGCGGATGTCGATGACCGGCGTATTGAGATGGAAGCCACCGACTTCGTGCGTGCCGGAAACCAGCGCCTTGCCGTCGACGACCAGAGCCACGTCGAAACTGGTGCCGCCCATGTCGGTGGTGATGATGTTGCGGTGGCCGATCTCCTGCGCCAATTGCAATGAGCCCATCACGCCGCCGGCCGGCCCGCTCGCCACCAGCAGCACCGGCTTGCGTGCGGCTTCGGTGGCGGGGACGACGCCGCCAGCCGAGTTGAGCACGTTGAAGTTGCCGCGGAAGCCGCGATCGCGCAGCAGCGTTTCGATGCGGCTGAGATAATCGGCGACTTTCGGCGCGAGATAGGAATTAAGCACCGTGGTGGCGGTGCGTTCGTATTCGCCGATGATCGGTGAGACTTCGCAGGACAGGCTCACGTAGGCGCCCGGCCGCATGTCGCGGATGATTTCGCCCACGCGTTGCTCGTGCGCGGGATTGCGGAATGACCAAAGCAGCGCCACCGCAAAAGTCTCGGCGCCGGCGGCGACTAGTTCGCGCACGGCGGCGCGGACGCTCTCCTCGTCGAGCGGTACGAGGACATGGCCGGCCTGATCGACGCGCTCGCGCACTTCTCGGACCAGGCCGCGCGGCACGATCGGCTCCGGATAACGGCGGCGGCTATAGCGGCCGAGATGCTCGACCGGTATGCCTGCGGTAAATCCCATCAGCCGTTGCAGCGCCAGCGTATCGCCGAAGCCGCGCGTGGCAATCAGGCCGGTCGTGGCGCCGGTGCGCTCAATCAGGGCATTAGTGGCTTGAGTGGTGCCGTGGCCGAAGGCGCTAACTTTTGCGAGTAATTGTTCCGCCGCTACGCCCTGCATGGCCGCGACCAGCGCGATGGCGTCGAAGACGCCCTTTTCCAGCTCCCCCGGCGTGGTCGGCGCTTTGGCGGTGACAATGTTACCGTTCTCGTCCATGAGCACGAGATCGGTAAAAGTACCGCCTATATCGATGCCGAGATACATGGAGAATTAAGGCCCTAACGCTGCATTTTTGGGGCTGGCGTGGCGCTAAGTCGGCGCTGGTCCAAAGATAGCCACAGCGATAGCATATTCATCCAGTAGGTGAGGGCGATTCGTGCGCAAAACCTCGAAAATTGGCTTGGGAATGGCGGCTGCCGCGGTACTCGCGCTTGGCGCGAGTGCCGGGCCCGTGGCGGCACAGACACCGCTGAATACGCAGCCGAGCCACCCGTCGGCTGCGAGCGCTAAATCGGAAGCCAGGGCCAAGCCGGCCGCCAGGCCGGCGTCGACGCCTGAATCGCGCTCCGCCGCGGCGCTCGCACTTTCGACTGAACCGGTATTCGACGAGGGCACCTTCCAGCGCATCAAAGAGACGCTATTGTCTTATTCCGCCATTCAGGTGCGTGGCGGCTGGCCAGCCTTGCCTCCTGACGCAAAGCTTGGGCCTGAATCGACCGGCCCGAACGTCGCGCTGCTGCGTCGGCGTCTGGTGATTTCCGATGACCTCGGGCCTGAAAGGGAACAGGGCGACAGTTATGACGCCGCCGTTGGCGATGCCATCAAGCATTTCCAGGTGCGGCACGGACTGGAAGCGACCGGCACAATCGACGCGAAGACCCTGAAGGCGCTGAACGTGCCGGTCGCGGAACGCATCAAGCAGCTTGAAGCGTCGCTTGAACGACTCCTTGGCATGGACTTCGTTTTCGCCGAACGCTACGTGGTCGTGAACATTCCGGCCGCGTTCGTCGAAGCGGTCAGCCACGACAAGGTGGAGCGGCGCTACCGAGTCATCGTCGGCAAGGTCGACAAGCCGTCGCCGACGCTCACCGCCTTCATCACTGCGGTCAATCTCAATCCGACCTGGACGGTGCCGCTCTCGATTACCAAGAACGAGATCATCACCCATATGCGCCGGGATCCGACCTATTTGAGCCGCATGCACATGCGCGTCCTCGGTGCCCGCGACGAGGAAATCGACCCAGGTTCCGTCGACTGGTCGTCGGGGCGCTCGCCTAATTTCACCATCCGCCAGGACTCCGGCGGCTTCAATGCGCTGGGCAACCTCAAGATTGACATGCCGAATCCGTATTCGGTGTATATGCACGACACCACGACGCGCAATCTGTTCGCCAACGATTACCGTTTCGATTCCCACGGGTGCACACGCGTGGACAACGTGCGCGACCTCGCTGCCTGGATTCTGTCGGATGTGCCGCCGTGGAATCGCGCGGCGATCGACGCCGGAATCGCGGCCGGCGGACTAAAGGTGATCAACTTGCCGCACAAGATGCCGGTGGCCTGGGTTTATCTCACCGGTTGGGTGACGCGCGACGGCACGGTCAATTTCCGCGAGGACGTCTACAGGCACGACGAGTCATTGGACCGCAACGCGCTCGCCGACGCCGCCGCCGGCGGCTTTGTCGCGCCCGTCAAGCAAGTCTCCAATCTCGACAACCGCTGAGATTTGCTCGTCGATACCGACGGCGATTGCCGATGCGCCGCCCGCTCAAGCTCCATCCGCAATCGGTCTGCGCCGCAGTGGCCGGAATCGAGGTTGAGATCACGCGTCCGGCGAGCGGCAGCCTGCTTTTGTCTTATGCCGTGACCGGCACGATCAGTGATCTTTATTTGCCGCGGACGGCTGTACCGGCGCGGGCTGACGAGTTGTGGCGGCACACATGCTTCGAGGCATTCGTGATGGAGACAGGCGAGGCCTATTGCGAGTTCAATCTCGCGCCGTCGACGCAATGGGCAGCGTATCGCTTCGATCGCTACCGAACCGGCATGCGCGCGGCGACGAGCGTGGAGCCGCCGCAGATCGTCGGCCGATCAGCGCCGGACCGCTATACGCTGCGCGCCGTACTTTCGTTGCCGGACGGGCAGGGCGGTCGAAGCTTGCGCCTCGGCCTCGCGGCGGTGCTCGAGGAGACAAACGGCAACATATCGTTTTGGGCGCTGGCGCATCCGGCCGAGCGGCCGGATTTTCATCATCGCGATGGTTTTGCGCTCGAAATCCCGTAAGGGTGAAGATGCGCGCCAATAAATTGCTGCGTGCATGGAGCTTCACGCCGAAACTCACAGGGGCCGGTTTGACGTCTGCTCTGTGCCAATAAGCGACTACGTGCGCCCAAGCGGTCGGATGTGCTGAGAGCCGGTTTCTACGGGCGTCTTGCCGGAAAGTGCTTGCAAAAATATTGTTGCAAAACGACTGTTGCAGGGATGCGCATCGGTATTCGTTTAGCAATTTCGGGCCTTGTGCTCGCGTCGATCATCGTCACTGCGGTGGGCGTTCATCTGCTTTGGTGGCGGACCGCGGAAGCAAACAGCCACGCACTTGCGGCAACCATCAACGAGCAGATCGTCTCGGCGGTGGAGAACGAACTCGATACCATCACCACGCAGGCGCGCGCCGCGCACACCGCCATCCGCACTTTGTTTGTCCAAAATGTGCTGGAAACGCGCGAGGCGGACAGGCGTGAATTTGTTTTTCTTTCGCAACTGCAAGCACAGCCCGGCATATCCTGGGTCGCGTTTGGCTGGCCCGACGGCGCTTTTTTCGCCGCTCACAAGCTGGGCGATCTCGGCCTGGAAATGATGGAAATCGGCAAGGTCGACGGCGTCGTCAAGCGGCGGGTCGACGAATACCGCGTGGTGGTTGGCGACATCGAATTCCAGAAACGCGAGTTCAAGGCCACCGACTACAACGTGACCGATCAGGAATGGTACAAGAAGAGTATCGCAGCTGATGAACCAGCCTGGTTTGAGGTAAGCGACTTCCCCGTCGGCGTGCGTCCTTCGATCGCCTTTGCCGGTCCGATAGACGTTTATCAGAAACGTCAGGGCGTACTCGCCGTCATCATCGAAAACACCCGCCTCGCGCAATTTCTTTCGCAGCTGTCGGTCGGAAAAACCGGCGCCGCATTCATTCTCGGCCGCGGCGGCGCGGTCGTTGCGGCGCCGGACGCCGATGCCGACGAAGTGCACATGCAGCGCGCCGACCAGCCGCTGTTGCCGATCGCGCTGTTGGCGCTGAAGCAGGCCGGCGCGCCCCCGCCGGCCGGCCCCGAGAAATCGCGCCGCATGCGAATGGTGACGGCGGATGTGGGTTATGCGGTCACGTTGACGACGCTAGCCTTCCCCGACTGGACGCTCGCCACCGTCATTCCGGAGGCGGAATTCCTAGGTCCGATTGAAACGACGATCCGGCGTCTGGTCATAGGGTTGATCGTGCTGGTCGTCGCCGCCGGAATCTTTTCGGCGTGGCTCGCCCGGCGCATGATCGCCCAGCCTCTCATTGCGGTGGTCGAAGAGCTCAAGCATGTCGAACGCTTTGAACTCGATCAGGTGCGGCGCCACCCGTCGCGCGTGACCGAACTCACCAACCTGTCGAGCGCCATAGCGGATATGGCCGGCGGCCTTGCCGCCTTCCGCAAATACATTCCCGCCGATCTGGTGCGCGACCTGCTGCATGAGGGCATCGAATCGCGGCCCGGCGGATCGGTTCGCCCGCTGACCGTCATGTTTGCCGACATCGCCGGCTTTACCGGATTGTCGGAGCGGCTGGGCGATCAGATCATTCCGCTGCTATCGAGCTATCTGGCCACGGTTTCGCGGGAAGTCAGCAGCCACCGCGGCACTATCGACAAATTCATTGGCGACGCGGTGATGGCGTTTTGGGGGGCGCCGGCCGCCAATTCGGCTCATGCTGCTGACGCCTGCCGTGCTGCTTTGGCGTGCCAGGGCGCGTTGGACGCGTTAGGGCTGATCGATGATCACGGTCGCCTGGTGCGCGTGCGCATTGGAATCAATTCCGGCGACATGCTGGTCGGCAACATCGGCTCGGAGCTGCGGCTCAATTATACCGTTATCGGCGACGCGGTGAATGTTGCGAGCCGCCTCGAAGGCGCCAACAAGGAATACGCCACCGACATCATCATCGGCGAGGAAACGCGCCGTCTGGCTGGCGACGTCATCCTCGTGCGCGAACTTGACCGCCTCGTCGTTTATGGCCGCTCGGGCGGCCTCACGATCTACGAGCTCCTCGGCATCGCGGAAAAGGGAGCAGCGCTACCGCCGTGGGTGACACTTTACGAGTCGGGGCTTGCAGCCTACCGGGCGCGAGATTTCGCCGAGGCGGCGAGCCTGTTCCAGAAGGTGCTGGTCGCAAAGGCGGCCGATGGCCCCGCGCAGATCATGATCGAACGGTGCCGCTCCTTCATCCAATCGCCCCCGGGGCCGGACTGGGAGCCCGCGAATGCCATGAAGGTGAAATAATCGTGAATCCGAGAAATTCGTTTTTGCAGCGCAGGGTTTGACCCCTGTGCATGCCCTTACAAGTTCACCTCCGTCACAGTATTGTGACGCGGCGCCGAGCATAAATGAGGATGTCGCGCCGCCTCGTGTTGTTATACGTCACGGCCGCATTCGCGGAAGGTACAGGGAATATCGAGCATCCGATTTGTGAAGAGGACCATCCATGAAGCCCAAAAGCGCCACCACCGCCGCCACACTGGTCAGCTCGCTCGCCGCGGCGCTGGCGATGCTCGCGGAAACGGCGGTGGCTGCCCCCAAGCCGCCGCAGCCAACCATGGATAAATGCTTCGGCATTGCCCTTAAGGGCAATAATGACTGCGCGGCAGGCCCCGGAACGACCTGCGCCGGCACTGCCGCGAGCGACTATCAGGGCAATGCCTGGAAATACGTGCCCAAGGGCACGTGCGAGACGATCAAAACGCCGAAAAGCAACGGCTCGCTGGAACCCAGCAAGTCCTGAACATTTGTGTGACCGCACGGCGCATCGGCTACGACGTCAGGCGCTTTCGGGATTCGCATGAACATCGGATCGAATCTTCCAGCATGCGCCGGTGTCGGGTTCAAGCCGGCGCATTTCCACGACATACTCGCCGACGCCGGGCCGGTCGGCTTTTTTGAGGTCCATGCAGAAAATTACATGGGAGCCGGCGGCCCACCGCATGCGCAGCTTCGCGCTTTGCGCGAGCGTTATCCGCTGTCAATTCACGGTGTTGGGCTATCGATCGGGTCGGCGCAGCCGCTGGATCGCGATCATCTGGCTCGATTGAAAACACTGTGCGAACGTTACCAGCCGGAGAGCTTTTCCGAGCACTTGGCTTGGTCGTCGCATGATGGCGTCTATCTCAATGACCTGCTGCCTCTGCCGTACACCAAAGAAACACTTCTCCGCATCGCAGAGCATATCGATCAAGTGCAGAACGTGCTCGGCCGCACAATGCTCCTGGAAAATCCATCCAGCTACGTCCGCGTTATCGGCAGTACCATGAGCGAAGTCGAGTTTCTCGCTGAACTCGCGCGCCGAACCGGCTGCGGACTATTGCTCGACGTCAACAACATTTTCGTTTCCGCCACAAATCTCGGGACTAGCGCCGCGTCTTATCTGGAAGCGTTTCCATTCGACCGGGTCCGAGAGGTTCATCTCGGCGGCCATCACGACGATGATCGCGGCGCCGAGGCACCGCTCTTGATTGACGCGCACGGCTCACCCGTGGCGCCCCCGGTCTGGTCGCTTTACGCCAGCGTCATCGATCGCGCCGGGCCGTTGCCGACCTTGATCGAGTGGGACAACGCTATTCCTGATTGGCCGACGTTGCGCGTGCAAGCCATCGCCGCCGAGAAAATTCTTGCCGACTCGGCGCGGGCGTCGGCGGCATGAGCTCTCTCACGGATGCATCGTTTCAACGCTCATTTGCCCGAGCCCTGTTCGATCCCAACGTGGCTGCGCCGCAGGGGATCGCCCGGAACGAAGAGGACGATGCTGCGCGGCGCTTCGCGGTGCATCGCAACAACATGGTCGCTGGTCTGGTGAACGCTGTCTCGGCGCGCTTTGCCGCCGTCGAGAAGCTCGTCGGACGGGAGTTTTTTGCCGCGATGGCGAAAGCATTTGTGCAGGGCCGGCCGCCGCGCACGCCTCTGCTTATGACCTACGGCGATGAATTTCCGGATTTCATCGACACGTTCATACCGGCGCGAGAACTTCCTTACCTGGCCGACGTGGCCCGGATCGAGGCAGCACGTATGCGCGCCTACCACGCGGCCGACGCGTCGCCGCTCGGCGCCCATGCGCTTGGCGGAACAGCCGGGGATGCGCTGATCGCCCTGCGTGTCAGGCTGCATCCTTCCCTCGAGATCATTCGCTCCGAGCATCCTATCGTCACCATCTGGGCAATGAACTCCGGCGAGCAGAAACTTGCGCCTATCGAAAGTTGGAGCGGCGAAGATGCGCTCGTCATCCGGCCCGATCTCGACGTGGAGGTTCGGCGCTTGCAGCCGGGGTGCGCCGCGTTTCTGCTGGCTCTCGCCGACGGTGCAGCGCTGGGCGCAGCGGCAGACGCGGCGTTTGCCGAAAGCAAGGAATTCGACCTCACCGCTAACTTGGCGCAGTTACTGGGCTCCGGCGTCGTATGCGGCATTGCCTGAGGCTCCAGGTCCTGGTGGGCCACAAGGAATCGAGGGTACCTCGTTTTTGATATCCGCTTTGGTCATTTGCGACCGATCGGCGTAGCCGGCAGAATGCCGATCTCGCCCGTGAACGCGACCGAAGTGTCGAACACTCTCCACGACGCTGCGCTGGTCTCGTTCAGTGAGCATGCCGCTTATTTGTATGTGACGGCGCCCCGGCCCAGCAATCGCTGGTTCTTGAGATCGTCAAAAAGTGTCTCGACGTCAGTGAAATGCACGCGCTTTCCAATAACGGGTTTGACCAGGCCTCTGGCCATTATGTCCATGGTCTCGATGAACTCAGCCCGCGTGGAATGGCGCGAACCGGTGACAATCTGCTCGTGACTAAGGAGATTGAGCGGATCAATGGTGACGCTGCCGCGCCCGGCGCCGATGACAACAGCCCGGCCGCCGGTGGCGAGGCTGTCGATTGCCGACTGGAATGTGTCGCCGTGGCCGACGTAATCGATGGCGGCTTGAACACCCCGGTTGTCGGTCAAGCGTTTTGCCTCCCTGGCTATATCGTCCACCGCGCTCACATTAATGGTGTCATCGGCGCCCCACCGTTTCGCCAGATCCAGTTTCTCCTCGGAAATGTCGGCGGCGATGACCCGCGCACCGAAGCATTTGGCGACCTGCACGCCGTGCACGCCGAGACCGCCGCCGGCGCCGATCAACAAAACCGTGTCATGGGGACTGATGCGCGCTCGCTCGCGCATGCAGTGCCAGTTTGTATTCACGGCGTCGGCCGCGACGGCGGCGGACTCGTAGTCGAGCGCATCGGGAATCTTCAGGTAGTTTTCGCTCGGGAGCGAGACAAACTCGGCAAAGCCGCCGTCGCGGTGAACGCCGACAAAACCGCCGAAATTCTCGCAGAGCGTCTCCCGGCCGCTGCGGCACCACCGGCATTGTCCGCACACAAGGTAGAAATAGACCGCAGCCCGATCGCCAATTTTCACATTGGTCACACCCTGGCCGACGGCGACAATGTCGCCACCGAGTTCATGTCCCATGATACGTGGCGTCGCGCCGCCGAACCGCCCGCTGCGCATGTTGAGCAAGGTCAATCCCACGCCCGCAGCACGGACCCGCATCACGGCTTCCCCGGGCCCAGGCTCGGGGGTCGGGCGGTCTTCGATGACGAAAGCCTCGTTCCAGTTTCGAACGACCGCCGCCTTCATGGGATGAGCCCGTACTTGGAATTGAAAATGACGGCCGCCGTTCAGCTGACGAGCACGATCTTGCCGGCGGATCCGGGTTCGAGGATCTCCTTGTGAGCCTGCGCCGCTTCAGCAAGCGGCATTTCCTTGCCGACGACCGGGCGCAACGTACCGTTTTCGAGTCCTGCGAAAATCCCGGCGTGAATGTCGGCTTCCTCTTGCGGTGTGATACTCCAGAGCACCACCCCGCGAATCGACGCGCGGCGACCCATCAGCTCACGGGGATTGATGGTAACGTCACCGCGGTTGCCGATGACGATTACGCGACCGTTGGTGGCCAAAAGTTTCGTGTCATGGGCGAGGTTAACGTTGGCGAGCATTTCCAGGATGATGTCGACTCCGCGGCTGCCGGTCGCCCGGAGAATCTCTTCCTGGTATCCGGCTTTGCGGTGATCGAAAACTTCATGGGCGCCCTGACGTTTTGCGAGGTCGAGGCCTTGCGGCGTCCCGGCAGTGCCAAAAACCTTCAAACCCATAGCCCGTGCGATCTGGACCGCCGCGGTGCCGACACCGCCGCTCGCGCCATGCACCAGGAGGGTCTCGGAAGCGTGCGCTGCGGCGGAGTGATATAGCGCATGGTACGCCGTGCCGTAGGGTACCCAAATTCCGGCGCCCTGCTTGAAGTCGATGTTCGCCGGTAGGAGATGGACTTGCCCGGCGAGGGCAAGCGCATATTCGGCATAGGCACCGCTGACGGTCCGCGCGGTGTAGACGCGGTCGCCCGGTTTAACTTTTGTCACATCCTGGCCAACCGCTTCGACGACGCCGGCGCCGTCCGATCCGGGAGTGTAGGGAACGGCCGGCTTCACCGCATACGTGCCTGCACGCATGTAGGTGTCATAGGGATTGACCCCGGCCGCATGAATGCGCACCAGCACTTCGCCCGCTGAAGGCTTCGGCGTAGGCACATCCTCGAGCTTCAAAACCTCAGGACCGCCAAATTCGTGAACCCGTATCGATTTCATTTTTATGCTCCAATAGGCCAAGCCGAATGACCGCGCGCCACATCCTGTCCCAAGGCGCCATTATCCAATAGTCTGCGCTCTCGACCAAACGATCTTGCGCGGACGCCACGGACCCAAACGTTACGGCAGCCTTGAGCCGCACCGGCGCCGAGTAGGATAAATCGCCGGCGGTCAGTGCCGGCAGAAATTCTGGCCATCATTTGCAAACAACTTTTACGCCCCGACAGCTCGCGCAGCCTGAGATCGCCGAGGCCGACGGTATCCTGAAAGCTTGCGTGCATTACGGCTTTTGCACAGCGACTTGTCCGACTTACGTCCTTTTCCGTGACGAAAACGATTCACCGCGCGGCCGCATCGACCTGATCCGCGCGATGCTGGAAAAGGGCGGGCCGCCGGACGCCAAGACCGTGCATCACCTTGATCGCTGCCTGTCTTGCCTGTCGTGCATGACGACATGTGCCGTGAAAGTGGATTATGCGCATCTGATCGATATCGGGCGCGGTTACATTGAGACGAATTATCGGCGCCCGCTCGGGGAGCGGATGCTGCGGTGGCTGCTCGCGAGCCTGTTGCCCTATCCGCGCCGCTTCGCGGCGGCGTTACTTCTCGGGGCAATCGCACGCCCGATTGCCGGGCTGCTGCCCGGCTGCGCCCAGCAGGCGCTCAATCGAGATATCAACGCCGCAACGATCCGGATGCTGCGGCGCCACGGCTGCGAGATTGTCATTGCGCCGGGAACCGGCTGCTGCGGCGCGCTGCCGTTGCACATGGGGCGTTCCGAACAGGGCCGCGCACTCGCCACCGCAAACATCGCCGCGCTCGGCGCTGAGCTCGACAACCTCGATGCCGTGATCGTCAACGCCTCGGGCTGCGGTACCACGGTAAAGGACTATGGTCACCTGGTCGGCGGCGAGAACGCGCGCCGCTTCGCCGCGCTGACCAAAGATATAACCGAATTTCTGGCGGTGCTTGATTTGCCGCCAGGTGGGGCCAAGCCGTATCGTGTCGCCTATCATGATGCCTGCTCTCTGCAGCACGGTCAGCGGATCTCGACCGCACCACGCAGACTGCTGACGCGCGCCGGGTTCACGGTCATCGACGTGCCGGAGGGGCACTTCTGCTGCGGTTCTGCCGGCACCTACAATCTGCTTCAGCCCGAGATCGCGGCAACGCTTGGCGAACGCAAAGCTGCCCATATCGCGAGCGTCGACCCCGATATCGTCGCTGCCGGCAATCTCGGCTGCATGGTGCAGATCGGCCGCTACGCCGATCTACCCGTTGTGCACACCGTCGAGCTGCTGGACTGGGCGACGGGTGGACCGCAACCGCCCACTCTTTCGGGCCGCACGCTACGCGAGCCAGTCCCGGAGCCGGACGCGGCCGTCGCTGACATTGTGGTGACGTCTTCGCCGGTCGATCCGAACGCCGCCGGGGTCTGGTGAGTGGTGCCGATTCCTGAGAAAAAGGGTTTGCTGCAAAGGGCCGGCCATGAGTGCAACCGATCTCGACGCATTTTTCTCCGAAGTTTCCGCGGCCCTTGGTGCAGACGGCATCAACCGCTCCGATGAAACGATCAAGCGCTACGGCGAGAACACAATGCCGGGCGGCGATAAGGCGCCGGCCGGCGTCGTCTACCCCGGCTCGACCGCCGACGTTCAGGCGATCGTCCGCGCCGCGAACGCCCATCGCGTAGCGCTTTATCCGATCAGCACCGGCAACAACATCGGACTAGGTTCGCGCTCGGCGGCGACCGGCGGCCAGGTGGTGGTTGACCTCGGCCGCCGGATGAACCGCATTCTCGACATCAACGAAAAACTCGCGTTTGCGGTCGTCGAGCCTGGTGTCAGCTATCAAGCGCTCTATGACGAGCTGGTGCGGCGCGGCAACCGGCTGATGCTGGATGTCACGTCGGGGCCCCCGCAAGGCGGCATGATCGGCAACGCGCTCGACAAGGGCGCCGGCTATTCGCCGTATTTCGACCATTTCGGCTTTTCCTGCGGGCTGGAGATCGTGCTCGGTAATGGCGAGGTCCTGCGCACCGGCGACGGCGCGCTCGATGCCAAGGACCTGATGAACTGGCACACCTCGAAATACAGCTTCGGGCCGATTCTGGACGGACTGTTCACGCAGTCGAATTACGGCATCGTCACCCGGATGGGCGTCTGGTTGTTGCCGCGCCCGCCGGCGGTGCGCTCGTTCCACTTCGTATTTCCGGACGACGACGATCTGGAGACGATCGTCGAGCTTTGCCGGCCATTGAAGCTGTCGAATTTCGTACCGACGCTTTTCCGGGTGTCCAACGATCTTTATCTGTGTGGCTCCGAGGGCGAGAATCCGGAATATCGCGCCAGCCAGGGACGGCGTGCGATCTCCGACGACGGACGCCGGAAGCTGCGTGAGAGTCACGGGCTGGGTGCCTGGAATGTGTCCGGCGCGTTCTACGGACCGAGCGCCGCGGCGCTGGAGCCGCAGATCCAGCGCGTCAGGGACATGTTCCTCCAAAGCGGCAAGGCACGCTACATCTCGCACGAAGACGCCGCCGCGATTCCGCCTTTGCAGGTCGCGATCAATGCGTTTTCCGGAGTGCCGAGCCTCGGCGAGCTTGGCCTTCTGAAATGGCGGCCGGGTGGCGGCAATATCTGGTTCCTGCCGGGCACGCCAATGGACGGGAAGATCGCCAACGAATTCCAGCGCCTTTGCCGCGGCATCTACGAAAAATTCGGGCTCGATTACACAGTGATGAACGTCTGCAGCGCCCGCTTCGCCCGCGGCCTGCATGTCATCACTTTTAACCGCGAAGATGCCGACGAGCGGCATCGCGCCGACGCCTGTTACCGCAAGCTGTCCGAGGCGGTCGGCGCCCGCGGCGTGTTCGTCGGCCGCGCCCCGATCGACTATCACGACTTCCACATGCGGCAGGCCATGCCGGCGTTTCGCGAGGCCTGCGAGTCGATCAAGGTAGCGCTCGACCCGAATGGCGTCATTGCGCCCGGACGTTATGGAATCGCCGGCAAAGTCGCGCGGTAAGACGCGAATGCGCTTCGCGATCGCCGTGGCGGTGGCGCTTGGGCTCATTCTCACGCCGACGCTCGGCTCCGGGCGTTCGTTCGCGGCCGACGATCGAATCGCAGTTCGATCCGGCGTGGTTTACGCCGAGCACGACGGGATCAAGCTTGTCGGCGATCTCTACTTGCCCACGCGTCCCGGCCGCGTGCCGATATTGGTCGCCATCCACGGCGGCGGGTGGCAGGCCGGCGACCGCGGTTTCTATCAACATTGGGGGCCGCTGCTCGCGCGCAACGGCTACGGGCTTTTCTCCATCGATTACCGGTTGGGAAAGCGGGGTGCTTATCCGGCCGCGGTCTATGATGTCAGGGCGGCGATCCAGTTCGTCCGCGCCAGAGCGGATGAATTCAACATCGACGCAAACCGCGTCGGGCTAGTCGGCGACTCTGCCGGCGGCTACTTCGCCGCGCTGCTCGCGCTGGCCGGCGACCGTTTCACGTCGCGTTATCGCGACGACGCGTACGCGGCTACGCCAATCGACGTCAAAGTCGTCATTGGTTTTTATGGCATCTACGATTTGCTGGCGCAGTGGCGCCACGACGTGCGGGCGCAGTCGAAGCGCGAGGACCTGGCTGAGAGCAATAACGATCGGATCGTTCGTCCGCCGGATAATATCACGCAAGCCTTTCTCGGCGCCGCGCCCGAGCCCGGCGGCACGCGGTACATCGAGGCGTCGCCGATCAGCTATGTTGCCCCGGCTCGAAAGGGCGGCCCGGAGTTGCCCCGTTTCCTGCTCATCACCGGCGACCGCGATCCCCTCGTCGATGCACGAAGCCAGTCAGACGCGTTCGCGGCGTCGCTGACGCAGGCGGGATTTGTTGCCGAGCGAGTTGGGATCGCCGGGGCAGGGCATTTCTGGGTGTCCGATCCGTTCGGCGGCCGCCGCAGTTTTCCGGCAATGGCCGCCCCGCAACTGTTGCGTTTTCTGGAGAAATTTTTGTGACGCAGTGGTACCCGGAAAACGAGCTTTCAGGTTAGGTCTGTCAAAGAGCGTCAATCATATGATGCGGCAGGTACTGGTCTTCCGTGCGAACTGGAATGCGTTCGACCGGGTCTCGGCTTGGATACCCCAAAGCGGCGAGGTCGATTCCGAATTCGTCCTGTAGAAGACGATTACCTTCCGCGCAGCGGTCTCTGATCAGCGCAATCTGCCCGTCGGTCAGGCGGACCGCCGCGGGCGAATGTTCGCCCATGCATGTTTGGTAGGTTCGAACAAGCCGATTGAGGGACCGCCGCGCAGCCCCGAAGCGCCAATTTGTCGTGATCGCGTCTTCGGCGCGCGACATCCGCTTATTTCTGACGACCTCAAATCTTCTGGCGTCTACTTCGGTAATTTCGGCGCCGAGCAAATCGCCGATGCGCGTCAAGTAACCCTTCTCTCCAAGCATCGACAGTGCCTCAAGCGGAAGGACCGAAACCGCCTGCTTTCCGAACACGTCGGCGAATGTTCCGATGGCCTGCGAATAATCGAGATTACGCAGGAACAGGTTGGAGATTTGACTGTGATTACCGGCAAACCAGGCGTCGAAATCTTCCATGGTTCGGTTGGCGAGATCGGCGTAGTTGCGTTTCAGATTGAAATAACACGACACCACGTAGTCGAATTGATTTCGCACGGTGAACAGGATCTGCGCGTTCGGAAAGAACCGCTTCAGCCGTTGTGCGATCACGCTGACTGGCAGCTTTTGCGGCGTGTAGTAGATTTCCGGCTGCTCAACCAGGGTCTCGTCCGAAAGAACGAGCTTTTGTCCTCGCGCAATCTTGCGGCTGACGTATCGGTCAATCAGAAGCTTGACCTGACGCTCGACATGAGACGCGTTCTCTTCGTACTTGATCAGCGAAAAGATGCCGCCGCAATTGCCGACCGACGTGCAACAAAAGATATCGGCACGCCGTGAAAAGAAATTCCTTTGCAGAGAGGTGGTTCCGCTGTGGCAGAAGCCAACGTGAATTAGGGTCACATTGTTGCCGGTCATCTGTGCAGCCGCTCGAACTCTGTCGCGTTGACACTTGCCACCCCGGCGCGATGGCTTCTATCGTGCCGAAGATTGCAGCAGGATTACGGGAACATTACCGCGCGGCTGCCATGTTCGGCTGATGGGCGTGCTACTAACGTTAATGGCCGTTCTTGACCGGCAGGCAGGATGAAGCTTCGCCTCTGCCGGTTTTTCATCCAATAACTGACTTGACCGGGCTCGCCGGCGAAAGCGAATTTACCAACCATGAAGTTCGGCATTGATCGCCTGATCGCCGATGCGGCGCTGCGCGCGCCGCTTCGCCACCGCCGCGTGGCGCTGGTCGCCCATCCGGCGTCGGTGACGGCCGGCCTGACCCACTCGCTCGATGCGTTGTCGGCGTGCGGCGACATCACGCTCGCCGCCGCATTCGGTCCGCAGCACGGGCTGCGCGGCGACAAGCAAGACAACATGATCGAGTCGCGGGATTTTCACGATCCGGTGCACGGCATTCCAGTGTTCAGCCTGTACGGCGAAGTGCGGAAACCGACCGATGCCATGATGGACGCCTTCGATGTCATGCTGGTCGATCTGCAAGACCTCGGCTGCCGCATCTATACGTTCGTTACGACGCTCCGCTACGTGCTCGAAGCGGCGGCGCGGCACGGCAAATCGGTGTGGGTGCTGGATCGGCCCAATCCGATCGGCCGCCCGGTGGAAGGTCTTAAGTTGCGGGAAAGCTGGGAAAGCTTTGTCGGCGCGGGACCACTGCCGATGCGACATGGCTTGACGCTCGGGGAATTGGGCTCGTGGTTCGTCAAGACACTCAAGCTCGACGCCGACTATCGCGTCATCGAGATGGAAGGCTGGCACCCCGATGACGCGCCTGGCTTCGGCTGGCCGCTCGGCGAGCGCGTGTGGCTCAATCCCAGTCCCAACGCGCCGAATTTATGGATGGCGCGGGCTTATCCCGGCACGGTGATGATTGAGGGCGCGACGCTGTCGGAAGGTCGCGGCACCACGCGGCCGTTGGAAGCGTTCGGCGCTCCTGACATTGACGCGCGGGCACTCATCGGCGAGATGCACGCGCTGGCGCCGCATTGGCTCGAAGGCTGCGGGCTGCGCGACTGCTGGTTCGAGCCGACATTCCACAAACACGTCGGCAAGCCATGCAACGGCGTGCAGATCCACACCGAGGGGCCGTCGTACAACCATGCCGCGTTCAAACCGTGGCGCGTCCAGTCGCTCGCCTTCAAGGCGATCCGCCGTTTGTACCCGGACTATCCACTGTGGCGCGATTTTCCTTACGAGTACGAGCAAGGCAAGCTCGCCATCGACGTTATCAACGGCGGTCCGTTGCTCCGCCAATGGGTGGACGAAAAGGCCGCGAACCCGCAGGATTTGGATGTGCTGGCTACGCCGGACGAGCAAGCTTGGCTGGATGAGCGGGCCGAATATCTGCGTTATTAAGGCTGTCCTGCCCCGAGCTCGGCAACAAAGCACGGTCGGCCCTTAACGGATCGATCATAATAATGGCCGAAAATCGGGGCGCCGGAGAGCTACGTGTGGCTACGTGGCGCCCCAGAGAGACATGTCCATGCCCAACGACCGCCTGTCGGCGCCTTGCCCAAAGTGCCACAACGAAATGATCTACGTGGCCTCTTTGCCGCATCCAAAATCGCCGACAATGCGGAAAACGACCTTCGTGTGTTACACCTGCAATCAGACGCGAAGCTATGCTCTCTCCGAGGAAATGGCGAGCGCGTACGTGGCCAGCCATGGCGACCCGCTCCATGCCGTCGAGGCCGGCGCCGAACCTGCGGCCGCGGCAACAACGTAGCCGCTGGCGGCGCAACAGCCGCGCTTAATTTCCGACGCATTGTTATCCAAACGCTCGGCCGCCGTTGACCCAAATATCCTGGCCGGTGACGAAGTCCGATCCTGGCCCGAGCAAATAAAGCAGCGTACCGAGAAGGTCGCCGGCGGTTTCCTCGCGGCCGATGCAGCGCTGTGCGGTCAGCATCTGCCGCATTTGCGGTTGCCGGTTATCGTAGTCGCGGTCGAAGGCGATATAGTCCGGCGAGAGCGTGTTCACACAGATACCATCTCCTCCCAACTCGCGCGCCAGCGCCCGGGTCAGCCCGATGACCGCTGCCTTCGAGGCGATGTAATGGGCGAAGCCGGGTGGCGCAGTGGGTACCGTCATGGAGGCGATGTTGACAATCTTGCCGCGTCCCTGCCGCTTCATCGCTGAAACGACCGCGCGCGCGCACAGCCATGCGCCGCGCACGTTTACCGCGAAGCACCGATCCCACTCCTGGTCGGTTAGCTCGGTGAAGTCCTTTTTGACGATGGCGGTGTAGTACGCCGCGTTGTTGACGAGCCCATCGATCCGGCCGAATGCCTTCTCCACCTTTGCCGCCATGGCTTCGGTCGAGGCCCTATCGCTGACGTCAACCGCGACGGCAAGAGCGGTGCCGCTGCCGGCAGTTATCCGCGCCGCAAGTTGCTCCGGCGCCTGCAAATCAGCGGCGACCACGCCGTAACCGGCCTTGGCGAGCCCTTCCGCGTAGACGCTGCCGATTCCCCCGGCAGCGCCGGTCACGATCACGACCTCCATCTAAATCGCTCCGCCCCATGCGACATGCAGTTCGGTGAAGCCGCGAGCGAAGAATACCGGCTCGCGTACGTGCGGACGGCCGCTCGGCCGCAAGTTTGGCAGGCGCCTGAGCAGCGCCGGCAAAGCAATGCCAAGTTCCAGCCGCGCCAGCGGCGCGCCGATGCAGAAATGGATGCCTTTGCCGAATGCAACGTGGCGAACGAGATCGCCGCGTTCGGGCTGGAAAGATCCTGCCTCCGCAAACACGCACTCGTCGCGGTTTGCGGACGCGAAGTGCACCATGACGCGCGCGCCCGCCGGTATCGTGGTGCCGCCAATTTCGACGTCGCGGGTCGCGGTGCGAAACAAGCCCTGCGCGGGCGATTCAAGCCGCAGGATTTCCTCAATGATTTGCGGAGCGCGCGCGGGGTCAAGCAGCGGCTCACGCAAATGCGGGCAGGCGAACAGAACACTGAGCGCGTTGCCGATGGCGCGCGTCACAGTGACGTGGCCGGCGACCATGAGATCGAGCGGCAAGCCCGCGATTTCGGCGTCGCTCAACGGCGGATCAAGCTGTGATCGCGCCGCGACCAGGGCGCCAATCAAATCGTCAGTCGGTTCATGCGCGCGCTTTCGGACGGCCGCGAGGAAGTATTGTTGCAGCGCGCCCGTGCCTTTGGCGTGCGCCAGCCGCTTCTCGAGCGGGCCGGCCTGCTGCACCAAAAGCCAATCGTTACCCCATTCATGAAGTTGCGCAAGATCGTCCCGCGGCAGGCCGAGAAATTCGCCGAGAACACGCAACGGCAGCGGCCAGGCGAATGCGCCGATCACGTCAGCTTCACCTTCCGGCGGGAGCGCGTTGAGGAGCTCATCGGCGATGCGGCGAATTGCCGGCTCAAGCGATGCGATGCGGCGTGGCGTGAATGCCCTGGTGGCGAGCCCGCGGATTCGATCATGCAACGGGGGATCGATCTCGATGATGTATGGCATGCCGGGGCAGCCTTCCGCGAGCACCGCGGCGACGGCGTCCGGCAGCGGCGCGGATTTCAGCGCGCCGCTCGACGAAAACGTCTCGTGATCCTTGAGGACCGTCAGGACGTCTTGGTGGCGGGTGACGACCCAAAGATTGAGAGCGGGCACGTGGAGCACCGGCTGTTCGCGGCGCGCCGCCGCCAGGACGGCAAACGGATCCTCCCGCTGCTCCGGTGAGAGCGGATCGAAGCGGGTCGAAAGCGTCGCTGTTGTTGCAGGCGGCATCACGACTTGGCCCCAGGCTCAATGCCTTACGAAAAGTCCGGAAAATCGTTGAGGCGCCGTTTGGGCGTGCGGCTGCGTATCATCGTGGCCTTCGACAATGACGAAGTCGGCGTCCAAATGCCCGTCTCTGATCTTCTTGTTTCTTTGGTACTCAGGCGAGTGGTAGCACGCCAGCGCCGACGCATAGCCGGGAAACTCGATTACGGCATGCAGCGCTCGCGAGGAGCCTTCAGGAACTTCGAACCTGTGAGCACGGACTAAAAGTCGTGCGCCGAATTTTTCGAAGATCGGCCCATTCCCGGCGACATATCGTCTGACGGGTTCTTCGTTTTTTACATCCACCCGCACAATCCAGTAGCCCTTGGGCATGTGACGTCTCCCCGGCGGCGAAACGTGTTTGCTTGCGCGTGGCCGCCCCCATGGACCCGGCCAATCATCTTCGACCCGATGTCGCCGCGCAACGGGCTGACCGCGACTAAATTTTCCGTGGTCGCTCAGCCGACCTCGCCGCCCAGATAACTTGCCAGGACAAGGGGGTCGTCCCGCAACTTGGCCGGCGTGCCCTCTACCGTTATTCTTCCATTTTCCATGACGTAGCCGTAGTCGGCGATGCTGAGCGTGCCGACAATGTCCTGCTCGACAATCAGGATAGAATGGCCTTCGTCGCGGATTTTGGCGACCGTGGCGAACATTTGTCGCGCCGCCAGTGGCGCCAAGCCAAGGCTCGGCTCGTCGAGCAAAAGCAGCGTTGGTTCCGACATCAAGCCGCGCGCCAGCGCCAGCATTTGCTGTTCCCCACCTGAGAGCGCTCCCGCCGCCTGATCGCGGCGCTCGGCCAGCCGCGGAAACATCTGGTACATCTTTTCGGTGCGCGAAAGTCGGTGCTCGCGCGCACGCGCGGTATAAGCGCCAAGGCGCAGATTTTCCGCGACGGAGAGGTCAGGGAAGACCAGGCGTCCTTCCGGTACCAACGCGAAGCCGGCGGCGACTCGTCCGGCCGGATCGAGGTTGTCGACTGGCTGGCCGGAATAAATGAGAGCTCCGCTGCGCAACGGCAGGATGCCGGCGATTGTGCGCATCAGCGTCGTTTTGCCGGCCCCATTGCTTCCGAGCAGCGCCGTGATGGTTCCGCTATGAACGGCGACGCTCACCCCATGCAACACTTCGACGTCACCGTAACCGGCGACGATGTCCCTGCAATCGAGCAAGATTTCGCTCATTGCGTTGCGGTTCCGAGATAGACGCTCACCGTGCGCGGATCGCGGGCGATGTCCGCCGGCGTTCCTTCGGCAAGTTTTTGCCCGTGGTGCAGCACCACAATCCGCTGGCTGAGCGCCATCAGCGCGCGGGTGACGTGCTCGATCATCAGGATGGTCAAGCCTTCGGCTTTGTGAAAGTGGCGCACGATCTCGGTGGCGGCCGCGGCCTCCGTTGGCGTCAATCCGGCGAGCACTTCGTCGAGCAGGAGGAGCCGCGGCTCAGTGGCGAGGCTTCGGGCTATTTCCAGGCGCTTCCTGCCGGCAAGCGTCAAATGCTTGGCCAATTGCCCGATGCGATCGGCGAGACCCAGACGGTCGATGATATCCTTCGCCTTCTTCTCCGCGGCGGCACCCGATCGTTCGCGTCGCCGTCCGTAGAGCACGCCAAGGGACACGTTCTCGAGAACCGTCATGTTGCCGAACGGCCGCACGATCTGAAACGTGCGGGAGATGCCGCGCCGGCTGATCTGGTCCGGGCGCAAGCCGTCGATGCGTTGGCTGTCGAAAGTTATGGCGCCGTCGTTGGCGCGCTGATTTCCGGCGATGACACTGAACAAGGTGGTCTTGCCGGCACCGTTCGCGCCCATAATGCCTACCAGCTCGCCTTCCTCGACGGCAAATGAGACATGGTCCAGAGCAACAACGCCGGCAAACGATTTCACGATGGCGTCGACGGCCAGCAAGCTCATCGGCGAACCGTCGCGATTATCTGTTGCAATCTGCCGTAGATGCCGCCCGGCATCCACACCACGATGAAAATCAGGAGAATGCCGACGATGATCATGTAAAGCTGCGGCAGGTTGGCCCACAGCAATTCCTGCAGCACCACCAGGAACACCACTCCGAGGATCGGACCGAGCGGCCTGTCGCTGCCACCGATCACGGCCATGGTCACGATCAGGACGGAGGTCTGCGGATTGAAGGCTTCGAGCGGCGCGAAATAGGTCGTGCGCATGATCAGCAGCGCACCGACCATGCCGGGTATGATCGAGGACAGGACAAAGGCCGCCGCTTTGAATTTGGCAATCGGGATGCCGATGGTCTCGGCCGCTTCCTCGTTCTCACGAATTGCGCGCAGCCCGGATCCGAAGCGCGATTCTCGCACCGTCAAAGCGATCATCACGCTTGCCCACGCGAGTCCCAGAACAATGAGATAGAGCGTGTCAATCCCGGGCGCGCCGAACAGCACGCGGCCCGACACCGCCAGCGCCGATTCAATATTGATGACGATATATTTGATCAGTTCGGAAAGGCCGAAAGTCAGAATGACGAAATACGGCCCGCGCACGCGCAAGCAGGGATAGCCGACGAGCGACGCCAACGCGGCTGCGGCAAGGCCGGCAAGCGGCAAGATAATCCCGATCGGTAACGTGTGCCACGCACTCGCAGCTACGTAGGCGCCGATGCCGACGAACACCACGTGACCGAGCGAGATATAGCCGGTCATTCCTGAAATGACGATCCAGCTTTCGGTCAAAGCAATCCAGACCAGCAGCGAGAAGCCGAAGCCGACAAAATAGTCGTTGGCAAGGAACGGAAGCGACGTTGCAAGGAGCGCCGCTACCGACACGACGGCCGCGGTTCGCGCCGCGTGCCGCGTTCTGTCGGTGCCGTTGATGTCCCAGGGAAGTGCTTTGAGCGGTCCGCCTGCCGTGATGATTGCCTGGCGAACGGCCGCGCCGAAACCGGTTGCGCGCGCGTCCTGTGCCGTCATGTCCGCGCTCTTTGCGCTCCAAGCAAGCCCTGCGGGCGCAACAGCAGAACCGCGATGAAAACACTGTAGATCATGATCGAGCGGTAACTCGGCGCGGTGAGGGCAACCCCGAAGGTTTCAAGGACGCCGAGCAAAAGTCCGCCGATCAGGCTGCCAAGAACATTTCCGAGCCCGCCGAGGATGACGACCACGAAGGCGGTGACAGTGAGCGGAAAGCCCATGAACGGCGAAATCTCCTCGGTCATGCTGACCAGAACACCCGCAAGCCCGGCAATCGCAAAGCCCAGACAAAGGCTGGTGAGCTCGATGCGCGTCAGCGGAATCCCGACCAGCGCCGCGGCTTCACGCTGCTGAATAAGCGCCTTGATGGCGAGCCCGAGCGTTGACAGCCGGAAGAACAGGACCGCGGCGATGCATACGGCGGCGGCAATCGCCAGCACAATGAGTTTATTGACCGGGACTACGGCGCCGATGACGTGGACGATCTCGTCCTGGTAGCGATAACCGCGCTGGTTTGGCGTGAACAACAGTGAAGTTGCGTTTTGCAGAATGATCGATACGCCGAAGAAAACCAGCAGCGAGTTGCCTTCGATCCTCTCCATGAACTCGGACGACTGCATCGCCTTGCGGAAGAGACCAAAATAGATGATTGCGCCGAGCGCCGCGGCGAGCGGCATGGCGGCGAGGGCCGAGACCAGCGGCCCCACGGACAAGAGCGAAAGGGCCCAATACGCCACGTAGGCGCCGATCATGACGACTTCACCATGCGCGACGTTGAGAAGCCGCATGGTGCCGTAGATCAGATTGAGCCCAAGCGCGATCAGCGCATAGACGGATCCCGCGACCAGCGCGGCAATCAGTAGTTGGGTGGACATGCGGGCGCCTGCATTACCGCGGGTCGACGCCCCCCGGATTTCGACTCGCGCGCCGGCCCGAAAGCTACTTCGTGATCACACTAGCAGTGGCTTCCGACTTCGGCCAGACGATCTCAAATACCCCGTTCTGGTACTGCAGGAACATCGTCGGGGTGGTCGCATTGACCACGCCGTTGAATTTCACCGGGCCATCGATGGTGTCGAATGTATCGGTGGAAATCACCTGACGAAGCTTCTCGTGATCGAGCCCGGCTTTGGCGACGGCTTGCTCGGTGATTTCGCAGGCTTCGAACGACAACGCGGAATCGAGGTAATCCGGCGGTTCTTTGTATTTGGCGACATAGGCGTCGAAGAACGCCTTGGCCTTCGGCCATTTCTTTTGCGACGGGCTCCAATGACCCATGGTCAGGAGGCCGTTGGCCTTATCGCCGAATATGCCGGTGAAGAACGTCGCGGCGGGGCCGACGAGCACGAACTGCACCCGCGGTTTGAATCCCAATTCCATCGACTGCCGCGTATAGAGCACGGAATCGCCGGTCATGGAGAGCGACAGTTCCGCGTCCGGATTGGCCTGCTTCATCGAGCTGATCAGCGCGGTCATGTCGCGAATGTCGAGCGGATAGTCGGCATTCGATACGATATCGATACCGTTCGCCTTCAATCCCTCGACGATGAACTTCTTGTTCTCCAGCGCGAACGGGTGTTGCGCCGTCGTGATTGCCACGGTCTTGACGTTCAGCGACTTCAAGAGCAGCGGCAACTGTTTGCCTTGTTCGTCCGGAAGCGCCGAGGTCGGGAACCAAATGTAGCCTGGCTTCAGGTCACGCAGCTGAACGGAAGCTGCGGTATCTCCGACCATCGGAAACTTGAAGCGCTCGAGAACGCCGGCAACGGCAAAGTGGTGCGGCGTGCCCCACGGCCCCAGCAACAGATCGACTTTGTCCTGGGCGATGAGCTTCTCATAGATCTTGGCGGCTTGCCCCGGATCGGATTGATCGTCGTAGGAAACGAACTCGACCGGGCGCTTGGTGCCGGCCACGTCGAGACCGCCTTTGGCGTTGACCTGGTCACGCCAAAGTTCGTAGGCCTTTTGTTGCGACGGCGCCGCCGGCGCGAAGATGCCGGTGATCGGCAGCGAAAAGCCGATCCTCACCGGATCGGCCGCCTGAGCACCGCCGAACCCGATTGCCGCGAGGCCTAGCGCCATCGCAATAGTCGTCAATTGCTTTGTCATTGTTTGCTCCCCCACATCACTGGACACTGATACCATCAGATCGGCAAACCGAGCTGCCCCCGCTGCACGGTGTCCCATTTCACTTCCGTCATTTCCTCCATCGAGAACCGGCCGCCTTCCCGGCCGAAACCCGAGTTCTTCACGCCGCCAAACGGAGCATGCGGCTCGTCGGCGACGGTACAGTCATTGATGTGCACCATACCGGCATCGAGCTTGAAAGCGAAGTCAAGGGCTTTTTGCATGTCGTTGGTGACGACGCCGGACGACAGTTCGTAGGATGTATTGTTGGTGGCGCAGCTCTATTCCGTTCCGGAATTGTCGCGCCGAAAGAAGCGGTTATACCGAAGGGCAACCATCATCAGAACGAACGCAGTGCCGCTCAGCACATACGTCAGGACCGCGTAAGACGGCGGCAAAACCAGGCGGAGCGCTTGAACGAGGAGCCCCGCGATTCCCAGGCTCAATAAAACCGCCAAGCCTGCAAGGCTGGCGCTCCCGCGGATTTTCAGCGCCCATCCGAGCGCCATCAATATGCCGGCGCCGGCGAGACATGCCGCCGCGACCCATTTGAGCGAAGGATCATGGCTGAACTGATACAGACAGGCGGGAACGAAAGTACCGAAGAAGCACAGAACGCCCGCGCTAAAGACAAGGCCCAGGCGCCAAAATTTTGCACGGACGGCACAGTAGGCCATCCAGCAGGCGACGGCCGATAACATGGCCACTACGGTCCAGGCTGATGCCATCCCACGAACTTAAGTGATCTGCCGCTAAAAGAATCATTAACCTGCATCCGCTTGTCCGATCCAGGGACGAAAAATGTCCGCGGAGCGGGCTCATTACTCTGCGGCCTGAGCGGGCACCGGCACGATCGACAGCTTCGAGCCCTCCGCGTTCCGCACTTCGATCCACCAACCAATCCATTGACCGTTCAAGGTGAACTTCAAGTTTTCGGCGATAACCGACGCATGCTCAACGGCGGCGTCGACATTGCGAAACTCTTCGCCTCGATAATCGTGCAGCGACTGGCCTTCAGTCGCGTAATCAAAAAAGAAACGCGTCATGCAAATCATCCCTCGACAATTCTGCCCGCGAGTCTGGTAGCCAGTGGCACGCTAACCTTGGTTTACGGAAATCCGTAAAGATCGAGGGACAAGCGCCTGATATCGCTCATCTTTAAGTTGCGATGGCAAGGTCGAATAACCAGAGCGGTTACCCCTCCGGGAAGTGTGAAGGACCAATATTATTCGCGATGGCAAGCAGGTTGGCGCACTACTTGTCTGCCGGTTGCGCAATGGAGCAATTCAGGCGTCGTCATTGCGTCGTCCATCAGCGACAGCCGGTGCGACAATGAATCCGCGAAGCAATTTGGCCGGTGTCGCGCAATCGACTTCGGCCAAGTCCAATGGACCGCGTGGTTGATGAGAATCGGCTTGCGGAATACTGTGAACCGGTCAAACGCATTTGGGAGAAAGTCGTGAAGAGAGCCATCGTCCTCGTCGTTTTTTGCGCCGGCATGTGTCTGCCAATTCAGCAAGCTTCGGCGGCCATCAAGTTCAAGCGGTTCGCACATTGCGCCGAAGGCGTTGTGACAGTGCATACCTGTGAGTGTCACAAGGAAGGATCGACGCACTTTCACTATTGTCACAAAGGATATTACTGCCACACGTCTGACGGGACCTGCCGGCCGTAACCGGGATGCAACTGCGATGCGCCGATCCTTTTGGCTATCTGTCGCGATCTCGCTGGCCGCTTTCGGTGCGGCGCCGCTGCATGCCGCTGATGAGCCGGATCTGATCTTCAAGCGCTCGACGGTATTTCGGTTCGTGACGCCGAACGACAAGCTTGCGACCTACGGCGTCGACGATCCGGCGGTCGACGGCGTCGCCTGTCACTTCACCGCGCCGGAGCGCGGCGGCGTAAAGGGTTGGATCGGCGTCGCCGAAGAGGTTTCGGATATTTCGTTGTCATGCCGGCAGATCGGACCGATCCGCTTCAAGGAGAAGTTTGCGCAGGGCGAAGATATGTTTCGCAAGCGGCGCTCGCTGTTCTTCAAGAAGATGCAGATCGTGCGCGGCTGCGACACCAAGCGAAACGTGCTGGTGTATATGGTCTATTCCGATCGTTTGATCGAAGGCTCGCCGAAAAACTCGACGTCATCGGTGCCGATCATGCCCTGGGGCGCCAACGACGAAATTCAAAAGTGCGCGGATTTCGTCGAGAAGTAGGGCGACACTAAATCCAGCCGCCTCGGTTTCTTTGAAGAGCCGCGTCAAATCCGCGAGCGCTCCCACGCCAGCGCGACAATCACCGCCATGGCGGCCTGGATCGCGATAATCGCGGCCACGCAGCCACTCCAGCCGGCGGCATGCCAGACGAAGCCGATGAGGAAGGCGCCGGCGCTGCCGCCAATATAGAAGCTCGAGGCGTAAAGGCCGGCAGCGGATGACCGGCCTTCCTTGGCCGTGGTGATGACGTAGCCGGTCGACACCGCCTGACACAGCATGCCGCAGGTGGCGCAGATCGTCAGCCCGACAATGATAACCCATACCGGCTGCGCCAGCAGCATGAGCGCGCCGCAAATCCATACGCCGATAACGCCCAGGATGAAACGCCGGCGTCCGAACAGTAAAATGGCCCGGCCGACCCAGGGCACGACAAAACTGCCGGCGAGGTAGGTGGCGAACAGCGCGCCCAACAGCGTCGGCGAGAAAAAGTATGGTGCTTCGGCCAGGTGAAAGCTTACGTAGGTAAACGTCGCAATGAAGTTGAACAGCACGCCAAATCCCACCGCGTAAATCGCGAGTAGCCGGGGATCGCGCACATGCGCCAGCATTTGCCGGGCCGAGGCCTTTAGTCCACCGGAGCGGACAAAGCTTCGCTCCCGCGGCAACGCAAGCGTGACAATCAGCGCGCCGAGTAGCGTCAGCAACGACACTGCCAGAAACGACGCGCGCCAGCCGAACAGGTCCGCGACGGCGCCGGTCACGAAGCGGCCGCAAAATCCGCCGACGCTGGACCCGGAAATAAACAGGCCGGCGACGCGCGGCACGTCGGCCGGCGGCCACTCGTCGCCGACATAAGCTACGGCAACAGTGAAAATCGGCGGCAGCAACAGGCCCTGCACGAAGCGCAGCGCCACGAGTTGCGGAACGCTTTGCGCAAACATCATCAACAGCGTCGGCACCACCACGGCGAATCCGGCGGCGGTGATCAGGCGCTTTCGTCCGAGCACATCGGCGAGCGCACCGGTGAATGGCGCGGTAAGCGCAATCGCCGCGGTCGTTGCGGTCATTAATGCGCTGATGCCGGCGGCGCCGACCCCGAACTCGTTTGCCAGCTCTGGTAACAGCGATTGCGGCGAATAGAGATTAACGAACGCCGAAAAACCCGCCGTGGCAATGGCGAGCGCGCGAAAGTCGAAAGCCATTTTTGCATTATGGGCGAGCCGCGGCGCGAAAGCACCACCTGCACGGCGCGGAACAGCTAGGCGGCGTTGGCGCGTCAGATTTGGCGGGCCGCGTCAACCGAAGCAGGCAAAGAAGCCCGCGCGAATGGTCTCGAAGAATACCGCCGTGCCGTAGTGCGCCCAAAGCCAAGCCGTCCCGGCAAGCAGAAATGCCACAACGGCGGCGCTTACCGGGATGAGGACGCGGGATGGCGAGCTTCGGACGGCAGGTTGGCTCATCGCGGCGCCTCAGGCCGGCGCCAATGCCGCCCGCGCGACCGGTTTCTCGACAATCGGCAGGTTGATCAGCGCGGAGAGGACGCCGAACAGGATCGCCAGCCACCACACCGGATTGTATGAGCCGGTGCGCTCGAACACGACGCCGCCAAGCCAGACACCGAGGAAGCCGCCGACCTGATGGCTGAAGAAGGCAAAGCCGGCGAGCGTCGCCAGCCAGCGGGTGCCGAATATCAGCGCGATGATGCCGTTCGTCGGGGGCACCGTTGACAGCCACATCAATCCCATGACCGCGCCGAAGGCGATGCACGAGAACGGCGTGACCGGGAACGAAATGAAGACAAGGATCGCCGCGGCGCGGACGAAATAAATGAACGAGAGCAGAAAGCGTTTGGGCATGCGGTCGCCGAGCCAGCCGGACGTAATCGATCCGATGATGTTGAACAGGCCGATCGACGCCAGCGTCCAACCGCCGACTTGAGCTGACAGTCCGCGGTCGACCAGATAAGACGGCATGTGCACGGTGATAAATGCGAGCTGAAATCCGCAAGTGAAAAAACCGGCCACCAGCAGCAGGTAGGAGCGGTGCGCGAAGGCCTCGCCAAGCGCGCTGCGAAGCGATTGCGGTGCCGCCCCTTTTGCCTCAGCCGTCGGCGTGGTCAGGGCCAGCGACGCCGGCAGGATGGCGAGCGTACTGGCGCCGAAGATCAGGAGCGTCTGTTGCCAGCCGAAGCCGTCCATCAGCGCGACCGCGACCGGCGAAAACAGGAACTGGCCGAACGAGCCGGCCGCGGTGCCAAAGCCGAAGGCGCGGGAGCGCCATTCGGGCGGCAGCAATTTGCCGAACGCTGCGAGCACGACCATGAAAGAGGTGCCGGCAAGGCCGAAGCCGATCAGGAGGCCCGCCGAAACATCAAGCACCGGCGCGCTTGCCGCCTGCGACATCAGCGCCAGCCCCGCCGCATACATCAGACCGCCGGCGCACAGGACACGCGCCGACCCGTAGCGGTCGGCGATCATGCCGGCGATCGGCTGGCCGATACCCCACAGCAAATTCTGCAGCGCCAGCGCGAAGCCGAACACGTCGCGGCCCCAGTGATTGGCGGCCGACATCGGCGTCAGAAAGAAGCCCAGCGATGAGCGCGGGCCGAACGACATCAGCGAGATCAGGCAGCCAAAACCGATGATCAGCACCGGCGTTCGCCAACCCGCGATAGCCGACGAGGCCGCTAAAGGTCGATGTTCGATGCTGGTCATTTCAGTCCTGGTCAGTGCAGCGCGCGCGCAAGCAGCAGGTAGTTATAGACGGCCGGCGAGACCAGCCCCAATGAAAATTACTCAATGCCGAAGCGCGTTTCTCGCTGTGCGAGCAGAGCTCTGTCGGCCGCAGGAACACGGCGGCCGAATCCACGCGTCTTGGGCTCCGTCGTCCGATTAGGCCCGGGCGAAGCGACCCGGTTCGCCGGGGAATGGCGTGAAGCTCTGGCGATCAGCCGAATGGCTTGATGCTGTCGGCGACTGAATCGGCAATGTGCTCCTTCGAAATCACGCCGATGATCTCTGACGGCCGGCCGCGGCCCTTGCCTCTGACCACGACCGCCATGCTGGCACTGTGGCGGGCCATGCGCTGAACGACGTCGAACATGATGTCGCCTTCCCGCGCCAGCGTGAAATTGCGCTGGGCTACATCGCCAAGATGGACGCCGCTGTAGGCCTGCTCGACGCCGCGGCGGAGCCCGACATTGACCCGAACGACGCCGGCAATGTGATTGTCGCGCGTGACGACGACGTGCTTGAAGCCGGCGCCGGTTGCGTTCGCGCGCAGGAAGGCATCGAAATCGGTTTCCGCCGGAAGGAGCGTGACGTCCTTTTGCATGACCTCGCGCGCGCGCCGCACCAGGAACATGTTGGCGTGCAGCGCTTTGGGCACGAAATGGCCGCGGCTGACGAGCTTGACCGTGTAGATGTTCTCGGCTGAAAGCAACCGCCGCACGCCAATCGCGATCGCGACCGCGACAATGCTCGGCATCACCAGATCGTAGTCGCGCGTCATCTCGAAGATCATGGTGACCGCCGTCATGGCGGCGCCGGTACCGCCGCCGACCATGGCGGCCATGCCGATAATGGCGCAAGTAATGACGCCGAGGCCCTCGACCGGCACGAATTGGTTCACCACCAGGCCGAACGCGCCGCCAAGCGTCGCGCCCATGAACAGGGATGGAGAGAAGATTCCGCCTGACGCCCCGGCGCCAATGCTGACCGAGGTGGCGGCGATCTTGGCCACGAACAAAACAAATAGAAGGGCGGGCAGGGCGAGGCTGCCGGACAGGATCGCCTGGATGGTCGAGTAACCGACGCCCTCGACGTAGTAATGGCCCGCAGTGCGTAGCAACACGTAGATGAGCACGCCGATCGCCAGCATGCCGATGACATTGCGCAGATATGGATTGGCGATGCGCTCGAATATCGTCTCGGCGAAGCTCAGCGCGCGGATGAAGGCGGCGGCCGCCAAACCGACGAGTGCGCCGAGGACCGCGTAGAGGAGCAGCGACGGCAGTGACGCCGGCGCCTGCGAGGCCAGCAGGCTTCTGGGAATGACGAACGCCGGATAGATGCCGAAGAAGATCCGGCCGATGAAGGTCGCCGTGCCGGTCGCGAGCGCGACCGGCAAGAAGGTGCGCGCGCTCAACTCCGGCATCATCAGTTCGATGGCGAACATCACGCCGCCGATCGGTGTGTTGAAGGTGGCGGCGATGCCGGCGCCGGCGCCGGCGGCAACCAGCGTTATCCGCTGCCACGGCGACATGCGCACCATTTGTCCGAGCGTCGAGCCAATCGCCGAACCAATCTGGATGATCGGTCCCTCGCGTCCGACCGCGGCGCCGGTGCCGATAGAGAGCGCCGAGGCGAGCGATTTGATAACCGCGACTACCGGGCGGATGACGCCTTCCTTGTAGTAGATGGCGTCCATGACTTCGGGGACGCCGTGGCCGCGCGCCTCCGGCGCAAAATTGGTGATCAGGAACGTGACAATCAGCCCGCCAATCACCGGCACCAGAATGATGAAGGCGCCCCATGGGCCAGGCGGCGTGAATACGCTCGCGTCGTAATTGACCGCGAAGACACCGAGAAAGGCGATGTTGTGAATCAATCCGATCAGCGCGCGGAACAGGACGGCGCCGAAACCGGTAATGACGCCGACGACGATCGCCAGCAGCGAGAGCCGAAGGAGACCGAGGCGAAGGGGCCGCCTAAGTTTCATGCCTCGTCAACGGGCAGCGGGCGCGTCTAGAGTTGCCGGATCGAGCCAAAATCCCAATTGGCGGCGTCCGCCGGATTCTCGCCGATGCGCACTGTCGTATCGTTGACAAAGCGGTAGGGCGGGACCGGCAGGTTGTAGGGCGCCGGCACGCCCGAGAACACGCGGCCGGCCGGGTCGTATTTGGAGCCGTGGCACGGGCAGAAGTAGCCGCCCAACCAGCCCGTGACCGGCGATGTCGCATTCGGTTGCGGATAGAACATCGGGATGCAGCCCAGATGCGTGCAGATTCCAACCACGACGCCGTATTCGGGTTTGATGGAGCGGTGCCAGTTCACGGCGTATGGCGCTTGCTGCATCTGCTCCGAGTTCGGATCGGAAAGCAGTCCAACCAGCTTGGGGTCCTGGAGGGTTTTTAGGGTTTCCGGCGAACGGTGGAAGACGAAAACCGGCCGCTCCCGCCAGCGGATTACTACCTGCTGGCCGGGCTCGATCTTGGAGACATCGAGATCGACCGGTCCGCCCGCGGCAAGCGTCGAGGCGTCGGGATTCATCTGGGCGATGAACGGGACGAGCGTCGCGGCCGCACCGACGGCTGCCACGGTTCCGGTCGCAATATAGAGAAAGTCGCGGCGGGTACCTTCCGGTCCATGAACCCCGGCCGTCGTGTCACTGCTCGCCATTATTGCGCCTCTCGCCTCGTGTTTCCCCGCGCTTATATTGGCCCGGCCCTGTGTCAGTCAATCAAGCGCGCTGCAACGCCGCACGCGCCAGTTTTCGCGTGTTTTCCGGCGTTCCCGAAGCATCGACCGGTGTCCAGTCGAGTGGCCCGGTGTCATAAGTCTCCTGCGATTTCGCGACTGCCGCGTCGGCGTCGGAGGCGTCGTCCTTGCGCGCTCCGACGCGCTTTACTCGGGTGTCGAGATCGGCGGTGAGGAACAGTCCCTGAAAGGGGACTTTGGCGGATGCTCCAGCCGCAGCGACCACGGCGCGCTCCTCTTCCCGTGCGAACACGGCATCAATAATCGCCGAATGTCCGGCAGCGACGATGCGCCGCGCCTTGTCGGCGAGTATCGCGTAAACTTGCGCAGTGACCTCGGCGGTATAGGTGCTGGCCGGCAATTTCTCGGTCTCGGCGGCGCCGAACATGGCCTTGCGTTCCACGTCTGAGCGGATGACGACCGCGCCGGGCATTGGCTCGAGATCGTGTGCCAGCGATTGCGCCAATTGGCTCTTGCCCGTTCCGGAAAGCCCGCCGATGGCGACAAGGCGGGGCGGGGGCGGCGCGATCGCCCGCAGCGCAAACGCAAAGTATGTGCTGGCGGTGCGCGCAATCTCCTGGCGTTCTTTGGCGGCCGCGCGCTCCAGCCGGGCCGCGGTCACCTTGGCGCGAATGGCAGCGCGCATGGACAGGAAAAACGGCAAGGCCGCAAGTGCGTCCAGATTCTCATCGTGCCGGCTTTCTGACAAATACCGGTTGAGGACGATATTCGCCGGTTGCTCGAGTCCGCGCTCCAGCAAATCCATCAGCAGAAACGCCAGATCGTAGAGCAGGTCGCCGGAAGCGATGATGTCGCTGAATTCGATGGCATCAAACAAGACCGGCTTGCCCTCGATCAGCACGATATTGCCGAGATGAAGGTCGCCGTGGATGCGGCGGGCGAAGCCACCGCGGCTTCGCTCGCGAAGGAGCGGCGTGATCTGTTCGTATGCGGCGCGCGCTTTGCGCGACAGCGCGTCGACATCGTCGCGCGGAAAAACGCGCGGATGTTGCCGGAACGCTTCGGCATGCTCGTCGATATAACTGCCGAGCGCTTCGATCCATGCGCTACCGTCGAGCGGCGTCGCTCGGCGGTGCGCGGCGGCAACGACGCGGCCGAGTGCATCGGCAAGTGTGGGGTCAATCTCCTTGGCGATATGATCCAGCGTGCAATTTTCGTCGAAGCGCGCCATTTCCACCGCCCACTCCACGGGAGTGCCCGCGCCGCCGACTGCGAGCTTACCGCCGGCCTCGCGAGTGATGGGCACGGCGCCGTGATAGATTTGCGGCGCGTAGGGCGCGTTCACCTTGAGCTCGGCCTCGCAGGCGGCCTTGCGCTTCTCCAAAGTCGAGTAATCGAGAAACGGAAACCGCACCGCGCGCTTGACCTTGAGCGCCCGATCCGCAGTGAGGAAAACCGAGGCCGCGTGGGTGTCGATGCGCCGCACCTTCTGTCCGCCATGGGTTGCCGGATCGGCGAGAAAGGCGAGCACTTCGTCCTGGCTACCGGCCTGATGAACCATGAAAATCAATTTCCCTTAGGCGAAGTTTCACTTTTGCTTTCGATAGTGCACTTATCGGGCGGCGGCGTCAGCCGCGTGAGCGAAGCCTTAGGAAAACGTCATGCGCAGCAAGGATAACAATCGCACTGCCGCCGAGGTTCTCATTGCCCAACTGCGCGTCCACGGCGTGCGTCACGTGTTTTGCGTGCCGGGCGAGAGCTATCTCGCGGCCCTCGACGCGTTTGTCGACAGCGATATCGAATTGACCGTTTGCCGCCAGGAAGGCGGCGCCGCCATGATGGCGGAAGCGGTGGGCAAGGCCACCGGAAAACCCGGGGTCTGTTTTGTCACTCGCGGCCCGGGCGCTACCAACGCCTCGCCCGGCATTCATATCGCACAGCAGGATTCGACGCCGCTCGTCATGTTCGTCGGCCAGGTGGCGCGCGAGATGATCGAGCGCGAAGCGTTTCAGGAAATCGACTATCGCGCGATGTTCGGCTCGATGTGTAAATGGGTGACGGAGATCGACGACCCGGCGCGCATACCGGAACTGGTTTCGCGTGCATTTTACACCGCCACCAACGGCCGGCCCGGACCGGTGGTGGTCAGCCTGCCGGAGGACATGCTCACCGAGCGCGTCGCGGTCGAGGATGCGCCGCCGTTCGCGGCAATCGAGACTGTGCCGGGTCCAGCCGAAATGGCGAAGCTCGCAGAACTTCTCGCCGCCGCGCGCAAGCCGATGTTCATTATCGGCGGCAGCCGCTGGTCGCAGGAGGCGTCCGACCATCTCGGCCGCTTTGTGAAGAAATATCGACTGCCGGTGTGCACGACATTCCGGCGCCTGCATCTCTTCGACGCGCTGCATCCCTGCTACGCCGGTGATCTCGGCATCGGTCCCAATCCAAAACTGCTTGAGCGCATCAAGTCATCCGATCTCGTCGTGCTGATTGGCGGGCGCATGGGCGAATTGCCGTCCCAGAGCTACGCGCTGTTCAATATTCCGCGGCCGCAAATGAAATTCGTGCACGTGCATCCGGGCGCGGAAGAGCTTGGCCGCGTCTATGCTCCAACGCTCGCCATCCACGCAACGCCGGCGGCCTTTGCCGCGGCGCTCGACCTGAATGTCTCCGGTGCGTTTAGCGGGGAGGGCGACGCCGCCCATGCCGATTATCTGGCCTGGACCGAAAAGCCGACCGAGCAGCCGGGCGCCGTCAATCTCGGTGCGGTGATGGTGTGGCTGCGCGAACATCTTCCGGTCGACGCCATCCTGTGCAACGGCGCGGGAAATTACGCCGCCTGGATCCACCGCTTCTTTCGCTTCCGCCGCTTCGCCCAGCACATCGCGCCGACCTCGGGCTCCATGGGCTACGGCGTGCCGGCCGCTGTCGCCATGAAGCGGCACTTTCCCGGGCGGATGGTCGTCTGCATTGCCGGTGACGGCGACTTCCTGATGAACGGGCAGGAATTCGCTACCGCGGTTCAGTACAAGCTGCCGCTCATTGTCGTGATCGCCGACAATCGCGTCTACGGCACCATTAGGATGCATCAGGAGCGCGAATATCCCAGTCGCATTATCGCAACCGATCTGCGCAATCCGGATTTCGCGGCTTACGCGCGCGCCTTTGGCGGTTTCGGTGTCTCGGTCGAACGCACCGAAGATTTTCCCGCGGCGTTCAAGGCGGCGGTGGATTCCGGCCTGCCGGCGATTATCCGCCTCGCCATCGATCCCGAAGCCATTACGCCGACGACGACGTTGGCGAAGATCCGCGCCAAATCGCTGGCCGACCGCGGCGCCTAGTCATCACGTTCGCGCGCACCTCAATCAAACTGCGGCGCTCTGATATACTGGCAACCCGATTCTTGAACACGGGGCGCCCATTCCCTATCGCCGCACCGAAAACGTCGCCCGGCGTCTTGCCGCCCGCCACGGCGCGATCATTGCCGCGGCGCGGCAGATCGCGGGCGAGGGTGGCATGGCTGCGGTGCAGATTGCGAGCGTCGCTGCGCGCGCCGAGATCGCGACCGGAACGGTCTATCGCTACTTCCCGGCCAAGACCGACCTCGTAGCGGCTTTGTTGCGCGAACTCGCCGCGCGCGAGATCGGCGCGTTGCAGCGCGCGGCAGACGATGCGCCCGGTCCACTGTCGGCGCTGTGTGCGGCGATCATGACGTTTACCGCGCGCGCCCGGCGCGAGCGTCGGCTTTCCTTTGCTGCGATTGCCGAGCCGGTGGACCCTGAGGTCGACGCCGAGCGCACCGCGTTCCGAAAATCGCTGGCCGCCGAGTTTGCCGGATTGATCGCGGCGGCGGTCGCCGACGGCCGCCTGCCCGAACAGGATGCCGCGCTCGCGTCGGCGGCGCTTACCGGATTGTTGATCGAAGGCGCGATCGGTCCGCTGGCCCCCGACGGCGCGGGCCGCGATCGCGATCTCGTCCAGTCGCTCGCGCTGGCGGGCTTGCGCGCGCTCGGCGTTGCCGATGCGCGCGCCCGTGGGCTTGTCGTCCAGACGGCTATTCCCGCCGGCGAGGAAGCGTTCTAGCGGAGCACGATCTTTCCCGAAAAGACCGGCTTTCCACTTTTCGGGATCATGCTCTAGCTGCCGGAACCCGAGATTACATCGCCGAACAGCTTCCAGGTCTCGCCGTCAAACTTTTCCAATTGCATTTGCTTGATCGGGGCGAAATCGGTGGCGCTGGTCGAGACGTTGATACCCGGGAGCAACATCGGCAGTTTCAGGTCGTGGAGGTTCGCGGCTTCTTTCATGACGTTCTCACGCGTCAGGTTATCGCCTGCCGCCTTGAGCACCGCGAGCATTGTCTGCGATACCGTGTAGCCATACACATTGTTGATGTCGGTGAGATTTCCGGATGAGTAATATTTCTTCATCCATTCCAGCCAGTCTTTGTATTCCTGACTGTTCTGCCACTGCGGATCGGTGGGATCCTTCAGATAGCCGGCTGAAATGATGCCGACGCCTTTTTCCGGCCCAGCGGGTTTCATCACTGAACCGACTGAGACCGAAACGTTGGTGAGAAAGTGCGTCGGCTTCCAGCCGAGGTCGTAGACCTTGCGGATCGCCTGCGCCGCGAATTTCGGCGTTGCCGCAGTCAGCAGCGCATCCGCGCCGCTGCCTTGCAGCGCAACGACCTGTGAATCGACGGTGGGATCGGTGGTCTCGTATGATTTTGTGGCGACGATCATCTTGTCCGCCTTGTCGCCGAGGCCTTCGCGCAGACCGTTCAGATAGTCCTTGCCGAAATCATCATTCTGATAGAGCACCGCGACCTTGGCGTTGGGCATGTTCTTGAGGATATAGCGGCCGTAGATGCGCGCTTCGATGCGGTAGCTCGGCTGCCAACCCATGGTCCAGGGGTGGTTCTTCGGATCGTTCCACTTGTCGGCGCCGGTGGCGATAAAGAGCTGCGGCACCTTGTTGTCGTTGAGATAGCCCTGGACCGCGGTGTTGGGCGGCGTGCCCAAAATGTTGAAGGTGAGCAGCACCTGATCTTCCTCGACCAGCTTGCGCACCAGTTCGACCGTCTTCGGCGGCGAGTAGCCGTCATCGCGGCTGATGAAGTTGATCTTGCGGCCGTTGACGCCGCCCTGTTCGTTGAGTGCGGCGAAGAACGCGGATTCCGCCTTGGCGATGGTTCCATAAGCCGAAGCCGGACCGCTATAGGCGTCCGTGTTGCCGATCTTGATCTCGCTGTCGCTCGCGCCGGGACCGTATTGTCCTGCCGCCAACGCCAGTCCGCTCGCCGCTATCAGGGCTGCCGCCGCCCAACCGGCCGCCACTAGATGTCGTTTTGTCATGAAGTCCTCCCTTGATGTTTCTTAGTTACGGTGGTGCGCGTCAGCTTCCAGATGCCGCAATGACGTTGCCGAACAGTTTCCAGGTGGTGCCGTCGAATTTTTCGAGCTGCATCTGCTTGATCGGCCCGAAGTCGCCGGCGCTGGTGGACAATACGATGCCGGGCAAAAGCATCGGCATTTTCATGTCGTGAAGGTTAGCGGCCTGTTTCATGATGTTTTCGCGGGTAAGATTATCGCCGCAGGCCTTGAGCACCGACACCAGCAGTTGCGCCTGGCTGTAGCTGATGGCGGCCTGAATGTCGGCCAGATTGGCCGAGGAATTGTATTTCTTCATGAAGGCGAGCCAGTCCTTGTACTCCGGTGTTTCCGCCCACTGCGGGTCGGTCGGATCCTTGGCGAACGCCGCCGAAATGATGCCGGTGCCTTTCTCCAGTCCCGCGCTTTTCATCACCGTGCCGACGGAATTCGACACCGAGGTGAGAAAGTGCGTGGGCTTCCAGCCGATGTCGTAGATCTTGCGGATCGACTGCGCTGCGAATTTGGGCGTGGCCAGCGTCACCATGACATCGGCGCCGCTTCCCTGCAGCGCCACAACCTGCGAGTCGACGGTCGGGTCGGTGGTCTCGTACGACTTGGTGGCGACGATCATCTTGTCCGCCTTGTCGCCTAGCCCTTCGCGCAAGCCGTTCAGATAGTCCTTGCCGAAATCGTCGTTCTGATAGAGCACTGCGATCTTCGCATTCGGGATGTTCCTGAGGATGTAGTGCGCATAGATGCGACCCTCGGCGCCGTAGCTGGGTATGAAGCCCATCGTCCACGGGAAATGCTTCGGATCGTTCCACTGGTCGGCGCCAGTGGCGACGAACAATTGCGGCACCTTGTTTTCGTTCAGGTAGCCATGAATGGCGACATTGGTCGGCGTGCCCAGCGTCGAGAACATGAACAGCACCTGGTCCTGCTCGACCAGTTGGCGGGTCTGCTCGACGGTTTTCGGCGGGCTATAGCCGTCGTCGCGGCTGATGAAGTTGATCTTGCGGCCGTTGATTCCGCCCTGCTCGTTGATCATGTTGAAATAGGCGGCTTCGGTCTTGCCGAGGATGCCATAAGCGGAGGCTGGCCCGCTGTACGGCATGGTGTTGCCGATTTTGATCTCGGCGTCGGTGGCGCCCGGGCTGTATTGGCCACCCGCAAATGCGGCGCCACTTATAAGAACCAAACCGGCGACAAGCAGGCTTTTCGCCGCAATCCGCTTGAACGTCATGCGCTTCGTCATGAAGTCCTCCCTTTTTTCGCCGTTTTAGGCCGTTTCGGCTCCGATCTCTAGCGGCCGGAGCCCTTGATCACATCGCCAAAAACCTTCCAGCTATTGCCGTCGAATTTCTGCAACTGCATCTGTTTGATCGGCGCGTAATCGTCCGCGGCGGTCGAGATGGTGATGCCCGGCAACAACATCGGCAAGCTTAGATCGTGGAGGCTTGCCGCCACATGCATCACATGGTCGCGAGTAAGGTTATCGCCGCTTGCCTTCAGCACGGCGACCAGCGTCTGCGCGGTCGAGTAGCCGTAAACCGCGAGCGCGTCGGCGACGTTGACCGATGGATTATACTTCTTCATCCACGCCAGCCAGTCCTTGTATTCGGGCGTCTCTTGCCACCGCGGGTCGCTGGGATCTTTGGTGTAGGTCGCCGACATGACCCCGGCACTTTTTTCCGCACCCGCCGGCTTCATCACCGATCCGACGGATGTTGAGACCGAATTGACAAACTGCGTCGGCCGCCAGCCGATGTCGTAAACCTTGCGGATGGCGAGCGTGGTGAATTTCGGTATGGCCGCCGTCACCAACACGTCGGCGCCGCTTGCCTGCAGCGCCGACACCTGAGAGTCCACGGTCGGGTCGGTGGTTTCATAGGACTGCGTCGCGACGATCATCTTGCCGGCTTTGTCGCCGAGGCCGGAGCGCATGCCGTTGACGTAGTCCTTGCCGAAGTCGTCGTTCTGATAGAGCACGGCGACCTTCGCATCCGGGAGATTGTCGAGCACGTAACGGGCGAAGATGCGCGACTCGGTGCCGTAACTCGGCTGCCAACCCATGGTCCAGGGATAGCGCCTGGGATCGTTCCACTGGTCGGCGCCGGAGCCGACGAACAGCTGTGGAATCTTGTTGTCGTTGAGATAGCCGCGGATCGCGAGATTTGGGGGTGTGCCGAGCGACTGAAACACCATCAGTACCTGGTCTTCTTCAACCAGCTTGCGCACGACCTCGACGGTTTTGGGTGGGCTGTAGGCGTCATCGCGGCTGATGAAGTCGATCTTGCGGCCGTTGATGCCGCCCTGGTCGTTGATCATCGCGAAGTAGGCCGCGAGCGACTTGCCGATGGCGCTGTAGCCGGACGCGGGGCCGCTGTACGGCATGGTGTTGCCGATCTTGATTTCGCTGTCGCTGGCGCCTGGGCTGTATTCCGCCGCCATGCAAACGCCGCCGCGGGCCGCGGTCAGAAGTCCGGCAACGGCGAAAACAAGAATATGACTCTTGAACATCACGGCGTTCATTACCTTCCTTCGCGTTGGGACACGGCAAACTGCGCGGCAATTTTGCGCGCCGCAACGAACTTGACGATCCGCGGCCATAGCGTGCCGACCACGCCGCGCGGCATGGTGTACATAAACAACAGCATCGCCAGCCCGTAGATCGCCCAGGGCGCGGCGTCGGAAATATCGTTGGCGAGATTGGGCACGAACTGGATAAAGAATCCGCCGACAATGGCGCCGCCGATGGTGGCGATGCCGCCGACCGCAGAGCCCACCAAAAACGAGATCGACAGAAACAGGCTGTAGCCCTCGGGCGACACATAACCGATGACGATGGCCGCGAGTGCGCCCGCCACGGCGGTAAACAGGGTCGAGATGCCAAAGGCGAGCGTCTTGTACTTGGCGGTATCGATGCCCATCGCGGCCGCGGCGATTGGGTGATCGCGGATGGCGACGAATGCGCGACCGGTGCGTCCGTGAAGGATGTTGGCGGCAGTGCGGATGGCAATGAGCAGCACCACGAGCGCGACGAAATAAAGCCAGCGGTCGCGATCGAGGCCGAGGCCCGCCGGCGGCGTCGGCTTGGCCAGATTGATGCCTTGCTGGCCGCCGGTCCAAGTGTCGAAATATTTCAACAGTTGCGGTGTTGCGAGCGCCATGGCGAGTGTGACGAGTGCGAGATATGGGCCCTCAAACCGCAGCGCCGGCAGGCCGAATAGCACGCCGAGCGCAAAACCGATCAACGCCGCCGGCGGCAGGGTCAGCCAATAGGGCACGCCATAACGGTGCATCAGAATGGCGGCGGTGTAGGCGCCGACCGCAAAGAAGCCGCCGTGCCCAAGCGAGATCTGACCGTTGTAGCCGGTCAGAATATTCAGCCCGAGCACGGCGATGGCGTAGATCATCACCATGGTCAGTTCGAACACGTGATATTTGCTAAGCCCGAAGGGCAGGGCGGCGGCGATCACGATGAGGGCGACGATGCCGATCCATCGCCACGTATTTGCCGCTGCAGCCGCCGAGGTGCCCTCCGTGACACTTTCAGGTGCGGCGAAACGTTTTTCCATGATCACACGCGGCGCACGACGGCGGTGCCGAACAGGCCATTCGGCCGAAACACCAGAACAAGAATGATCAGGGCAAACGCGACGGTCAGTTTGAGCTGACTGGCGATCAGATAGGTGCCGACCAGATTTTCGGTGACGCCGACAATCAATCCACCGACGACGGCGCCGATCGGACTGGTGATGCCGCCAAGGAGCGCGCCGGCAAACGCATAGATCAGCACGCCGCCCATCATGTTCGGATCGAGAAACAAGACCGGCGCCACCATGACGCCCGCTGTCGCGCCGATCATGGCCGCCAAGCCCCAGCCAATCGCCAGCATGCGGCCGACGCGAATGCCACAAAGCCGCGCCGAGGCGGGATTTTGCGCCGCGGCGCGCATCGCCAATCCGACCGGGGTATAGCGAAAGAAGGCGAACAACAAAACGAGCATCAAAAGCGTCACGCCGATCACGCCGAGGTCGCGCGTGGTCATCAGCGCGCCGAAGACCGGCCGGTCGGGGAAGGGGCTCGGAAAATCCTGTACCGTGTAGCTGTAAATCCACCCCGCCACCGAATTGAAAATCAGCAACAAGCCGATGGTGACGACGACCGCCGCCAGCACCGGTGCATTTTCTACCGGGCGGATGACCACGCGCTCGATGATCATGCCACCGGCAAACGACACCGCCAGCGTGATCAAAAACGCGAGCCAGAACGGCAAGCCGGCGTTGACCAGCGTCCAGGCGATGTAGGTGGAGAACATCGCCATTTCGCCCTGCGCGAAATTCACAAGGTCTGTGGCGCGATAGATCATCACCAGCGCCAGTGCCAGGCTGGCGTAGATCGAGCCGGCGGCCAGCCCTGAGAAAATCTGCTGCAAGAACTGGTGCATTGAACCCCGTTCAATACCCGAGATAGGAGCGGCGAATTTGCGGATCGTCGGCCAGGCTCTTTGCGCTGCCGGAGGCGACGACGTAGCCGGTTTCGATCAAGTAGGCGTGGTCCGCCAATTCCAGCGCCAAGTTTGCGTTCTGCTCGACCAGAAGAACGCTGACTTTTTGCTCGCGGCGGATACGTTCGACAATGCCGAAGATGCTTTCGACGACACGCGGTGCGAGCCCGAAAGAAGGCTCGTCGAGAACGAGCAGGCGAGGGGCCATCATCAATGCGCGTGCTATGGCGAGCATTTGCTGCTCGCCGCCGGACAACGCGCCGGCTTGTTGGCGCCGCCGCTGCGCGAGAATTGGAAAATAGCCGTACATACGCTCGACGGCTTCGGGCGACTGCCGCGGCTTCAAATAGCCGCCCAGACGCAGATTCTCCTCGACGGTCAGGCCGACGAACGTTCCACGCCCTTCAGGGACGTGGCCGACGCCGAGGCTTGCGATGTCTTCGGTGCTGCGGCGATGCAGCTCCTTGCCGGCGAACAGGATTTCCCCCTCTCGGCGCACCATGCCGCAAAGCGCGCGCAGTGTTGTCGTCTTGCCCGCACCGTTGGCGCCAAGGAGCACGGTCATACCGCCGTCCTCGACCGCGACGTCGATGCCGTGCACCACCTCCGACTGGCCGTAAAACGCTCGCAGCGAGCGAAGCTCGAGGATCGGCGCCATCAGTGCCGCGCTCCGAGATACGCTTCGGCGACCGATGGATTGTCGCGCACCTCCGCTGGAGTCCCATCGGCAATGACCCGTCCGAAATTGAGCACCACCACCTGGTCGGAGAGGCTCATCACCAGGCCCATATGATGCTCGACCAGCAAAACGGTGATACCGAGCTGGTCGCGAATGGCGCGGATCAGCGCACCTAGCTCCGCCACCTCGTCGTGATTGAGACCTCCGGCCGGCTCATCGAGCAGAAGGAGCAACGGCCGGGCGGCCAGCGCGCGGGCCACTTCGACGCGTTTGCGCGCGCCAAAGGGCAGCGTTTCCGCCGGACGCGACGCCAGATCCGCCAGGCCGACAAAGGCCAGCATGGCACGGGCGGTTTGCTCGAATTCCTGCTCTTCGCGCCGCGTCGCCGGCAACGTAACCGCGTCGGCAAGCGGTCCATTGCGGCCGCGGGCATGCGCGCCGACCTTGACGTTGTCGAGCACCGACATCGAACCGAACAGCGCCGGGGCCTGAAAGGTTCGGCCAATGCCGAGCGCGGCGATGTCCGCGGGCGCGCAGCGGCGCAGCGAACGCCCGTTCAGGCGGATGTCGCCGCCGCTCTGCCGGTAGAGCCTGCTCAAACAATTAAACAGCGTGGTTTTGCCGGCGCCGTTCGGCCCGATCAAGCCGACGATGCGGCCGCGCTCCACCGCAAAGCTGACAGACTCGAGCGCGACAATGCCGCCGAAGCGCATGGCCAAATCGGCTACCTCAAGCAGACGGCCATCGTCCTGCCGGGCATCCGCAGCCGCGGGAGATAGAGCGGTCATGCCGATGTCGTCGCCATCTCTGACCGCCACTCCCGAATGCTGTAGTTTGTTCTTATGGGGTCGCCGGTACGGCGCGGACGAAAGCGTGACACGCTCGGCCTTCGCCCGTCAATGACCGGGAAAGGCTCAATCCTGATTGGGAAAATGCAGAGAAGGCTTTCCCGTCTTGAAAGCTCGGCCGTTGCCGGGAATTAAGCCGGGCGATGCCTAGTGCGACATCAATACCGGGATCGTCATGGTCCGAAAAATGCTGCGCGTGACACCGCCAAGCACAAATTCACGCAAGCGTGAGTGCCCGTATCCGCCCATGACCATAAAGTCGGCGCCGGAATCGGCCGCGTGCGACAACAGCACATCGGCGACGTCGACATCGCCGAGGACGGTGCGCTTGACCTCGATATTTAGATTGTGCCGCGCCAGATGCTCGGCGAGATCGGCGCCGGCGATCTCATCCTCCTTGCCGCGTTCGTTAGCGACAATGACAATCTGGACACGCTTCGCCTTCGTCAAGAGCGGCACGGCATCGCCGACAGCGCGCGCCGCGGCGCGGCTGCCATCCCAGCACACCATGACTTGGTCGAGCTTGAACGGTTCTTTCTGGATGTAGGGGACAATTACGACGGGTCGGCCGGATTCAAACAGCGCCGCTTCGGCAATCAGCTCTTCGACTGCGCTTCTCTCCGGTTCGGCCTGTCCGACGATCGAGAGGTCGAAGCGCCGCGCGATGCGGCTGAACATGTCGCCGACGCCGGACAGGCTTGCGCTGACGGTGAGCGAGTCGGAGGAAATTCCGACTCGATCGGTCGCCCGGTTGAAACGGTCGATTGCCGTTTTCGCCGCGGCCCTGCTTTCGCGCTCCTGGCTTTCGATGACATCGCCGGGGATGTAACCTGCACCCGAGATCGGAACGATTGCATCATACAGAAATGCGATGCCGGTAAGGTGAGCTTCGAACGCGGCCGCGGCTGAAATCGCATACTGGCTGGCCTGGTTCGTCTTTTCACCGACCCCCAAATTGACGACGATGTCTTTAATCATGGCGACGTTTCCTCCGGATCGGCCCGATGCGCCGGCAGCGTATCCACTAACTACGATGCGCGGGACATAGGCCGTCTTTGTAAGAGATCAATGAACGCGGTGCGTTCATTTCTTGTTGCCTTGAGCGTCAAATTGCTTGAGATACGCCCAGAGGTCGGTGATCTCATCCTCGTTTTTGATCCCGGCAAAAGTCATTTTGGTGCCCGGAATTTTGGCTCGCGGGTCCTTGATGTATTCCTTGAATTGGGCCTCGTTCCACGTAATGCCGGAATTCTTGTTGGCGTCGGAATAGTTGAAGCCCTCCACCGTTCCGGATTTGCGGCCGTCGAGGCCGTTCAATTCGGGGCCGACCAGATTCTTCGCACCCGGGCCGATGCGATGGCAGGGCATGCATTTCTTGAACGAATTTTGTCCCTTTTCGACGTCCTGCGCCGATGCGCTTCCCGCCGCGGCGATGCCCACAACCGCGACCGCAATCAGTACCTTCATCATGAATGGATCCTTTCTGATCTGACGCCAGTGCAAAGGCCGAATTGAACGGCGGTTGCTTGCCTCCGCATGCCGATATTTTCCCTCTCGCGATTGGTGCGTCAATAGCTCGGCGACGCTACGCACTGGCGTCAGCCGCCAGCGGGGAACAAGGTCGCCTTGACCTTTCTGCGCGCCACGACGATGTTTGATAATAAGCAAAACATCGAGCCCCAACATGACCGTCGCCATGCCGCCATCCGACGACGCCGTGCTCGCCCGGAGGGCCGAGATCGTCGCGGCGCTGAAACGAATCGTCCCCGGTGAGGGAGTCATCGATTCGGAAACCGCAATGCGGCCCTACGAAAGCGACGGTTTGACCGCCTACCGCCAGCTTCCCATGGTGGTAGTGCTCCCGGAGACGACGAAACAGGTCGCGGCCGTTCTGGGCTATTGCCATCGCGAAGGCATCAAGGTCGTACCGCGCGGTGCGGGAACATCGCTTTCGGGCGGGGCGCTACCGCTCGATGACGGCGTCCTTCTCGGCATGGCCAAATTCAATCGCGTCCGCGCCATTGATTACGACAATCGGATCGCCGTCGTCGAACCGGGCGTCACCAATCTTGCCGTGTCGCAGGCGGTTGCCGATGCCGGCTTCTACTATGCGCCCGATCCGTCGTCGCAGATCGCCTGCACCATCGGTGGTAACGTCGCGGAAAATTCCGGCGGCGTGCATTGCCTCAAATACGGCGTCACCACCAACAACGTGCTCGGCTGTGAATTGGTGCTGATGAACGGCGAAATTCTGCGGCTCGGCGGCAGCCATCTCGATTCTCCGGGCTACGATTTGTTGGGCATCGTTACCGGCTCCGAAGGGCTGCTCGGTGTCGTCACCGAAGTCACGGTGCGAATCCTCAAGAAGCCGGAGACAGCGCGCGCGGCGCTGATCGGCTTTTTAAGCTCGGAGGACGGCGGCGAGTGCGTCGCCCGCATCATCGGCGCCGGCATCATTCCGGGTGGCATGGAAATGATGGACCGCCCTGCCATCCACGCCGCCGAGGATTTCGTCCATGCCGGTTATCCGCTCGATGTCGAGGCGCTGCTGATTGTCGAACTCGACGGGCCACATGCCGAAGTCGATTATTTGCTCGACAAGGTGCAGGAGATCGCCCGCGAGTGCCGCGCCGTCACATGTCGGCTGTCCAATTCCGAGGACGAGCGCCTGCTGTTCTGGGCCGGGCGCAAGGCGGCGTTCCCGGCAGTCGGCCGGATTTCGCCGGATTATTATTGCATGGATGGAACCATTCCGCGGGCCAAGCTGCCGCTGGTGCTGCACAGGATGAAAGAACTATCGGCGCAGTATGGGCTGCGCGTCGCCAATGTGTTTCATGCCGGCGACGGCAATCTGCACCCACTCATTCTCTATGACGCCAATAAGCCGGGCGAACTTGAACGCGCTGAAAATTTTGGCGCCGATATTTTGCGGTTATGCGTCGAAGTCGGCGGCGTGCTTACCGGCGAGCACGGCGTCGGCGTGGAAAAGCGCGATCTGATGCCGGTGATGTTTTCCGAGACGGACCTCAATCAGCAGCAACGTCTCAAATGCGCGTTCGACGACAAGAGCCTGCTCAATCCGGGGAAAGTGTTTCCGACGTTGCACCGCTGCGCCGAACTCGGGCGAATGCACGTCCACGCCGGACGCGTGGCGTTCCCCGATATTCCGCGGTTCTGAGCCGCGTCTTTCGATGAGCGAGGATCTAAAACCGCGGGATGCCGCCGAGGTCGAGCAAGCGATCCAATGGGCGCTGGCGGAAGAGAAAACGCTGGAGATCGTCGGGACAGGGAGCAAGCGGGCGATTGGCCGCGCGGCGCAATGGGACGCCACTCTCGATCTTTCGGGCTTGTCGGGCATTACGCTGTGTGAGCCGGCCGAGCTTGTGCTGTCGGCGAAGGCCGGGACCCCGCTGGCCGAGATCGAAGCGCTGCTGGCGGCAAGCGCCCAGGAGCTGGCCTTCGAGCCCATGGATTACGGACCGCTCCTCGGGGTGCCGGCGGGCGCCGCCAGCATTGGCGGCGTGATTTCGGCCAATCTGTCGGGACCGCGGCGGATCAAGGCCGGCGCCGCGCGCGATCATTTTCTTGGTGCGACGGCCGTTTCTGGGCGCGGAGAAACCTTCAAGTCGGGCGGCCGTGTGGTCAAGAACGTCACCGGCTACGACCTGTGCAAACTCCTTGCCGGGTCGTGGGGCACGCTGGCGGCGATGACCGAGGTGGCGGTCAAGACGCTGCCACGGGCGGAGACAGAAGAGACGCTTCTCGTGATGGCTCGCGATCATGCTACATCCGCGCAGGCGATGACCGCGGCCATGGGCTCATTCGCTGATGTCTCGGGGGCCGCATATTTGCCGGCCGGCCCGGCGTCGCGGGTCGGCGAACTCCCGGCGCTCGGCGGTGGAGTAACCGCGCTGCGTGTTGAAGGCGTCGCACCTTCGGTCGCTCACCGCAAGGACTTGCTGGCGAAGCTCGTCGGGGGCTTTGGCAAGCTTGAGAGCTTGAGCGCCACCGCCTCGCGTGGCTTGTGGCGCGCGATCCGTGACGTTGCGCCGTTTGCGGCGGGCGGTCCCTTAGGCGAGCGCTACGTCTGGCGCATTTCGACCGCTCCGGCCCGCGGTGTGGATGTTGGCCGAAAGCTCGCTGAAGCGGGGCAGGCCGAAAGTTTCTGCGACTGGGCTGGTGGGCTCATTTGGGCGGCGTTGCCGCCGGCGGACGATGCAGGGGCCGCCGTTGTACGCGCGGTTGTCGGGGCAGCCGGCGGCCACGCCACGCTTATTCGTGCGCCAGCTGCGGTGCGGGCCAAGGTCGACGTGTTTGAACCGCAGAATCCGGCGCTGGATGCATTGACGAAGCGGGTGCGGGAAGGCTTCGATCCGCGCGGCGTCCTCAATGCCGGCCGGATGTGGGCAGGCGTGTAATATGCAGACCTCCTTCACGCTCGAGCAGCTTGCCGATCCCGATGTCGCCGAATCGGAGAAGATCCTGCGTGCCTGCGTGCATTGCGGTTTCTGCACCGCAACGTGTCCGACTTATGTGCTCGACGGCAACGAGCTCGATTCGCCGCGGGGCCGCATCTACCTGATCAAGGACATGCTGGAGAACGATCGGCCGGCCGGGGCGGACGTTGCGCTCCACATCGATCGGTGCCTGTCGTGCCTAGCCTGCATGACCACTTGCCCGTCGGGCGTCCACTACATGCACCTGGTCGATCACGCCCGCGTCCATATCGAAAACACCTTCAGGCGGCCGGCTTCCGAGCGACTTCTGCGCGACATGCTCGCCCGGCTGCTGCCCTATCCGCAGCGCTTTCGCCTTGCGCTCGCCGCCGCGCTCCTCGGCAAGCCGTTCACCGGACTGGCCGAGGCGTTCGGGCTGAAGCGGCTGGCCGCCATGCTGCGCCTGGCGCCGTGGCGCGGGCCGCACGCGCCGCTGACGCCGCAGACCATCCCGGCAGTCGGTTCAGGGCGAAAAGGCCGGGTGGCGCTACTTGCCGGCTGCGTCAATGACGTGTTGTCCCCGCAGATCAATGCTGCGGCGATCCGGACGCTTACCCGCTCCGGTATTGAAGTCGTCGTGGCCAAGAACGCCGGCTGCTGCGGCTCGATGGTCCACCACATGGGGCGCGAACACGAGGCCTTGGCGCAGGCCCGCGCCAATATCGATGCCTGGACGGCGCTTGGCGATATCGACGCCATTGTCATCACCGCGTCGGGATGCGGCACCACGGTCAAGGACTACGGTTTCATGCTGCGCACCGATCCGGCTTACGCCGAACCGGCGGCGAAAGTGGCGAAGCTTGCCCGTGATATCACCGAGTACCTGGCCGGCTTGCCGCTCGAATCGGCTCCGCCTGCTCCCGGATTAGTCGTCGCCTATCACGCCGCCTGCTCGCTCCAGCACGGCCAGCGGATCATCCGCCAGCCGAAAGACCTGCTCGCCAAGCTCGGCTTCGTCGTAAGGGACGTTCCCGACGGCCATTTGTGCTGCGGCTCCGCAGGAACCTACAATATTATGCAGCCCAATCTCGCAAGAAGGTTGCGCGAGCGGAAAGTCGGGACTATCGAAAGATTGCGACCTGATGTGATCGCGGCGGGAAATATCGGCTGCATCACTCAGATCGGCGCGGGCACCAGCGTCCCGACCGTCCATACAGTCGAGTTGATCGACTGGGCGAGTGGCGGTCCTTGTCCGCCCGCGCTGCAAGCGTATCGGGGGCAAGCGGCCGTGTCGCCGCCTGCCGCCGCGGGCTGACGGGAGCTCGTCGGTATTGTGGCGTGAACCCGGCTTCCATTGGGGCCGATTGAATTTCATTCCATAGCTTGGATCGGGAGGACGATCATGGCGAAGAAATCGAAAAAGGCGAAGGCAAAGAAGAAATCGACGAAGGTGAAAAGAAAAGCCGCTCCGGCGCGCAAAAAGAAAAAAGTAGCGAAATCTGCGGCGCGGAAACCGGCAAAACGCTCGGCGAAAAAGGCAGCTCCGAAGCGGAAGCCTCCTTCACGGAAGCCTCCGGCAAAGAAACCGGCTCCCGCGCCAGCGATGCCTACGCCTGAGCCCCCACCGGCTGCGGCGTGGACGCCACCGGTCAGCTCGGGTTTTGGGGATAGCGGCAGCACCTAAGACGCGTCCCGTTCCGGCTTGAGTTCAGTGACGAGCGGCGCACGCGCAAGCGTGCGCCGTGGCTTTTTGAGACTGGCTTTTTGAGATTCGTCTCCCGCCGCGCGCGGCAGACATAGCGTTTCTGCAGATACGCGACATTGCCACGACGGGGGCCTTGGTCCTAGCATCGCGAGCATAAGACGCGCGCCGCAGCATATGGCTGTCGAGCGCGCCGCATTCGGGAGACACGTCATGGCGGGTTACAACATCCTGATTATGGGTGCGTCCTATGGGTCGCTGTTGGCCTCAAAGCTCTTGTTTGGCGGCCACAATATCAAGCTGATTTGCCTTCCGGCCGAAGCGGATTTGATCAACGCCGAAGGCTTTCGGGTGCGGCTGCCGGTGCGCGGCCGCAAGGCGCCGATCGAACTCGATTCCCGCAAACTGCCGGGAAAGGTCACCGCCGGTGGCACGGCCGATGTCGATCCCCGCGACTTCGACATCGTCGGGCTGGCGATGCAAGAGCCGCAATATCGCTCCGGCGGCGTGCGTGAACTGCTCGACGCTGTCGGGAAGGCAAAAGTGCCGTGCATGTCGATCATGAACATGCCGCCGCTTGCCTATCTGCGGCGTATTCCAGGCCTCGATACCGACGCCTTGAAGCCGGCCTACACCGATCCGAGCGTGTGGAACAATTTCGATCCGGCCAGCATCACACTGTGCAGTCCCGATCCGCAGGCGATCCGGCCGCCGGACGAGAAGGTCAACGTTCTCCAGGTCACGCTGCCAACGAACTTCAAGGTGGCGCGCTTTCCCGACGAGAAACACACCGCGATCCTGCGGCGCCTGCAGGACGAAATCGACGCGATTAGGTTCGACACGCCCGAGGGGCCGACCGAGCTTCCAGTGAAGCTGAAAGTCTATGACTCGATCTTCGTGCCGCTGGCGAAATGGGCCATGCTGCTGGCCGGCAATTACCGCTGCGTCACCAAGGACGGGATGCGGACCGCGCAAGAGGCGGTGTGGAGCGACATCGAGACAACGCGCGCGGTCTACAATTTTGTCGTCGACCTCTGCGTCAAGCTCGGCGCCAAGCCCGACGATATGGTGCCGTTCGAGAAATACGCTGCAGCGGCGCAATCGCTAACCCGTCCGGCGTCGGCCGCGCGCGCGTTGCAGAACGGCGCGCCCTATATCGAGCGGGCCGACAAGCTCGTGCAGCTGATTGCCGCGCAACGCGGCCTGCATAACGCGGCTATCGATGCGCAGGTTGCGCTGGTCGACGCCCGACTGGAAGCCAATCGCAAGAAAGCGGCGGCGGCCTAGAATCCGAAAGCAGTAGCCGGACTAGCCGACTGCGACGTCTTCCCAGAAGCCGAAGCGTCCGCCGACCTTCGCCATTTCAGGCCGGGGTTTCTCATACGACCATGCGGCGCGTGCGTGACGCTTGCCGTCAATGATGACGTCGTAGAACTGGACGCCATGCGGACATTTCAGGTCGTCCGCGGTCTTTTCGGTCTTTTCCAGCCAATCCATGCGCACGGCGGAACTGGGAAAATAGCTATAGCCGTGGGCCTCAACGATGTCGTCGCTATCGGCGACGACGCGGTCGTTCACTGTTGCTTTCATGATAAACCTGCGACGCGTTTGAATGCACCTATCGACATAGGTGTCAGACCCTGGCGATGCAACGTCTCTGCGGCGGACCAGAAACAATCCGCAAGGCGTGGTGCCAGCGATTTACTGATAACGGCCGGCGGATACCCTCCGCCGGCCGCCGGCTCCTGTCGTTATGCCGCCGCCGTGCCGGCAAACAGGCTCTTTTTGACAATGGCGTGGATACCCCAGTTGCCGTCCACCACCTGGGTCACGCCGAAATCGACGCCGACGGAGATCAGCGAGATCGCCTCATCCTCCGTCAGTCCTTTGGTCGTCATCAGGAAGCTGCGCATTTTGCGAAATGCGTCGCGTAGCGCGAGATCGATCGAAGACTTCTTGTAAATGTCCTGCTGCGCAGATGGGCCAAGCTCGGCCAGATAATTGGCGAAGCTGAAGCCGTGGAGCACCCATTCGTCCTGGGTCTCGAGCAGCGGGTAATTGAGCTGCGCGAGCGACCCGGTCAGCTCATTTTGTTTGTGCAGGATAAGCTGGAACGTTCCCGTCAGCGACATCTCAATGGCGGTGCCGCACAACTCGGAATCGCCCTGCGCGGCATGGGAATCGCCGACCGAGAACAAGCCGCCCGGCACGGCGACCGGGTAGTACATGGTCGCGCCTTTGCCGATGCGCCAATTATCCATGTTGCCGCCGAAATAGCCCGGCGGGATGGAGTCAACGATATCCGCTTCCTTCGGCGCCACGCCCATCACGCCGAAGTGCGGCCGGATCGGGATGCGCACGTTCTTCAGGACGTTGTGGTTTTCCTGGACGGTCGAGTGATCGACCGGCACGCCCGGATAGTCGATGATCTTGTGGGTGACGCCGTAAGGATCGGTTTGCGGGGTCCAGCGGAAATTGTAGACCGCTTGCGCCCAATTGCGCTGTCCACTGGTATCGATTTCGTAGATTGTGCAGACCTCGCGCGGCTTCGGCTCGGTGATCAGATCGCTGTATTGAAAGCCCCACCACGCCGCGGCATTGCTGCCGAATGATTTTCCCGCGTAAGCCGGGTTGGCGCACGGCCGCGGCTTCACGTCCATGATGCGAACTTCGAGGATATCCCCGGGCTCGGCGCCGCGGATGTAAACCGGGCCCGTACAGATATGTACGCCAAAGCCTTCGCCGGCGCCGCGTCCCAGAAGCTTGCCGTCAATCGGTCCGGCGCCGCGACGGTTCACGCCCTTCTTGTCTTTAGTCCACAAGAACACGCTTTCGGCGCCGGGGTCGCCTTTGACCATGCGCTCAGCGTCGTCATTCGAGTGGTGGGTGAGTGCCTCGATGGTGATGTAATCGCCCGAATCGACTTCAAGCTGAGGTTTCAACAGCTTGCTGAAATAGCCCCAATGCACGGTATCGGCATTTGCCGGCAGGTAATGGTAGGCCGGCTGGCCTGGACTTGTCGCTGCGGACGCGGGAGAGGCGAGCGTGCCGCTCGCAGCCCAAGCAGCCGCGCCGCCGCCCGCCACGAATGCGCTCTTGAGGAAGCCGCGCCGCTCATGATCGAGTTCGTTGAGCAGCTTTTGCCGGTGAAGCTCAAAATCTGGGCAAGTCTTGTCGTCGCCTGTGCACATGACGAAGTATCCCCCTGTTAAATGTACGATCTATCGTGCGCCCCGATGCGGCCGCAGAAAGCACCAGGGCCACATCCGCAATTTGCATGCCAATGGCGGCGTAATGCGGGCGATTTACTCCGCCGCCGACGCGAGCGGCATTTCCTTGACCTGAGCGAACCCTGGCTCCGGCACCACTTCCAGGCGGCGGCGATGAAAGGCGTTGAGCGTCGCGCGGTGGCCGATGGAGACGATGGTCGCGCCCGAATGCCTCTCCTGCAACAGCCGATAAAGCGCGGCTTCGGCGCGGTCGTCGAGCGCGGCGGTCGCCTCGTCGAGGAACAGATAATCCGGCGCCTGCAACAGCGCGCGCGCGACTGCCAGTCTTTGCTGCTCGCCTTGCGACAGCATGCGATTCCAGTGCGCGTGTTCGTCGAGACGCGAGACGAATTGCGGCAGGCCGACCGCGGCGAGCGCGTCGGCAATGCGGGTATTATCGAATGTCCCGCGAGTTGACGGATAGGCGATGGCGTCTGCCAGTGTTGCAAGCGGAAAATACGGACGTTGCGGCAGCAGCATCACTTTCGCGCCCTCGGGCACGCTGACGCGGCCGGATCCGAACGGCCATATGCCGGAAATGGCCCGCAGCAACGTCGATTTTCCCGCGCCGGACGGGCCGGTCACCAACACGCTTTCGTTGCCGGGAAAGTCGATGTGACGGGCAGCGACGACGGGCGAACCATTGGGCAAGCGGACCTCAAGGTGATCGATCGCAAACGGCTCGCCGGCTTTCTCGGCAACTATCTGCACGACGGGGGGCGCCACAGCCGCGGCGCGGCCGGCGGCGATCGCTTCCTCGAAACCGGTCAAGCGGGCGATGATGGCGCGCCATTCGGCAATATTCCGATAGGACGTGATGAAGTAGGAGAGGGCGTTCTGCACGCTATTGAAGGCGGAGGCGGTTTGCATCAACCCGCCAAGCTGCACGGCGCCGGAGAAATACGCAGGCGCAACCACGACATAGGGAAAAATCACCGAAGCTTGTGAGTAGCTTTGCGTGAAAAAAGTAAGCTTCTTCTGCCGTTGCATCAGCGCATACCAGTTGGCGATGACCGAGCCAAAGCGCGTAAGGTGTTGCTCGCGTTCCGCCGCTTCACCTTTGAGCGCAGCAATCTGCTCGGCACTTTCGCGGGTGCGCACCAGGTTGAAGCGGAAATCGGCTTCAAAGCGTTGCTGCTGGAAATTCAGCGCTATCAGCGGCTTGCCGATGAACTGAGTAAGCGCTGTGCCGATTACGGCGTAGATGAGCGCGGCCCAAACCAGATAACCGGGAATGTCGAAGTTTGCGCCGAATACGGTGAGCGGGGTATGCGCCGACAACGTCCATAAAATAACGACAAACGAGCAAAGCGTGACAACGGCGTTGAGGATGCCGATGCTGATTGACAGCGTGTATTCAACAAACAGCCGCAGGTCGTCGGCGATACGCTGGTCGGGGTTGTCGGCGGCGTCGCCGAGGAGCTGCATCCGGTAATGATTGGCCGACGTGAGCCATTCGCGGAGATAAGTTTGTGTCATCCACCGTCGCCAGCGGATTTGCAGCCACTGATTCAAATACAGCTGATAGACGGCAAGTACCGTGTAAACGGCGGCAAGTCCGCAGAAGAACAAAATGGCGCTGACGAAGGCGTCCCAATTGCGATCTTGCAGCGTATTGTAAAATCGATTGTACCATTGATTGAGAATGACCTGGAGACCGACAAGCGCCAGCTCGATGGCGACCACCGCGCCAAGCAATATGCGGCCCGGCCATCGGTCGTCGGAGCGGAAATAAGGGGCGGAGAGCCGCCAAATATCGGCGACGGTCAGGGCAAGCTTTTTCACGAAGAACCTCCGGGCAGGCCAATCGGCGCTCGCGGATCAAGATAGGTATCCGCCGCAATCATCGCTGTAGGTCCGCTGCTGCGTTGCAGCAACGTCTGCGTCGCGCTATCCCCGCCAAATTGTGACAAAATGGCGATAGCGGTTGCAGCCGGACTCACTTACTCTTTGAAGCGGCGCGGGGAACGCCCGCAACGACGCTGCATGGTGCCAATACCGCCGGTGACGGCGGGATAATCAAAGACGCTGGCGCCGTGGACGGCGCCGCTGGGGGAGACGCCAATGTTTACGCAAATTCTCGATCCGACCGGCAATCTGTTTGTCACCTGGTTGGTGGCTCTCGTGCCTGTCGTGCTTTTGTTAATTCTGCTGGCCGGTCTGCGCATCTCGGCGTGGATTGCCGTGCTGATCGGCTCGGTCGTGACGTTTCTCCTCGCGCTCTTCGTTTGGAAGATGCCGCTTGATGACGGTCTGCGCGCGTATGTGTACGGCTCGGCGACCGGGATATGGAACGTGGACTGGATCACGTTTTGGGGCGTGATCCTGTTCAACACGCTGGTGACGACGGGCATTTTCGAGAAATTCCGCCGCTGGCTGGTGTACCAGGGCACTCTCGATGTGCGGGTGCAAACCATTCTGTTCGCCTGGGCGTTTGGCGCCTTGCTCGAGGGTTTGGTCGGCTTCGGTTATCCGTGGGCGTTTGTCGCGCCAATCCTGATTGCGATCGGTATTCCCGATCTCGATGCCATCCGGGTCGCGGCCATCGCCAATAACGCGCCGGTTTCGTACGGCGCGCTCGGCGCGCCAATCATCGCGCTGGCGACGGTGACCGCCGGCACGCTCGGCGTCAGCTTCGTCGATCTGCTGCCGGTCTATTCCGCCTCGGTCGGCAAAATCGTCGCTATCCTGGCGTTGCTGCCGCCGTGGATTTTGCTCTATCTCGTCTCCGGCAATAAGGGCATGTGGTCGGCTTGGCCGCTCGCCATTGTCGGTTCGCTCGGCTACATCGCCGGACAACTCCCCACCGCTATTTACCTGGGGCCGTACCTGCCGGACGTCATCGGCTCCATCGTGTGCTTCGTGGTGCTGCTCCTGCTGTTACGGGTTTGGCGGCCCGCGCAAGTGCTCGCTTACGGCGGAACGCCGGTGAGCGCCGAGCAGCAAGTCCAGGCTCACGGCCTTACCGGGCGTGAAGTCGGCATGGCCTGGCTCCCGGTCGCTGTGCTGGTGATCGTGGTCGTCGCCTGGACCGGGCCGTGGTCCAATTTGCCGAAAGTCATTCTGTATCACGCGGCGGTCGCGGCCGACTCCGCGATCACACCGGGAGCAAAGATCACCGCGGTGTTCAATTGGACGCCGTTCGTCGGAGGAACCGCGATTCTGGCTTCATGGATCATCATCGCGATCTTGCTGCGGGTGACGTTCTCGCAAATCCGCGAGATTTTCGCCAAGACCTGGTCGCAGATGTGGGGCGCCTGTTTGGTTGGCGTATTTATTTTCGGCCTTGCCTACGTCTACAACTACTCGGGCATGGCCGGCTCGCTGGCGAGCGCCTTCTCCAAGATCGGACCGGCCTTCATCATCGTCGCGCCGATTCTGGGCTTCATTGGCGTCGCGCTCTCCGGCAGCAACACTTCGACCAACGCCATGTTCGGCACTTTCCAGGCGCTGGTCGGCAAGGTGCTGGGCTTCCCGCTGTTGTTGTTGCCGAGCTTGAACTCGGTCGGCGCCGAGGTCGGCAAACCAATCGCGCCGCAAACGGCGAGCGTCGGCGTATCCACCAGCCGTTTCGTGCGCAACGAAGGCGCGGTCATTCGCCACAATTTCGGCTGGACGCTGGTGCTGCTCGTCTATCTCGTGCTTATCGGCGTGGCTTGTTACTTGTTCTTCCCGAGCATTGCCGTGTTGAATCACTAGCAAAAGTGTGGCGGCGAATTGAGCCATTCGCCGCCACCAATTCTTGTGACACGCGCTGTCAGACCTTGGTCGCGCGTGTCATCAGGAAGGGCATGCTGACCGTATTATTGTCAAAAATGTCGGCGGCCAGCGTATCGAACTCGGCGCGCAGCTGAGCAAGTTTCTCCGGATCGTGTTGCAACGACTCGACGAGCTTGGTGAGCGGTCCGATGGTCGCTTCCTGGGCGTTACGGAAATGCGCGAGACTTAGCGCCGGCGCTACCAAAGTGTCGCGCGCGAACTTGAGGTCCGTCACCGCAGAGCCAAGCCGCTCGCGCACGACGTTTGGATCGCCCCACAGCGGCGGCGGCGCCGGCGCCTCGGCGCCTGGCGGAGGGGGCGGCATGCGGCTTCCGATGAGTGTAAACAGACGTCCGGTGAAATGTTCGGGCGGCCAGGTCGAGAACGCAATGCGGCCCCCTGATTTCAGCACCCGGAGCATTTCCTTGACCACCACGGCGGGGCGGGGGGCGAACATGTGTCCGTACTGGCTGAGAACAACGTCGAATGAGGCGTCGGGATAAGGCAACGCCTCGGCGTCGCCTTCGACGAATTCGACCTCGACGCCGGCGATTTTGGCGTTCTTCTTGGCCCGTTCGATAAGCGCAGGTGTCAGGTCCAGACCACATACCTTTGCGCCGCGCCGCGCGGCGGTCACGGCCACCACGCCGGTGCCGCAAGCGACGTCGAGGAGACGCTGTCCGGCAGTTACCTGCGCGAACATCACCAGCTTTGCGGCTGGCGGGGTCGTCATGATCTCGACGGGGACAAATGACGACCAGCCTTCGCGCTGGGCGGCCTTGAACTTGGCGAACGGGTCGGCAGCTTTCGTTGTCATTGGGCGCTCCGAATGTTGGCCAGGGCCCCCGGCCCACGATCTGCACCAATACAGCAAAAAAGGGCGCGGATTTCTCCGCGCCCTTTGTCTTTAAGTGGGAGAACGACTTAGAAGTCCATTCCGCCCATGCCGCCGCCCGGAGGCATCGCGGGCATGGCCGGCTTATCCTTCGGCTTCTCCGCCACCATGGCCTCGGTGGTGACGAGGAGGCCTGCGACGGAAGCGGCGTCCTGGAGCGCGGCGCGCACAACCTTCGCCGGATCGACAATGCCCTTTTCGATCATGTCGACGTAGTTCTCGGTCTGCGCGTCGAAGCCGAAGGTCTCGGATTTGTTTTCCAGGACCTTGTTGACCACGATCGAGCCTTCCATGCCCGAGTTCTCCGCAATCTGGCGAACCGGCGTCTCGATTGCCTTGAGCACGATGTTGATGCCGGCCTGCACGTCCGCGTTGTCATTGGTAAGCTTGCCAATGGCCCGCTTGGCGCGAAGCAGCGCGACTCCGCCGCCCGGTACGATGCCTTCCTCGACCGCGGCGCGAGTGGCGTTGAGCGCGTCTTCGACGCGGTCCTTGCGCTCCTTCACCTCGACTTCGGTTGCACCGCCGACCCGGATCACCGCAACGCCGCCGGCAAGCTTTGCCAGCCGCTCCTGCAGCTTCTCGCGATCGTAATCGGAAGTGGTTTCCTCGATCTGCGCCTTGATCTGAGTAACGCGGGCTTCGATGTCCTTCTTCTTGCCGGCGCCGTCGACGATGGTGGTCTTTTCCTTCTCGATCACCACTTTCTTGGCCCGGCCGAGCAAGTTGACCGTGACGCTTTCGAGTTTGATGCCGAGGTCTTCGGCAATAAGCTGGCCGCCGGTCAGGATGGCAATGTCTTCGAGCATCGCCTTGCGGCGGTCGCCGAAGCCCGGAGCCTTCACGGCGGCGACTTTCAGTCCGCCGCGCAGCTTGTTGACCACCAGCGTGGCCAGTGCCTCACCTTCGACGTCCTCGGCGATGATGAGCAGCGGCTTGCCCGATTGCACAACCGCCTCGAGCACCGGCAGCATTTGCTGCAAGCCCGGGAGCTTTTTCTCGTGCAGCAGCACGTAAGCATCCTCGAGCTCGGCCAGCATCTTCTCGGCGTTGGTGATGAAATACGGCGACAGATAGCCGCGGTCGAACTGCATGCCCTCGACGATTTCGACGTCGGTCTCCAAAGCTTTGGCTTCTTCGACGGTGATGACGCCTTCGTTGCCGACTTTTTGCATCGCCCGGGCGATCATCTTGCCAACGTTGTTATCGCCGTTGGAGGAAATGGTGCCGACCTGCTCGATTTCGGCCGAAGAGCCGACCTTCTTCGAGCGCTTTTTGATATCGCCGATGACGGCTGCGACCGCGAGATCGATCCCGCGTTTCAGATCCATCGGGTTCATGCCGGCCGCGACCGCCTTGGCGCCTTCCTTGACGATGGCGGCGGCGAGCACGGTCGCCGTCGTGGTGCCGTCGCCGGCTTCGTCGTTGGTCTTCTGCGCGACCTCGCGCACCATCTGCGCGCCCATGTTCTCGAACTTGTCGTCGAGCTCGATCTCCTTGGCGACGGTGACGCCGTCCTTGGTGATGCGCGGGGCGCCGAAGCTCTTCTCAATGACGACGTTGCGGCCCTTGGGGCCGAGCGTCACCTTTACGGCGTTGGCCAATGTCTCGACGCCGCGCAGCATGCGCTCGCGGGCGTCACCGGAAAATCGTACTTCTTTCGCAGCCATAACTTGTTTGCTCCTTGGTTTGATCTCGTCAACACCGGGCTTGACCCGGTGGTCCATGGAGCCGTCCGGGCCCCGTGGATGGCCGGATCGAGTCCGGCCGTGACGACGAGTGGTGTCAGGCGATCACGCCCATGACGTCGGATTCCTTCATGATCAAAAGCTCGTCGCCGTCGAGCTTGACCTCGGTGCCGGACCATTTGCCGAACAGCACGCGGTCGCCGGCTTTCAGATCCATGGTGATCAGCTTGCCGTTCTCGTCGCGGCCGCCGGGCCCGACGGCGACGACTTCGCCTTCCTGCGGCTTCTCTTTGGCGGTATCGGGAATGATGATGCCGCCTTTGGACCGCTCATCTGCGTCGATTCGCTTGACGACGACACGGTCATGCAGGGGACGGAACTTGAGCTTCGCCATGGTCATCCTTACTGCCGCGCCCGGCGCGGCGTTCACCAGTGAATAAAAAAGCCTTGAATTTGCAGCTAGTTGGCACTCAGTTAAAAAGAGTGCCAATTGGCCACAGGCAAATAGGATTTGCTCTCGCCGCTGTCAAGCAGAGCTTGCATCGGACTAGCACTCGGGGCGAAAAATCGTCACCATCCCGGCTCATCCTGTGCAAGTTCGTGTGCGGCGCTTAATTCGCCACCACCATCCTGGAGCCGGTTTTGAGGAGGACTTCGTGAGCCCACGGTTTCGCAGGTTTCGCCCGGCTGCGGGCGTAGCGGTCGCAGCGCTGGCGCTTGCGGCTTGTGCAACGAGCCCGCCTCCTGAAGCTCTTGCGCCGGCTGCGGCCGTTGCGCCGGAAATGCCGGCTTCCGTCCGGCCCGAAGAGATTGTCGGACGCTGGGGTTACGGCGCCTATCACAACGAAGCCGATCGGGCGCGCACCGAAGCGGCCGCCAAGGGGCAATGCGGCCAGCCGGTGGTGATCAATCGCGGACCCAACGGTGGTGTCATGATGTACATGGCTGACAGCGCCCAGTTGCAGGAACTTCATCTGAAAGGCAGCCCGAACGGCGTAAACTACGTCGGTCCGCCCGGTCCAGGCGGCGGGCCGCAGGATCGCGAAATCGTATCGTTCGACGGCCGCAGCATGGTGCTGCGCTGGATCAATCGCGAAGTCGACAGCCGTTACGGAACTGCAGTGTACGTGCGTTGCGCACCTGAAGGGATGGCGCGCCGGTCACCGCCGGCGCACTAACGCGGTCCCTTATGTAATCGATCGAACGCCGCCGCCGAACAACGAATCCACTTCGCTTTGCGAAGCGTACCCGTCGTCGCCGTCGAGCGGCGGACCATGCACCGCGGGTGCGGGTTCGTCCTTAACTTCGCCGAGGGCGTCGCCGATCAGGTTCTCCAGCCCCGTCAGTGCGGTTCTGACTTTCGCCAGCCGCTGGCTGGTCACATCCTGAAAATTACACGCTTCGAAAATCCCGATGACCCGATCACGAATGTCCTGAGCGAGACCTTGCTCGCTGTTGCCTTTGACGGCCGCCGACAAATTATTTGCCGCCTGGTCGATCTCCTCGGCCGCGGCGAGGATTTTTTGCGTCGCGTGCTCGCTCGCTTTCACCGCGGCGTCAAGTTCATGGGCGAACCGGCTCATGGGCGCGTTTGCAGCAACTCCCTCCGCGCCCGCGGGCTCCGCGCCGAAAAGCGCGCCGCGAACGGCGCGCAAGCGCGATGCAAGCCTGCGTGCTTCAGCACTGTCCGCGTCGGAGGTTTCGGGTGAGCGCAACGGCGTTGCCGTCAACATGGCGCGCAACGCCGCCAACTCCCGCAGTACTTCTTCATAGCCCGGGGAAGCGGGCTTGCCGGAGGGCAGCGCATCGCCGTGCGCCGCCGCCATCTTCTCAATGCGGAAAACTTTTCGGCGCTCTGGCATCGGGTTGCTGACCGGATATCCAGCTACCCTAGAGGTATCCGCTTAACGCTGCGTTCACGCTGCCGGGGAACCGCGCGGGCGCTACGCCCGATTAAGGTTAATCGTTCGCAGTTCACTCAAAATAAACGCTAACTTGATCAACAATATACAAACAAGATGCGATGCCGCACGCGCGCCGCGAAATTTACCAAACGGTCTAGGTTTGAGTTTCTAGTCGGGAGACCGGATCACTCCATTCAATCCGGCGTGCAATCGTCTCGAGTACAGAGTCCAAAAAATGCGGCGTACCTTTGTTTGCGTAAATGCGGTGGTGTTTGTCGCAGCTTGCGGCATGGCGAGCGTGCTTGCCTCGCATGCTCGCGCCCAAGAGCAGCTACTCGACCCGGGCTGGCAGCTTGCGTCATCCGATTCCCCGAACGGCAACGGCGGATTCTTCGGCTTCTCGTCTGGCGACCAGCCGCGAGCGGGTCAGCGGCCGGCAACGGCTCCGTCGCAGCGCGTGCAGACGCGGTTCGTTCCGCAATCGAGGGTGCAATCTCAGTACTACGTACCGGCGCAGCAATACCGCGCCTATCGGCGCTCAGCACCGGCCTATGGCGCGGCGCAGGGAATTGACTATCGCCCGACGGGCTCGATGTATGGCGTCACGGCCGCGCCAGATCCTTACCAGCCCCGATACGTGCAGCCGCGCGGCCTCTTCGAAGGATTGTTCGCGAGCCACGATCCGGCGCCGCCGCCGGCGGCGTACGCGCCGGCTTATGGAGCGCGAGTAGCCGATCCGGCTCATCCTGCCGTCGATCCGATATACGATCGCCAGGTTGTCGATTATCCCGGCAGCGAAAAGCCGGGCACGATCATCATCGATAGCCCGCATTTCTTTCTTTATCTGGTGATGGCCGACGGCAAGGCGCTGCGTTACGGTATCGGCGTTGGACGTCCGGGATTTGCCTGGTCCGGCGTGAAGCAAATTTCCGCCATGCGCGAATGGCCGGACTGGACTCCGCCGGCAGAAATGCTCGAACGCCGTCCCGATCTACCGCGGTTCATGCCGGGCGGTCCGGACAATCCGCTCGGCGCGCGCGCCATGTATCTCGGCTCGACGCTCTATCGCATTCATGGCTCCAACGAGCCTTGGACCATCGGCACGCAAGTGTCGTCGGGTTGCATCCGCCTGCGCAACGAGGATGTCACCGATCTTTACGGCCGCGTGAAGGTCGGGACCAAAGTCATCGTGCTTTAAGCGGCGCGCCGCTCAATCTCGCGAAACGTTTTCCGGCGGCGGCGGAAACTACTCCGCCGCCGTTCGCGTATGGGTTATCGAGTCCGCCTGATCCTCGCGCTGTTTGATGACATGCTCGGCGATGAAATAGACCGGCCGGCCTTTGATCTCGGAGAGGATCTTGCCGATGTATTCGCCGACGACGCCGAGCATGATCAGTTGCACGCCGCCCAGCACCATAAGGCCGACGAACAGCGAGGGATAACCGGGCACCTTCTCGCCGTACATCAGTGTCTCATAGACAATCATGCCGCCATAAACGAAGGCGGCCAACGCCAGAAGTAACCCAAGCAGCGTGGCGACGCGGAGCGGCGCTACCGAAAATCCGGTCAAACCGTCGATCGAAAGTCCGATCAGGCTGCGCAGGTTCCAGGTACTGCGCCCCCCGACCCGAGGCTCCGGCTGGTAGTCGATGCGGATCTGGCGAAAACCGATCCAACTCGACAGGCCTTTGAAGAAGCGGTTCTTCTCCGGCAGACGGCGCAGCGCGTCGGCCGCCCGCGGCGACAGCAGGCGAAAATCGCCGGCGTCTTCGGGAATGTTGGTCCGCGCGCCCCAATTGAGCAGTTTGTAAAATCCCCTCACCAGGATGCGGCGGAACAGGGATTCGTGGGCGCGGTGCGCCTTGGCGGTATAGACGACGTCGTAGCCGTCATCGAGCCAGCGACCGACCATGGTGTCGATCAGCGCCGGCGGGTGCTGGCCGTCGCCGTCGACGAAAATCACGGCGCCGAGCCGCGCATGATCGAGACCGGCGAGGAGGGCCGCTTCCTTGCCGAAATTGCGCGACAGCGAAACGATCTGCAGATCGGCTCCGTCCGCAGGCAGGGCGCGCGCGACGGCAAGCGTCTCATCTTGGCTGCCGTCGTCGACATAAACCAGCTCACAGGGCAGGGCCCGCTCGGCGCTGAGCACGTGAGCGACTTCAAGCAGCCGCGCGTGCAGCCGCGCCAGCGAAGCCGCCTCATTGTGCATCGGCACGACAACGGAGAGCCCAGCCGCAGCGGCCGGGTTGAGCCGCGGGGCGGCGGTCGGAACAGGAATGGGCTGGGGGTCCGCGGGCACCATAGCCGGGGCTGCTTCGTCGCTGGGCACGGGAGACAACGGCGTTCCGCGCAAGGCGCGGGCCGCCTCAGTCAATCGGCTTTCGTTCGCGCTGTTCACCGGACTCGTTTCCCATCTGGGCGACCTATAGCGCAATCGAAAGCGCCTGTCGTGGCGCGTTGCCCCAGGTCGCAGCGCCCGCCGGGCGTTTCATGCCGGTATGATGAACGGCGGGGTCGACCCGCGGCCCAACGAGGATGGCGGGTTTCCCTCGACGTGATATGCGGAAGCAGCAATGAGCCCGGTTTTCCGTTACGGCCACGTCCGCGCCAGGTTGCTTGTCGCCTGGCGCAACCGCGCGCTGAGCCTCAAGGCGATCGCCTTCGGGCTCGTCGGTGTGGTCAATACGGTGGTCGATTACGGCGTGTTTCTGATCGCCCGCGGCGCCTTTGACAATTCTGCGGCGGCGCTTGCCGCCTTCGCGTCATTTGCTGCGCTGTGCAAATGCGGCGGCGCCCTGATGTTTTCCCTGATCGCCGCGAACACCATCTCTTGGATCGTCGCGGTCACCGGTTCCTACGTGATGAACTCGTTCGTCACCTTTGCCGCCGAAACCGGCGGCAAACTGCGCTGGCGGGCTTACCTTACCTTTGTCGCGTCCGGCGTCGCCGGGTGGATTGCCAACACCGCCACTCTTCTTGTCCTTGCGGAAGTGCTGCTGCTGCCGGTGTTCATCGCCAAGGCGTTCGCCATCCTGGCGAGCTTCGTGGTGAACTTTTCACTGTCGCATTTCGTCGTGTTCCGGGCGCAGCCGCCGCGAGCCGCCAAACACTGAAATCGCGGGCGGCGGGATGTCAGGGGCTGCCCTTGCGCCGCGGCCTTGCCGCGAGAAAGTCGCGCATGGCGATGATGGGCTCGTCGCTCTCGTAGGCCGCGGCGAATGCATCGATACCGGCCGCTATGGCGGCGGAAAGCGGCAGATCTTCCCACTGCCGGATCAGGCGCTTTTGCAATCGCACGGCGCGCGGCTGCGAGGTCAACAGACTGTCGAGACAGGCCTCGACTGCTTGGTCGAGCGAAGCCGCCGGCGCGACGCGTTCGAGCAAGCCCCACGCCAGCGCGTCGGCGGCGGAGAATTTTTCGCCAAGCAGCATGATCTCGCGCGCTCTGCCGAAGCCCACGAGTGTCGGCAACAATGCAGCCTCAATGACCGAAGGGATGCCGAGCTTGACCTCCTGCATGCCGAACGAGGCGGTTTCGGAAGCGATGCGCAAGTCGCAAGCCGCGGCGATTTCGAGACCGGCGCCGAAGCAATAACCCCCGATGCGGGCAATCACCGGTACGGAAAAGTTTCGGATCGCGTCGCAGCAGCCGTGCAAGCGGGTGATGAATGCCCTGGCGCTTTGCGCGTCGGTGATCGCGGCCATTTCGCCGATGTCGGCGCCGACAATGAAGGATTTTTCTCCCGCACCGGTCAGCACGACGGCACGCAAGCGTTCGTCGCCGGCAAGCCGGCCCAGGGCATCGACAAATTCGGCCATCAAGGCGTTGTTTAGCGCGTTGAGACGCCCCGCGTTGTCGATGGTCAGGCGGGCGACAAGACCCTGCGGCCGCTCCTCGATTTGCACGCCGATGCGCGGTGATTGTAGGTCGGGCAATGCAGCTCCTCCCGCAGCGGCGCGGCTTTCGCTTCCGTAGATCGTCGCGGAAAGCGGCGCCGTGTCGTGGCGGCCCGAACTCTAGCGTGCCGCGCCGGGCCGGTCGCGCTCCAGCTCGGCGACAAGCCTTGCGTGAAGCGGATTGTCGCGAGCGTAAACATAATCAAGCGCTGCGACCGAGACCGCCTCGGCGCCGTGGTCTCGCAGAAAAATGGCCAGCGCCTGCACCTGTTTGGGCGGGCAATGCAGCGTCAGCATGCCCGATGAGGTGGGCCCGCCGAACGGCGCGGCAACGCCGAATTTTTCCCGCGCCTCCTGGAGAAGTGTTTCGTTCAATCCGGCAAAGCGGGTGCGCACTTCGCGATAGGCTTGCGCGCGTTTTTGCGCCGCGACGCGATCGAGCAGCAGCCGGGCGATTTCGCGGCGCGCGGAGTCCCACGCTGCCGCACGCGCGGCGACGAGATTGGCCTGCGAGCGCAGGATAATGCCGTCGTCGACCACTTTGAGTCCGTTGGCCGCGAGCGTCGCGCCGGTCGTGGTGATGTCGACAATCAGTTCGGCAGTGCCGGCGGCCGGCGCCGCTTCGGTAGCGCCGAGGCTTTCGACGATCAGATAATCGACAATACCGTGGTCGGCGAAGAAGGTCCGCGTCAGGTTGGCATACTTGGTGGCAAGCCGCATCTTGCGGTTATGCTTGAGGCGAAACGCGGTGGCGACATCGTCGAGGTCGGCCATCGAGCGCACGTCGATCCAGGCTTGCGGCACAGCGACCGCCACATTGGCGAAGCCGAAGCCGAGCTGATCGATGAAGATGACTTCGCGATCCGCACCGGCGATCATCTCCCGGACAAGGTCCTCGCCGGTGATGCCGAGATGCACGGCGCCGAGCGCCAGTTGGGTGGTGATTTCCGCCGCCGAAAGGTAGGCGACTTCCACGCCCTCGAACCCGGCAATGGCGCCGCGATAGTCGCGTGGGCCGCGCGGCTTGACGAGGTCGAGTCCGGAGCGGGCGAAAAAGCTCTCGGCGTTTTGCTGCAAGCGCCCTTTCGACGGCACAGCGAGGATCAGCGGCGCGCTCATGCCGGTCCTCCGCAGCCTGAAAGCTCCTCGATCGAGGCGGCAAAGCCGACGGCCGGGATCGGCTCGCGCGCGCCGAGCCGCGTCAACAGCGCGTCGTAGCGCCCGCCGGCGACCAGTGCGGCCTTGGCGTGCGCGTCATGCAGTTCGAACACGAAGCCGGTGTAGTAATCGAAGCCGCGGCCGAACGCGGTGGAGAATTCGATGGTGCCCACATCGACGCCGCGCGCAGCGAGAAAACCGGTGCGCGTCTCGAAAAGGTCGAGTGCGGGCGAGAGGGGAAGCTGCGCATCGGCGGCGAGCGTCCGCAATTCCCCGGCGACGTCGTCGGGACCGCCGCGCACCGCGAGGAAGCGCTCGATCAGCGCGCGGATTTCGCGCGGCAGCCGCGTGCCGGTGCCGAGCGCCGCCTGTTCGAGAAAGCGTTCGGCGATTTCATCGACGGAGCGGCCGCCGACCGCCTCGATGCCGGCGATCGAAAGAAGATCGGTCACGAGGTGATGCGCCGCTTTTGGATCGGAACCGGCGAGCGCGGCGAGTACGCCCTGATATTCGGGCGGACGATTGGCGGCGGCGAGCGCGAGCTGGTCGAGATCGTGTGCCAGCGACCATTTCCTGTTGAAATCCTTGATCAGCCGCCGCTTCCACGCCGGCGCGAGATCAAGCGCGGCGACGAAGGCCGTAAACAGCCCGACGTCGCCGACGCGGATCGACGGTGCGGCAACGCCGTAGAGCGTCGTTGCTTCGAGTCCGAGAACCAGCATCTCCGCATCCGCCGCGGCAATGTCGCGGCGGCCGAAAGATTCGATGCCGGCCTGGACGAATTCCGCCGTGCGTCCCTCGCGGTGGCGAAACACCGCGCCGAGGTAGCAGAATCCCAGAGGCTTGCCGGCGTCCGGCGACTGCAGATAGGCGCGCGAAACCGGGATGGTGAGATCCGGGCGCAGGCACAATTCGCGGCCGAGCGGATCGGCCGTGAGAAACATGCGCCGGCGAATGTCTTCGCCGGAGAGGTCGAGGAACGGCTCTGCCGGTTGCAGCACCGGCGGATCGATCGGCGCATAGCCCGCGCGCCGATAGGCAGCGACGAGCTTTAGCGCCCGCTGGTCCGTCCCGTTGAGTTCACCGCCCGACATCGTTCGCCGCTTCCACGCCGCGTATGGTTAATCCATTGTCTCAGCACGCAGCGATAGTCGTGATTGCGCGGCCCTTTAGCACGGGAACCGTGGCGATTCGATAAACATCGCGGCGGCCCGTTAATCCTGCCGCTAATGCGGTGAATCAAGGCCTTAAAGCGAAACATTACCGGTATTGAGGCGAGAGATCAGGGCTTTCTCGCAAGCTCCCGCCGAGCGGACCGCGAGCGGCCCGATCTCAGCATCAGGCTGAAGATGAAAGCCAGCGATCAACTACGATCCGCGGACTGCGGCGAGGATGGCCGGCACCGCGCTCGGATCGACCGTGAGCCCGGTATGCGACAACCCCGGCACGATGGCGACCGGAATGCCGGGCCGCACCGCATCGACGGTCGGGGCGAATTTGCCGGCGTAGAACAGCTCATCCTTTTCGCCGGCAACGACGGCAAGCGGCGTCTGCGCGTTGCGCACGTCGGCGGCGTAATCGCGCGTGCCGAACGCGCGCATTAACAGCCACGAATAATGCCCGACCAGGATATCGGTCCGTGACGGATCGATAGCGAGGAGGAGAGTGGTCAAATGGTCGAAGGCGTGAATGCCGATACGATCGAGCACCGCGAGCGCAATGATGCGCGGGATGAACGGCGCCGCGTATTTTTGATCCTGCCGCGTGGTGGGTGCGAAGGGACCGAGCATGGGCGACAGCAGCACCGCGCGCGCGAAATCCTTGCCGAGCGGCGTTGCCGCGATGTGCAGCGCATAGCCGCCGCCGGACGAAAAACCCATCAAGACCAGTTTGGCGCCGGGGTATTTGCTGCGCACCATGGCGACAAAGTCGGCCATGTCGTCGTCGAGCTCGCCCGCGTAATCGATATCGCCGCGAATGCCGGTGCTACCATGGCCGCGAATGTCAGGAGCAAACACCGGGATGCCTTCGGCGCTGAGCGCCTTGCCCAGTGGATGCATGCTCGCGCTCTGCGCCGACGAGCCGTGAATGGTGATGACCACGAGCGGCGGATCGGCGGGAGCAGGGTTCGGCAGCCAGGTGCGGTACGCGATCGGAGAGCGATTGCTCACCGATAGTTTTTGCTCCGCCGGCAGATCGCTGAAGTTCACAGAGCGAAACGGCGCACTGAGCGAGGCGAGCGGCTCCGGGGTTCCGCTGGTGCCGAAGGCCAACATGCCGGCCAGTGCCGCGGCGATGATTACAACGCCGACGCAGACGATAATGAGCGCGATCTTGCCGGCGCGGCTCATGCTATTTGCCCACGCCATGGCGCGCGAGCAGCGCGCCGACGGTGGCGACCAGTTCGCTCTCGTCAACAGTTACCTGCGCCTGCGACTGCTTTTGCAAATGCTCGTCGCGGCCTTTTTCCAGCTTCGCCAGTTCGGCGCCGACGATCAGATCCTTGATGGTGACGTTACCCTTGGCCTTTTCATCGGACCCCTGAATGACAACGCACGGAGAGTTGCGCCGGTCGGCGTATTTGAGCTGGTTACCGAGATTTTTCGGATTGCCGAGGTAAAGCTCCGAGCGGATGTTCGCCGCACGCAGCTTCGCCACCATGTTCTGATAATCGGCGAGGCGGTCGCGATCGAACACCGTGACGACCACCGGGCCGTAGCCGGGCTTGCTGTCGAGCTTGCCAAGGTATTCCAGCGCGGCGGCAAGCCGCGACACGCCGATGGAAAATCCGGTCGCCGGCACCGGCTCGCCGCGGAAGCGTGACACCAGCCCGTCGTAACGACCGCCGCCGCCGACCGAGCCGAAGCGCGGCGATCCGTCCTTGCCGTCGGTGGCGAAGGTCAGTTCAACTTCAAACACCGGGCCGGTGTAATATTCGAGTCCGCGGACGACGGATTGATCAATTCGAATCCGATCACCGTAAGCAGCTGCCCCGATTAGTTGAGACATCCTCTCAAGCTCTTCCAGGCCGGCGTTCACTTCCTGTGGAATCGGCCTGCCTTCCAAATAGCCCTCGATAAATTTGCGATATCCATCGAAGCTAAACGGTTGTCTGTTGCCGGATTCGAATTCTTTTATCTCTCTCTCAAATGCTGAATCTTGCCAAATAAACGTGCTCGTCGACCCGCTCATTGCATTGATGGACGAGCTACTCGTAATAAAATTATTTGCCGAAATCGAAAGGTGAGCGCCGCGTGTCACGTCACCACTTTCGTCTTTCCGGCCTTCGCTTAGTAGTTCCTGGACGCCTTTAATGCCAAGTCGGTCAAGCTTGTCGATCGAACGCAAAACTATGAGGCGCTTCTCTGACGAGGCTGATGCCAGTTCGGGCACGGCGCTCATAACGCCGTCGAGCAGTTTTCGATTCCAGACCTTGACCACATAACTGCCGCGCGGGATGCTGAGCGCTTCCATGGTGTCCGCCGCCATCATGCACATTTCGGCATCGGCCCCGGGTGAGGATGAGCCGACGGTGTCGGCGTCGAACTGCATGAACTGGCGGAAGCGCCCGGGGCCTGGTTTTTCGTTCCTGAAAACCCAACCGACCCGGTAGCTGCGATAGGGCAGCACCAGATTTTCCGTGCCGACGCGTTCGGCGACGTAGCGCGCCAGCGGCGCGGTCAAGTCGTAGCGCAGCGACAGCCATTGCTCGTCGTCGTCCTGAAAGGAAAACACGCCTTCGTTCGGGCGGTCCTGGTCGGGCAGGAATTTGCCGAGCGCGTCGGTGTATTCGATCGCCGGCGTCTCGACCGGTTCGAAGCCATAGCGTTCGTAGACCACGCGGATCTTTTCGATCATCTCGCGCGTCGCGGCGATTTCCGCGGGCCCGCGATCGGCCAGCCCGCGCGGCAAGCGTGCTTTCAGCTTGTTGGACTTCTGCTTTTCGGCCATCGGCCGTTCCCGCCGCGTTCGCGCTTTATAAAGGATGGCGGGTTGGTATCGCACCCGCCAAGCGAGCGCAATTGGCCGCGCAATGGAAGCGGGATTGAATGCCTGGAAAGCCTGCGGCGCAGTTGCGCCTAGCCAATACGAATTCACTTGGCTAGGTTCGGCCACGTTTTTCAGCGAGGATTCGGCATGATTTCCCGGCGCAAGGCAATCGCGTTAGCGGCGACAGCACTGATCGTGGCGGCAACGCCGGCATGGGCGAAGAAGAACTCGACTCTGGTTGGCCAGTTCGATCTCAACAATGACGGCGTGGTCGATCTTGCGGAAGCCAAGGTTGCCGGCGCCGCGATGTTCGACAAGCTCGACGTCGAGAAGAAGGGAACGCTGACGCGTGCACAGCTTCACGGCAGGCTCAGCGGCAAAGAAATCGCCGCCTTCGGCGCTGGCGGCGCCCTGAGCAAGGAAGGCTATCTTTCGGCGGTGGAGGCGCGGTTCAGGGCCGTCGATGCCGATCATAACGGCAAGCTGACCCATTGGGAGTTTCATACCGCCAAGGGCCGGGCCTTGACGCGGCTGCTGCGCTAAGCGCGGCGTGTTGGGCGGTCTCCGTTGTCGCCGCCGATCTGGCGGCTCGGCTTTGTACATTCATTCTGCGCAGCGGTAGGATGGACACGCACGTCCCGGGGCATTGTCCTGTCGGGGTAGAGGGCGGGGCAGTCGGAGGATCGGCCACATGGCGGAAGCAGCGAGCCTGGCGCGGCAAACCAACGATCTCGACGCGTTCTGGATACCTTTCACGCCCAATCGCGCGTTCAAGCGCGCGCCGCGGCTGCTCGCGCGGGCGAAGGACATGCACTACTTCACCCCGGACGGCCACGCGGTGCTCGATGGCCTGGCCGGCTTGTGGTGCAGCAACGCCGGCCATAACCGCGACCCGATTGTCGCGGCAATCGCGCGGCAGGCCGCCGAGCTCGACTATGCGGCAGCATTCCACTTCGCACATCCGAAATCGTTTGAGCTTGCGAGCCGGTTGGCGGCGCTCGCGCCTGCCGACCTCAATCGGGTATTCTTCTGCAATTCCGGTTCGGAGGCGGTCGATACTGCGCTCAAGATCGCGCTCGCCTATCACAACGTGCGCGGGGAAGCGGGACGGACCCGCTTGATCGGCCGCGAGCGCGGCTATCATGGCGTCGGCTTCGGCGGCATCTCCGTCGGCGGCATTGTCAACAACCGCAAATTCTTCGGCACGCTGCTCACCGGCGTCGATCACCTGCCGGCGACCTACAGCCGCGAGCATCAGGCGTTCACGGTCGGCGAGCCGGAGTGGGGCGCGCACCTTGCCGACGATCTGGAACGCATCGTCGCCTTGCACGGCGCGGACACCATCGCCGCCGTTATCGTCGAACCGATGGCCGGATCGACCGGGGTGCTGGCGTCGCCGAAGGGCTACCTCCAGAAACTGCGCGCCATTTGCGACAAGTACGGCATCCTCCTGATTTTCGACGAGGTGATCACCGGTTTCGGCCGCCTCGGCGCCGTCTTTGCAGCCGAACGTTACGGCGTGACGCCCGACCTTCTTTGCTTCGCGAAGGGCGTGACGTCCGGTGCAGTGCCCATGGGCGGCGTTATCGCCCGCGAGCATGTCTACGACGCCTTCATGCAAGGGCCGGAGCACACCATCGAACTGTTCCACGGTTACACCTACTCGGCGCATCCGCTCGCCTGCGCGGCCGGCATCGCCACGCTCGATCTCTACCGCGATGAAGATATTTTCGGTCGCGCCAAACGGCTGGAAAAGCCCTACGCGGAAGCCGCGATGAGCCTCAAAGGTCTGCCCGGTGTGCTCGACATCCGCGCCGTCGGTCTTGCCGCGGGCATCGATCTTGCGCCCCGCGCCGGCGCGCCTGGCGAACGGGGCTACGAGGCGATGGACCGGGCGTTTCACGATGAGGACTTGGTGATCCGCATCACCGGCGACACGCTCGCGATCGCCCCGCCGCTGATTGTGACTGAAGCGCAAATTGGTGAGATTTTCGACAAGGTAGGCCGCGTGATTCGGGCGGTTATGTCGTAAACCAACGCAACACCGTACTTGCGGGGTTGCGGCGCTTATGGACACTGATATGGGCCGGGAGCGAATCACTGCACCCGGCAGAGGGACCGAAAGAAGTTCCGTCTACCTCGCGCCGGTTTGGCGTTTTCCAGCGCGGGCGGAGCAGGGCCATTGATGGTGCGCATCAGCGCCTTTTTCATCGCCTTCTGCATGGTGCTCATTGCCGTATCGGTCGGCGTGGCGCTGCATTTCCGCTTCGCTGTCTCGATCACCGACTCGGCCCTGGTTGCGCTTGGCGTCCTGTGCGCGCTCTCGATCTACAACGCCGTCGCCGGCCGCAGGCACGACCGCGCCGAGGTCAACGATCAAGTCTCGAACATCGCCCGCGGATCGGGCGATCTCGCCCGGCAGATGGCGGAATTCGACCGCCGCCTCGGTGTTGTGGAAAACCAGTTCGAGACCGCCATCGGGCGGGCGATGTCAAATACCCAACCGCTTGCCGTCGAAGTCGAGGAGCTTTCCCGGCGCCTGAAGCACCTCACCGAATCGGTTTCGCGGCATGACGCTGTGCTTCGCGGGCCGCAAGGTGAGGTGCGTGCCGCGGCGATCCCTGACCCTGCCGCAGTCGTTCCTGCCGCGGCGAACGGCAAAGCCGGCCGGGTGGATCCGCCGGTGCCGGACAAAGTCGCGGCCTTCCGCGGGCTCGATCGCGACGGCGTCGCGGCGCTTGTCGCCGGAGCGCTGGAAGCAAACAAGATCGACCTCTATCTGCAACCCATTGTCACGCTGCCCCAGCGCAAGGTGCGCTACTACGAGGCGTTGTCGCGGCTCAACGCCGGCAACGGCGAAATCGTCGCCGCCAAGGATTTCTTGCCGTTCGCCGCGGCCGCTTCAATCTTGCCGAGGCTCGACGCGCTCTCGGTGTCGCGCTGCGTGGCGGTGGTGCGGCGATTGCTGATGAAGAACCGCGATGTCGGCCTGTTTTGCAATCTTTCCATCACCACATTGACCGACGGTGGATTCGCGAAACTCCTCGAGTTCGTCGAGGCCAACCGCGCCATCGCGCCCTCGCTGGTGTTCGAATTCACCCAGAGCGCGGTCCGCGCCATGGGCCCGGTCGAGCACGACAACCTTGCGGCGCTGGCCGAGCGGGGCTTCCGCTTTTCCATGGACAACCTTGCCGACCTTGCGGTCGAGCCGCGCGAACTCAAAGACCGCGGCTTCCGTTTCATCAAAGTGCCGGCGGAGCTGTTGCTCAGCCGGATTGCCGGCGCCGGCGGTGTCCATCCCGCCGACTTTTCCGAGGTGTTGGGCCGGTTCGGCATTGATCTTATTGCCGAGCGGATTGAGACCGAGGCGAGGGTGGTTGAACTCCTCGATTACGACGTTCGCTTCGGCCAGGGTCTTTTGTTCTCGCCGCCGCGTCCGGTTCGCCAGGACGCGCTTGGCAACGTCACGGCCGCCAATAACGGCGCGAGCGGCGCTAAATCGGCGGCGGACAAACTAGACGCCGCAGTCAACGAGCTCGCGGCCGCGCCCGCGCACCCCAACCGACGGACGGCCGGGGACGGCAACGGCGCCGCGTTGCGCAGCGGGATTAGCTGAGCCTTTCAATTGCCTGAAATTATTGACCGGTTTGCCCCTCTCCGGCGCACCTATGACGTTCTTCTCTGCGACGTCTGGGGCGTGGTGCACAACGGACTGGAAAGCTTTCCGGCCGCCTGCGACGCGTTGCGGCGGTTTCGCCAATCTGGCGGGACAGTCATCCTCATCACCAACGCGCCGCGGCCGGGCGCTTCGGTTGGCCGCATCCTTGATCGGCTCAACGTCCCGCGCGACGCCTACGACGCCATCGTCAGCTCCGGTGACGTCACCCGCAGCGTCGTGGAAAGCCGCCTCGGGCAGCGGATTTTTCATCTCGGGCCGGAACGCGATGTGCCGATCTTTTCCGGTCTGAACGTAACCTTCGCCCCGGCAGAAACGGCCGATTACGTGGTCTGCTCCGGCCTGTTCGACGACACCCGCGAAAAGCCGGACGATTATCGCGAGCTCTTGGCGGCGATGCGTGCTCGCTCGCTGTTCATGCTTTGCGCCAATCCCGACATTGTGGTCGAACGCGGTGAGGATCTCATTTACTGCGCCGGCGCGCTCGCCGATGCCTACGCCGATATCGGTGGCGAGGTGCTCTATTGCGGCAAGCCGCACGCGCCGATTTACGAGACCGCCATCGGTCAGGCCGCGCGCGTTCGCGGCGGCGAAGCGCCATGGCTCAACCGGGTGCTCGCGATCGGCGATTCAATCCGGACCGATCTCAAGGGCGCGGCCATGTTCGGTATCGACTGTCTGTTTGTCGTATCGGGAATTCACGCCGCCGACATCCGAGGCGCGGGAGCCGACGATCTCGCGGGTCTAGCGGAAATGTTCGGCGCTGCCGGCTTGGCGCCGAAGGCGGTGATGCGCAAACTTGCGTGGTGAGGCGATGAACGCCGTCGGCGTTGGTGCGTGGGCCGTAGCCTCTATGCTCGACTAGGCGGTTGCGCCGCCGCCGAACACCGCCTCGATCTTGGCCTTGAGCGTCTGCGCGTTAAACGGCTTGACGATGTAATTATTGACGCCCGCTTTTCTCGCGGCGATGACGTTTTCCGTCTTCGATTCCGCCGTGACCATGATGAACGGCGTTTCGCGCAACTGCGGGTCGGTCCGCATCTCCTGCAGAAGCTGAAATCCGGTCATCGGCTCCATATTCCAATCGGAGATTACGAGGCCGTAGCGCTTGGCCTGCATCTTGGCGAGCGCCGCACTACCGTCCGCAGCATCGTCGACATCGGTAAAGCCGAGTTGGCGCAGAAGATTGCGGATAATTCGAACCATGGTGCCGTAGTCGTCGACCACCAGCACCGACATCGACGGATCAAGAGCCAAGGTTCTGCTCCCTTAGTTCACGGGGCAGGCCAGCGCGGGCTGCAGCCCCACCTCGCCTGCGCAAATCCGGTCGCTCTCGTCCCCACCGCCGATCTATCATCGAGGGTTTGAACAGTGTGTTAATCGCCACGCTTAGCTCTGGTGGTTCGAGCCAGGTACTGTGTCGGCCTCCTTGCGCTGCTTGACTTGAGCATCGCGCGGCGGCACCAAGCCACCGTCGGTCAGGTTTCCCCAACCCGTGAAGTGAGATGGCGCCAAAACGCTTCCTCGTCGTGCGCGATACCGCGCCCGATGGCGCGCTCCGTGGCGCCGTCCTGGCCATGGGCAATTTCGACGGTGTTCATCGCGGCCATCAGGCCGTGATCGGGATTGCGCGCAAACGGGCCGAAGAGTTCGACCGGCCGGCCGGTGTGCTCACTTTCGAGCCGCATCCGCGCGACTTCTTCCATCCGGGCGAACCTTTGTTTCGGCTGACCGATGAACGCACGAAGCTGCGGCTCCTGGCGGGGACTGGGCTCGACGGCGCGGTAGTGCTGACATTCAACGCAGCGTTGGCCGCAACGACGGCGGAAGATTTCGTGGCGCGCATTCTGGTTGAAAGGTTCGCTGTGTGCGGCGTGATCGTCGGCTTCAACTTCCATTTCGGCAAGGATCGCACCGGTTCGCCGGAATTCCTCATCGAGCAGGGCCGCAAACACGGCTTTGCGGTCGATATTGTATCACCTTTCGCACTTGACGGCCGCCCGGTTTCCTCGGGTCCGATCCGGGACGCGCTGATTGCGGGGCGCGTGACGGACGCCGCCGTTTTGCTCGGCTTTCCCTGGTTCGTTTCAGGAAAAGTCATTCATGGCGACAAGCGCGGGCGCGAGCTCGGCTTTCCCACCGCCAATCTTGCGCTCGATCCCACCTGCGGCCTGCGGCACGGGGTCTATGCGGTGCGCGTCGGTGTTGATGGCCGCCGCTATGACGGTGTGGCCAATTTTGGCCGCCGCCCGATGTTCGACAGCGGCATCGTTTTGCTCGAGGTCTTTTTGTTCGATTTTTCCGGCGACCTATATGGCCGCGATGTCGATGTCGCGTTCATTGACTGGATCCGGGAGGAGAAAGTTTTTGGTTCGGTTGACGAGCTAATCCGCAACATGGACGACGACGCCGCCAGGGCTCGGGCGGCGCTGGCGAGCGCTCCCGACGTTTTTCCGCCGATCTAGGCAAACAAACCGGAAAGGCTAGGCGGCGGGATCGTCTTTGTCCGCGCCGGGTTGTCGCCCAAACGCCCATTGCGCCGCCAGGAAGCCGAGCAACGCCAGCGGCACAATGCGCTGCCAGCCGACCGCGCGGCCGGCCTGCATGGCGGTCGCCAGGATTTTCGGGTCAAGCAGCCAGGAAGAGCTCGCATGCGCGCGGGCCGCGCGCTGCAAAATCGCGCGCTCGCGCGCGCGGCGCCGCGTGGCGGCGGCCGCGATTAACGCAATCAGCGCCAGCAGAATAAAAAATCCTGCAACAATCAGGCCGGCATAGATGCCGCCGAATTGTTGCGACAGCCAGACATAGGCTGAGACGCAGAGAAATACGAACGCCGTCGACAGTGCGAACGCGGCAATAAAAATCCAGATAATGAGTCCGGGCGTCACCCCGCTTCGCGCCTGTACCGATAGCGCAATATCGCGCAGCCAGTTCTTGATCATTTTAAGATCTCGCGATCGCCTCGGCGGCGGCCAATCCTTTTTCGCTGATTTTCGTTACCGAACCGCCAAAACCGGAGCCCGATTTCAGCGCCGCCAGGTCGCGCCGAACAGAAAGGCCAATCCGGCGACGATCGCGAGCGTAGTGTAGGGGCGTGTCTTCAGCGATTCATCGAGCGCGCGGGCGAAATGATCGGAGACTTCGCGGATGGCGCCCGCGGCATCGCGACCCTTATCCTGTGCTCCGGCCACCGCCTCATCGACACGCGATCTGGCTTGACGCCATGCGGCCGCGCCTCCGCCGGCGACGATACCGGCGAGTTGCTCGGCGAGACGGCTGAAATCATCGCGCAAAGCCTGCAAATCCTGTTCGAGGTTGCCTGCCTGCTCGCCGGCGACTTTACGAGCCTCCCGCACGGCCTCGCGCGCATCTTGCCCGGTTTCGCGCTCGCCGGCCGAGGCCGTTGACGCGGTGTTCATGGCTTATCTCCATGCTGTCGAAGGCCCAACCTCTTGCCGCAATTATATAAGCGAGGCCTTGCGCCGTGCCATGGGCTTGTTAGAAGGCGCGTCATGAGCGAGGAGCCGAAAAAAGCCCGCGATTACAGCGACACGCTGTTCCTGCCCACGACCGATTTCCCGATGCGCGCCGGCCTGCCGCAGCGGGAGCCGGAAATCCTCGCCCGCTGGAGCCGCATCGACCTGTACGGACAATTGCGCAAGGCGGCGAAAGACCGGCCGCGATTTATACTCCACGACGGGCCGCCTTACGCCAACGGCAACATCCACATCGGACACGCGCTCAACAAGATCCTCAAGGATGTTGTCACGCGCAGCCAGCAAATGCTCGGCTTCGACTCCAATTACGTGCCGGGCTGGGATTGCCACGGCCTGCCGATCGAATGGAAGATCGAGGAAGAAAATTATCGCGCGCGCGGCAAACCGAAGCCCGATCTCGGCAACGCCGCTGCGGTGGTGGAATTCCGCAAGGAGTGCCGCGCGTTCGCCGCCCACTGGGTCAAGGTGCAGAGCGAAGAATTCCAACGGCTCGGCGTCGTTGGCGATTGGGCGCATCCTTACACCACCATGGATTTTTACGCCGAGGCGCAGATCGCGCGCGAGCTGATGAAGTTCGCCGCCAACGGTACGCTCTATCGCGGCTCAAAGCCGGTGATGTGGTCGGTCGTGGAAAAGACCGCGCTGGCGGAAGCCGAGATCGAATACGAGGATTACGTCAGCGACACCGTGTGGGTGAAGTTTCCGGTCGCTGCGGCAACGGGCGGCGGGCAGGTTGCGAAGGATTTGCATGGCGCCTTCGTCGTGATCTGGACGACGACGCCGTGGACGATCCCTGGCAACCGTGCGATCAGTTATTCACCCCGCATCGAGTATGGACTCTACGAAGTCACTGATGCGCCATCGCAGAATTGGGCGACGTCAGGCGATTTCTTCATCCTGGCGGATAAGCTCGCGCTCGACGTGCTTCGGCAATCTCGGGTGACGGCTTACAAGAGGATCAGAGGCATTAAAGCAGGAGAGCTGGCAAATCTTATTGCTCGGCATCCGCTGAAGACCTTTAACGACGGCTACGCGTTTGCGGTCCCGCTGCTCGCAGGCGATCACGTTACCGAAGAAACCGGCACCGGTTTTGTCCACACCGCGCCCGGCCACGGGCGTGAGGATTTCGATGTTTGGACCACTAACGCAGGAAAGCTCGCGGCGCGCGGCATCAATACCGCCATTCCGTATACCGTCGACGCGGACGGCCGGTTCACCGAGCAAGCGCCCGGTTTTGCCGGCAAGCGCGTGCTCACCGACAAAGGTGAGAAGGGCGACGCCAACGACGCGGTAATCAAGGCCTTGATCGACGCCGGCATGCTGATTGGGCGTGGGCGCCTGAAACATCAATATCCGCATTCCTGGCGATCGAAGAAGCCGGTGATCTTTCGCAACACGCCGCAATGGTTCATCGCCATGGACCAGCCCATCGGGTTGTTGAGCGAGACCGGGAAGGGGGGGCGCACGCTGCGGCAGCTTGCACTCACGGCGATCGAGCAGACGCGCTGGGTGCCGGAACAGGGCGAGCGGCGCATCACCGGCATGATCGAGTCCCGGCCCGACTGGGTGATTTCGCGTCAGCGCGCCTGGGGTGTTCCCATCGCGCTCTTCATCAAAGAAAAGCCGGAGGGCTCGGTCGAAATCCTCGACGATCCGGACGTTAATGCAGCGATCATCGACGCCTTCGAGGGGGAAGGCGCCGATGCCTGGTACGCGCCCGGCGCGCGCGCGCGTTTCCTCGGCAAGCTCGCCAACGAAGACTGGAAGAAGGTCGACGACATCCTGGATGTCTGGTTCGATTCCGGCTCCACGCACGCCTTCATGCTGGAAGACCCGGAGCGCTTCCCGGCGCTCGCTCACATCCGCCGCAAGACCGACGGCGGCAATGAAGCGGTGATGTATCTCGAAGGCTCCGACCAGCATCGCGGCTGGTTTCAGTCTTCGCTCCTTGAATCGTGCGGCACGCGCGGCCGTGCGCCGTTTGACGTGGTGCTGACGCACGGCTTCGTGCTCGACGAAGCCGGTTACAAAATGTCGAAGTCGCTCGGCAACGTCACCGCGCCGCAGGACGTCATCAAACAATCGGGTGCCGATATTCTGCGGATGTGGGTTTGCGCCGCCGACTATGCCGACGATCTGCGCATCGGTCCTGAAATCCTCAAGACCACGGTCGACACTTATCGCAAGCTTCGCAACACGCTGCGCTGGATGCTCGGCAACCTCGCGCATTTCGAGGCCGCCGATCGCGTCGGCTACGATGTCATGCCGGAGCTCGAGCGCCTGATGCTGCATCGGCTCGCCGAGCTCGATCCGCTGATCCGCGCCGCTTACGCCGATTTCGACTTCAAGCGCATCTTTGCCACGCTCAACGCGTTCATGACCTCGGACCTCTCGGCGTTCTATTTCGATATCCGCAAGGATGCGCTGTACTGCGATCCGTATTCCTCGGTGACGCGCAAATCGTGCCTGACCGCGCTCGATCATCTGTTCCGCTGCACGGTGACCTGGCTCGCGCCGCTCCTTTGCTTCACCGCCGAAGAAGCATGGCTGGCGCACGATCCTTCAGCGCAGTCCGTGCACCTGGAGGCGTTTCCGACGGTGCCGGCGTCGTGGCGCGATGATGCGTTGGCGGAGCGCTGGAAAAACCTGCGCAATCTGCGGCGCGTCGTCACCGGGGCACTGGAAGTCGAAAGGGCGGGAAAGCGTATCGGCTCCGCGCTTGAAGCGGCGCCCATCGTTTATATCAGCGATCCGGAAATGTTTGCCGTCGCCGTCGACGCCGACCTTGCGGAATTGTGCATCACGTCGCAGGCGACCTTGGTGGAAGGCGAGGGACCGCCGTCGGCATTCCGGCTTGACGACGTGCCGTCGGTCGCCGTCGAGCCTCGCCGCGCCGAGGGCCGCAAATGTGCGCGCTCCTGGAAGATTTCGCCGGCTGTTGGCTCCGATCCGCAATACCCCGATGTGACTCCCCGCGACGCCCAAGCTTTGCGCGAATGGGACGCGTTGCGCCGGGCGGCGGAATGAAGGCATTCGAAATGACGGAGGCGGGGCACCAGCGTCCGGGCAGCTCCTACGCGTGGGGAGCATTAAGCCTGATCGGGCTTGTCGTCGCCTTGGCGACTGCGCTTGCCGATCAGGCATCGAAGTTCTGGTTGTTGTACGACTTCGATCTCCCCGATCGTTTTCGGGTCGCGGTAACACCGTTCATCGATTTTGTGCTCACCTGGAATACCGGCATCAGCTACGGCCTGTTTCCACAGCGCGGTCTCTTCGGCGCCTGGGCGCTGCTGGTGTTCAAGATTGTGGCTGTCGTGCTGTTGTGGGTCTGGCTGGCGCGGGCGTCTTCGAAGCTCACCGCAGTGGCGCTCGGCCTGATCATCGGGGGCGCCGTTGGCAATGCGATTGACCGCCTGCACTGGCCCGGCGTCATGGATTTTGTGCTGTTTCACTTTGAGACGGCGGACTTCAGTTTTCGCTGGTATGTCTTTAACTTGGCCGATCTAGCCATCGTGGCCGGCGTTGCGGGTCTATTGTGTGATTCGCTTCGTCAGGGCCGCGCCGTAAAAGCGCCCTGATCGGGGATAAAACCGCGAAGCCAGAGCATACTTCGGCGTAGTAGTGGTCCGATCCCAACATTCGCATTTCGGTTCGGCAGGCTTATCGTGCGAATGTTAGGATCAAAGGACCACTAGTAAGTGTAAGTACTAGTGGAGCTTTGGATTTGACATTCGCTTCGCGGACAAGCGGTTTGGTGGGTAGCGAATGTCAAATCGGCTCCGCTAGCGCCTAGGGTGAGGATATGCAGCAGGATCGAAGTGGCGGCCGGGTAGAAAGCCGCGGAACCGGGGTGCGAGGTAAGGCCGCGCGCGCGGCATTGGCTATTGTCCTGGCGACGTCCTTCGTGGCCTTCGACGCTTCGCTCCTTCGCGCCGGCCAGGACAACGACATCACCATCGACGAGACCGCCTGGAACAAGATGATGACCAAGCTCGGGCTCCGGAAGGCTCCGGGCTCGGAGGGCGATATCGACTATACCGAGCGTTCGCCGCTGGTCGTACCACCCACTCGCGATCTTCCGCCGCCCGGCACCGTGTCAGCCGCGCCGGCCGCCGATTGGCCAGTCGATGCGAGAAAGCCGCACAAGCGCGCTGTGACCAAGCCGGGAGTGGTGCCGGACACTGCCGTCCAGACCGCTAATCCCCAGTGGCACAAGAAGCCCTGGTATAACCCGATGGGTTGGTTCAGCCGGGAGGAATACGCCAGCTTTCCCGGTGAGCCGATGCGCCAGACGTTGACCGATCCTCCGGCCGGCTATCGCATACCCTCGGCCGAGCAGCCCTACGGCATAAGCGCAGACAAGAAACCGGGTAAGAAGGTGGCCGGCGACGGCACGACCGTACAAACCGGCAAGCAAGGCGCGCAGCAGAATCCGCAGCAGACGGCGCCTCAGACTACGCCTCAGGCGGTGCCGCAACAGCCGCCGGCGCCGACCCAACCGGGCGCCCCGACTGTTCTGTCGCCGCAGTAACCGCCTCGCCGGAATTGCCGCCGGCACCTTTTTGGGCGTGTATAAAGGGTCGATGACGCGCGCCATTGTGGGCAGTCGCGGCCCTTCGATGTCAGCAGAGTGGAGACCGGTTCGTGGCAAGAAGCCTGATACTTTTGCTTATCTTTCTCGGCGCTGCTTACCGCACCGCGCTGGCCACTGACGAACCGAGCTTCACGTCGTTTAAGCTTGCAAACGGTCTTGAGGTCGTCGTGTTGCCCGATCACCGCGCCCCCGTGGTGACGCACATGATCTGGTACAAAGTGGGCTCGGCCGATGAGACCCCGGGCAAATCGGGGCTCGCTCATTTTCTTGAACATCTGATGTTCAAAGGGACAGCGCAAAATCCCGGCAATCGTTTCTCGCAGGCAGTGGCCGCCATTGGCGGCCAGGAAAACGCATTCACCTCAAGCGACTATACGGGCTTCTTTCAGCGTGTTCCGCGCGAGCAGCTCAAGGAAATGATGGCGTTGGAAGCCGACCGGATCACCGGATTGGTACTGACGGACGAAGTCGTGCGCCCCGAACTTAATGTTGTGCTGGAAGAACAGAATATGCGGGTCGCCAACAACCCCAACAGCCGCTTGTCCGAGCAAATTGATGCAGCGCTTTACCTCAATCATCCATACGGCCGTCCGGTAATTGGCTGGCGGCCGGAGATCGAAAAGCTGACGCGCGACGAGGCGCTGGCGTTCTATCGGCGCTTTTATACGCCGAACAACGCCATCGTGGTGGTTGCGGGCGACGTGACCGCCGAAGAGGTCAAGAAGGATGCGGCCGACACCTACGCCAAGATTGCGCCCCGCGCGGAAATCGCGCCGCGCAAGCGTCCGCTTGAGCCGGTGCAGGAGGCGTCGCGAACGGTCACCCTTGCCGATCCCAGGGTCGAACAGCCGAGCCTGAGCCGTGCTTATCTCGTTCCGTCGCGAACGACTGCCAAGCCCGGCGTGAGCGAAGCCCTTGAAGTGTTGGCGCACATCCTTGGCGGTGGCGAGAATAGCCGTCTTTACCGGTCGCTGGTCGTCGAGCAAGGCCTCGCGGTCAGCGCCGGCGCTTTCTATTCGGCGACCGGGCTCGACTACGGTAAGTTCGGCGTTTACGCCACGCCGCGCTCCGGCAAGACCTTGCGTGACGTCGAGGCGGCGATCGATGTTGCGATCGCCGATATCCGCGATCACGGCGTAACCGCCGACGAATTGAGCCTTGCCAAGAACCGGCTCATTGCCGATGCCGTCTATGCGCAAGACAATCAGGCAATGCTTGCCCGCTTATACGGGGCGGCGCTGGCGAGCGGTGAAACCGTGGAAATGGTGCGTCGCTGGCCCGACGATGTTCGCGCCGTGAATGCGGACGCGGTGCGCGACGCAGCGCGGACTTGGCTCGACAGCCGCGCCTCGGTCACCGGCTACCTGGTACACGCCGTGCAGGCGGAGGAGAAACACACGTGAATAATCTCACCGCGCGCGCGCGTTCCCCTTTCCGCCGGGGCTTGGCATTTTTTGCTGCCCTTCCCGTGGCGGCCACTCTGGTTTTCGCCTCGCCGGCATTCGCAACCACCATCGAACGCGTCGTTAGTCCCGGCGGCATCGAAGCGTGGCTGGTGCGTGAGCCGGCGGTACCGCTGATCGCCATCGACTTCGCCTTCGTTGGTGGCGCCGCCCAGGATCCTGCGGGCAAGGGCGGCACCGCAAACCTGGTCGCCTCGCTGCTTGACGAAGGTGCCGGCGAATTCGACTCGAAAGCGTTTCACGATCGCCTCGAACGCAAGGCGATCGAGCTTAGCTTTCAAGCCGAGCGTGACACGTTGAAAGGCTCGCTGCGTACGCTCTCGGAGAATAAAGACGAAGCGTTCGAGGACTTAAGGCTTTCGCTTAACGCGCCGCGCTTCGACACTGCCGATGTCGAGATCATCCGCGGACAGGTCCTGTCGCTGCTGCGCCGCGCCGCCACCAGTCCTAACGAAATCGCCAGTCAGCGCTGGTGGCAGGCCGCATTTCCCGGGCATCCGTATGGCCGTCCCGTCATGGGGACGCTCGACAGCGTCCCGGCGGTAACAGCCGACGATCTTCACGCCTACACCCATCGGGTTCTTGCGCGCGCGAACCTCAAAGTCGCGGTCGTCGGCGATATTGATGCCGAGACCGTGAAGACCGCGCTCGATCGCATATTCGGCGCATTGCCGGCGCGTCCCGACTTAACCGAAGTCGGCACGATGACACCGCAAGGCTTAGGCAAACGCATTGTCGTCAAATTGGACGTGCCGCAGGCGGTCGTGACCTTTGGCGGTCCCGGGATTGCGCGCAAGGATCCCGATTTCATGGCCGCCTACATCGTCAATCACATCCTCGGCGGTGGCGCGTTTTCCTCCCGGCTGTACCAGGAAGTTCGGGAAAAGCGCGGCCTTGCCTATTCGGTCTACGATAGTCTGGTGTGGCTCAATCACACCGCCTTGTTTCTCGGCGGCACCGCGACGCGTGCCGATCGCGCCGGCGAAACCCTCGACGTGATCCAGAAGGAAATCCGGCGTCTAGCCAACGATGGACCGACCGCGTCGGAGCTCGCCGATGCCAAAGCGCACCTCAACGGCGCATTTGCTCTCAATCTCGACACCTCGACCAAGATAGCGGCGTTGCTGGTGCAATTGCAGCTTGACGGCCTCGGCGTCGACTATTTCACGCGCCGGACGGAAATGATCAACGCCGTGACGCTCGACGATGCCCGGCGTGTGGCAAAGCGCCTGCTCGATAGTGGCCTTCTCGTCACGGTCGTGGGCCAGCCCGAAGGCCTGGCGGCGACCGGCGCGGACTGATCCGTCCGCCGGCTTTTGCGGTAGTGAGCCCTCATGATCCGCATTAACGCCGCGATCGCCATCGACGAAGGCGAAATCGAAGAAAACTTCATACGAGCCTCCGGGCCGGGCGGACAGAACGTCAACAAGGTCTCCAGCGCGGTCCAGCTTCGCTTTGACGCGGGTCACTCACCGTCGCTGCCCGAAGACGTGCGCAGCCGGCTCATGCAGCTTGCCGGCAGCCGTCTTACCCGCGACGGAATTTTGGTCATTAACGCTCAAGGCCACCGCACCCAGGCCCGCAATCGTGCGGACGCACTCGAACGGCTTGTGGAGTTGATTCGCCGTGCCGCGGTGGCGCCGCGTCCGCGGCGGGCCACAAAACCTACCAGGGCGTCGCGCGAGCGGCGCATTGAAACGAAAAAGCGTCGCGCCGGATTAAAAAAGTTGCGCCGCGGCTCTCTGCATCAAGATTAATCACCGAATGCTGCTGCGCCGATCGTCTGCCGCGGTCGACTCCACTTCACACGCTATGTTCGCTTCGCTGATTGTTGCTGAAGCACGCGAATCATTTTTGTGACTTGCACCATCAATTTTATTTCCGCGCAGATCAAATATGCGTTTGGCGTTACGAGCACTTGCACCGCCTGGGCGTTGCGACTACCTGCACGTAGGGGAAATGCCACGGCAACGGCTCTCGCCGCATAACAACAATATCTCCAGCGAGAAAATTCAGACCATCAAGGATTGGGCGGCGGTGTCGAAAGCATCCGCGCGCAGGATTTTTGATTCGATGTGCAGGAGACGTGAATGAATCAGGCACCTTCCCCCGAACGCATGGTAAAGGGCGCGACGCGCATCTTGCCGTTCGAGCGCGTGGCCCTCGTGCTACAGGGCGGTGGTGCCTTGGGCGCATACCAGGCCGGCGTTTACCATGCGCTCCACGAAGCCAGCATCGGCGTGGATTGGTTATGCGGCACGTCGATCGGGGCGATCAACGGTGCGATCATTGCCGGTAATCCGCCGGAGAAGCGTGTCGAACGGCTGCGCGATTTCTGGGAGACGGTCACCGCGCCTCCAGTGCGAATACCGAACATTCCCTGGTTTACCGAGCTTGCTTGGAACGGCACCGCCCACACGCGCTATTGGGCGGGCCGCATGAGCGCATTCTCAACCATGCTGCACGGCGCGCCCGGTTTCTTTTCACCGCGGCCGTTGCCGCCGTTGAACTCGGCGGCCGACAGTCCGGAGGCCGTCAGCTATTACGACATAGCGCCTCTGAAAGAGACGCTGGCGCGGCTGGTTGATTTCGATCTGATCAATGACGATTCGATGCGCTTCACCGTGCTGGCCACCAACGTGCGCAGCGGCGCGCGCGCCTGTTTCGAAAATCGCGAACAGGAGATCGGCCCGGCGCACATCCTGGCCAGTGCCTCGTTGCCGCCGAGCTTTCCGCCGACGGAAATCGACGGCGAATATTTCTGGGATGGCGGCGTCATCTCGAATTCGCCCATGCAGTTTGTGATCGACAACCGCGGGCGGCATACCGCCCTGGTCTTTCAGGTCGATCTTTGGGACGAGAACGGCGAGGTGCCGCTCGATATTCCGTCGGCAAATCTGCGCGCCATGGAAATTCACAGCGCCAGCCGCATCAACATCTCGCTCGAGCAGTATAAGCGGATGCAGAAATTCCGGATGGCGCTGCGGCGCTTCATTGATGAGCTGCCCTCACAGTGCCAAAACGACCCGGACGTACAGTTCCTATCCGAACAGGCGCGCGGCAAGGTCGCGACCATCGTGCAACTCAAGTACCAGTCCAACAAGTTCGAGACTGCCGGAAAGATGTTCGAGTTCTCCCGGCAGGCGATGGAGGAGCATTGGCAGGCCGGCTACGACGACACCAAAATTGCACTTGGTGAGCCGGCGGTGTTCGAGTTGCCCGACATGGCCGAGGCTGCCCGAATCTTCGACGTGCATCGCGGCTGGATGGATTAAGGCAGTCCGGGCGCTCCAGGGCGGCTGTGGGAAGCGCGCATAGCGGGTAAGCTGCCCCCATGGTGGCTCGCCATCCGCCGTGCGCGCGGCTAAAAGTCGGGCAGGTTTTGCGAATCGCCAATGCCCATCCGCCAGCTGCCCGAGTCGATCGTCAATCGCATCGCCGCCGGCGAGGTGGTCGAGCGTCCGGCGAGCGTGGTCAAGGAACTCATCGAAAACGCACTCGACGCCGGCGCCACGCGCATTGACGTTTTCACCGACGGAGGCGGCCGGCGGCTGATTTCCGTAAGCGATAACGGCGAGGGCATGCGGCGTGCCGATCTTTCCTTGGCCGTCGAGCGTCACGCCACCTCGAAGCTCAGTGACGATGAGCTGGTCGCGATAAATACGCTCGGGTTTCGCGGCGAAGCGCTGCCATCAATCGGCGCCGTGGCGCGCCTTGCCATCACCAGTCGGCACGCAGACGAGCCGCACGCCTGGTCGATCGAGGTTGACGCCGGCGCCAAATCCGCTCTCAAGCCGGCGGCGCTCGGCGGCGGCACGCGTGTCGAGGTGCGTGACCTTTTTTACGCCACGCCCGCGCGATTGAAGTTTCTCAAAACCGATCGCACCGAGGCGGATGCCATCCGGGAAGCGGTACGCCGGCTTGCCATGAGCCGTGCCGACGTTGCTTTCACGCTATCCGGCGAAGAGCGCACGTCCCTCAACTTTGCCGCGGCACTGCCCGGCGCCGCGGGACGGCTGGTGCGGCTCGGCGACATCCTCGGCGCGGAGTTTCGCGCCAACGCCATGGAAATCCATGCCGAGCGCGAAGGCGTCACGGTCGAAGGCTTTGCCGCATTGCCGACGCTGACCCGGGCGAACTCGCTTGGCCAATATCTTCTCGTCAACGGCCGCGCGGTGCGCGACAAGCTGCTGATCGGCGCGGTTCGCGCGGCCTATGCCGATTACCTGCCGCGCGATCGCCATCCGCTGGTCGCGCTTTTTGTCACGCTGCCGCCGGCCGAACTCGACGTCAACGTCCATCCGGCCAAGGCTGAGGTACGTTTCCGCGACGCCGGGTTGGTGCGCGCCCTGATTGTTCATGCGCTGAAAAGCGCTCTGGCACGTGAAGCAAAGCACGCCGCGACGACCGGCGGCGCCGGCGTCCTCGCCGCGTTGCGGCCGCAGCGGGATTTCTCTGTGGCGCGTCCGTTATGGCCGGGCGGCTCGGGTTTCGCAGACCGGAGCCAAGCTTCGTTTGATGTCGGCGGCCCGGCTGCGAACGCCACGATATCGGGCGGCGTGGATTACGGCCCCGATGCGAACGCCGTCGCAGATACCGACGGGCTCGGTCACCCACTGGGAGCGGCACGCGCGCAGGTGCACGAAACTTACATTGTGTCGCAGACCCGCGACGGTCTTATCATCGTCGATCAGCACGCTGCACATGAGCGCATCGTCTACGAACGCCTGAAGGCGGCGCTGGCGCATGACGGGGTCCCGCGCCAAATCCTGCTCATTCCCGATATTGTCGAGTTGGACGAGCCGGCGGCGGAGCGGCTGCTGGCGCACGGCGAAGAGCTCGCGCGTTTCGGCATTGTGCTTGAGTCATTCGGGCCGGGAGCGGTCGCGCTGCGCGAAACGCCGGCTTTGCTCGGCGAGATAGACGGCGCCGGTCTTGTCCGCGATCTCACCGAGCACCTCGAAGAATGGGATGAAGCGCTGCCGCTTGAACGCCGCTTGATGCACGTCGCCGCCACCATGGCGTGTCACGGATCGGTGAGGGCTGGACGGCGGCTGAAGCCCGCGGAAATGAACGCATTGCTGCGCGAGATGGAAGTCACGCCCAATTCCGGCCAATGCAACCATGGCCGCCCGACTTACGTGGAACTGAAGCTGGCCGACGTCGAACGCTTGTTCGGGCGGCGCTAATTCGCTTTCAGAAATATAAACTCTGTGTCGTCGTAGGCGCGCCGCTCGAGTTCGATAAATCGTGCCGGAGCGGCGAATTGCGCCTTCACGGCTTCTTCAACAACAATCAGCGCCCCGGGAAGAAGCCAGCCGCCATCGCGCGCTGAAACAAGCGCTTGTTGCGCCAATCCCTGGCCATAGGGCGGATCGAGGAACGCGAGAGAAAACGGCTCGAGCGGATGCGCAGGCCCGAGCTTGGTGGCGTCGCGCCGGAAAATTCGCGAGGTGCCGCCGAGCCCGAGCGACGTGGCGTTCTCCCGCAACAGCGCCCGGGCCTCCGCGCCTTGATCGACGAACAACGTAAAAGCGGCGCCACGGGAAAGCGCTTCGATGCCAAGCGCGCCGGTGCCGGCGAAAAGGTCGAGCACGCGGGCTCCGGTGACCGGGTCGCCGTATGCGTGGGCGAGGATGTTGAACAGGGATTCCCGCAAGCGATCGGCGGTCGGGCGGATCCCCGCCGATTTTGGGCTGGCGAGCGCTCGGCCGCGCAGGCTGCCCCCGACCACCCGCATCAGCGCCGCCCGGGCCTCTGGCGGCCCTTGCCGAAACGCGGGCGTTGCCCGCCGCGGTGCCGATCCGGTTTCCGGGGCGCTTGCGGCGTCGGCTCGCGTGGCTTGCCGTATTGCTCCACGGCGATCTTCCTGCCTTTGCGGTCGAACACCTCGCCCCGCCTCGCTTCGCCCGCGGTTTGGTCGCGGGGCTTAGCATGGTCGCGGCGCATGCCATGAAATCCGCGGCGGAGCTTCTTGGCGGGACGATCTTCTTCGCCGCCGCGCCAGGAGTGCGATTTCACGGTGCGTGCCGCCGACTTCTTCTGCGGCCGCGCGCGCACCTCGTCTTTACTTTCGCTTGCGCGGGGCGGCAGCGGCGTTGAAAAGTCCGCACCGGAAAGCGCAACGACCCGCTCGCCGAGCTGCTCGCGCACAACTCTGGTGCGAACTTCCTCAACGCCGCCTTCGGCAAGTTCGCCGAGCTGAAACGGCCCGAATGAAACGCGAATCAGGCGTGCGACGGTAAGCCCGAGGTGGCCAAGCAGTATCCGTACCTCGCGATTCTTTCCCTCGCGGATCGCAAACGTCAGCCACAGGTTCGAGCCCTGGACGCGCTCGAGCGTCGCTTCCACGCTGCCGTAATGAATTCCCTCGATGTCGACGCCGCCGCGCAACTCGTCGAGCTTTGGCTGCGTGACCGAGCCGTGCGCGCGCACCCGATAGCGCCGCAGCCAGCCGGTCGCGGGCAACTCCAGGACTCGCGCGAGCGCCCCGTCATTGGTGAGCAGCAAAAGCCCTTCGGTGTTGAAGTCGAGCCGGCCGACGCTGATCAGCCGCGGCAGGTCTTTCGGCAGCCGCTCGAAAACGGTTGGCCGTCCCTGCGGATCGGTGCGTGTGGTCAAGAGCCCGCGAGGTTTGTGATAGAGGAATAGCCGCGTGCGCTCGCGCGCCGGCAACGGTTTGCCGTCGACGGAGAGCTCGTCGCGCGCGGTGACGTTGCGGGCGGGCGAGTCGATGATGACTCCATTCACCGCGACCCGCCCGGCGGCAATCAGTGTTTCCGCTTCGCGGCGCGAAGCTACCCCGGCGCGGGCGATGACCTTGGCGATGCGCTCGCCGGCGTTGTCGCTGCGTTCGTTCATGTGCTGAGGTGTATAAGGGCAAGGATGCCTGGCACAAGGTTGCAGCCGGCAAGACGGCAGAATGTGATGACATCATTCATCAATATCGCGCTCGAGGAAGCTCGTGAGGCGGGCCGCGGAGGCGAGGTACCGATCGGCTGCGTCGTCGTCCGGGGCGGCGCGGTGGTGGCGCGGGCCGGCAACCGGACTCTCGCCGACCGCGATCCGACCGCACATGCGGAAATCATCGCCATCCGCGCAGCCGCCGCCGCGCTTGGCAGCGAGCGGCTCAGCGATTGCGATCTTTATGTCACGCTTGAACCGTGCGCCATGTGCGCGGCGGCTGTCTCGTTCGCCCGCATTCGCCGCCTCTACTACGGCGCGCAAGATCCCAAGGGCGGCGCGGTGGATAATGGGGTCAAATTCTTTGCCTCGCCGTCCTGCCATCATCGGCCCGAGGTCTATGGCGGATTGGCGGAAGCGGAAACATCCGAGCTCCTGAAGAATTTTTTTCAAGCAAGGCGTTAACTCTCAGGCGAGCAAACGTTCGAGCTGTTCCCTGATCTCCGCCTTCACCGCGTTCGCCGCGCGCAAGATCGCAGTCGCCTGGTAGAAATCCAGCGTGCGGAAAATTCCGACCTGCGGCCGGATCACGATGTCCGGCGGCTTCAGCGCGAGTTTTGCGGCGACGATGGCGCTGCCCATAATGTTGAGCGTTGCGATTACACTCGCCCACGGACTCGGGATATCAGCGCGCTCGGAGGGCGGCTGGCTCAGTACGTCGATGGCGACGATGACGTCGGCGCGGCCGTGCAGTCGATCGAACGGAAGCGGATTGGTCGTGCCGCCATCGATGAGAACACGCTCGGCGATGGCGACCGGCCGCAGTAGCCCGGGAATGGCGATCGAGGCGGCTAGCGCCGCGTGGAGCGGCCCCGAATTGAGCGCAGCTTCTTCGCGGCGATGCAGATCGGTCGTCATGACGGTGAGCGGAACGGGAAGCGCGGAAAAATCCTGTGGCACCGCCTCGGGCAGAAACTGCGCGCAAAATTTCTCGGCATCGATCTGCGCCGCTTGACCAAATGCGCCGGCGAAGACGTCAGTGAGCGAGCCCGCGCGTGTGGCAACAAGGCGGCGCATGGTCTCGCCGCGATCGTGGGCGAAACCGATGACGTGACGGCGGATGTCCTTGCCGCGCATGCCGGCGGCGTAGCCGGCGCCGATCAATGCGCCGATCGACGTGCCGGCGATGGCGGCGGGCTTTATGCCCATCTCGTCGAGCGCCTCGATGACGGCAATATGGGCGAGACCGCGCGCGCCTCCGGCGCTGAGAGCGAGCGCGAAGGTTTTCATCCGTGCCGGCGGGTCACGTGGCGCCCGCTTGCCGCGCGAACTCCCAAGCCTTGGCTGCCAACGGACGCACCAGGGTCGCTTTCGCCGCGGCAAATGCGCTTGTCGCAGTCCCATCGCGCACGCGTCCGACGATGCCCTGAAGGATCGCGGCAATGCGGAAAAAATTGTAGGCGGAATAAACCGCGAGATAGGGGCGGGGATCGAGGCCGGTCCGCTTCACGTAAGCTTCGACGTAATCGGCAAGCGGTGGAATTCCGAGCGCCGCCAGATCGTGGCCGACCAGCGAGCCGGTTCCGGCCTCCGACGGCGGCATGTGCCACTGCATCAGGTGATAGGAGAAATCCGCGAGCGGATCGCCGAGCGTCGACAGTTCCCAATCCAGCACGGCGAGGATCTTCGGCTCCTTGCTCGAAAGGATCATATTGTCGAGCCGGTAATCGCCGTGCACGAGGCGTGGCGCTTGCACGGGCGGCAGATGGGCAGGAAGCCAGGCCATCAGCCGCTCCATGTCTTCGATCTTCTCGGTCTCGGACGCGCGGTATTGCTTCGACCAGCGCTCGACCTGCCGCGCCACGTAATTCTCGCCGCGGCCGAAATCGCCCAAGCCGATGGCGGCCGGGTCGAAGGTGTGCAGGCGCGCCAGGGCGGCGTTCATGGCGTCATAGACTCGCGCGCGCTCCGCCGGATTGGACGACGGCATTTCTGCGTCCCAGAACACGCGGCCGTCGACGTAATCCATAAGGAAGAAAGCGGTGCCAATGACTGCTTCGTCGGCGCAATAAAGCAGCGGCTCGGGGACGGGGAAACCTTGGGCGTGCAGCGCGGAGATCACGCGATATTCGCGATCTACGGCATGCGCCGACGGCAACAGCTTGCCGGGCGGCTTGCGCCGCAGCACGTAGCGCCGTTGCGGCGTTTCAACGAGATAGGTCGGGTTCGATTGTCCGCCCTTGAACTGGTGGAGTGTGAGCGGGCCGGCGAAACCAGGCAATTGCGCGTGCAAATAGGCTTCGAGGCCTCCGGTGTCGAACTTGAGCCGTTCGGAGACTTCCTTGGTGCCGGAGAATGTCGTCTGACGATCGCTTGCGCTCATGGTTTTCGCCTATCGCCAATCAGCAAGCCGTGCCAGCCGCGCGCTCCAGCGCGCGCCAGCCGATGTCATGCCGGCAGAAGCCATGCGGCCAGCGGATGCGAGCCACAGCTTTATAAGCGCGTTCGCGCGCTTCGCCCAAGGTCTTGCCGAGAGCAGAAACGTTGAGCACCCGACCGCCGTTGGCGAGAATGCACCTGCCGTCGGCCTTGGTGCCCGCATGAAATATTTCGACGCCCTCAACCGCTGCCGCTTCGTCGAGCCCTCCGATCACGGAGCCTTTGGCATAGGGTCCGGGATAGCCGCGCGCAGCCATCACCACGGTCAGCGCGGCCTCCGGATACCAGCGCAGATCGATTGATTTGAGCACGCCGTCCCGGCTTGCGATCAAGGCCGGCACGAGATCTGACATCAAACGCGGCATCAGCACCTGACACTCGGGATCGCCGAAGCGAACATTGTACTCGATCAGTTTCGGGCCTTGCGCGGTAATCATCAAGCCGGCGTAGAGAACGCCCTTGAAGGGCGCATCCATCGCCCGCATCGCTCGCAATGTCGGCGCGATGATTTCGGACATGACGCGCTGTGTCATGGCATCGTCGACAACGGGTGCCGGAGAATACGCGCCCATGCCTCCGGTGTTCGGGCCCTTGTCGCCGTCGAAGGCGCGCTTGTGGTCCTGCGCCGACGCCAGCGCCACTGCGGTCTCGCCGTCGCAGAGCGCAAAAAACGACGCCTCTTCGCCTTCAAGAAATTCTTCGACCACCAGTTCGGCGCCGGCCTCGCCCAAGCCGCCGCCGAGGATGGCATCGATGGCATCTTCCGCGTCGCCGACACTTTCGGCGACGACCACGCCTTTGCCGGCGGCAAGGCCGTCAGCCTTGACGACGATCGGCGCGCCGCGAGCGCGGACGTAATCCTTCGCGGCCGAAGCCGCCCGGAAGCGGGCGTAGCTCGCAGTGGGTATGCCGTTTGCCTGGCACAGGTCCTTGGTGAAGCCCTTGGAGCCCTCAAGCCGCGCCGCCAAACGGCTCGGCCCGAAGGCCCTGATCCCGGCGGCCTCGAGATCGTCGACAATGCCGGCGCACAGCGGGCCCTCGGGCCCGACCACGACAAAATCGACGCTGTGCGATTTACAAAACGCGACGACCGCGGCGTGATCCTCAAGGTTTAACGCCACGCATTCGGCGTCGCGCGCAATGCCGGCATTGCCAGGCGCGCAAAAAAGCCGATCGGTGAGGGGGCTCGCCGTCATTTTCCAGGCGAGCGCATGTTCGCGTCCGCCGGAGCCGAGAAGCAGAATATTCATACGACCGACCTCGCCGTGGCTCGTTTAGCATGGCGGTATCTGGCGCGACATCGGATAAGGACTATCTTGCGGCCTTGACCCGGCGGGCGGGCAAGGACTATTGCGGCTTTGTTTGCAAGGGCTTGCTCCGGCCGGCTGGGCTGTGATGCAAGCGTGTTAGGTCGCTTTTTAAGTCGATGAACGAACCGCGCCTCAATTTGCCGGAATTGACGGTCTCCGAGCTCTCGGCGGCGCTCAAGCGCACCATCGAGGACGCCTACGGATTCGTCCGCGTGCGCGGCGAGCTCGGAAAAGTCAGTTACCATTCCAATGGCCATGTTTATTTCGATCTCAAGGACGATCGCGCCTGCATCTCCGGCGTTATCTGGCGCAGCACGGCGACGCGCATAAAGCTCAAGCTCGAAGCCGGCCTTGAAGTCGTCGTCACTGGCCGGCTGACCACCTATGCGGGCCGTTCGCAATATCAGATCATCGTCGAGACCCTCGAACCCGCCGGTCTCGGGGCGCTGATGGCGCTCCTTGAGGAGCGCAAACGCCGGCTCACCGCGGAAGGATTATTCGACGAGGCGCGAAAGCAACTGCTGCCGTATTTGCCGGCGGTAATCGGCGTTATCACTTCGCCGAGCGGCGCAGTCATTCGCGACATCTTGCACCGGCTCGCCGACCGCTTTCCGCGGCACGTCGTGGTGTGGCCCGTCAAGGTGCAGGGCGAGGGCTCGGCGCGAGAAGTCGCCGCCGCCATTGCCGGATTCAACGCGTTCGGCGAACGGGGTTCTCCGCCGCGTCCCGACCTTCTGATTGTCGCGCGCGGCGGCGGCTCGCTCGAAGATTTGTGGTCGTTCAACGAGGAGATCGTGGTGCGCGCCGCGGCGCAAAGTTTCATTCCGCTGATCTCCGCGGTCGGCCACGAGACCGACGTGACGCTGCTGGATTTTGTCGCTGACCGACGGGCGCCGACGCCGACGGCTGCCGCCGAAATGGCCGTGCCGGTCCGCTCCGAACTGATTGTCGACATCGAGAGCCTCGAACGCCGCGCGCTCGCCGGCTGGCTGCGGGCCCACGAGGCGCGACGCAACGCGCTTCGCTCGGCGTCTCGTGCGTTGCCGAATGCCGACGATCTCCTGGCTTCACCGCGGCAGCGGCTCGATCATGCCGCACAAATTCTCGCACGGGCGCTGCGGGCAAATGCGCACATCCATCGCATGGCGTTATCGCAGATCGGTGGCAGGCTGAGCACACATCTTCTGCGCACGCATGTCGAACGCCGGCGCGATCGCTACACCCATATTGCGCTGCGTTTGCGCGCCAGCGCCGCCGCCAATCTTATGGCGCACCGCACCAATGTGGCGCGGGGCCGGGAGCGCCTTGGGGTTCTGGGTAAGCGCGCTGACCGCGCCATCGATAACCTCCTCGACACGCGTTGGGCGCGTTGGGAACGCAATTCGCAATTGCTGGCCGCTTTCTCGTACCGCGGCGTTTTGGCGCGGGGTTTTGCGCTGGTGCGCGACCGCAATGGCCGTCCGTTGCGGACCGCGACGGCGGTTGCAATCGGTGCACGTATCGACATTGAATTTTCCGACGGCAAGGTTGGCGCGCGCGCTGACACTGTGCAGACGTCGGCGGGATCGCACGTGGAGCGACCAAAGCGCCGCCGCCGCCAAATCGTCGACCCTGGTCAAGGCGATCTTTTTTAGTTCGCTGTTAACTTGCGTGCCGTGTTTGTCACCGCGCGGCGAATTCAAAAATGACCGTTTGTTCATTTCCGTGCACAAAAGAATCTGACGGGTTATTCATTATCGTTTTTGAAATCGCGGCGTCGTGGAACGGCTAACTTGCTTCTGCATTATGACTTTGGCAGACATGAAAAATATTCCACAGGAGAAGAAGTATGATTCGAATGGCGTCCGCGATTGCAGTCGCGGGTTTCATCTTTGCAGCCGGTGTTGGCGTTTCGCACGCCGCTCCGATTGCGCCGTTGCCCGCCGGAGTCGCCAACGATGCATCGTCCGGAAACGTCACCCACGTGTGGTGTCGCTGGGGCCGCTGCGGTTGGGGTCCGGGCTGGGGTTACCGCCGTTGGGGATACGGCCGGGGCTGGTGCTATTGGCACCCCCGCCGCTGTGGATGGTGAGGTAGCGAAGCTTCCAGTTGCCTCGCGGCACCGCGCGACGGATTGTTGCGCGAAGTCTGCGGGGTCTGAAAGCGGAGTTGACGCCGCGTCGAGCACATCGGCGCGGCGTATCATTTTGCAACTCGTGTAATCGACTTTTTCGGGTTTTAATCAGCCGATGGAGTGACTATCTTCGCGAAGTCGCAGGGAACTGCTGCGGAGGTTATTTTGCTCAATCGGACCGACCGATCGTTCCCCATGCCGGGGGAGGCCGAGGTAAAATATCTCGACGGCGATTTCCGCGTTGTGCGGCCGGGGACCTTTGTCCGTTGTGCCGTGAGCGGCGTTGCGATTCCGCTCGAAGAGCTCCGCTACTGGAGCGTGGATTTGCAGGAAGCCTATGCGACCCCGGAGGTCGTCTTGCAGCGGCACGCCGGCGCCTACGGCGACCGCTAGCGTCCTGCCGTGGCGCTTAATATCAGCCGGCGGAACTCGGGCTCTTCCTTAACCTGCAGCTGCACGCGCAGAACGCTCGAGCGCGCGGCCAGCTCGGCCAGCGGCGCGTCACCTGCAATGCGCGCATAGTCCTTCTCGGTGGTGAGAAGTGCGAGGCCCGCGGAATCCGCTCGCGCGATGAGCGCGCGCGCGTCCGCCGGCGTATAGCGATGATGGTCGGGGAAGCTTGCGTGCTCGGCGACGGCGACTCCCGCCTCCCGCAGTGTTGCGTAGAACTTTTCCGGATCGCCGATGCCGGCGAAAGCGAAAACGCGGCGCTGCCCAAGCGCGGCGATGCACGCGCGGTCGGGCTCAAGCGAGCCGTGGAAGATTGCGGCACCATGCCGCCGCGCGATCTCTAGTATTGAAGCGACAGTGTGCGAAGGCGCGCCGACGACAAGCACCGCCTGCGCGCGTGCAAGCTGAACTTCCGCGGGCGCGCGCAATGGACCCGCCGGAAAGACGCGGCCATTGCCGATCGCCCGTCGCCCATCGATCACCAAAACTGCAAGGTCCTTCGCGAGCGACGGATTTTGAAATCCGTCGTCCATCACAACGACATCCGCGCCGTCACGCTGCGCGGCGCGCGCGCCCGCGAGGCGGTCCCGCGCGACAATGGTCGGCGCAACTTCGGCCAGGAGCAAAGGTTCGTCGCCGACGTCGGCCGCACGATGGATCGCGCGATCGACGCGCACCGGCCCTGCGAGACGGCCGCCGTAACCGCGCGTGAGAAAGAAGGGATGTTTGTTCTCGGCAAGCAGAAGCCGGCCCAGGGTCAGCGCCACGGGCGTCTTGCCGGCTCCGCCCACGGTAAGATTGCCGACGCAAATGACTGGGATGCCGACTTTGCCGCCCGGCGATCTCAGCCGCATCGCGGCGATCGCGCCATAGATGGCGGCGAAAGGAGCAAGCAGCCGGCCGCCGTTTCCTTGCCACCAAAAAGCCGGCGCGCGCATCAGCGCCCAATCCCAACGCAAGCTGCCAGCGTGTTCCGGCGCGGACACCATCGTGCGCATCCGCTCGTGCTGATCATGGCAAGCTCAGGAGGCCCGCTGTTCGAGCCGCAACTGCATCAAATACGGTTCGAGCGCGGCAAGCGTGCGTTCGAGCGCGCCGCTCATCGTCTTGACGGTGACCATGGCAGCGTCGGCGACAGCGGTGCGTGACGTGGGATCGGTGAGCCACGCCGAAAGACAAGTCGTCAAAGTCTCCTCGTCGGCGATCGCCTGCGCGCCTTGCGCTGAATCGAGCGTCTCGTAGATCTCCGCGAAATTCCAGACATGCGGCCCATGGACGACAGCGGCGCCGAGCCTGATCGGTTCAATCGGATTTTGGCCGCCATGGCTCGCGAGCGAGCCGCCCATGAATACAATCGGCGCGAGACGATAAACCAGGCCAAGCTCGCCGAGCGTATCGGCGACAAAAATGTCGACGTTAGAGTTTGGCTGCTCGCCGAGCGAGCGTTGCGCCACCGACAGACCGGCAGTCTTCGCCAGTTCGCCTATGGCGCGGCCGCGCTCCGGATGGCGCGGCGCAATGACCGTCAGCAGCGAGGGATGTCTGGCGCGCAACCGCTTGTGCGCGTTGATGACGGCGGCTTCCTCTCCGGCATGCGTCGACGCCGCGGCAATTACGCGTCGCGCTCCGATCGATTCCTTCAAGTCGCGCAAAATCGCGCGATCGACCGGGGGCGGGGGAACGTCGAGCTTCAAATTGCCGATGCTGGTGATATGGGAGGCGCCGAGCCGGGCGTAGCGTTGGGTGTCGGCTTTCGACTGGGTCAGGCACAGATCGAAGCGCTCGAGCAGTGCGCCGATCCCGCCCGCCGCCAGGCGCCAGCGTTGAAAGGATCGCTCCGATACGCGGCCGTTCACCAGGATGATGGGTATGCCCCGATCGGAACAGGTAAGGATCAGGTTGGGCCATAAGTCGGATTCGACGAACAGCGCGAGGTCGGGATGCCAGTGATCGAGGAATTGAGCGACGAACTTCGGCGCGTCGAGGGGAATGAACTGATGCACGGCCCCGGCCGGCAGGCGCTGTGCGGCCAGCGCTGCTGACGTAACGGTGCCCGACGTGACGAGTACGGCGAAGTTCATGGCGCGCAGCCGCTCGATCAAGGGAACGACGGCGAGGAGCTCGCCGACGCTGGCGCCGTGCAACCAGATCAGCGGTCCGGCGGGGCGAGGTTGGCTTGCCTGCCCGTAGCGCTCGCCAAGCCGCGCCGGATCTTCCTTGCCGCGCTTGATGCGCCGCGCCAGCAGCCATGACGCGAACGGCTTGGCCGTGGCGTTCGACGCCCATCGGTAGAGACGCAGCACAAAGGGGACGCGATCACGCACGCATTACACTCCGTGGGCGCAGTCGAACGCGCTGCGCGCAGGCGTTCGGCGTTGCACGAGTATAGACCGGCCTCGGCGCGGTCGAATGCACCAATTCCGCTCCATCCACTCCTCTTTAGTGTTGCGTCAGCGTTTCGGGATCGAGCAGCCGGTGCAAATGCACGATAAAATAGCGCATCTCGGCATTGTCGACCGTGCGCTGGGCCTTTTCCTTCCACGCCGCGTAGGCGGTGGTGTAGTTCGGATAAATCCCGACCACATCGAGCTTGTGGAGATCTTTGAACTCAATACCGCTCACATCGCTGAGTTCGCCGCCGAACACGAGATGCAGCAATTGCTTCGAGCGCTGTTCGGGAATCTCGGCCATGCTCTCGGTCCGGGCAAGCTTCGCGATTTACAAAGAGGCGAGGCGCTCGTCGCCAAGGTGTTCGTTGAGAACAGCGAGCCGTTCACGTCCGGCGGCGAGGAGAGTTCCGTGCCGCGGGTCGGGGCGGTTATAGAGCACCGTGCCACCTCCGACACGCGTCAGCGCCCCGCCGGCTTCGTGCACCAAAAGATCGGCTGCCGCAAGATCCCAGTCGTGGCTGTCGGGTCCGGCAATCGCAGCGTCTATGGTTCCCTGGGCAACGCGAGCGAAGCGAAGCGCAAGCGAACGAATGCGTGGCACGACGGTCAGGCCGGGTTCAACGGAGCTCAGTCGCGACATCAAGCTGCGCGGTCCGGCGACGCGGGCCTGTGCAAGCGATGCGCCCGGCGCAACGGAAATTGCGGTGCCGTTGCAGGTCGCGCCGCAGTTTGCCGACGCCAGGAAAAACTCCTCGGTGACGGGAGCGAAAAGGCAAGCGGTAGTCGGGCGGCCGTTTTCGACCAGCGCCGCCGAAACCGTCCAATCCGGCAGGTCGGCGAGGAACGCGCGCGTTCCGTCAATCGGATCGACAATCCAGACGTAGCGCGCGGTGAGCCGCGCGGCATCGTCGGCGCTTTCCTCGGACAACCACGCGACGCTCGGGAACGCTACGGTCAGCCGCTCGCGCAACAATCGATCGACGGCAATGTCAGCATCGCTGACCGGCGAAGAGCCAGCCTTATTCCACTGCTTCACCGGCGTGCGGAACATTGACAGCGCGAGTTGGCCAGCCTCGCGAACGCACGACGCCAAATGTGCGGCTGCCGCGGCCGGATCGACGACGTCAGTGACCGGCAACGGTCAAGCCCTCGACACGCAGGCTCGGAGCGTTGGTGCCATAGCGGAACACCAGATCGTTCGCAGGTTCCAAACTGGCGAACATCTCGAGCAGATGGCCGGCAATCGTGACCTCACTGACTGGATAAGTGAGCTTGCCCTTTTCGATCCAGAAGCCGGACGCCCCGCGGCTGTAATCTCCGCTGACGAGATTGACGCCCATGCCGATCATGTCCGTGACGTAAAGGCCTTCGTCTATATCGGCGATCAGCTCATCCGGAGTTTTCGTCCCGGCCGCGAGGTGCAGATTGCTCGGTCCGGGCGAAGGCGTTGACGACACACCGCGCTGGGCGTGGCCCGTGGTTTTCATACCCAGTTCGCGCGCGGTGGCGCTATCCAGAATCCAGCTCGCAAGCACACCGTTGTGCACCAAAGCGAGCCGCTGCCCGGCGATGCCCTCGGCGTCGAACGGCCGGGAGCGCAGTCCGCGCCGTCGCCGCGGGTCGTCAATAATGGTGATGGCGTCCGGAAAAATCCGTGCGCCGAGCTTTTCGCGCAGGAAACTCGTCTTGCGTGCGACGGCGCTGCCGTTGGCGGCGCTCGCAAGATGCCCGACCAGCGAACCCGAGACGCGGGACTCGAACACCACGGGGACGCGCCGGGTGGCGACTTTGCGGGGATTGAGCCGCTTGATGGTCCGCTCTCCGGCGCGGCGGCCGATTATCTGCGGGGGCTCGAGATCGCTTGCGTGCAGCGTCGAGGAAAAGTCGTAGTCGCGCTCCATCCCGGTGCCGTCACCGGCAATCGCGGTCATGGCGACACCGTGCCGCGACGCAATGGTCGTGCCGCTGAAACCGTGGCTGGTCACCAGCACCAGGCCGGATATGCCCGCCGAGGCGGATGCTCCGCCGGATTTGGTGACGCCGGCCACCGCGAGCCCGGCTTCTTCCGCTTCGCGCGCGAGTGTTTCGAGGGCGCCGATGTCCGGCATGATGGGATCGACAAGATCGAGCGCCGGAAACTCTTTCGCCAGTAAGGACGCATCGGCCAGTCCGGCGAAGCGGTCTTCCGGCGCAGCGCGCGCCATGGCAACGGCGCGTTCCGCCAGCGCGGCAAAGCCGTCGGCCTTGAGGTCGTTGGTGGAGACCACTGCCTGGCGGTTACCGACGAGCACACGCAGACCAAGGTCGTCGCCCTCTGATCGCTGTGACTCCTCGACGGCGCCGTCGCGCACATCAACAGAAAGCGAGACGCCGCGGACCGCGAGCGCATCGGCCTGATCGGCGCCGGCGCGGCGCGCGGCGGCGACAAGCCGTTCCGCGTTAGCGGCAAGGTCGGACTGATCGAGGAGAGAGGAAGACATGAAGGGCCGCAGTTAGGCAGGAATAGACTAAAACACAAGGCGAAGATGTTAGCGGACGCGGCTTCCTTCAAGCCACGGAGCTTGCCCAAGCGTTAATCGCGGAATTTGCGGCAATGCCTCGTCAATCATGAGCATCATTTGGCTGTGGTGATACGAGCCCTTAACCAGGCTTTTTAAGGCGATTGCGACTTCGCTCTGGCATTCTCGCGGCAACCGGGCGGCAAACAGCCCGGCGGGAGCTAAAGTTCGGGGCGTCAAATGGAAGCCGGCAGGTTAGCTGCCGGGTCGAGCCGCACGTTGCGGCTCGACCCCTTCTCTTTGCCCGCGCGGTTTGAAGCTGTCGATGACGGCGCTGACGGCCGCGTGCGCGTTGTCGATCTTCATTCCCGGCGCGTGGTGATGCGCCGCTCGGTTCGCGGCATGCTCATGGCGATCAGCTTGCCGGTTGCCGCGTTCCGCGGCGTTTCCATCCGCCTGCATAGCAAAGCGAACGAACCGCCGAATGCTATCGCCGTCGTCCTCGAGCATCGCGACCCGGCCCTGTCGCTGCCGCTGATCGCGGCAGGCGATGACAACGAGATTGTCGCCGACTGGCAGTCGTGGGCGCGCGTGCTCGGATTGCCGCTTCTGGTAGGCGAACGCGACGGCACTCTGCGCGAACCGTTCGCGCGTGTGGGCGCGTTGCGCGTCGAGCAGCCGACGTGGCGGCGTCGGCGCCGCAGCGCCATCGCCCGGCGGCGGCCGCGCTTCCTGTTGCGGCGCCGCGCCGTGAAGTGGCCGGACGCGCCTGCCTCCCATCAAGGCGAGCGAGAGATCATCGCCCGCAACTAGCCGGCGTGTGCCTTCGAAAACTTTCTCCATCGTAATTTCCGGCCGATTGTGTCGCGCGACAGGCGCCAGCTACACTCCCGCGGCAACGCGGGGAGGAAGCAATCGTGAGCGCTCAAGAACTGGCGACGCTGATCGGCATGATGAGCCAGGGCGGCCCTGATTTTGGGGCACCGCCGGCGCAAGCGCGCGCCGAGTTCGAAGGTTTGCTGGCGAGTGTGCCAGTTGCGCCCGATCTCAAGTTCGAGGCTACGCAAGCGGGCGGTGTACCCGGACTGTGGGTTGACGCGCCCGGTGTGCGCCCAGATCGCGTGATGCTTTTTTTGCACGGCGGCGGCTATGTCTCGGGCTCGGCAAGCGGCTACCGGCCGCTGGTCGGCGAGCTTGGCCGTGCGGCGAAAACCCGCGCGCTGGCGATCGACTATCGCCTGGCGCCGGAGCACCCATTCCCGGCAGCCGTCGACGATATCGTCGCGTCTTATAAATCGCTGCTCGATGGCGGAACGCTGGCGAAGTCCATCGTCTTTGCCGGCGATTCCGCCGGCGGCGGTCTCGTCGTGGCCGGGATGATGGCGATCCGCGATGCCGGCCTGCCCTTGCCGTCCGCGGGTCTCTCGATTTCACCGTGGCTCGATCTCGAGTGCGCCGGCGCGTCGATGAACAGTAAGGCGAAGACGGACCTCGCATTGAAGAAGCATTCCTTGTTGCATGCCGGCCAGTCATACCGCGGCAGCGTCGCGGGGGCTGGGCGCGGCAGCCAGCTATCGCCGCTTGCGGGCGATCTTTCCGGCTTGGCGCCGCTGCTCATTCATGTCGGCTCAGCTGAAATCCTTCTCGACGACGCTACGCGCCTTGCGCAGCGGGCGGGCGCCGCCGATGTTTCGGTGCGGCTGGAGATCTGGCCGAACATGCCGCATGTCTGGCACCTGTTCGGCTTCATGCTCAGCGAAGGACGCGACGCTATTCACAACGCCGGTGTCTTCCTCCAGAGCCACATGAACGGGTAGGGCGAACGCCCCGAATGATCCGCGAAAGCGCCTAGTCGCCGTTGCCTGGCGGTGATGCGCCGCGAAGCCCGGCGCGATATTGCCGCGGCGGCACACCGAAGGCTTCCTTGTAGCGCCTGCTGAAATGGCCGAAGTCCAGGAAGCCGCAGGCGAGGGCGATTTGCGCGATGCTGTCGCGGGCGCGCAGCGGATCGGCGAGGTCGCGCCGGCTCTTTTCCAGGCGCCGCATCCAGATCCAGTCGCTCACCGTTGTCTGCTCGGCTTGAAACAGGTCCTGCAGGTAACGCGGCGAGATGCAAAGCATCGTCGCGACCTTCTCGGTATTGAGCGTGTGATCGTGAAGGTTGCCTTCGATGACTGCCTTGGCACGGAAAGTCAGGGCGGTGCGGGCGGCGCTTTGACCTTCGAGCGTGTCACTTAAGTTTTCGCCGAGCGCCGCAGTGACCAGCGACAGGCAGGTTTCGGAAAGCCGGCTCGCTGTCGCGGGCGCCACGTCGGACACGATCGAGGCCGTTCGCCGCACAAAGGGCAGCACGAGAGAGCCAACGGGGCTTGCCGCGGCCACCCGTCGTGCGGTCCAGGCTTCGGTGCGGCCGATGCGCCTCACCATGGCGTCGCGCGGCATATGCAGCACGAGCTGCTCGAACGTGGAATCGAAGCGCAGCGTGTAGGGCCGCGTCGAGTCGTAACAGGCAAAGTCGCCAGGCCCGAGCCGCGCCTCACGGCCGTCCTGCGAGATCGAACCGACGCCGCTGACCTGCAAGCTGATCAGCATGACCTCTTCGCGGGCGCGGCTGATACGCGTGGGCGTGCGCTTGACGGTCTGTTCGTCGGCGCGCACGCGGGAGAAATGCAGGCCTTCGCACTCAGTGGTCACCAGTTCGCCGAAGAACGGCCGGTCCGGGCGGACCTGGCAATCCAGCTCGACAAAGGTGTCGCAGACAGCATCCTGCCAATACTGAGCGCGCTTTCGCTCGGCGATATCGCTTGTTGTCAGGACGGTTCTCATGGCCGCACCCGTCACCGAGCAGCCCGGCAAAAGGCAAGCTAGCACGCTAGCATAGCGGCGGGAACGCGTCCTCAGCGGTTTGCGCCGCTAGCCCATTTTTATTGCGCGCCCAGCCAAGACAATTTCCCCTGAGGCCTTACCCTTGCATTGGTGAAGCTGCGCCTCGCATCGGGACCTGCGGAGGCGCGAAGATCAACCAAGAACAGGCGCTGGTCTGGCACTCCAGATCGGCCAAGGAGTGGACCATGGCAACTGCGCATCCCAAATTCAAAGTCGCCGCCGTACAGGCCGCTCCGGTTTTTCTCGACCTGGAAGGCACAATCGATAAGGCGGTCAAGCTGATTGACGAAGCCGGTGCCAACGGCGCACGGCTCATCGCTTTTCCAGAAACGTTCATCCCCGGTTATCCGTGGTGGATCTGGCTCGGTGCGCCGGCCTGGGCGATCATGCGCGGCTTCGTCTCCCGCTATTTCGACAACTCGCTACAATACGGCACGCCGGATGCCGAGCGATTGCAGGCCGCCGCCAAGCGCAACAACATCTATGTGGCGCTGGGGCTCTCCGAGCGTGACGGCGGCAGCCTTTACATCGCGCAGTGGATCATCGGTCCCGATGGCGAGACGGTCGCCAAGCGCCGCAAGCTGAAACCCACACATGCCGAACGCACGGTGTTTGGCGAGGGTGACGGGTCGCACCTTGCCGTGCACGATCTCGATATCGGCCGCGTTGGTGCGCTGTGTTGTTGGGAGCATCTCCAGCCGCTTACAAAATATGCGATGTACGCGCAGAACGAGCAGGTCCACATCGCCGCGTGGCCAAGCTTCTCGCTTTACGATCCGTTCGCGCACGCGCTGGGCGCCGAGGTCAACAACGCGGCGAGCAAGATTTACGCGGTCGAAGGCTCGTGTTTCGTCATCGCGCCCTGCAACACAGTCTCGCAGGCCATGGTCGAGGAATTGTGCGACACGCCCGAGAAGCATCAGTTCCTGCACGCCGGCGGCGGCTTTGCCGTGATCTATGGTCCGGACGGCGCACCGCTTGCCAAGCCGCTGCCGCCGGATCAGGAGGGTTTGCTCTACGCCGACGTCGATCTCGGCATGATTTCGGTGGCAAAGGCGGCCGCCGACCCGGCCGGGCATTACGCACGGCCCGATGTCACCCGGCTTCTGTTCAACAATCGCCCGGCGCATCGGGTCGAGACGCTGGCATTGCCGATCGATCAGGACGGGGAGGCTGCGAACGCGCCGAAGCCGGCGGCAAAGGCGCCCGTCGCCCCGCCATTCGTGTCAGCGCAAGCTGCAGAGTAGGCGGCCGTGGAATCGGCCATCCCTCCACATCTTCAGGTGACGCGCACCCGCCATCGGCGAGTGCCGGACGATTACCAGCCGCCTTATCCGGCTTTCGTTGCCCGCCACGACATCGCCGTGAAGCAAGTCGTGATGGCGTATTTCGGCGCCCAGCACCATGGCGTTGCGCCGCCGGCTTTCGCCGCGGCGCTCGATTGGATCGCGAAAGCCTTTAGCGCGCCGAACGGTCCGCGGCATTGGGATCGCGCCACTTACGTTGACGAGGCGGGATATTCCACGACCATTTCGGTGGCCTATTGGGACGACGCCGAAACATTCAAAGCCTGGTTTCCGGCCGCGCGAAGCGGCTGGACTGGCGCCGAGGCCGAATTTCCCGGCGTCGGCACTTTCATCGAGGTCTTAAGTCCTGCGATCGATCAGTACGAGACACTGTTCTCTTCGCTAGGCCGTCCCGAGGGTGTCGCGGTGCTCGCGGATGGATTGAGCGGCGACATCATGGAGCACGCTTATTGGGGTGGCATGCGCGATCGCATTCCGGCGTCGCAGAACGATGCGCTGTCGCCGTCAGGAGAGCCGGACCTGGTTCGCGACGGGGCGACGGTTCGGGTGACGCCGCACGACAACATTTGCTTGATCCGGTCGGGCCAGGACTGGAGCGATACTGAAGCCGCCGAGCGGCAGATGTATCTGCAAGACGTTGAGCCCGTGCTGCGCGCCGGCATGGACTTTCTGCGCGACGACGGCGCCGCCATCGGCTGCTTCGCCAATCGTTACATGACGATTGTCGACCGCAACGGAAAGCCGACCGAAAAAAGTTATGGCATGAGCTGGTGGAAAAGCCTCGCCGCCCTCGAACGCTGGTCGGAATCGCATCCGACCCACGTGCGAATTTTCGGCGCCGCGATGCAGTATCTTTCCAAGCTTGGACCGGCCGCCAAGCTTCGGCTCTATCACGAAGTGACGGTCGCTAAAGCGGCGGATCAGTTCTTCGAGTATCGCAATTGCCACGGCAAGACCGGCATGCTCAGGGCGGTCGCTTAAGCGTCCCCAGCGCTCGTTGCTCCCCCGATTATTGCTCAGTCTTGCCGGCTTCGCGGCGTTCGCTAACCGAACAATATCAAAGCGCAAACGACGCTTCGCATGAGCGAAAGCCGATGATAGGTTACGGCCGTAACTTTTGGGCGCGCGGCAAAAATGCTGCGTGAAAAGGGGAGGATCTACATGCGTTCGAGTTACTTCGCGATGCTGGCCCTGGCGTGTACCGGGTTCGCATCGGCGCTGGCGACAATGCCGGCCGCGGCGGCCGACGCGCCGAAATGCGGATTGAGCAACGGCAAGGCGGCAACGGGTCAGCCGATCGAGATTGGGGCGATCGTCGGCAAGACCGGGCCGGCGGACTTCAGCGGTTCGGCGCAAGCGGCCGCGGCTTATTTCAATTGCGTCAACGCCAACGGCGGCATCAACGGCCGTCCGATCCGTTACAGCATTGAAGACGATCAATGGAATCCGGAGACCGCAGCTCAGGTCGCCGCCAAGCTCGTCAACGACACCAAGGTCGTCGGCATGGTCGGCAGTTCGAGCTTCGTCGAATGTGCGACCAACGCCAAGTTCTATGAGACCAGCAACGTCCTGGTGATCGCCGGCGTCGGCGTGCCGCGCGATTGTTTCCACTCGAAGAATATTGCACCCACCAACGGCGGCCCGCGCATGAGCAACATCGGTGCCGCGCAATACATGCATGATGACCTGCACGTGAAACGGCTGGTCTGCATCGGCCCGAACATTCCAAACGTTGGCGACTGGTCCTGCGGCGGAATCGAGGCTTACGGCAAGTCGGTAGGCATGGACGTCAAAACCATCCTGTTCGATCCGAGTTCGCTCGACGCGACCTCATTGATCTTGCAGGCCATGGCGTTCAAGCCTGACGCGATCGATTTCAACACGCCAAAAGAAGCGGGCATTCCGCTCTACGCCGCGGCCGAGCAGCAGGACCTGGGCGGCAAGGTCTACATCACCGCGCCGACCTCGCATTACGACGCGAGCGTGCCGAAGGCGATCGGCCCGTATTGGAGCCAGGGTGGACGCGTCTTCATTCACCTCGAACTCGAGCCGCTCGACAAGCATGGCGGTGACGTCGACAACTGGCATGCCGTGCTCGACAAATACGGCAAGCCGTCCGATCAGCGGAACACGTTCTCGCAAGCCGGTTATCTTGCGGCTCTTGCGGCGACGCAGGCGCTGTTAAAGCTCGATCCGGCAAAGATCGATCGTGCATCGGTGTCAGAAGCTTTCCGCAACATCAAAGGCCTCAAGACCGACGTGTCTTGCAGCCCGTGGTATTTCGGACCGGGCGATGAGCACAACGCGACCCATGCGGGCTCCGTGGCGGAAATCAAGGACGGCGCCTTCGTCACGCGGCGGTCTTGCTTTCCCATGCTCGATCCGGAGTACGCGGGCATCCTCAAGATGGAAAAAGAACTGCATCTTGCGGACTAAAAGGAAGGCGTAACGACAAGTCTTTCTAATGCCTGACCTTAGTCCTTTCGTTATAGCGGGGCTCTGCACTGGCGCGGTCTACGTCCTCGCCGGTGTAGGTCTCGTGGTGCTCTATCGAGCCTCCGGCGTTTTGAACTTGGCCCAAGGCGCGCTCGGCGCCTTGGGTGCGCTTCTGGCATGGCAGATCGCGCAGATCGGCGTCCCCGAATGGATTGGGTGGATTGCCGGCGTAGTCAGCTCGACGGCGCTTGCCCTGTTTTACGGGCGGGTCATTGCGCCGCGGCTGGCGCACAGCGATCCCATCATCCGCGCCGTCGCCACGCTCGGCTTCGCACTCGTGGTTTTGGGATTTTGCGAATTCTTTTGGGGCGAGTTGCCGCGCAGCATGCGGCTGCCAACCGACGGCATCGGGTTCTACGTCTTCGGCGTTCGCGTCACCGCCACGCGGGCGATTGCGTTTGGCCTGGGCGTGGCCGTGACGATCGGCATGATCGTGTTCCTCAACCGCAGCCGGCTCGGTTTGTCGATGCGGGCGCTCGCCAACGATCGCGAGATCAGCGGGCTCGTCGGCGTGCCGGTGCTTCGGGTCGACGCCTGGGCGTGGGTGATTTCCGGCGTGCTGTCCGGCGTGAGCGGCATTTTCCTCGCCAATATGCTCAAGCTGCAGGCGATCCCTTTGACCTATCTGGTCGTCCCGGCGGTGGCGGCAGCCATTCTCGGCCGGCTGACGTCGCTTACCGCCGTTGTGATCGGTGGTCTTGCCATCGGGGTGATTGAGGCGATCGCGACGCCGTTTCCCGACATCGCGGGATACCGCTCGGCGACGCCCTTTATCTTCGCCGCGCTCGTTCTGCTCTGGTATCAGCGCGGCGGGTTGGTCTTAAGCCGGATCGATCAGTTCCGCTCGGTGCCGGCGAGCTTTGAAGCAGTCGGCACATTGTGGCAGCAGCTTCGCGCCGGCATCGTCGTTGCCGTCATTGTTGCAATCGCGCTGCCGTATGTCGCATCCGCCTATTGGCTCAAGACCTTTACCGGCGTGACCATCATCGCGCTGTGCAGCCTGAGCGTCGCGGTGCTCTACGCCCGGTTGGGCATGGTGTCGCTCTGCCAGTACGCGCTGTTTGGCGTCGGCGGTTGGGTAACGCTGCGTCTTTATCACGGCTTCCACATTCCGTTTGAGGTCGATCTGTTGGCCGGTGGCGTTGCGGCAGCGATCTTCGGTGTCATTTTCGGCTTGCCCGCCATGCGCATGCGCGGGCTGTTCTTCGCGCTGATCACGCTGATGATCGCGGGTGGTTTCCAGGTGTTCATTAACGCGATTGGCTTCCCCGACGGTGGCCCCGGCTGGTCGGGCAAGATTTACGCCGGCGCGCGGCAGTTCATGCCGCATCCGCCGCTCGCTCCGAGCGACGCCGCCTATTTCCGCTACGTCGTCGTGGTGGTGGCGCTCGGCTTTTTGCTCGTGATGTTGATCGAACGCACCAGGGCAGGGCGTGCGTGGGCGCTCATCAGGCGAAGTGAACCGGTCGCCGTGGCGGTAGGCGTCAATATCTTTCGGTACAAGGTCGTCGCATTCGCGCTTGCCGGCTTCCTTGCCGGTGTGGCCGGTGGGCTAATGGCGGCCAATATCGGCCAACTCGACAGCCGTGCTTTCCCCGCGAGTGAATCGATCATGATGTTCGCGCTGACGGTGATCGGTGGCGCCTTCCACTGGTCCGGACCGATCTTCGCCGGCTTGTTATTGCGCGCGATTCCAAGCCTGCTGACCGATTGGCACATCGACGGCAATTTGGCGATCATGGTGTTCGGAGCGGGACTGCTCCATGCGCTGATCACCGCGCCCCAGGGCGTATCCGGCCAAATCGTTGCGTTGAGCCGCCTGCTGACCACGAAAGTATCGGCTGCCATGCCGCGGATCATGGAGCGAAAGCTGTGATCGAGATCCGCGGACTGACGGTCGAATTCGGCGGCGTGCGCGGCCTCAACGATCTCAGCGCCGAGATCGGCGCCCGGATCACCGGGCTGGTCGGGCCGAACGGCGCCGGCAAAACCACGCTGCTGAATGTCATGAGCGGGTTCGTGCGGCGCTCGGCTGGAACGGTCACGATTGACGGCGAGGATTTGCTGCGCATTCCGATGAACCGGCGTGCCGCCTTCGGCCTGCGGCGCACGTTTCAAACCGAGCAAGTGGTCGAGAATCTCAGCGTCTGGAACAACGTCGCCGCCGCGCTTGACAACGTACCCACCCAAGGTCACGCGCGCCGCGATCTCATCGCCGAAGCCCTCGAGTATGTCGGCATGATCCGGCAGGCAGAGCGGGTCGGCGTTTCGCTCAATGCCAGCGAGCGGCGGCTTGTCGAGATCGCCCGTTGCGTTGTGGCGAAGCCGCGGGTCGTCATGATGGACGAACCGGGCGCCGGCTTGAGCGAAAGCGAGGCCGAGCATTTGCGCAAGGTCATTATCGGCGTTCCCGAGTTCTGCGGCGCCCAGGTGCTGCTGGTCGATCACGACGTCGACCTGATCTCGACCACCTGTCACGAAACGCTGGTGCTCGATTTCGGCTCCAAGATCGCCTTCGGGCCGACAGCGGACGTCCTCAAGGACCCGAAGGTCCGCGCCGCCTATCTCGGCACCGTAACGGACGAAGCGGCATGACCCAGAGTCTCAGTGTATCGAACCTGACGGTGGCGCGCGCCGGCAAGACCGTCATTCATGGCGTGAGCCTCGAAATAGCGCCAGGCAAGATCACGGCGTTGCTCGGCGCCAACGGCGCTGGCAAGAGTTCGCTGGTTCTGTCGATCGCCGGCGCGCTGCCGGTGGAGCGCGGCGAGGTTTTGCTGGACGGCAAGGCGATCAATGGGCTGCGCCCGGAGAATGTCCGCCGGCTCGGCGTGGTCGCGGTGCCCGAAGGGCATCGCGTCCTCGGCGATCTGACAGTCGAGGAGAACCTGCGTGTCGCCGGCACTGCGCTCACGCGCCGGGAACTCGACACGGCCGTCGAACGCGCGCTCGAGACATTCGCCGAACTCAAGCCGCGGCTTGGCGTTCGCGCCGGTGCGCTGTCCGGCGGACAACAACAAATGCTGGTGCTGGCACAAGCGATCGTCAGCCAGCCGCGCTATATTCTCGCCGATGAGTTGTCTTTCGGACTCGCGCCGATGATCGTCGCGCGACTCGTGCCCGTGCTCGAATCCTTCGCCGCCAACGGCGTCGGCGTTTTGCTGATCGAGCAATTCACCCACATTGCGCTCCGGATTTCGCACCACGCCTACGTTATGGAGCGAGGCCGCATCAGGTTCTCCGGAGAGCCGGATGCGCTGCGGCAAAATCCTGAAATCCTGCACAGTGCCTACCTTGCGGCTTGAACGCGGAGACATCGATGGCCGGCCGGTTTGTTGACCGCAGCGTTTTGATAACCGGCGCCGGTTCGGGCATCGGCCGGGCGACCGCGCAGCTCTTTGCCGCCGAGGGTGCACGCGTGGCGGTGGTCGATCAGAACGAGGCGGATGCCGAAAAAACCGTGGCGCTGATCAAGGAGTCCGGGGGCGACGCAATCGCCATCGCGGCCGACGTGAGCCTTGAAGCCGATTGCCGCGGCATGGTGGAGCGCGCCGTTTCCGCTCACGGCAAGCTCAATATCGCGTTCAATAACGCCGGTGTCGGCGCCAGCGGCTTTGCCGTTGCCGATGAGGAGGAGATCGCCTTTAGCCGCCTTATTGATGTGAACTTGAAGGGCGTTTTCTTGTCGATGAAATACGAAATCCCCGCCATGCTGGCGGCCGGCGGCGGCGCCATTGTCAATACCGCCTCGGTGGCGGGCCTGGTCGGCGAGCGCGGCATCGGCGCTTATGCGGCGAGCAAGCACGGCGTGGTCGGCCTGTCCCGCACCGCGGCGCTCGATTACATCGGCCGCGGCATTCGCATCAACGCCGTTTGCCCCGGCGCCACGCGCACTCGTATTTTGGCGGACTGGTTCCAGGATCCCAAGGTCGAGCAATTCATTCTTTCGCGTCACCCCATCGGGCGCATTGCCGAACCGGAAGAAATCGGTCGCGCGGTCATGTTTCTTGCCTCCGACGACGCCTCTTTTGTTGTCGGCCACGCGCTCGCCGTGGACGGCGGTTTGACCGCGCAGTAGACCGGGCGCCTCAACTAAGACGAGGCAGCGCTGCGTCGAGCAGCAGTCCCGCGAACAGGATCAGTCCGGCGTCGCGATCGGATTTGAACAAAGCGAGGCAGCGATCGGGGTCGGAAATGTCGAGCCGCGCAATCTGCCACGCCAGGTGCGCGGCAAAAGCTGCCAGTCCGATCGCGAAGACCAGTCCGGCGCCCGCGGCGACGCCGGCCGCGCCAACAAGAGTGACGGCCAATCCATAAAACAGGCCGAGCATCGGCCTGGTGCGCTCACCAAACAACAGCGCCGTCGATTTGATGCCGATCAGCGCATCGTCCTCGCGGTCCTGGTGCGCGTAGATGGTGTCGTAGCCGATGACCCAGGCGATTGAGCCGGCATACAGCAGCAGCGCTGGCGCATCGAGCCGCGCGAAGACCGCCGCCCAGCCCATCAATGCGCCCCAGGAGAACGCCAGGCCGAGCACGATTTGCGGCCAGTAGGTGATGCGTTTCATGAACGGGTAGACCGCTACGATGACAAGCGATGCGATGCCGAGCCCGATGCTGAACAGGTTAAACGACAGCAGCACGGCAAGGCCGATCAGCGCCTGCGCGACCAGAAAGACGCCGGCGGAAAATACGCTGACTTGGCCCGAAGGAATGGGACGCGAGCGGGTGCGCTCGACGCTGGCATCGAGATCGCGATCGACGATGTCGTTATACGTGCAGCCGGCGCCGCGCATGGCAAAGGCGCCGACGAAAAACAAAGCCAGTTGCGCGACGCTCGGCGTGTGGTGTGCCGCGATGGCGGCAAGCGCGCACGACCACCAGCACGGCAGCAGCAAAAGCCAGGAGCCGATCGGCCGGTCGAGACGGGCAAGCCGGAGGTAAGGACGCAACCACGCGGGGGCCGCCGTGTCGACCCAATTTCCCGTCGCGTCGGCGACCGAGCCGCTAGTGCCCGGTTTTCGCAGTTCGTGATACACCGCGGCACCCCTCGTACGAACTTCGAAAACCAAAAGGCACCAGCAACTTGAGTCTAGTGCCGCCTTTCGATTTGAAATTCCTGACGAGATAGCCGCAACCGGTGCAGGAATTTCAAATCGGCGGCACTCGGCCCGTTCATTTCGCCAGCGGATTGCCGGAAAGTGAGTCGAGTGTGCCGCGGCCGGTTTTGGTGTTTTCGCGGGTGTCCACCGAAGGTCCGCCAATGGCGTCGCTGAGCGAAGGCGGCCGCGGTTTGGCTTGGGGCGCTTCGGTGCAGGCCGCGGTGCGGAACTTCAGGGTGCGCTCATGATTTTGCTTGGCCGCCGTGATCGCCTCATCTGGAATATTGCACCAGCTTTTATTTTCCTCGAGGAACTTCACGACCGTTCCTTCGGAGGCATAGAAGCGCTGCACCAGCGTGCAAACGTCCTTGCGATCGACTTTCTTTTCGATCGCCGTGCGGACCGCCATCGCCTTTTCCTGGGCTTCCGTGCGCAGTTGCACGAACGCGGCACACTGCGGCGGCGCCGATTGTGCCCGGGCCGTGCTCAATGGCGCAGCGCCGAGCGCGGCCATGAAAATTGTCCCAACGCACCCGGCCATCAGGCGCGGCTTTCGGTTCCATTTGCTCAAGGTCGTGCTCACGGTTTCAGCTCGAGGTTCTGGCACTAAATTTGGGGCATAAAGGCCCGTTGATTTCGGCGATAAGGCGGCAGAAGCCTCTGCCGCGAGTCGTCGCCCAGGCGCTAATCTTGCTCTAATTGCTTATAATTTCCTATGCCCCCGTATGACTTTCGTGCTCCGCGACTCTTCGTCAGGGCGCCGCTTGGCCCGGCCGAAACGGTTCCGCTCGATAGAGCGCAGGCCCACTATCTTGGCACCGTGCTGCGGCTAACGCCCGGCGAGCGCGTTCTCGTCTTCAACGGCCGCGATGGGGAATGGAGCGCCGGGTTCCAGGCCCATAAGCGCGCAGCGACCTTGATCGTTGAGCAAAATACCCGCCCTCAGCCCCCGCCGGCGGATTTGCACTACCTGTTCGCGCCGCTCAAGGCGGCCCGGCTCGATTATATGGTTCAGAAGGCCGTCGAAATGGGGGTATCCCTGCTGCAGCCGGTTCTCACCCAGCACGGTCAGGTCGCGCGCGTGAGCTCCGAACGCATGCTCGCCAATGCTATCGAAGCGGCCGAGCAATGCGGTTTGCTTTCGCTGCCCGAAATAAAACCACTTTTTCCGTTGGCCGATATTCTCGCCGGATGGAATCCGGAGCGGCGGCTGATTTTTTGCGACGAGGACACCGAGGTGAAAGATCCCGTCGCGGCTTTGGCCGAGCTACCCGCCGCGCCGCTCGCCTTGCTGATAGGCCCTGAAGGCGGGTTCAGCACCGAGGAACGCGCCGCGTTGCTCAAGCGTCCGAATGTTGTCCGGCTCTCGCTTGGACCGCGTATCCTGCGCGCCGATACCGCCGCGGTCGCGGCGCTGGCCGTCATTCAAGCTGCCGCCGGTGACTGGCGTGAAACGAGTGCGAGGGCTGATGCAACACCTAATGGATGACGTGCGGTCGATCCATGCAGACGAAGGTGATGTAGTCGCCATACCTCGGGTGCACGCTGGTCACGTGCGAGAGCCGGCCCCAGCGCGCACAATGCTCCGCTGCCATCTGCCGGTACACGCCTCTCACCTCGGGCGAGTAGGGGAGAATTCCGCCGGTGTCATTGCCCCACACCCACTCGCGGCCGAACCACGGACCGGGGCCTTGCAGGCCGGCGAAAGCAAGACCGCCCGCGCAGGTACTCAGGACTGCGGTGAGCACCAAAGTCATCAAGCCGTTCTTCAACATGGCGGCGGTCTCCGCTAGAGGAGGGTGGATTTTAGAGGCGGGCAGCGGCAATGGAAAGCACGAGCGCTCGGGGCATCACAGTATTGAGCAGGCGCTTGCCACCATGCCCACCGGCTGATTCTCGGCAGCATCCATCATCATGACTCGCCCAAAGCCGGTAGTTTTGCCGATGCGCACCACGCGTGCATCGGCAACGACGTCAAACGTCGCCGGCCGCAGGAAATGCATGGTTTGATCAACGGTGCTCATCGCGCGGTAGCCGTTCCACGCCGCCGAGCAGGCGATTATCATGGCGCTGTCGGCAAGTGCCATCAACGCCTGGGTGCAAACCGCTTCGCCGTCATTGCAGATGCTTCTGGAAAAAGGTAACCGCAGGACCGCGCCCGGCTGCCAGTCCGGCAAGGCGCCTGCGGGCCGAACGGCTTCGACGCTTTCCACCAGCAGCGCCAGTTCGCGAACCCAGGAGGGAAAGACCGCGGCCATCAAGCGGCCTGCCGTCTGGATGCTGAACTGCGAATCGCTCGTTACGAGGCGATGCACCTCGTCCATGTCCAATTCCCCGACAGAGTCAGACGTTCCTGTCGCCGGAAAACCCTCGGCGTCCGCACTCGCGACGAATCAGCTCGTCGGCAAACTAGCATGATGACCGGAGTTTGACGCATTGCCCCGGATGGAAAATTCGCCGGTGAGACACTGTGACTCGGATGCATCGATCGCGGCGGTTATTCGCTGCCGGGTTTAGGCGCCCTTGACCGGCTAATGCCGGCGCGGCACGTTCTAGATCTCGCGCACAGGGGGCCGCGTGGTCGGAGGGGCAATGTTGGGCCGCATCTTGTCTTTGGGGTTCGCGCTGGCGCTGTCTGTGGCGCTTGCTTCGCCGTCGCTTGCCGCCAATCCGCTGGAAAAGAATTTCTGGCTTCCGGGTCCGGACTACGACCGCCAGATGCCGGCGTGCGACTATCCGCGGGCGCTTGATCGCATTATCGGGGATTTCCGCAGTAAGGAAATCCGGTTCTGGAATTCCCAGCTACAGATCGTCGGAATTGAACGTATTCGCGAGACCGCGGTGATGCCGTGGGCGGCCCAAGCCATACCGCGCCGCTTCTGCAGCGGAGTTGCGTTGGTCAGCGATGGTGTCCGGCATCCGATTTATTATTCAATCGGCGAGGACACCGGCATGATCGGGCTGGATTATGGCGTCAATTTCTGCGTCGTCGGGCTGGACCGCAATTGGGCTTATGGTCCCGCTTGCCGCGCGGCCAAGCCCTGAAGGCCTGACTTCCGAGCCGGGTGGTCAGCGCACGCCGTGCCAAGGATCGTATTGCTTGTCGGGTATATTGTGTAGCGCCGCGTTATAGGCCTTATCGCTGGCCTTGGCTTTTGAGCCGCTGTCCTCCGCACCATTTTTGCCCGCCGAGTTGCCAATTCGCTGGGCCGCGTTCATGTTCATTTGCTGCGGCGACGTCTGGGCGTGGGCGCCCGAAGCTGCCAGCGCCAACGCCAATGCTGCCAAAAGCCATCTCATGTGAGTCATCCCCTGCCGACTGCTGCCAGCGACGAATGCAGCATGAATCGAGACGGCTCAAGTATAAAGCACCTTCGCGTGAGAATCAGGCAACCTTTAGTCCGGCCAAGCTCAGGCCGCGGGTTTTGTTCTTTATTTGTTCAGTAACGCGTAGCCTTACCGTCAGGGCCGTGGAAGTGAAGGTCTCATGGTCAAATACGTAATCTCGTCTGTGGCCAGCGTCGTCCTTCTCATCGCCGGCCTTGGCGCCTCGCTCGCCCAGGATTCCTCCCAGAACGAACCCGGGAAATTTGATTTCTATGTCCTGTCGCTGTCGTGGTCGCCGTCGTATTGCGCGGCCGCGCACGAACGCTACGCGCGCAACGAAGGCATACAGTGCGGCGCACGGCCCTTCGCGTTTGTCGTCCACGGGCTATGGCCGCAATACGAGCGCGGCTTTCCTGAAAATTGCCAAGTCCCGTCGCCGCGGCTTTACCATGGCATTGTCGATTCCATGCTCGACGTGATGCCGGCCCCGCGCCTTATCTACAACGAGTGGGACCGTCACGGTACCTGCTCCGGGCTGTCGCAGCGGGCATATTTCGATCTCATTCGCAAAGCGCGCGCGACAATCAAAATCCCGGCGCAATACGTCGATCTGCAAGCGCCGCTCGATGTCACGCCGGCGGCGGTGGAAGAGGCCTTTACAAAAGCCAATTCCGGACTGACGCGCGAAGGCATGGCGATCAAGTGCGATCGCAGGCGCTTGACCGAAGTCAGGATATGCCTGTCCAAGGACTTGCAGTTTCGCGAGTGCCCGGAAATCGCGCGGCGTTCTTGCAAGCGCGATCAGGTGATCATGCCTCCGGTGCGCGGCGCGGCAAACTAGAGTTTGTTTGCTTTCGATCCGCCATGCGGGATCGCGGCCGATGAATTATCGCCACGCTTTTCACGCCGGTAATTTCGCCGACGTTCACAAACACGCAGTGCTGGCGTCGATACTCACATATCTGCGCCAGAAGCCCGCGCCGTTCCGCGTCGTTGATACCCATGCCGGCGCCGGCCGGTACGATCTTTTTTCACGTGACGCTTCCCGGGGCGGCGAGTGGCATGCGGGCATTGCGCGCATCTGGAAACCGCGCCCGGAAGACCGGGCGCTGGACGCCTTTCTCGCCCCTTATCTTGGTGTCGTTGCCGAACTCAATCCCGGCGGCGAACTGCGAAACTATCCAGGCTCACCGCTCATCTGCGCAGCTTTGCTGCGTCCGCAGGATCGCCTTACTGCGTGCGAACTCGAGCCGCGTTCCGCGGCCTTACTCGCGGCCGTGCTGGGCCGCGAGCGTCGTGCCAAAATCGTTGCCATCGACGGCTGGGTAGCGCTCGGCGCCTACGTGCCGCCGAGGGAGCGGCGTGGGCTTATTCTTATCGATCCGCCGTATGAAGAGACTGACGAATTCCCTCGTCTCTCGGCACGCCTTGCGGCCGCCTACCAAAAGTGGCCCGGCGGGATTTACATGATCTGGTATCCGATCAAGGAACGCAAAGCGCCTGACGCGCTGGCCCGCGAAGTGCGCCGCTTTGCCGGTGCGAAGATGCTGCGGAGCGAAGTGCTGTTGCCGCAAACGCGGCGGCCCGGCGGCTTGCAAGGCTCGGGGCTGATCTTGATCAATCCGCCGTTCACGCTTGAGCGGCAACTGCGTGCGGTGATGCCGAAGCTGGAAGAATTGCTCTCGGCCGGCTCAGTCAATACCGATGGACGGGCGTCAACTCAGGTCACGATCGAGTGACAGGGACCTCGCGAACAGCCGTTCGCAGGTAGTTGCCCACTTTTCTACACGTTAAAATTGGTCTAATTTTCCACCGCTGGCTTTGACGTTCCGCCTCCTGTGGGGGGCCGGCGGAGTGACTGAGGCCGTCGTGGCTGAAGCCTTACCCGTGTGGATGTCCGGCCAAGCCGTCGCGCCGTGGGGGCCGACGGCGAAGCAACCGCGGGGGAAGGAGTTGCTCGATGGCAATGACCGGTACGGTCAAATTCTTCAATGGCGAACGTGGCTACGGCTTCATCAAACCGGATGACGGCGGGCGAGATGTGTTCGTGCACATCACTGCCGTGGAGCGTGCCGGACTGAAAGCGCTGCTTGAAGGGCAGCGCATCAGCTTTGAGGTTGAGCCCGACAAGAAAGGCAAAGGCCCTAAAGCCGTCAACCTCGTCATCACCGGCTAGCGAATTTTCGGCGAAAAGTGACGTTGCGAACGCGCCCCGTTCGCACGGTGTCTGCGCTCGTCGCGAAGGAAGTCTCGGCACGAGAATGCAGCGTTGCCCCGAGAGCGTGGGCGCTATTTGCGTGTCAGAGTTGTTCGCGCAGCGATTTTGTTCTTCAATCTCTTTCCCCTCATCACCCGGATGGTTACAGCATCATGATCCTTCGTTCCGCGATACCTTCGCCGTTTGGCCGGAAAGTGCAAATCGCGCTTTCACTGCTCGGTATGAACGACGTGAAGTGCGAGCCTGCCGACACCATGGATCCGCGCGATAGCGTGCGCGCGCAGAATCCGATCGGAAAAATCCCGGTGCTGATCCTCGAGGATGGATCGAGCTTCTACGACTCGCGCGTGATCCTCGAGTATCTCGACCATCGCGCCGGTGGCGGAAAAATAATTCCACGCGATCCCGATCAGCGTTTCGCCGCTTTGCGGCTGCAAGCGCTGTGCGACGGCATTCTGGATGCTTCCATCCTCGGAGTTTACGAAGGCCGTTGGCGCGCTCCGGAAAAACACGAACCGAAGTGGGTGGAGCACCAGGCCGGCAAAGTGGCGCGAGGCTTGAGTGCGCTCGAGAGCGCGCCGCCCGCGCTTCCGGCGAGCCCGGAGCTTCCTCATGTCGGCCAGATCACGCTGGCTTGCGCGCTCGGCTATCGCGATTTCCGCTTTGGCGGCACTTGGCGCGCCGATCATCCGCGGCTTGTCGCGTGGCTCGAGACTTTCGCGGAGCGGGTGCCCGCATTCGCCGCGACAGCGCCAAAGGCTTAGCTCGCACAGCCTCCTAAGTTGTGCTCAAGAAAAAACCCCGGGCGGTGACGCCTGGGGTTTGATGTTTTTGGCGAACCGAAACGATCAGAAGCGGTAATTAAACCCGGCGCGGATCAGATTGGTCGTGAATGTGACGTTGTCGGTTGGCGCACCGCAGCCGATGCCGCAGTTGAATTTGCCGAGGTCGACGTAGAGGTATTCCGCCTTCAGCGTCCAACGCGGTGCGACGGCGAATTCGAGGCCCGCGCCGACGGTCCAACCGGCATTGGTGGTGCTTGCGCCGGCCAGGCCCGGTGTCGAGGCCTGGATGTTCCCGAAAGCGCCGCCGCCCGTGATGTAGGGCATGAAGCGGTCGGCGGCGTATCCGAGCCGTCCGCGTACCGTCGACAGCCAGGAGTCGCTCGTCTTACAGCCCGCCGGACAGCCACCAGTGGTGGAACCGCTCAGGCCCGCCCAGTCGATGTCGCCCTCAACGCCAAGCACCACGGCGCCGAGCTGATAATTGTACCCCAGCGTGCCGCCGGCGACCCCGCCGGTCGGATTGAACGAACTGGTCGTATCCCACTTCGAAGAGCCAAAGCCGCCGCCGCCGTTGGCGCCGATATAGAAACCGGTCCAGTTGTAGACAGGCGGCAGATAAGCCGGAGCCTTGTAATAGGGCGCCGGCGGCAGGTCCGCAGACCAGGCCGCGCCCGAGAGCGCGAGCAGCGCAAGCGCCGCATAAGCCAAACGTTTCATTTTCTTGACCTCCATTTTTAGGTGGATGGTCCAATAGTATTCTAAGTATATTACCGTCTAGTGCGCACGAGACACAGGTCTCAGGTCTTTGTGGACAATATTATGGCGAGATTAATCTCGGCATCGCCATGATTATACCTAAGTATGTTTTAACGCCGCCAAGAATATGGTTAAATAAAAGTAAAACTGCGTTTTTCATTGTAATTCCGGAACTTCGGACCGCGCGTCCGCCGCGAAACGGCTCTTCTCAGGCGCGCTCCTCAGTATTCGCCGCTCTGGCCGTTACCGGCAGCCGATCCTACGTTCGAGCTTGAGCGATCCTTGCGGGCGCAAGGTTCCGGGTGGGGAATTTGCCGAAGGCATGAACGTTCCGAAAAAAGATCCCGATCGCGAGATCGAACGTGTCGAAGACGACGAAGAGTCGTCGCTTCCGCAACCGGAAGACGACAACCCCGTCGGTGAAGATATTCGCGGGGCGGGCGGATCGCTCGCGGCGGGTCGCGCCGCTGTCTTGCATTACGCCAAGCTTGCTCCCTCCCAGCCCGGCGTTTACCGCATGATCGACGCCCGCGGTGACGTTCTCTACGTCGGCAAAGCCAAGAACGTCCGGAACCGCGTCCGCGCCTATGCGCGCCCCACCGGTCTCGACACGCGTATCGAGCGGATGATCGCAGCGACCCGCGCGCTCGAATTCGTCGTCACCCGCACCGAAACCGAGGCGTTGCTTCTTGAAGCGAATTTGATCAAGCGGCTGCGGCCGCGCTTCAATGTGCTGCTGCGCGACGACAAGTCTTTTCCGTACATCCTGATCACGTCGGATCATTGGGCGCCGCAGATCCTCAAGCATCGCGGCGCCCGCTCGCGACCCGGGCAATATTACGGGCCGTTCGCTTCGGTATGGGCGGTCAATCGCACCGTCAACGCGCTGCAGCGCGCGTTTTTACTGCGCTCGTGCAGCGATCCGTTCTTCGAGAGCCGCACCCGGCCATGCCTGCTGCATCAGATCAAGCGCTGCTCGGCGCCATGCACAAACGAAATCGAGTTTGCCGAGTACGCGGCGCTGGTGCGCGAAGCCAATGCCTTTTTGTCCGGCCGCAGTAAGGCCGTGAAGGATGAGCTAGCCACGGAAATGGAAAACGCCTCGACCGCGCTCGACTTCGAGCGGGCTGCGGTTTACCGCGACCGCCTGGCGGCGTTGTCGGCCATTCAGGCGCACCAGGGTGTCAATCCGCGCGGCGTCGAAGAGGCCGACGTCTTTGCCCTGCATCAACAAGGCGGTTTTGCTTGCGTTGAGGTGTTTTTCTTTCGCACCGGGCAGAATTGGGGCAATCGCGCCTATTTCCCAAAAGCCGACCGTGCCGTTTCGCCGGACGAAATCCTCGCAGCCTTCCTGGCGCAGTTCTACGACGACAAGCCGTGCCCGCGGCTGATCCTCATTTCGCACGAGATCGAGGACCGCGCGCTGTTGGCGGAAGCGCTGACCACTAAGAGCGGCCACAAGATCGAAGTGATCCTGCCGCAGCGCGGCGAGCGGAAGGATTTGATCGCGCATGCGCTCGCCAATGCGCGTGAGGCGCTCGGGCGCAAGCTCGCCGAAACCTCGTCCCAGCAGCGCCTGTTGCGGCAGCTCACCGAGACGTTCGGGTTGCCGCGGGTGCCCCGTCGCATCGAGGTCTACGACAATAGCCACATTCAGGGCACGAACGCGGTTGGCGCCATGATCGTGGCCGGCCCGGAAGGTTTCCGCAAAAGCGACTATCGCAAGTTCAATATCCGTTCGGCTGACCTCACTCCCGGCGACGATTTCGCCATGATGCGGGAAGTTCTGGCGCGCCGGTTCAAGCGACTGATTGCCGAAGGCCAACAGCCAGCCGCCGCGCCTGAGCTCGAAGCAGCCGCGGCGATTCTGGCCGGCGAGTCGGCGCTGCCGCGCGAAGAGCTTGATCTGTTACGCGACGTGCCGGCATCCGAGGACGCGGAATCGCCTTGGCCCGACCTCGTCCTGATCGACGGGGGGCAGGGGCAGCTTACTTCCGCGCAGGAGGTATTCGGCGAACTAGGCCTCGAGGTCCCGCTCGTCGCTGTCGCCAAGGGACCGGACCGGGATGCCGGGCGGGAGACGTTCTTTATTCCCGGCCGCGACTCATTCAAGCTGCCGCCCCGGGATCCGGTCCTTTACTTCGTCGAGCGCCTTCGCGACGAAGCGCACCGTTTTGCCGTCGGTTCGCATCGAATCCGGCGCCGGCGGCAAATGCGCGAGGCCGGCTTGCAGGAAATTGCGGGCATTGGCCCCACCCGCAAGCGCGCGTTGCTTCACTATTTCGGGACGCTGAAGGCCATTGAGCGCGCTTCTGTAACCGATTTGTTGCAGGTCGATGGTATCAGCGCGGAGACGGCTCGCCGGATTTACGAATTCTTCCACGAGGGAGCAGCGTGAGCGGATCTCGATCCAGGCAAGTCGCAAACGCGGCCGAGGCCGCAAGGCCGCTCCGCGGACAGGGCACCTGTCAGGATTGTCACCGCGACGCTATGTTATGGCGATGAATTCGACCACGACGACGACGCCCAACGGCCGCATGCGCGCACATCCGCTGGCGCTGCCCAACATCCTGACGTATGGCCGCATCGTCGCCATCCCGATCGTGATCGGCTGCATGTTCGGGCAGAGCATTCTGGATGGCGGATTGTGGCTGCGCTGGCTGGCGCTTGCGATTTTCATAGTCGCCGGCATCAGCGATTTCCTCGACGGCTATCTTGCCCGCGCCTGGGCGCAGCAATCTTCGCTCGGGCGCATGCTCGATCCGATTGCCGATAAGCTTTTGGTTTCGTCCTGCCTGTTGATGCTCGCGGCCGAGGATACCATTCACGGCTGGTCGTTGTTCGCGGCCGTGGTCATCCTCTGCCGAGAAATTCTCGTTTCCGGTTTGCGCGAATATCTCGCCGAGTTGCGCGTCAGCGTGCCGGTCACGCGCCTTTCCAAGTGGAAGACGACGGTGCAACTCGTCGCCGTGGGTTTTCTCATCGCCGGAGACGCCGGCGACGCCCTGGTTCCGATCGTGACCAAGATCGGCATCATGCTTTTGTGGCTTTCCGCTTTGCTGACCATCTATACCGGATGGGACTATCTGCAGGCGGGGCTGCATCATCTGACCCGGGAGGATGCGTGAGGCTTCTGTATTTTGCCTGGGTGCGGGAGCGGCTGGGCAAGGCGGAAGAGCGGCTGGACCCACCGGCGAATATCGCCACTGTCGGTGAATTGATGACTTGGCTTGCCGGACGCGGCGAAGAATACGCCCACGCCTTCGAGAATGCGAAAGTGATCCGCGCGGCCATCGACCATCGCCACGTGCGTGCCGATGCGCCCATCGTCGGCGCCGGTGAGATCGCATTCTTCCCGCCCATGACCGGCGGGTAGTGGCCCGATTCTAACATTCGCAAATGGTTTGGGGCGCCTCTCATGCGAATGTTAGAATCAAAGGCCACTACCAAAATATTAGTCCCAGTGGAGCTTTGGATTTGACATTCGCTTCACGAACTAACGGCTTGGTGTGGAGCGAATGTCAAATCCGCTCCACTAGCGGCGTGTCCCGGAAAAGTGGATACCGGTTTTCCGAAAAGGACACGCGCCGACCTAAAGATTTGGTGTGCGGCTTGCAGAGATGAACGCCATCATCCGCTTGCAACGTGAAGCTTTCGACGTCGCCGCCGAGACGGCGGCGATGACGCGGGAGCGGACCGACATTGGCGCGCTCGTCACCTTCACCGGCATCTGTCGCGCCGACGAAAATGGCGCCGCGATCGCGGCGCTGACGCTTGAGCACTATCCCGGCATGGCCGAAGCCGAGATTGCCCGGCATGTCGAAGAGGCCGCAGCACGCTGGCCGCTTCTCGGCGTCACCGTGATCCACCGTTACGGCCGGATCGAGCCGGGCGAAGTGATTGTGCTGGTCGCCGCCGCGTCGAGCCATCGCGAAGCGGCATTTTCCGCCGCGGCGTTCATCATGGATTATCTGAAAACCCGGGCACCGTTCTGGAAGCAGGTAGAGACGGGCGCCGGTACCGATTGGGTCGAGGCGAAACTCGAAGACGAAGCCGCCGCGAAGCGCTGGGCCGGCGCGCCGCCGGAGCTCGAGCGGCCGTGATCGGCCCCTTGCGGCGGTAAAAGGCGAAGGAATTGAGCGGCCGAGCCATGTGTTGAAGGCCCGGCGTCCGCCGTTGGCACGGGGCGGTGAGTTCGGTACCTATTCGGGGACGGAGATTCCCGATGCCCCGCAGCCCGACAAAAAGTGTTGGCATTCAGTCGGTTGAAGTCAGCGCCGCACTCTTGCGGGCGCTTGCCGAAAATTCTGGGCCGATGACGCTCACCAATCTCGCCAAAGAGGCGCGGATGAGCTTGAGCAAGGCGCACAAATATCTCGCCAGCTTCATCCGTATCGGTCTAGTGCGACAGGACGGCATTTCCGGCCGCTATATGCTGGGGCGCTTTGCCGCCGAGCTCGGCTTTGCGGCGATGCGCAACATCGATGTGGTGGAGATTGCCCAAGAAACACTGGACACGCTCCGCGATCGGCTCGACACCACCGCGGCGCTCTCGGTCTGGGGTTCGCAAGGGCCGACCGTCGTGCGCAAGGCGCTCAACCTGCAGCCGGTTTCTTTGCTGGTTCAGCTCGGCACGGTGACGCCGCTATTGACGTCTTCAACCGGCCGCGTCTTTGCCGCCTATCTCGATCGCCGCAAGACCAAGTCGATGATCGAGCGGGAACTCGCCGAACGCAAGGGTGCTGCCGCGCGCTCCGGGTTGCGAACGATGGCAGATGTCGAGAGGTTGCTGTCTAAAGTGCGCAAAGAGGGCATGGCCATTGCCATAGGCTTGATGCATCCCGGCGTGATCGGCATGAGCGCGCCGATCTTCGACATCGACGGCGATGTCATTGCGACGATCAATCTTGCGGGCATGGAAGGCGTACTAGACACGCGCCCGCACGGCCCCGTGCGCCGCGCCCTGCGCGAAGCGGCCGCCGATCTGAGCCATCAACTCGGCCAGAACTCGACGACGTAACAGTGAGGGCGGGCGCCGCTTAAGCCTGGCCGCGTTTGAGCTTCGCAAACGCCTCCTGGATGGCAGGCGCCAGGCAAACGATTTCCATAAGCGTGCCGATGGGATGGCCGACATCGAAATACGCGAAGCGTGTTTCGCCGTTGCGCCCGCTCTGCACCATCTTGAAGCCGCGGCCGCTCATGCCCGCCACGCCGGCGTTGTAGTCCTCGGCCAAAATTCCGAGGTGATGGACGCCGCCTTTCGGATTCTGCTCGAGAAATTCCGAATACGTACTCGCGCCGGACAGCGATTGAATAAGTTCGATCTGCACCTCGCCGGCGTAGCCGAAGGCAATGCTGTGGCGGAAATCTCCGGGCTTGCCGCGATAAGTTTGATCCTGACCCTGGATGTCCTCCTTGACCAGAAAATTCGGCACGCCGAGTTTGTCCTTGAAGAAGCCGACGCTGGCCTGAATGTCAGGGACGACGTAACCGATCTGAAAGACGTTGCCGGCCAGCGTTGGCGCAAGCTGCATTGCTTTTGCCTCCGGTTTATGCGGCGCTAAGTGTAGGCAGCGTCTCTGAATTTCTCAATAGTGAATACATTTCCAAAATTGCTACGACCTAGATCTTGCCCAGGTAGGATTGCCGGATGACATCCGAATGCAACAGCCGGTCGGCGGCGCCCTCCGCGGCGATCGATCCGCGTTCCATGACGTAGCCGTAGGTTGCAATCCGCATGGCTTGGCGAACGTTTTGCTCAACTAAAAGAACCGAGGTCCCCGAGGCGTTTATGTCGCGGAC
>DASXDP010000182.1:0-29168 GCA_036490575.1 Xanthobacteraceae bacterium
ATGATTTCGAGATGAAGAAGGCCGAGAAAGCCGCAGCGGAAGCCAAAGCCCAGCGCCGCCGAAGTTTCCATCTCGTAGGAGAAGCTCGCGTCGTTAAGGCGGAGCTTGCCCATGGCCGCGCGCAGCGCTTCAAAGTCGGCGGCATCGACGGGAAACAACCCGCAGAACACCACCGGGATGGCGGGACGGAAACCGGGCAGGGGCGCGGCGACCGGTTTTTTTTCATCGGTGATGGTGTCGCCGACGCGCGTGTCGGCGACTTCCTTGATCGACGCGGTCAGAAACCCGATTTCGCCAGGTCCGAGTTCTTCGAGTTCAACGCGCTTCGGCGTGAACACGCCGACGCGATCGACTTCGTAGGTGGCGTCCGTGCCCATCATCAGGATGCGCTGGCCCTTTTTCAGCACGCCATCGACGACACGGAAGAGAACGACGACGCCGAGGTAGGCGTCGTACCAGGAGTCGACCAGCAGGGCTTGCAACGCCGCCGACGGATCGCCCTTGGGCGGCGGCAGGCGCTGCACAATCGCTTCGAGCACCTCCGGCACATTATCGCCGGTCTTCGCCGAGATCAGCACTGCATCGGAGGCGTCGAGCCCGATGACGTCTTCGATCTGCTGCTTGACCTTGTCGGGCTCCGCGGCCGGCAGATCGACCTTGTTGAGCACCGGCACGATCTCGTGGTTGTTGTCGATCGCCTGATAAACGTTGGCGAGCGTTTGCGCCTCGACACCCTGGCTCGCGTCGACCACCAGCAGCGAGCCCTCGCAGGCGGCCAGGCTCCGGTTGACCTCGTAGGCGAAATCGACGTGGCCGGGCGTGTCTATGAGGTTGAGCACGTAATCCTTGCCATCGCGGGCGCGGTAGTTCAGACGCACGGTCTGTGCCTTGATGGTGATTCCCCGCTCGCGCTCGATGTCCATGGAATCGAGGACCTGATCGACCATTTCGCGCTGGGTCAGTCCGCCGGTGAGCTGAATCAGGCGGTCGGCCAGCGTGGACTTGCCATGGTCGATATGAGCTATAATCGCGAAGTTGCGTATGCTGTCGATCGGCGTCGCGGACATGCGCCGCAGATAACATCGGCCTTAAGGAGCGGCAAGCGCCGCGCGCGGATTCCCCGTTGGTTTCATTGCCTCACTCATCGCGTGGACTGTCGATTGCAGCTCACAAGTCTTACGCGGCTTATAACTGGCGCCGCCCCGGGGCCGGCCTGCGCCCAGAGCCCGGGTGGTGGCGAGGAAGCCGATGAAGATCGACACCATGCGCCGTATCGACCGGCAGGCCGGCGTTCCGCTCTGCGCCGCCGCTACGGGGCTCTCGCGCCTTCTGACCTGGCTGCGCCCGAAGCCGGCGCGTCCGCTCCGCCGGATTTTATTCATCGAACTGTCGGAAATGGGCAGCACGGTGCTTGCCGAGCCGGCCATGCGCAAAGCGCGCGAGCAGTTGAACGCCGAACTGTTCTTTGTCGTGTTCGCCCGCAATGCCGGTTCGGTCGATCTGCTCGGCACGTTTCCGCGCGATCACGTCTATACCATCTCCGATGCGTCCATGTTCGCGCTGACGCGTGACACGCTGGGCTTTTTGCAATGGGCGCGGCGGATGGACATCGACACCGTCGTCGATCTTGAGCTGTTCTCGCGGTTCACCGCATTGCTGGCCGGATTGTGCGGCGCGGACCGGCGCGTAGGCTTTTATCGCTTCCACGGCGAAGGGCTCTATCGCGGCGAAATGCTCACGCATCGTGTGGCCTACAATGCGCACATTCACATCGCAAAGAATTTCATTGCTCTGGTCGATGCGTTGCTCGCGCAATCGCCGACAATCCCCTACAGCAAGACTTTCATCGGCGACGACCAGGTCAACGCACGGATCCGGCCGGCGCTCGCCGAAGAGCGCGAACGCGTACTCGCCGCGATCCGCTCGCTCACGCCATTCGACCCGGACAAGAACCGGCTGGTGCTGATTAATCCGAACGCCAGCGAATTGCTGCCCCACCGGCGCTGGATGGCGAGCCGGTACGCGGAACTGATAGGCCGAATTCTGGCGGCGTTCGACGACACCATCGTGTTGATCACCGGCGGCCCGGAAGAGCGCGCCGGCGCCGAGCGGCTCGCCGCCGCGAACCCGCGTTCGATCTCCTTTGCCGGGCATTCGGCTTTGGCCGATTTGCCCGCCCTGTACGCGCAGTCTGCGCTCATGGTGAGCAACGATTCCGGTCCCGCCCACTTTGCCGCCGCCGCAGGCCTGCCGACGATCGTACTGTTCGGCCCGGAGACGCCGAAGCTGTACCAGCCGCTCGGGCCGTCGCGCGCCATTTATGCAGGTCTTGCCTGTTCGCCGTGCGTCAGCGCGCATAATCACCGGCAAACGGCGTGCACGGACAATGTCTGCATGCGGGCCATTTCCGTGGATGACGTTTTTGCGGCGGTGGCGGAGCTGCTCCGCGCGCCGCGCCCGGCGGCGCTGGCAGCGCGCGCGCAAGCTAATTCCTAGCGCTGAGCAGGGCGCCACACGAAGGCGGAGGTGACGGCGTAATTCCACACCGCCCCGATCACCACGCCGGCGAGACCAGCCAGCCACCAAATGTGCGTGCTACCGTCGATAAAGATCGCAAGTCCGACATTGGCGACCGCGCCGACGGCGCAAATGAGCTGGAAGCAAAGCAAGCCGGTCAGAAAGCGCCAGCCGGAAAGCCGTTGGTCGCGATAGGTAAAAACGTTGTTGAGCATGAAATTCCAGGTCATCGCCCCAACGGCCGCGACGGACTGAGCGAGTGCGAAGCCCACACCCCCCAACATCGCCAGCGACAAAATCGCCATGTGGACGGCGACACCGGTCAGCCCCACCAGGCTGAACATCAAGAAACGAATGGACACCGCGTCATTGGTCAGCTTGGCCACGAGCAGTGCGGCGAAATCGAGCGCGATTTTCGAATCGAGTTTACTTTCGCCGTGCCGGCGTTCGCGAAAGATGCTCGGAAGCTCCATTACTCGCAGGCTGCCGCGCCCGGTCGCGACGATATCCAGCAAGATCTTGAAACCCTGCGAGGACAGCGATGGCGCAAGCGCTTCGAAGGTGCCGCGCCGGATCATGAAATAACCGCTCATCGGATCGGTAAGATCGATGCCGAGCAGCAAGCGTACCAGGCCGTTCGACCAGCGGCTGACGCGCGAGCGGTGCTTGGAAAGGCCTTCCGCCGATCCTCCTTCCAGGTAACGGCTGGCGACGACAAGATCGGCGCGGGCGTCCAGCAAATTTTGCAACATCTCGAGAAGCAGGCTTTCATCATGCTGTAAATCGGCGTCCATCACCGCGACATAGCGCGCCTGGCTCGCCAGCATGCCCTCAAGGCACGCACCGGCAAGTCCTCGCCGGCCAATCCGGCGAATGCAACGCACGCGGCTGTCACCTTCGCCGATGGTGCGCGCCGCCGCCGCCGTACCGTCGGGCGAGTTGTCGTCGACAAATACGACTTCCCAGTCGCATGTGGTGAGGAGGCTTTCCAGCCGCTCGACCAGCAGCGGCACGTTGGTGCGCTCATTGAAGGTCGGCACGATGATGCTGAGCTCCGGCGCCGGCCGGACGGCCGCTATCGGCCGGGCGGGCGCCGCGGCAGAAGTCAGCGGCTGAACGTCATTCATGCCCGCCTGCAATAGCGCCATCGTGCCGGCTAAAGCAATGCACACTTGCTTGTGAGGCCGCGCGAATAACGGCAAAATACCGCGTGACTATTTCACATCCAGATCCAGCCGGCGGTCTTCGTCCGCAGAACGCGAACGTTGCCTCGCAGGTTGTCCAATCCGCCACGCAAATTGTTGCTGCGTGCACCGAGGGGCGCATCGTCGCCTGGGCCACAGCCGGCTTCATTGCCGTCTGGATGATCTATGACACGGTGTCGCTTTGGCCCGTGGCTCTGCACTGGGATGCGAGCGAAGCCGCGCTATGGGCGGAGCATTTTGCGTTTGGCTATAAACACCCGCCGATGACGGCGTGGCTGTTCGCATCGTGGTTTGCGGTCTTCCCGCGCGCCGACTGGGCTGCCCATCTGCTCGCGGTCATTATCGCGGGTATCACCCTCGCCGTGAGTTGGCGGCTGGCCCGCGACCATCTCGACAAAAACAAGGCCCTGTTCGGGCTGGCCGCGCTGTCGTTGATTCCGCTCTTCACCTTCAAGGCGACCGAGTTGAACGCCGGCACAGTGATGATGCCATTCTGGGCCGCAGCGTTGCTGTTCTATCTGCGCGCTCGCCGGGGATTGGGGGTTTGGAATGCGCTCCTTGCCGGGGCGTTCGCGAGTCTCACCATGCTCGGCAAGTATTGGGCGATTTATCTGTTCGCCGGCATGGCGGTTGCGGCGATTGCCGGCCCAGATGTGCGGCGTTTCTGGCGCTCGCCTGCGCCTTACCTGATGGCGGTCGGTGCCGCTGTGGTGATTGGTCCGCATCTTTATTGGTATGTCTCGCAAACCGGCGGCGCTAATTACGCGTTTATGCGCGAAAGCGTTTTGACCAAGTCGACGTTCGGCGCAACGCTTTTCGGCTCGCTGCGCTATCTCGCCGGCGTGATCGCCTACGCTGCCGGTCCGCTTGTGCTGCTGGCGGCATTGCGACCAAGCTCGGCTGTCCTGCGCGATATTTTATGGCCGGCTGACGCAGAGCGCCGGCAAGCCTGGATCTTGTTCGTGGTGCCGCTGGTGCTGCCGGCGCTGGTCAATCTTGCGTTGCCGCATCGGCTGACAGCGGCCTGGACGTATCCAAATTGGGCGCTGTTGCCCGTCGTGCTCTACGGCTCGCGCCAGCTGGTCATCGATGCGACAGCGACGGCCGCTGCGGGACTGGCTGCGGTGGCAATGGTGCTCGTCGCTCTTATCGCCTCGCCGGTGGTTGCTTATAAGAAACTGAAAGCTGGTCTCGATCCCAATCGGCCGGATGCGCCGCAAGTGGCGGCGACGGCAGAACGTCTCGCGAGCCTCGCGCCGGTTCGGCTTTTTTGGGGCTCGGCGGCATTAGCGAGCGGACTGCCGTTCTATATGCCGGGTGTGCGCCCGCTTGATGAGGATCCGCTGTCGGCAAAGGGCCGCGCCGCAAGAAAAAGCGCGGGCCTTTTACTGGTTTGCCTGGATGGCGACGCTCCGTGCCAAACGACCGTCACCCTGTTAGCGGGCGGCGATGCCGGACAGCGGTCGGACGACATTGTCATCCGACACGCTTTTCTAGGCTTCACGGGGCCGCCGATCAGAGCTCACGTCACTTTCGTGCCGGCCAACGCTCAGTAGCGGTACTGATCGGTCTTGAACGGCCCCTCGACCGGGATGCCGATATAGGTCGACTGCTTCTGCGAAAGCTGGCTCAGCTTCACCCCGATCTTGTCGAGATGCAGGCGCGCGACTTTCTCGTCGAGCCGCTTCGGCAGCGTGTAGACCTTCTTCTGATATTTGCCCGGGTTGGTCCACAGTTCGATTTGCGCCAGCGTCTGATTGGTGAACGACGACGACATCACAAAGCTCGGATGGCCCATGGCGTTGCCGAGATTGACCAGCCTTCCCTCCGACAAAAGGATGATCCTCTTGCCGTCCGGGAATTCGATTTCATCGACCTGCGGCTTGACGTTCGACCATTTCAGGTTCTTCAGCGCGGCGACCTGAATCTCGCTGTCGAAATGACCGATGTTGCAGACGATGGCGCGGTGTTTCATCTGGCGCATGTGCTCGATGGTGATGACATCGACATTGCCGGTCGCCGTGCAGAAGATGTCGGCGCGGGGCGCGGCATCTTCCATGGTCACGACTTCGTAGCCTTCCATGGCCGCCTGCAGGGCGCAGATCGGGTCGATCTCGGAGACCAGCACGCGGCAACCGGCTTGGCGCAACGATGCAGCCGAACCTTTGCCGACGTCGCCGAAGCCCGCGACCATCGCCACTTTTCCGGCCATCATCACATCGGTGCCGCGGCGGATGCCGTCGACCAGCGATTCACGGCAGCCGTAAAGGTTATCGAACTTCGACTTGGTCACGCTGTCGTTGACGTTGATCGCAGGGAAGAGAAGCTTGCCTTCCTTCTCCATCTGATAGAGGCGGTGCACGCCCGTCGTCGTCTCCTCTGTGACGCCGCGGATGGCGGCCGCGGTCTTGGTGTACCAGCCCGGCTGCTTCGCCATCCGCTCCTTAATGGCGGCGAACAGAACTTCTTCTTCCTCGTTGCCGGGATGATGCAATACGTCGGGCGTGCGTTCCGCTTGCGAGCCGAGGTGCATCAGCAGCGTCGCATCGCCGCCGTCATCGAGAATCATGTTGGGGGCGCCGCCATCGGACCATTCAAAAATCCGGTGGGTATATTCCCAGTATTCCTTGAGCGACTCGCCCTTGACCGCAAAGACCGGCGTGCCGCCAGCGGCAACCGCGGCGGCGGCGTGATCTTGCGTCGAGTAGATGTTGCACGATGCCCATCGGACGTCGGCCCCCAGCGCGGTAAGGGTTTCGATCAGCACGCCGGTCTGAATGGTCATGTGCAGGGAACCGGCGATCCGCGCGCCGCGAAGGGGCTGCTCCGGCCCGTACTCCTCGCGGGTCGCCATCAGACCGGGCATTTCAGTCTCGGCGATATCGAGTTCCTTCCGCCCCCATTCGGCCAGCGCGATGTCCTTGACGACGTAGTCGTGCGCGGGCGCGGGTTTAGCCTTGGTCGATGAGCTCATGACAAATCCTTCCGGCCTGATGGTCTTAAAAGCGTGGCAAGTCGCACGGTGTGAGTGGGTGCGCCGCCGGTGGTCATTTGCGCTCACCGGCACGCGGTCGGCGCCGCGGCACTAAAGACATAAAGAACCCTTTATGTCCATGCTTGAACCGCCACCGACATGTTTGCGTTCTGGCCCTATGCCCGGCAACCCGGAACTGACGGTCACATCGCTGCGCCAGCTTACCCTGGCCGAGGAGGGCTGCACCCGATGCCCCCTCTACAAGGACGCGAACCAAGCTGTCCCGGGCGAGGGGCCGAACCGCGCGCCCTTCATGCTGGTCGGCGAGCAGCCGGGCGACAAGGAAGACCTCGCCGGCAAGCCATTTGTGGGGCCGGCCGGCCGCATGCTGGACGAGGCCCTGCGCGACGCCGGGATCGCGCGGGAAAAAACCTTCGTCACCAACGCGGTCAAGCATTTCAAACACGAAATGCGCGGCAAGCGGCGGCTGCACAAACGACCTAACAATTACGAGGTCGAGCGCTGCAAAATCTGGCTCGATTGGGAGCGCAACCTGGTCAGACCGTCGACCATTGTCGCGCTTGGTGTAACGGCGGCGCGAAGCCTGACCGGGCGCACGGTCACCATAGGTAAAGTGCACGGCAAGGTGCAGGCTTTAGCCGACGGAACGCTGCTTGTCGTTACCATCCATCCTTCGGCGCTGTTGCGGATCGAGGATCCGGAACAACGCCACGCCGCATATCGCAGTTTTGTCGCCGACCTTAAGGCTGCGGTAAACGCCCGGAAGCCGGCGGAGAAAAAGGCGAGCTAGAAAACCTCAGCCGGGAGGGGATTCCCGGCGTTGTTTGCTCCGCTGCAATAGGCTTGCCTGTGACGACATCAGTCGTCTTCGCCGAAACGCGAATTGATCAGATCGCTCAGGGCGTCGACGACCTGCGCCGCTTCGCTGCCTGTCGCTTCCACGGTAATTGCACAGCCCGATGAGGCGGCAAGCATCATGAGACCCATGATGGATGTACCGCCCACGGTTTCGCTGCCGCGTGTGACGCGGACCTCGGCATCGAATTTTTCTACGGTCTGCACAAACTTGGCGGAGGCCCGCGCGTGCAAACCCTTCCGATTGCAGATGGTGAGTTGGCGGACGACTGCGCCTTCAGTTAGCGGGCGGCTTTCGGGAACGGTTTCGTTGCCGCGCTGGTCCGCCACGCTTATCTTCCGCCCAGCACGCGGCTCGCGATGGTTACGTATTTTCGTCCCGCATCTTGCGCGGCGGTGACGGCTTCCGCCAGCGGACAATCGCCGCGAACCTTCGCGAGTTTGACCAGCATCGGCAGGTTTATTCCGGCGACAACTTCGACTTTGGGCCTGCTCATCACCGAGATCGCCAGGTTCGACGGAGTGCCGCCGAACATATCGGTCAGGATGGCGACGCCATCGCCGGTATCGACGCGCTTGACGGCTTCGATGATGTCTTTGCGGCGTATCTCGACGTCGTCGTCCGGACCGATGGTAACGGCTTCTATCTGGTTCTGGGGCCCCACGACATGTTCAAGGGCCGCGCGGAACTCAACAGCCAGACGCCCGTGGGTCACAAGCACAAGGCCAATCATGGAACTCCTCGCCGGCGCGTCCCGGTTGCACCGCACGAAAGGGCGCTCATCATGACTATCCGAAGCCCCAGCGCAAGAGGCATTTTTGGCTAAATCCGAGTTCTGCTGCATTGCAATAGGACAAGCGAAAATCCGCAGACCAAAGGCCGGATTGCGCGGTCTATGCCTCACGGAAGTCTATAAGCCGCATAGTTAACCAATCCCCAATTCGGGATTGGGAAGGCGGTCAGAGCCAGCCATCCTTGGAGGAGTTGAGAAGCGAAATAACCATCGACAAGGGTGCGACGCCCGATGCGACGGCGAGTCGCGGTAACAAAATACCTTCAATAATCGCTTGTTGCTCTCGAGGATCGGGGAGGCGGCTCGCATCCTCCGCACCGAGATCGATGACCGCGCCGACTACGGCACACGGCTCATAGGGAAGGCGCAACAGCCCTATTCCGCGAACTTCGATCAGGCCTGCTAGCTGATCGGGTGGGCGGGCCAACAAGCGTCCGCCGGCGGATGTGAGGTGAACGCGATCGTCGGCTACGAGCCGCGCAAAGCGCAACTCGCCCCTCTCGGTTGCCCGGATGAGTTCCAGCGCAAGCCGTGACTTGCCGGCTCCGGACTGTCCGCGGATGAGTACGGCACGCGCGCCGACAAGCACACAGGACGCGTGCACCGTCGCCGTTTGCGCTGCCATCACGATGCGGGCAAACGAACGACAAAGCGGGCGCCGGAGACCGTCGATACTCCGTCTACGTCAGGTGGACCGGCGCGGTTCTCGACCCAAATGGCTCCGCCATGCGCCTCGACAATCTGCTTTGAGATGGATAACCCGAGCCCGGAATTTTGGCCAAATCCCTGATGCGGCCTGTCGGTGTAGAAACGTTCGAACACTTTATCGAGGGCATCCGGCTGCACACCCGGGCCGTCATCGTCGACAATGATTTCGACAATGTTCTTCAAGCGGCGGCAGATGACGCGCACCGTTCCGCCTTGCGGCGAGAAAGAGCGTGCGTTCTCAATCAGATTGTCGATCACCTGACCGAGACGGGAATCATGCCCGGGTACCTGGAAGGCGCGGGCGCCGACGCCCTCGAAGCGAAGTCTGACGCTGACGCCGTCGTCGCGCTTCACCTCATTGGCCACGGTGACGAGCGTGCTGAGAAGCTTGGTGAGATCGATGGGCACCGCTTCCTGGCGCTGCAGTTCCGCATCCAAACGGCTGGCGTCGGAAATATCGGTAATCAGCCGATCGAGCCGTTTGACGTCGTGCTGGATGATGCTGAGCAGACGGCCGCGGCTGTCGTCATTCCTGGCAAGCGGCAATGTCTCCACCGCCGAGCGCAGCGAAGTCAGCGGATTTTTCAGTTCGTGCGCGACGTCAGCCGCGAAGCTCTCGATGGATTCGATCCGGCTGTACATCGCATCGGTCATGTCGCGCAGCGCTCCCGATAGGTGTCCGATTTCGTCGCGACGGCGCGTGAAATCGGGGATTTCCACGCGGGACCGGATGCGGCGCCGCACACTTTCAGCTGCATCCGCGAGCCGGCGGACCGGTTCGGCGATGGTACCGGCCAGGAGGATCGACAGCACAACCATGACGCCGGCGGCGACTAAAAAGACTTTCAGGATCGCCAGCCGTTCGGCTTCGACCATGTCGTCGATGTCGGCGCCTTGCGTTGAAAGCATCAGCGCGCCGCGCACCGCGCGGAAACGCTGCACAGGCACGGCCACCGAAACGATCACGTCGCCTCGATCGTCGATACGCACCATACTCGAGTTCTGGCCGTTCAAGGCCTGGCTTACTTCCTGGTAGCCGCGCCCATTGGCCGGGCCGAGCTCGCGATAGAGCGGAAGGTCGCCGCGCCCAAGCCAGCGGCGCACGGCAATAAAGACGCGTTCGACGAAGCCCGGCCTTTCGGCGTTGGGCGCCGGCAAATCGAAGCGCAAGACGTCGCCTCGGCCGAACAGACTGCGGCTGTCAACCAAAAGCACGCCGTCACGATCGTAGATGCGTGCGCGCGTCTTGGTCGGAGAAACCAGTCGCCGTAACACCGGCGCGACCCGCTCGGGATTGATCGGAAAGTCGAAGCCGTAAAGCGCGTCTTCGGAAGGTCCGTAACTTTCGCCGGGATGCAGTTCGAGCAGTTTGTCCGGATCGATGGTGATCGACGAATCGGTCTCGACCGTCGCCGAGGCGGCGATTGCGCCGGCGATGATCTGCCCTTGCACCAAAAGGCTCTGCACCCGCGCATCGATCAAGCCGGCGCGGAACTGAGAGAGAAACGTGATGCCGATGGAAAGGGCGAGTAGCCCGGCGACGTTGAGGACCACGATGCGCCGGGTGAGGCTGGAAAAGCTCTGAACGATGAAGAACTGCCAGACACGCAGCAGCCATCCGCCGATCCGCGCCAGACCACGCGTCGGGGGACTGGCATCGCGCTCATCCAGCGCCGCCTCAGTCTGGGCCTCGGCCGGGGTCGGTGCGTTGGTGTCGTTACCGGCCCCTGCGCCTTCTGCGGTTCGATCGAGCACGTGTCTGCCGGGGTTCGATCAGCCTGCATCCCGCCATTCGGCGGGGTGCGCAAACGCCATTATTACCGCACGTCGGGGGCCTGCGTCAGGCCATTTGGGGCTTAAATTCCGCTACTCAAGCGGCGGCGGTCCCGCGCGCTGCAGCGTTAATCTTCCTTAAAACGATAGCCGACGCCATAAAGCGTCTCGATCATATCGAATTCGTTGTCACTGGCCTTGAACTTCTTGCGCAAGCGCTTGATGTGGCTGTCGATGGTGCGGTCGTCAACGTACACTTGGTCATCGTAAGCCGCATCCATTAAGGCGTTGCGGCTTTTGACCACGCCCGGTCGGCTCGCGAGCGCCTGCAAGATGAGAAACTCGGTGACCGTGAGGGTGACCGGCTCGTTCTTCCAGGTGCAAGTGTGACGCTCGGGGTCCATGCGCAGCAGCCCACGTTCCAGCACTTTGCTGTCGGCTTCCTTTACGACGGTCCCGTCCTTCGGGGACGCGCGGCGCAGCACGGCCTTGACGCGCTCTACCAGAAGCCGCTGCGAGAACGGTTTACGGATGAAATCGTCGGCCCCCATTTTCAAGCCGAACAATTCGTCGATCTCTTCGTCTTTGGAGGTGAGGAAAATCACCGGGACGTCGGATTTCTGGCGCAACCGGCGCAGCGTTTCCATGCCATCCATGCGCGGCATTTTGATATCGAGAATGGCGAGGTCAGGCGGCGCGGACTTGAAACCGTCCAGCGCTGACGCGCCATCGGTGTAGGTGGTGATGCGATATCCCTCGGCCTCGAGTGCGATCGACACCGAGGTCAGGATGTTGCGGTCGTCATCGACGAGAGCGATTGTCGGCATGGCGGCCTTCTACAATAAGCCGGCCGCAAGCATTAACAGCCCCGGCCCCATAAGCCTTTGAAGACTCATGTAGGGGCGGAAGTGTGACGAGACAAGGCAAAATCGGGGCAATTGCCCGGATAGAAGTGAGGTGAAAATGGCCGGGTCTTCGGAGGTTCAACCGCGCAAGCCTGCACCGTTGCCCGGCTCCATGCCCGATCGGCTGCCGGAAGGCGCCCCTGCCGGCGATTTTGATGGCAGGTCCATTGCCAACACACTGTTGCGCGCAACGCGGGCGGGAACGCTCGCGACAATCGACCGCAATACCGGTCATCCGTTCGCATCTTTGGTTAACGTGGCGACCGACATTGACGGCTCGCCGTTAATTCTGGTGTCGCGGCTTGCAACCCATACGGCGAACCTCGAAGCCGACGGACGTGCTTCGCTGTTGCTCGCGGCGAACGGGCGCGGCGATCCGCTCGCGCATCCACGGCTGACCGTGCTCGGGACATTTGAACAAATAGTCCGGACCGCGGAAGCTGAGCCACGAATTCGCAGGCGCTTTCTCGCACGACACCCCAAGTCGGAGCTCTACGCGGGATTTGGCGACTTTTCCTTCTGGCGGCTGTTCGTCACTTCGGCGCACCTCAATGCCGGTTTCGCCCGCGCCGCGGATCTCACAGGCGAAGATATTACGTCTGATCTCTCCGGCGCCGAAAGTTTGCTCGCGGCGGAAGAGGGGGCGGTCGCGCACATGAACGATGATCATGGCGACGCGGTGCGGCTATACGCAACGAAGCTTCTTGGCGCGCAAGACGGCGCCTGGCGGCTGACCGGCCTCGATCCTGACGGTCTCGACCTTGCGCTTGGCGATGCGACTTTGCGCTTGCCGTTCGCCGAGCGTGTTGTCAGCGCCGACAGCTTGCGCAAGGCCCTCGTCGCGTTGGCGGCGGCCGCGCGCGGGACATAGGCCAGGGCCTCGCCGTATCCCTGAAGGCTTTTTGCATTGCAGCGCGGAACGCGCTGCGTACATCGCTAGTTGGGGTTGCGATGGGGTCTGCCTTGGCACATGCTAAGCTGGTGATATAGAACGCACGTCGGATGCGGCCGCTGGAAATCCGGCGGCCGGCGAGCCGGACGGATTGCGGAGGTAAGCGTGAAGGAAATCGGTCTGCGCAATCGCGCCCATGGCCTTGAAAAATTCGGCCTCAAAGACCTCGCAGCCGTTCATTGGAATCTACCCGACACGGGCCTTGTCGAACACGCGATCGCCAGCGGCGAAGGGTCTTTGGTCGAAGGCGGTGCGTTCTGCGCCGAAACCGGTGTCCACACCGGGCGCAGCCCGAAAGACAAGTTCGTCGTCGCCGATGCCCTGACCGAGAAGTCGGTGTGGTGGGAGAAGAATGGCCGGCTGTCGGCCGAGAAATTCCAGCTTCTGTTTGACGACTTCATCGCCCACGCCAAGGGCAAGACGTTATTTGCTCAGGATCTCTACGGCGGCGCCGACCCGCGTTATCGCATCAAGACGCGGGTCTACAACGAGCTCGCCTGGCATTCCATGTTCATTCGCGCGCTTTTAATCAGGCCGGAGCGCGCCGAGCTCTCGCACTACGTTCCCGACTTTACCATCCTGTCGCTGCCTTCGTTCAAGGCCGATCCCAAGCGACACGGCGTGCGCAGCGAAACCGTGGTCGCGCTGGATTTCACCCGCCGCATCATCCTTATCGGTGGCACCTACTATGCCGGCGAAATGAAGAAATCCGTATTCACCACGCTCAATTATTACCTGCCGGCGGAGAGCGTGATGCCGATGCACTGCTCGGCCAACGTCGGGCCTGGCGGAGATGTTGCGCTATTCTTCGGACTTTCCGGCACCGGCAAGACGACCCTGTCGGCTGATTCCAGTCGCACTTTGATCGGGGACGACGAGCACGGCTGGGGTCCGCAAGGCGTGTTCAATTTCGAGGGTGGCTGCTACGCCAAATGCATCCGGCTTTCCGCGGAAGCCGAGCCGGAAATTTACGCCACGACCAAGCGTTTCGGTACGGTTCTGGAAAACGTGGTGTTCGACCCGGACACCCGCGTCTGCGACTTCGACGACGAATCGAAAACCGAAAACACCCGCGCCGCCTATCCGCTCGACTTCATTCCCAACGCGTCGCGCACCGGCCGCGCCGGAATGCCGAAAAACATTGTGCTTCTGACTGCCGACGCGTTCGGCGTCATGCCGCCGATCGCCAAATTGACGCCGGCGCAGGCGATGTATCACTTCCTCTCCGGCTACACCGCGAAGGTCGCGGGCACCGAAAAAGGCCTGGTCGGCGTGCAGCCGGAATTCTCCACTTGCTTCGGCGCGCCATTCCTGCCGCGGCACCCTTCGGTGTACGGCAACCTGCTGCGCGAGCTCATCAGCGCGCACGACGTCGATTGCTGGCTGGTCAACACCGGGTGGACCGGCGGCGTTTACGGCGTCGGGCGGCGCATGCCGATAAAGGTCACGCGCACGCTGTTGACCGCCGCGCTGGACGGCTCGCTCAAGAACGTAAAATTCCGCACCGATCCCTATTTTGGATTTTCCGTGCCGACCCAGCTCTCCGGCGTCGAACCGCATTTGCTCTATCCGCAAAAGACCTGGCAGAACAAACTCGAATTCGACCAGACCGCGCGCAAACTGGTCGGCATGTTCCAGAAGAACTTCGTCCAGTTCGAGGATTACGTCGAGGCCGACGTGCGTGCGGCGGCGCCGGAAGTGCGCATCGCCGCCGAGTGATAAACTAGCGCCAGCTGCGCCACGGCGTTTCTGGCACCGGTGTCAGCGGCGGCTCGCCCCGCGACCAGGCGAGCAAATTGTCGACCAGAAGCTGGTCCATTTTCTCGCGGGTAAACACCGATGCCGAGCCGAGATGCGGCAATAGCACCGCGTTGTCGAGCGCGAGCAATTCCGCCGGCACGTCCGGCTCATTGACAAAAACATCGAGACCGGCGGCAAAAATCTTGCGTTGCTTGAGCGCGTCGATCAAGGCGCCTTCGTCGACCACCGAGCCGCGCGCCACGTTGACGACAATGCCCTCGGGTCCGAGGGCTTCCAGCACCTTGGCGTCGATCATGTGGCGTGTCGCCGCGCCGCCGGGCACGATGGCGATCAAGGTGTCGACGTCTTTCGCCATGTCGATCAACCGCGAATAATGCCGGTATGGCAGATCAGGGCGTGGCTCACGGGTGTGATAGGCGAGGGGGATGCCGAACCCTTCGAGCCGCCGCGCAATGGCCCGGCCAATGCGCCCCATGCCGACGAGGCCCACCGTGCGATTGCGCAACGTCGCGCGGCTCAAGGGATAGTGGCCCTTCGGCCATTTTCCGGCGCGCAGATGTTTCTCCGCCTGAGGAAGTTCGCGCACGGTGGAAATGAGCAAGCCGACGGCAGTGTCGGCGACCTCTTCGGTCAGCACATCGGGCGTGTGGGTGACAATGATGCCGCGGCTGGCCGCGGCGGCCGCATCGATGTGGTCGTAGCCGACCCCGAAGCTCGAGATAATTTCGAGTTCGGGCAGGCGCGCATATAAGACTTCGTTGACGGGCTCGATCGGGGCGCTGACGGCCATTGCGCCCACGGCCGCGACCGACTTCCAGAATGCTTCGCGATCCGCGGCCGCGGCAAGCTTATGGATCGTGAAACCGGCGAGCCCCTTTTCCAGCACAGGACGCAACGGCCCGATCAGCAGGATCTCATCGCGTTGCTCAGGCAAATTACTTCTCTTGGTCATCCGGAAATTCAAACGAGGAATGGTATCAGCGCCGGTACTTCGGCCCGGTAGTGCGCGTATTGCGTGCCAAATGTCTCGCTCATGAATTTCTCTTCGGTTCGCAGCTTGATCACAAATCCCGCGGTAATCAAAACGAAGGCAATGAGACCGCGCCATTCGCCAATCGCGACCGCAGTGCCGAGGATTGCGAACAGCAGGCCGGTGTAGATCGGATGCCGTACCAGAGCGTAAGGACCGGAACGGATCAGCTCATGATCCTGCTTGACGGTGACAATGCCGCTCCAGTTGCGGCCGAGATAGCGGCGCGCCCAGACGGCGAAAGCTAACCCCGCGACAAGCATGAAGAGTCCGATCCAGTAAAACGCCTGCGACAGCGGCAAGAAGCGGGAAGAGAGCCAGTGGAGCGGTTGTCGCTCAAAAGCCAGCAAAAGCGCGCCGATCACGAGCGGGGCACGGTTGAGAATGAGTGGGGCGAAGCGCTCCCGGCGTTCCGTGCGTTTGACGTTGAGCGCCGCGACAAACCAATAGGCGAGCCAAGCCAGCCACACGACCGCGAATGGCACGCCATGGACCGAAGAAAGCACGCAAGCTCCGAACTACACCAGAATGGTGACCGGCGTTTCCAGGAGCGCCTTTACCGCAGCCAACAGCTCGGCGCCGAGTGCGCCATCGACGACGCGGTGATCGCAGGACAGCGTAGCCGTGAGCATGCTTGCGAACGCGACGCCGCCATCCGGACGCTCGATCGCCTGCCGGCGCGACGCGCCGACGGCGAGGATCGTCGCCTGCGGCGGATTAATGATGGCCGCGAACTCGCGCACGCCGTACATGCCGAGATTGGAAATCGCCGACGAACCGCCTTGGTATTCCGTAGGCTTCAGCTTTTTCTCTTTGGCACGCGCGGCCAAATCTTTCATTTCGGCGGAGAGGGTGGAAAGCGATTTTGTCTCGGCATTGCGGATGATCGGAGCGATCAATCCGCCGTCTAGCGCAACCGCGACGCCAATGTCGGAATGCTTGAAGCGCAAGAAGCGGTCGCCAGCCCAAGCCGCATTCGCCGCCGGCACCTGCTGGAGCGCCAGCGCCAGCGCCCGGATGACGAAGTCGTTGAGTGAAAGCTTGAACGCCGGCTTGCCGTCACGATCCTTGGGCGCGGCGCCATTGGCTTCTTCGCGGATTGCGATCAGGCGATCAATCGTGATGTCAGTCGTCAGATAGAAGTGCGGGATGGTCTGTTTGGCTTGCTGCAGCCGCGCGGCGATGGTCTTGGGCATGCTGTCGAGCGGCACTTCTTCGTAACCCGCCGGATCGAACAGCGCTTTGACCTGATCTGCGCTTAAACCTTCCGCAAGCGCGGCACGCGCTGCTGGCCGCGGCGCGTCTTCGATGTCGCGCGCGACGATGCGGCCGTGCGGTCCGGAGCCGCGCAGCCGGGAAAGATCGATACCGGCCTCGCTTGCCAGCCGCCGGGCCAGCGGCGTAACGCTAACGCCGCCGGGAAGCTTCGCGGCGCCAAAATTGCGGGCGGGCGTGCGCACCTCGAAGAAAGGATCAAGCTTGACGGGCTGCGATGGTTTCGAAGGTGTCGCTGCCGGGGCCTCGCTCGCGTAACCAGTCGGCGGAGGCGTGGCCGCGGCTTTGGGCTCCGGTGCAGACGCGGGCGGCGCGGATTTGGCAGGCGCGCTGACGCCGGCGCCTGCCGATGCACCGATCACTCCCACCACGGCGCCGACCGGCACAACCTCACCTTCAACGACACGGATTTCGCTGAGCACGCCAGCTTCCGTCGCCGGCACTTCCATCGACACCTTGTCGGTTTCGATTTCGAACAGATTATCGCCCGGCTTGACCGCATCGCCGGCCGATTTGAACCATTTGGTGATTTTGCCCTCGGCGACGGTCTCGCCGAGCTGCGGCATCAGGATGTCCATCGTATTTACTCGCGCCGCCGGCTCATTTGATCCGTTCCCAAGTGACTTCGAGCGGCGCGTTGATCCCGCGTAGAATGAGACGGTCGCCGTTGAACTCGTAGCGGCGCACCAGGTCACCGGCGTCGCCCGGCTGAATCGAATCGTGACGATGATGGGTCACGGTGCGGGCCGCTTCGTCGACCGTGTAGGTACCGAAGTAGGCGATGTAATCGGTCAGCGCGGTCTTGGCTTCTTCGGGTGTCATCATGGCTCCGACCCGTCTGCGTTCAACGTCGGGCGCGACCTGCACCGACATTTCGCCGTGGGGGCCGTAATAGATCATGCCTTTCGGTTTAGGGCCGCGATCGAATTTCTCGCCATTCACGCGCGTGCCCGCGTAGCGCCAGGCGCCGATCAGCTGCTTTGCCGCTTCCCCGCCCGCCATGGCCGCCGGCGTCACCACGCTACCGAGATGTACTGCGTGTCCAGAAATTCCATCAGACCTTCGTGGCCGCCTTCGCGACCGAGTCCCGATTGTTTCATCCCGCCGAATGGCGCGGCCGGATCGGAGACGATCCCGCGATTCAATCCGACCATGCCGAAATCGAGCTTCTCAGAGACGCGCAGGCCGCGCTTGAGGTCGTTGGTATAGAGATAGGCGACAAGCCCGTATTCGGTGTCGTTGGCGCGCGTCACGACTTCCTCTTCGGACTTGAAGGTTTGTAACGACGCCACCGGGCCGAAAATCTCGTCGTTGAGCATTTTAGCGTCGTCGGACACGTTCGAGAGCACGGTCGCCGGATAGAAAAATCCGGGTCCCTCCGGGGCCTTGCCGCCAGTCAGCACCTTGGCGCCTTTGCGCACGGCGTCATCGACAAGTTCGACGACCTTGTCGCGGCCCTCCTTGTTGACGAGCGGGCCGAGGGCGACGCCGTCATCGAGGCCGTTGCCCATCTTCAGTCCGGACATCTTCGCGGTCAGCTTCTTGGCGAACTCGTCGTGCACCTTTTCGTGCACGTAAAAGCGGTTCGCCGCGGTACAGGCTTCGCCCATGTTGCGCATCTTGGCGATCATGGCGCCGTCGATAGCGGCATCAATGTCGGCGTCGTCGAACACAATAAACGGCGCATTGCCGCCGAGCTCCATGGCCGGACGGATGACGTTGTCGGCGGCTTCGTGGAGGAGCTTTCGTCCGACTTCGGTCGAGCCGGTGAACGACACCACCCGCACGCGCGGATCATGAAGCATCGAGCCGACCACTTTGCCGGAAGAGCGCGAGGGAATGACATTGACGACGCCTGCCGGCACGCCGGCTTCCTCGAGTATCGGCATCAGCGCCAGCATGGTCAGCGGCGTATCCGAGGCGGGCTTGAGCACGACCGCGCAGCCGGCGGCGAGCGCCGGACCGATCTTGCGCGTCGCCATCGCCGCCGGGAAATTCCACGGCGTCACCAGTACCGCGATGCCGGCCGGCTTGTGATGCACCAGAATGCGCGCGCCGGTCGCCGGCGCCACCGAATTCTGGCCGACATTGCGGACCGCCTCCTCGGCGAACCAGCGGAAGAACTCCGCGGCGTAGGCGACTTCACCGCGCGAATCCGACAGTGCCTTGCCGTTCTCGATGGTGATCAATTTCGCCAGCCGCTCGGCGTCGCGCATGATCAGCTCGAACGCCTTGCGCAAGATCTCGCCGCGCTCGCGCGGCTTTTTCGCCGCCCAGCCGGGAAACGCGGCGCTCGCGGCGTCGAGTGCCGCCTTCGCATCCTCGACGGTCGCGCTCGCGACCGAGGCGACTTTGTTCTCGGTCGCCGGATCAATAACGTCGAAGCGGGCGCCGTCGGAGGACTTGCACCATTTGCCGCCAATCCAAAGATCGGTCGGAACGTTGGCGAGGAGATTGTCGTATCGGGCAGTCATTGTTGAACGCTCACTTGATATTATGTTTGCCGTTCTTCAGCTCGACTAGAATGTTCTGATAGAGCCCGCCCGAGAGGTTGCGCAGCTCGTGCTTTTGACCGGCGTCGTTCCAGATCACGCCGCCGACCTTGTCATCGGCAATGATGGTCTTGCCGTCCACGTTCTCGAGCTCGATCCGGCCGCCGGTGACATTGATAATGACGTAATCCATGGTGTGGTGGTGCCAGGCTTTCTTGCCGCCGGCGGCCACCTTCATGTCCCACACACGCACCTGCTCATTCTCGAAAATAACCTCGGTACCGATGGGACCGCTTGGATTTTCGCGGGTGGGCTCGACTGTCGTCGTTGTGCGCTCTTTAACGCCTTGCTCGGCCATGGTCGGTCTCCATCAGGAATTGAGGCTGCGCTGCACGCGTTCGGCGATGCGGTCGACGCTTGGCAGCGCCAGGTCTTCGAGAATGTCGGCCGACGGCAGCGGGATATGCGGAGTCGTGATGCGCACCGGCGGCCCATCGAGGTCATAAAACGCCTCGTCGGCGGCGATCGAAACCAGCTCCGCGCCCCAGCCGCACAGGCGCGGATTCTCTTCGACCGTGAACAGGCGATGTGTGCGCGTGACCGACCCGAGGATCGTCTGTGTGTCGAGCGGCACCAGCGAGCGGACGTCGATCACTTCGCAATCGATACCGTGCTCGCTCTTGAGCTTTTCCGCAGCCGCAACCGCGCGCGGCACCATCAAGGCAAGCGCGAGGATGGTGGCATCCTTGCCGGGGCGCACGATCTTCGCAGTGCCGAGCGTGTCGACAATTTCGCCGTCGCGTACCTCGCCTTTGGTCGCGTAAAGCGACTTGTGCTCAAGGAAGATCACCGGGTCGGGATCGCGGACGGCCGCCGCCAGCAATCCGATCACGTCGGTCGGCGATGACGGCGCCACAACTTTGAGTCCCGGGATCATCATGCACCAGTTCTCGACGCTCTGCGAATGCTGGGCGCCGAAGCGTGCGCCGCCGCCATTGCCGGTGCGCACCACCAACGGAATTTTCACCTGGCCGTTGGTCATGTACCGGCTCTTGGAAAATTCATTGGCAATGTAGTCGAAACACACGGCGATAAAGTCCGAGAACATGATCTCGGCAATCGGCCTTAATCCGGTCATTGCCGCGCCCATGGCGGCGCCGAGGATCGCCTGTTCGGAAATCGGCGTATCGCGCACGCGCAACGGCCCAAACTGGTCGTAAAGGCCGACCGTAGCCTTGAACACGCCGCCCGCCTTGCCGATGTCCTCGCCGAGAAACACCACGTCGGGATCGCGCGTCATCTCCTGGGCGATGCCGCGGATGACGGCATCGCGGTAGGTCAGTTCCGCCATGCGAAACCTCCGTCCGCATAAACGTCGGTGGTCAGGAGATCGAGCGCCGGTGGCGGCGCCGCCTTGCAAGCTTCCGTCGCTTCGTCCACTTCGCGTTTCACGTCGTCCTCGATGCGTGCGATCGCTGCGTCGCTGACACCGAATTGCTTGAGCCGTTCGCGATAGAGCTTGATCGGATCGCGTTCTTTCCACTTTTCCAGCTCGCCCTCGGGCCGATATTTGGCCGGATCGGCGCGCGAATGCCCGCTGTAACGATAAGTCATGCATTCGATCAGCGAGGGGCCCTCGCCGGCGCGGGCTTTTTCGTAGGCACTTGCCGCGGCGCGATAGACCGCATCCGCGTCGTTGCCGTCGATGATGATGCGCGGCAGGCCGTAGGCCGCGGCGCGATCGGCCGCCGGGTGCTCGACCGCGGTGACGTCGCCGATCGGCGTGTATTCCATGTACAGATTGTTTTCACAGACAAAGACGACCGGAAGCTTCCACACCACGGCGAAGTTCAACGCCTCGTGAAACGCGCCGATGTTGGTGGTGCCGTCGCCAAAGAAGCAGACCGACACATCCTTGTCGCCCTTATACTGGGCGCGCCACGCGGCGCCGCAAGCGATCGGCAGATGCGCGCCGATGATGGCGTACGAACCCATGACGCCATGATCAACCGAAGTCAGATGCATGGAGCCGCCCTTGCCGCGCATCAGGCCGTTGTCGCGCCCCATCAACTCGCCGAGCACTTTGGTGATCGGAACGCCGCGAGCGAGCGTGTGGGCGTGGCCACGGTAGGTGCAAAACGAAAGGTCGCCCTTGCGCATGGCGCCGGCGAAGCCGGCGGCGACCGCTTCCTGTCCCAGCGAAAGGTGGCTGGTGCCCTTTACGAGGTTCTGCAGGAAAAGATCATAGGCGCGCTGCTCGGCTTCGCGGATAACGACCTGGAGCCGGTACAATTCGAGGCGCTTGTCCTCGCCGATGTCGTCGTTGAGGTTTGCCTTTGCAGACGGCGCGCGGTCCTCGATCGTGGACATGCAAAATCCTTTTGAAGGCCCGGATAATCGCGGGCGCGGCGCAACTTAACGCCACTTGCGAAGCCGAGGCAACGGTCATCCGCGCATGCCCAGGTCGGCTTGCGTCGCGCATGTCCAGAACCGGAAGTTCCGGGTTTGACGCCGCTGATTTACCCTTGAGATCAGTCGTCGCTCTGCCGCGAACCGGACGGCGGGTCGCCGCCTTCGCCGCTCGCGGAATGGTCGCGCGGTCCGCCGCCGCGATGCCGCCGCCGGCGCCGGTGCAATGGAAAGCGGTCGGCTGAACCATCGTAGCCGTTCTGGCCGTTGGAATTGTTCGATCCATTCCCCTGTTGCGGGGCCGCCCCCTGCGGCTGACCGCCGCCGGTGATGAACGAAGGTAACCGATCGACATCGTCTTCGTTGCCATTCGCGGAACTGTTTCCGGACTGGAACTGCGGCCGCTGCTGAGATTGTTGCGGCTGGCCCTGCTGGTGCTGCTGCTCGCGAGGATAAAACGGTTGCTGCGTATCGCGCGGTGCAAACGGCTCGCCCTCCGCGGGGCCTTCGTCGTTGTCGCCGTCTTCGTAACCCTCTTCGGAAACATTGCCGCGCGGGTCGCTACCGCCCTGCTGCTGGTAATAGGGTTGGCTCTGACGAAACTGTTCCTGGGCGGCCGCGATCAGACGGAAATAATGTTCGGCGTGTTGATAGTAATTTTCCGCTGCAACCGGATCGCCCGAACTCTGCGCATCGCGAGCGAGCTGAAGATATTTTTCCGCGACATGCGCTGCCGGCCCGCGAATTTTCACATCCGGTCCGTTGGACTCGTAGACCCGGGACAAGGGATTCTGATGGTGGTGATGGCCGCCGCCTTTGCGATTACGACCACGCATGCGCTTATTCTGACCGTTTCTCATGGTTTGCTGCTCGCCAACCCCCTCGTTTGCAACGGCAACTGCGCCGCCATTTTACTCAACATCGTCAAGTCCTGCCGGGCGCATCTCTGCGGACAAGTCGCTCATGTTTCATTGCACTCGTCGCCGCATCAACGGCAAAATGGCCCTGCCAACGTCACGCCGTACGCAGCCGCGGCTCTCGACCGCGGCGTTGCGAACTTCTAGGAAAGCGCAACATTTCGCAAATGCGCGCCGAACCGACTGAGCTTCTCGGTCTGAATCTTGGCGATCCCGTTTGCCGTCCGATCCGGCTTCGCTGTTCCAGCTTTCGTTTCAACTGGCCTGCGCGGCCAAGCCTCTAAAAAGCGATGCTCTGAGCATTTGAGGCGGCGCGGCACTTTATCTGGGGCCGATTCCGTTGGCGCAAATTAGTAGGTTCAGAGCGATATTCCAAGCGCTTTTTTGCTGACTTTTTGCCGCCGGTCAATGCACTTTGGTCATGGCCTGCTGCTCGCTTTTCGCGCCAGCAGCACCCGCGGCACGCCATTAAGATCGGGGTGCGGCGGCGCCACCGCAAGCCCCACTTCCGAGAACAGCCGCGCGACGGCATTCCCTTGCCCCGCACCGATTTCGACCACGAGGGCGCCATGGGGCGTCAGCAGTTCCGGCACCGAGGCGCCCAGCGTTCGGTAGTAGTCAAGCCCGTCGGTTCCACCGTCGAGTGCTGATCGTGGGTCGAACAAATACACTTCGGGGTCGAGCACGGCGAGATCGCCGGACGCGATGTAGGGCGGATTGGAAACAATCAAGTCGAACGGCGCGCCCAGTGGCGATGCCATGTTGCCGGCAACGAATGCGGCTCCGGTCATGCCAAGTCGCTGGGCGTTGGCCCGCGCCGTCATCAACGCTCCGACGCTGATGTCGGTGCCGACGCCGTGGGCGTTGGGCAGTTCGCTAAGCAACGCCAGGAGGATCGCGCCCGACCCGGTGCCGAGATCTGCGATGCGCAAAGCTTGTTGCCGTGAGCCGGTTGCGTCGACGGCGGCCAGTGCGACGTCGACGACGGTCTCGGTTTCCGGCCGCGGCACCAGCGTGGAGGCGCTGATGGCGAGCGGCAGACTCCAGAATTCTTTGCCCCCGACAATGCGCGCGACCGGTTCGCGCGTCAGCCGCCGCCGCGCCAGCGCGTAAATGGCATCGCTTTCTTTTGGACTGACGGGACGATCGCCCGCCGCTGCCAATGCAGTGTGATTGAGGTCGAGCGCATGGCCAATGAGAATACGTGCGTCGGCGCTCGGTGAGTCGAGGCCGGCGTCGCGGAAGAGTTGCGCCAACGAGCGCCGCACGGCGGTTACGGTGAGCTTCGGCGCTACGGGCATGCGCACTTTCGCGGCCGGTATCACGCTTCCTCGGAAGCGAGTTGCGCGGCCTGGTGTTCGGCGACGAGGGCGTCGACGATTTCACCCAGGGCTTCGCCCTCCAGGATCTGCGGCAGCTTATAAAGCGTCAGATTGATCCGATGCTCCGATACGCGGCCTTGGGGATAGTTGTAGGTGCGGATGCGTTCGGATCGATCGCCGGTCCCGACCTGGCCCCGGCGTTCCGCGGCTCTTGCCGCGTCCTGTTTCCGGCGCTCGAAGTCGTAGAGGCGGGTGCGCAGCACGGCCATCGCCTTTGAGCGATTGCGATGCTGGGAGCGATCCTCCTGCATCATGACGACAATGCCGGTGGGAATGTGAGTGACGCGCACCGCGGATTCCGTCTTGTTGACGTGTTGTCCGCCGGCGCCTCCCGAGCGCAGCGTGTCAATTCTCAAGTCTTGTTCGTTGATGGCGATGTCGAGGTCCTGCGCCTCCGGCAACACCGCAACGGTCGCCGTCGAGGTGTGAATGCGGCCGGAGCCTTCGGTGTCGGGCACGCGCTGGACGCGATGCACGCCGGATTCGAATTTCAGCTTGGCAAAGGCGCCGCGGCCGCGGATTTCGGCGATGATTTCCTTGTAGCCGCCCATGGAGCCTTCGCTAGCGTCCATGATCTCGACCTTCCATCCCTGGTTGGCGGCGTAGCGTTCGTACATGCGAAACAGATTGCCGGCGAACAGCGAAGCCTCGTCTCCGCCGGTGCCGGCGCGAATTTCGAGAATGACGTTGCGCTCATCCATCGCATCCTTGGGAATGAGCGCAAGCCGCAACTGGTGTTCGAATGAGGCGCGGCGGGCCTCAAGCTCCGGCCGTTCCGCTGCCGCTATCGCCCGCATTTCCGCATCGGTCGAAGGGTCTTCGATCATGCTCTCGACGCCCTCGAGCTCGTGCTGCGCCGCGCGATAAGACTTTACCGCCTCGACCACCGGGGCGAGCTCGGCAAACTCGCGCGACATCTTGACGTAGGTCTCCGCCGGCATGGCGGCGGAAAGGTCGCGCTCAAGCGCGGCGTGGCGGGCAATAAGCGCGTCGAGTTTTTGTTCCGGCAACATAACGGTGGTTAAGTAGAGGACGCCGATGGCAGCGACAAGCCCGCCCTTCACCGCGGTCAAAAACGGCAGTGCTAAATCTGTAACGACTCTGCCGCCGCGAATTTTTCCAGCTGGTCGCGAATAGGCGTCGCGCCGGTCGATTTCTCGATCAGCGGCGCCAGGAAGTCCGCGGCCTTACCGCTGTCGAGGTCGAGCAGCATCGCCTTGACCGGCCCCATGGCCGAGGGCGTGAGCGACAACGAGCGATACCCGATCGCGACGAGCGCCAGGGCGCTCAACGGCTGCGACGCAAGCTCGCCGCACACCGTCACCGGCTTGCCGTGCTCCAGGCATTTGTCGGCGATGTCCTTGAGCGCGCGCAAAACCGGTTTCGACAGCGGGTCGAAACGGCCGGCGACGCGGGGATTGCCGCGATCGACGGCGTACAGAAATTGAATGAGGTCGTTGGAGCCCACGGACAGAAAATCGACGCGGCTCAGGAGTTCATCGAGCTGATACAGGAGCGAAGGGACTTCGACCATGCTGCCGACCTCGACCTCGTCAGGCAGCTTGTGACCGTGGCGCCGTAGATGCGTGAGTTCGAGCTCGACGAGCTCCCTGGCCTGGTCGAACTCGGCCACCGTCGCGATCATCGGGAACATGATTTTCAGCGACCGACCGCCGCCGGCGCGCAACAGCGCCCGCAGTTGCGTGCGCAACAGCGCCGGCCGGTCAAGCCCGAGCCGGATCGCGCGCCAGCCGAGCGCCGGATTCTCCTCCTCGATGTTGCGCATGTACGGCAGCACTTTGTCGCCGCCGATGTCGAGGGTGCGGAAAGTGACGGGGCGTTCGCCCGCGGCGTCGAGCACGGCGCGATATAATGTGTGTTGCTCACTGGCGCGTGGAAAGTTCGGCGCCACCATGAACTGCAATTCGGTGCGGAACAGGCCGATCCCGGCGGCGCCGGTATCGGCGATGTGCGGCAAGTCGACGTTCAGACCGGCGTTGATTAACAGCGCTATTTGCTGACCGTCCTTGGTCACGCATGGCTGGTCGCGGAGCGCCTGATATTGTTGTTGACGCCGCGCCCGCAGCCGCACCCGCTCGGCATAAGCTGCCTCCATGTCGGGCAGGGGACGCAATTGCACATCACCAGACGCGCCGTCGACAATGATGGCGTCGCCGGGATCGGCTATGCCGGTGGCATTGTCAACGTCGCCGACGGCCGCGATACCGAGAGCCCGCGCGACAATGGCGACGTGCGAATGCGGGCCGCCTTCTTCGAGCACCAGTCCGCGCAATCGCTTGCGGTCATAGTCGAGCAGCGCCGCCGGTCCCATGGACCGGGCGATAAGGATGGCATTCTCCGGCAGGTTCTCTCGTGAAGGCGCATGATCCCGGCCGGTAAGCTGCCGCATCAAACGATTGGCGAGATCGTCGAGATCGTGCAGCCGCTCCCGCAAATAGGGATCGGTCTGGCGCAGCATGCGCGCGCGCGTGTCGGACTGGACGCGCTCGACCGCGGCTTCCGCGGTGAGTCCGGTCATCACCGCTTCCTCGAGCTTGTGCACCCAGCCGCGATCGTGGGCGAACATGCGATAAGCCTCAAGCACATCGCGATGCTCGCCGCCGTCAACCACGTCGCCGTGCTCAAGAAGCTCGTCGAGTTGCGCGCGCAGCGCCTCGACCGCTGACTCGAGGTGTTTCAATTCCTTGGGAATGTCGTCAGCGATGTAGTTGGTGACGACGACGCGAGGCTCATGCAGCACGACGTGCCCAAGAGCGATTCCGTCAGCCAGCGCCCTGCCGGACAGAGACAGCGAGCGGCGAGCGGCAGGCTCGGCGCCGGGAGGCGCCAGCGCTGAGAGCTCGCCGGAGGCGATCATCTCGGCGAGCACCATCGCCGTGGTTTGCAGCGCCTCGACCTCTTCCTCGGAATAGGTGCGCCGCGCGCGGTTTTGCACGACCAGCACGCCGAGCGTATTGCCGGCTCGCAGCACCGGCACGCCGAGGAAGGCGTGATAGCTTTCTTCGCCGGTTTCCGGCCGGTAGGAGAAGGCCGGGTGCGCCTGCGCGTTCGACAGGTTTATGGCGCTGGCCTGACTGGCGACCAGGCCGACCAGGCCTTCGTCTGAGCGCAACACCGTGTGGTGCACGGCATCGCGATTGAGGCCTTCGGTGGCGTAAAGTTCGAGGGTCGAGTCGACGCGCAGCACGTAGACGGAGCAGACCTCCGCCACCATGTTGGCGGCGATCAGCACCACGATCTTGTCCAGGCGTTCCTGTGCGCTGACCGGCTCCGCCATCACTTCGCGGAGTCGGCGTAACAGCACACGCGGCCCGCCGAGCGCGCCACGCATAGCGTGAACTCCTCGGACGTCTTAATTGGGCCGGACGCAAAGCCTGCGCCGCGCCGGCCGGCGGCAATGGAATCGCCCTGGCCCGGGCCGTGGCGAGCACCTCAGCCTATATCGAATGCCCCATGCAAACCGCAAGCCAAAGACATTCGCGTGACGGCGAATTGTGCGGCGCAGCGACGCTCGCGAAATTGCCTAGTCAGCTTGAAAAGCGGCCATCAGGCCCCGGCCTGATCGAGACCATAGAGCGAGTGCAGCGTTCGAACGGCAAGTTCGGTAAAGGCGGCGTCGATCAAAAGCGAAAACTTGATCTCGGAGGTGGTGATGGCGCGGATATTCACGGCGCGCTCGGCGAGCGCGCGAAAAGCCTCGGCCGCAACGCCGGCATGACTTCGCATGCCAATGCCGATCACCGAAATCTTCGCTACATCGGTGGCGCCATCGAGGCGCTTGAAGCCGATGGCCTTCTTCGCCTTGGTGATGACATCGAGTGCGCGCTGATAATCTGCGGCCGGCACGGTGAAAGTCAGATCGGTGGTGTTTCCATCTGCGGAGACGTTTTGCACGATCATGTCGACGTTGATGTTGGATTCCGCCAGCGGAATGAAAATAGCCGCGGCGACCCCCGGCTTGTCGGCAACTTCGCGAATCGAAATTTGCGCCTCGTCGCGGGTGAAGGCGATGCCGGTGACCACTTGCTGTTCCATGATCTCCTCCTCGTCGCAAATCAGCGTTCCCGGCGGGATACCGTGGGGATCGATATCCTCCGGCCGGTCAAAACTTGAGCGGACAAAAATGCGCACGTTGTGCACCATGCCGAGCTCCACCGAGCGCACCTGCATCACCTTGGCGCCGAGCGAGGCGAGTTCCAGCATTTCTTCGAAGGCGATCTTGGCCAGCCGCCGGGCCCGCGGCACGACGCGTGGATCGGAAGTGTAGACGCCGTCGACGTCGGTGTAGATGTCGCAGCGCTCCGCGCCGATCGCCGCAGCAATCGCCACTGCAGACGTGTCCGAACCGCCGCGCCCGAGGGTGGTGATGCGTCCGGTTTCCTTATGCACGCCCTGGAATCCGGCAATGACGGCTACTTCCTTGCGTTCGCCGAAACGGCGGATCAGTCCACTGCCGTCGATGTCGAGAATGCGCGCGGACGCGTGCACGTTGGTGGTCGCGATCGGAAGCTGCCAGCCGAGCCAGGAGCGCGCATTGATGTCCATGTCCTGAAGCGTGATGGCGAGGAGGCCGGCCGTTACCTGCTCGCCGCTCGCGACAACGGTGTCGTATTCACGGGCATCGAAGATCTTGCGCTGCGCCAGCGCTTCTTCGCACCAGCCGACCAGTTGGTCCGTTGTTCCGGACATGGCGGAGACCACGACGGCGACCTCGTGTCCGGCGTCGACCTCGCGCTTGACGTGGTGCGCTACGTTGCGGATGCGCTCGATGTTGGCGACCGAGGTCCCGCCGAATTTCATGACAAGACGAGCCATGGCCGCCGTCTGCGCTTGTAAGGCTATCGCGCCAGCCGTATCAGCTGGCGCCTAAAGGGCCGTATAAATACCGGCGCGGTCAGCTTCCTGCAACCACACGAAAGTTGCCGCCGCTTCCAGTTATCATCGTGCTTAATCGGGTCGGCTGCGGGCCGTTGTTTACGCTCTAGCTCCGTCGCAAAACGTTAAACGCGCCGTGCTGTGCGGCGCGCTTCACGTTTAATGCAGTATGGATAAGAGCCTAATTCGGCCGGTGATCGCGCCGGTCTTTTGTCCCAATGCACACGGGCAGCATCGTCTCCTGCCAGCCGTCCGCCACTCCCAACAAGCCAGACCATAACGCGACCCACATAAGCAACGGC
>DASXDP010000183.1:0-10779 GCA_036490575.1 Xanthobacteraceae bacterium
GAACTGATGGACCGCGGCGCCCACGTCGTCTCCCGCGCCCAAGTGATGGACGGGATCGCCGAGATGATTCCTGAAATTCAAGTCGAAGCGACATTTCCCGACGGCACCAAGCTCGTCACTGTTCACGAGCCGATCCGATGAGTTCTTCCTTTTCGTGCCGCGGGCCGAGCGAAGCGAGCCGCGTTGCACCGCTTCGGAATGACGAGCCAAAAGGACGCCTGCATGATCCCCGGTGAATACTTCATCAAGGAAGGCGACATCGAGCTCAACAAAGGCCGCAACAGCCTCACGCTGACCGTCGCCAATTCCGGCGACCGGCCGATCCAGGTCGGCTCGCACTATCATTTCTTCGAAACCAACCCGGCGCTGAAGTTCGATCGCGCCAAGGCGCGCGGCATGCGGCTCGACATTGCCGCCGGCACCGCGGTGCGCTTCGAGCCCGGGCAGACGCGTGAGGTAAAATTGGTCGAGCTTGCCGGCACGCGCACGGTGTACGGCTTCCGGCAGGACGTGATGGGAAAGCTCGACAAGAAAGCCGCCAAGCCGTCACTAAAAAAGCCGTCACTAAAAAAGCGGCCGCAAAAATCATGACGGGCCGGCTTGCGCAAGCCCGCCCGTCACGTTCTCAGCGCTGCTACCGCGGCTGGGACCAAAATCTATCGGCAGCTTGGCGAGATGCTGGTAGCCGCTTCCGCGCCCCGGTCCGACCCGATCTTGGCGACCTCTCTCATCTGGCAGAACCAAACGCGAGGGATCTGAAAGTGAGAATATCGCCGGTGCGTACCGATGCAAGCAAAAGTGTGTCGGGTCGCACCGGTGCAATGCAGTGGGGATAACGTTGGGGATTTGTTGAAACCGGAGGATGGACCATGGCCGGTGCAACGAACGAAAGCTCGATCATTGAAGTTGGACTGGTTTTGCAGGGCGGCGGCGCGCTTGGCACTTACGAATGGGGCGCCATCGAAGCGCTGTTTGATTTGATGGACGCGACCGAGACGGCCGGAAGAAAAATCGACTTGCGCATCGTTACCGGCGTATCGATCGGCGCCATCAACGCCGCCTGCATTGTCGGATCGGCAAATCGCGGCGACGCACGCACGCGCCTCGCGGCTTTGTGGAACGATTTCATGATCAAGGCGCCCGCCTTCGTACCGGGCGCGATCATTGAGAATTTTGCGCTGTACGAGGTGCCGAATTTCTACAAGTTCTTTCCGGATCTGAGCTGGACTCACTTCTATCAAACGACCGAACTTCTCGACACGCTCAGCAGGCGCGTAAACTTCGCCGAGTTGAACAACAGCGAAACGGCTTTCGTCGTTACCGCGGTCGACGTCAACACCGGCGCGCTGACTTGGTTCGCCAATCGGCCTGTCGGCGACATTGCGCGCATGACCATTGCGCCGAAGCACGTGCTGGCAAGCGGCAGCCTGCCGCCGCAGTTTCCCTGGACGCCGATCGGCGAGGGCTCGGATATCCATTATTACTGGGATGGCGGGCTGATCGACAACACGCCGCTCGGCGCAGCGATCGACGGATTCACGAACGATGCGGGCGCCACACGCATCCTCGTCGTAATGAACTTGTTTCCGGAGCGGGCAAACCTGCCGAAGTCGTACGTGCAGGTCGACGACCGCATCAACCAACTGCGCTTCGGCAATCGGCTGAGCCAGGACGCCAGCAATGCCAAGCGCATCAACGAACTTCTGGCGATCATTGAAAATCTCGTGCGCTACGCGCCGCCCGACCAGCAGGCAGCGCCGTTGGCGCTCCTTGACCGTCTCAAGAGAGTGCAGACCGTTGAAGTAAAGCTCTCGCAGGACGGCGCTTACGCCGAACCGGCCGCCTTCCGCGACTTCTCGCAGCAAGGCATCGAACGGCGCCGCACCCGCGGCTACGACGCGGCCCGCGCCGCGCTGACACAGTATTTTCCCGCAACGCTTGCCGCCTGATCAGGAGCCGCCAGATGCCGTCCAGAATTTCGCGTTCGGTCTACGCCGACATGTTCGGCCCGACGACGGGCGACCGCGTGCGGCTTGCCGACACCGATCTCGTCATCGAGGTCGAGAAGGATTTCACCACCTACGGCGAGGAAGTGAAATTCGGCGGCGGCAAAGTCATTCGCGACGGCATGGGGCAAAGCCAGGTCACCAACAAACAAGGCGCCGCCGACACGGTCATCACCAATGCGCTGATCCTCGATCACTGGGGAATCGTGAAGGCCGACGTCGGCATCAAGGACGGAAAAATCTCCACTATCGGCAAAGCCGGCAACCCGGACATTCAGCCCGGCGTCACAATCGTCATCGGCCCGGGCACCGACGTGATCGCCGGCGAGGGCAAGATCCTCACCGCCGGCGGCTTCGACAGCCATATCCACTTCATCTGCCCGCAGCAGATCGAAGAGGCCCTGATGTCAGGCGTCACGTCGATGCTCGGCGGCGGTACCGGACCTTCGCATGGCACGTTTGCCACTACCTGCACGCCGGGACCGTGGCACATCGGGCGAATGATCCAGTCGTTCGATGCGTTCCCGGTCAATCTGGGAATCGCCGGCAAGGGCAACGCATCGCGGCCCGCGGCGCTCGAAGAAATGATCAAGGCCGGCGCTTGCGCGCTCAAGCTCCACGAAGACTGGGGCACCACGCCGGCGGCGATCGATTGCTGCCTGTCGGTTGCCGATGATTACGACGTCCAGGTGATGATCCACACCGACACGCTCAACGAGTCCGGCTTTGTCGAAGACACCATCAAGGCGTTCAAGGGCCGGACCATTCACGCCTTCCACACTGAAGGCGCCGGCGGCGGGCATGCGCCGGATATCATCAAGGTCGCCGGCCTGAAGAACGTGCTGCCGTCCTCGACCAACCCGACGCGGCCCTACACCAAAAACACCATCGACGAGCATCTCGACATGCTGATGGTGTGCCACCATCTCGACCCGTCGATCGCCGAGGACCTCGCCTTCGCCGAAAGCCGCATCCGCAAGGAGACCATCGCCGCCGAAGATATTCTGCACGACATCGGCGCGCTCTCGATGATGTCGTCGGACTCGCAAGCCATGGGCCGGCTCGGCGAAGTCATTATCCGGACGTGGCAGACCGCGGACAAAATGAAGAAGCAGCGCGGACGCCTGAAGCACGAGAAAGGCGACAACGACAATGCGCGGGTGAAGCGCTATGTCGCCAAATACACCATCAACCCGGCCATCGCGCACGGCGTGTCGAAGCTCATCGGCTCGGTGGAGAAGGGCAAGCTCGCCGATCTCGTGCTGTGGTCGCCGGCGTTCTTTGGCGTCAAGCCCGATTGCATCATCAAGGGCGGCACGATTGTCGCCGCCCAGATGGGCGATCCCAACGCCTCGATCCCGACCCCGCAGCCGGTCCACTACCGGCCGATGTTCGGCGCCTTCGGCCGCGCCCGCACCGCCTCGTCCGTGGTGTTCGCCTCGAAGGCGGCGGTCAAAGCCGGCCTCGGTAACAAGCTCGGGATCGAGAAGAAGCTTTACCCGGTCGAAAACACCCGCGGCAAAATCTCGAAGAAAAGTATGATCCACAACGACGCCACGCCGGAGATCGAAGTCGATCCCGAGACCTACGAGGTGCGCGCCGACGGCGAGCTTCTGACCTGCGCGCCGGCCGAAGTACTGCCCATGGCGCAAAGGTATTTTTTGTTTTGATCTGTCATTCCGGGGCGCCGCAATGCGGCGAGCTGTGCTCGGCCCCGGAATGACAGCTTTTTTCACGCCTTTGCGTAATCTCCGCGCCATGAACGAAACTCCAAAATTGTTCGCCGCGCCCGCAGCAGGCCGTGCTTAAAGGCGTCGCCGGCGAAGTGCCGGCGTACGAAATCCCCTGAATTTGAACGGATAAACCGCCATCCCGGACGGGCAGACCCGCGCTTGGGGCACGTCCGGCGGTCCGCCATGATTGCGCCAAACGGCTCGCAATATGGTTTAATGGCGCTTGGCTGGCGGCGCACACGGAGGGGATTCGTTTGTTTCCGATCTTGAAATTTGCTCCTGCAAAAGCGCTGCCGAGTGCGCTGTTGGGCCTTGCCTGTTTGCTCGGTGCCGGCCCGGCGCGAGCCGCTGCCGGTTGCGAAGAGAGCGCCGAGGTCGCTGTTCTGCCCTCGCCGCTTTCGCCGTGGAAAGGCGCGCCGCTGCGCGTACTCTTTGCCGCCGAGAAACCGATTGCCGCCGAACTGTCGCTCGTCGCGCCCGACGGGCGCGTCGCCGCGACGACCCGGAGCCGTCGTGGCGGGCCGCCCTACTTCTGGTTCGCGGAAGTGGCCGCTCCCGCCGCCGGCACGTGGCATGCGCGGCTGGCGCACGACGGCGCGACCGGTGAATGCGCCACCATCACCCGCGACATCGTGGTGAGCGAGACCAAGCCGCCCGCGACGCGCGGCGCTTCCGGCAGCGTTTGGCCGATTCACGCCGCGTGGGATCGCGCGACGGAAAACCTTTATTCGGCCTGGATCGAAAAGCTGTTCGATGCGCCGCTCAATGCGGAGCAGTCGTGGAAGGCGTGGCACGAAGTGCTGCAGGACCGGTCGCGCAATTTCCTGTTCGATTATCTCGGCGCCGGCGAAGACAACACGGTGCAGAGGGTGCGGCCCGACTGCGCCGACTTTGTCTACTTCCTGCGCGCCTATTTCGCCTACAAGATGGGCTTGCCGTTCGGTTATTCGAATTGCTCGCGCGGTTTCGGCGGCTCGCCGCCGAAGTGCTATCAGTGGTTCGACATCGAGCATCCCGGGCGAACGCGCCCCTCGCCGCCGGAACAAAAAGCCGAAGCAACCAGCGCCGCCGCGACCCCGCCGCCACCGCCACCGTCTAATCTGCTGCAGCAGATGTTCAACCAGCAGGCCGCGGCACCGGAGCCAGCGCCCGCTCCGGCGGTTGCAGCCACACCGGCGCCGAAACGGTCCGCGCCGCCTAATTCCTTCAGCGCCTATTTGCGCGATGTCGGCGACGTCGTTCAGTCCGGATCGGTGCGGGTGTCGGCAACCGACGACAACACCGATTTTTACACGGTGCCGCTGACGCAGGAGGCGCTGCGCCCCGGCACGGTGTATGCCGATCCCTACGGTCACGTTCTGATGCTGGTGCAGCGCGTGCCGGAGGTGGACGGCGCGCCCGGCGTCTTCCTTGCCGTCGACGCCGAGCCCGATGGCACGGTGACGCGCAAGCGCTTCTGGCGCGGTAACTTCCTGTTTGTGCACGAACCCGCACTGGGCAGTCCCGGCTTCAAGCGCTTCCGGCCGGTGGTGCGCGAGGGCAACGGCGCGTTGCGGCGGCTGACCAACGCCGAGATCGCGAAGAACCCGCAATACGCTGACTTTTCGCTCGAGCAATCGAAGCTCGACCGCGACGGTTTTTACGACCGCATGGACGAGGTGATGTCGCCGGAACCGCTCGATCCGTTGCGCGCCATGACCGACGCCATCACTTCGCTGCAGGAGCAAGTGCAGACCCGCGTGGTCGCGGTGGAAAACGGCCGCAAGTTTCAGAACAGCGGCAAGGGCGAGGCCGAAATGCCGAACGGCGCGGCGATCTTCGAAACCTCGGGCGCGTGGGAGGATTTCTCCACGCCGGCGCGCGATTTCCGCCTGCTGATCGCTATCGACGTGGTGCGCGGATTTCCCGACCGCGTCGAACGGCACCCCGACCGCTACGCCATCCCGTTCGGCAAGAGCGCCGCCCAGGTGAAGGCCGAATTGCAGGGCGCGCTCGCGGCCGAACTTTCCGCGCGCAAGTTCTCCTATACGCGGAGCGACGGCTCGGCTTGGAATTTGACACTCAAGGACGTCGTCGAACGCGAGCCGAGCCTGGAGATGGCCTATAACCCCAACGACTGCGTCGAATTGCGCTGGGCCGCGCCCGCCGGCGGAGAGGAAGCGGCGACTTGCAAACGGCACGCGCCGGAGGCGCAGCGCGCGAAGATGACGGGCTACCGCAACTGGTTCCGCGAGCGCCACTGGCCCTCCCACGCTTAGCGGGTTGATTCGTCGCGCTGCTCTTTCGCGCCGCGCGTTCCACGTCCCTCTCCCTGCCGGGGAGAGGTGAAATGCGCTACCGCGCGCACAAAGCACTCTCGTTCTCGCGGCGCGGTTTTCGCGTCCGAGTTTTGTTGCACGCCGTAGCCCGGATTGAGCGGCAGCGAAATCCGGGAATGAACCGAAAAGCCGTCCCGGATTTCGTTTCACTCAATCCGGGCTACGAGGTGCGTATGACCCCGAAAAGTGGACTTCCGGTTTTCGGACCAAGATCATGCGCAACTAAAAAAGGAGAGCGGAACGCCGGCAGACGCATTGTCTTGATGCCCGCACACAAGCGGCGTGCGGGACGCGCCACGGAGAAAGCGGCTTGCGCCGCCCTCCGCTTGCGGGCGCGCTCGCCTGCCGGCGTTCCACTGACGGTTTTCGCCAACGGGACTTTCGTCCCGAGAGCTCAGCATCGGGCCAGGCTTCCCGAAAGGCGACTAAAGAGAAGCGGACATAGCCGCACGCGCCGCCTGTTCGGTCACAGCGATGCACCTCGCGCGCCGGTCTTATTGCCGGCAGGCATGATGCCCGAGCCGCCCGGGTGCGGAGTGTATCTTTCCGCCCGCGGGTGCCGCACTCGCTCCGCCATCAGCGAGTACCCTCACTAACGGCGTCCTTTAACGAGCGAGACGGCGGCGGTTATGGTCATCGCCACGGCGAAGTCAAAGGCGTTCCGATTTTCCTCGATGAATCAAAACAGTTTGGTGCGCGGGAGATTCTAAAAGTCCGCGGCACTCCAATGATTCGCATCGAAAGGCACGCTCTTTAGCTTGTCATGCTCCGCGGAAGCGGAGCATCCAGTAATCATCAACAGTCAGCCGAGATTACTGGATCATCCGCATGCGCGGATGATGACAATAAGGCATCACCAGCCGTAACGGCGGCGATGCGTGGCTCACGACGATGCAATCCGCTCCGCCGCGACGAGGCGATGCGTCGCTTTCGCGGCATCGCTCAAATATTTCGCGCAGTGCGCGGAGATCGCGATGGCGATCGCAAGCACGACAAATCCGAGGACTTTGGCGGTCAACGCGCCGGCAACGATCAACGCAATGCCGACAATGCTGAAGCCGACGCCGCACAACGTTCGCCCCCAGATCAGACGCCAGTGCGCGGGCGGCAGCCGCTTGGTGTCCAGGTAAGCCTTTTGCCGATGCGCGATCCGCCGCGCCAACCAAACGGCCAGCGCGATTGTCCCAAACCCGACGACGAGCCAGATGACGAGGATCAACAAAATCAAACCGCCGGTAGCGGCGGAAGGAGTGATCGCACTCTGCCGGCCGAGCGCGCCCAGCGAGAACACGCTCCAATCGAACAGGGTATGCAGCACGACCGGCAAGAGCCACGCCCAGGCAAACCGCCGCGCGCGCCACCAGCCGCCATGCCGGTGTGCACCAAGCGCGCCGCCGAACCGCGCGCCGGCAATATAAGCCCCGGCGATGGCGCCGAGCGCGCCGTGAAACGGCACGCTCAACACCCCGCGCATCACGGCCACCGCGACCAAATTGGCGTTTTGCGTCACGTAGAGAAAATTCTCCACCGCCGCGAAGCCGAGCCCGACCGCCGCGCCATAGACGACGCCGTCCATCGGCTCGTCGAAATCGCGCGACTTGAGTGCGACTGCGGCAATCAGGCCAACCTTGGCGATTTCCTCCGGCACGGCCGCAACCCACAGCGCCTCCTGGCCGGCAGCCACCAGCGGATTGATGGAGAACAGCAGGTGATGCAGCAGCCAAAGCTCGACCCACGCCGCGGGGAATACGCTCACCGCGCCGAGCGCGACGCACATCCACACCACGCGCGGCGGCTCAGGACGGCTGTCCGCGGCAATGACCAGCCACAACAACAGCAGCGCCGGCGCGATGGCGCAGGCGGCGGCGAGCCCGGGGGTGAGGTTGGAGGCAAACATCAGGACGTTCTCTTACCTCATCCCAGGCGCGAGCGTGCTTGCCCTATTCACCTCCCCTGGAGGGGGGTGAAAGCAAGTTCGTTCTCGGCTCCCTCTCGTTTCCTCATCCCGAGGTGCGAGCGTCAAGCGAGCCCCAGGATGAGGTCTAACTTCGTTTAGTGGAAACACACTCTCCCGCTTCTAAAAAAGGTATCTTGGCGCCGGCTCGACGCGCACACTCCCGGGGATGGGCTCGATGTTGGACCGCCTGTTTTACAAGCGCCTGAAGCATATGCCGGTCCTTGCGTCGAGCAAGCCGAAGCTCAGCGACATCATGATTGCATTGTTTGTCTGTCTGAGCATTCCGATCCTGATTTTCATTCTGGCGTTCAACTACTATCGAACATCGCAAGCAACTTTGGCCACGCTCCAGGAAGAGGTCGCCAAGACCGGCCAGGCGAGCGTCGATGCCGTTGACAACATGATTTTCGGCGTCGCCGGCACGCTTGGCATACTCGCGCAGGTCGCCGCATCCGACCCGGGCTTCTTCCGAATCGAAAACAGCCGAAACGTCCTCTATCGCGCCGTCACTTCGGCTTCAGAGATCGATGCCGCCTACGTCAGTTTCGAGGACGGCTACCATCGCGTGGTGACGCGGATAGACGACGATCGCCGGCGTTCGGATCCCAAGATTCCGTCGACGGCCAATTGGCATTCCAGCTTCATCGATGACTTTTCTGCCGGCGAAAAGCGCGCCCGCCATCGAACCTTTTTCGACAACTGGGAACACGAGGTTGGCGGCTACGACGTTCCCAGCAATTTGGACATCAGGACGCTGCCCGGATACGCGGAAGCACGGCGATCAGGGAGACCGGTCGTGAGTGGTCCGACCATCAACCCCGACACCGGATACCCGATCCTTCTCGAAAGAGTTCCTATCGTCCGGAGCGGCGCGTTCATCGGCTGTGCAAGCGCCAATCTGACGCTCAATGTCCTATCGAGTTTTCTGGCGCAGCATCGAACGAGCCCGAATAGCACGACAATCATTGCTAATCCCGCCGACGGAAGCATCATTGCGACATCCGAGCGGGACGAAGGCGTTCGGCTGGTCGATGGCCGGCTGGAAGTCGCGCGCCTGGAAAATCTGGCCGACGAGGACGTGCGCGCGGCTTATCGATTGCACGTGCAAACGAACCAGGACGACATTCTGTTTGCCTCGCCTCGCAACGGTCGGGAGCTCGTCGCGTCGTTTTCACGTGTTCCGCATGGCTTTGGAGCGCCCTGGGAAGCTCTCATTCTCACACCGACCGATGATTTCATCGGACAACTCAAAGCGACCAATCGTCAGATCGCTACGATCATCCTTGCACTCATGGTGGGGGAGTTGGCGCTGATTTACTTCTTCTCCCGGCGGCTGTCGAAGCCGATCGAAACAATCTCGGGAAACCTGAAATCGATCGAAAACCTGTCGTTCGAACCGCAGGCAAGCCGCCCCTCCAGGGTCAGGGAGATCGCCCAGCTGCAATCTGCCGCAGCGCTGTTGCGCAATTCGCTCCAGTCATTTTCCGCATTCGCACCAGTGGAAGTGGTCAAGAACCTGATCAAATCAGGCATTCCGCTGCGGCTTGGCGTCGAAAAGCAGTTTCTGACCGTGTTCTTTTCCGATCTGGAAAACTTTTCGACGCAGGCGGAGCGGCTGAGCCCGGATGACCTACTCAGCCAGATGACGCTGTATTTCGAACGGGTCTCGGCAGCAATTGCCGACGAACAGGGAACCGTCGACAAATTCATCGGCGATGGAGTGATGGCCTTTTGGGGCGCGCCGCTTCCGCTAGGCGATGCGGTTCTGCACGCTTGCAAAGGCGCTTTGCGCGCCGCGAGGCGGATGGAGCAAACCAATCGGTCGTGGCGTGCCGAGGGTCGGCCGCTTTTCCGCGTTCGCATAGGCTTGAATAGCGCCGATGTCCTGGTCGGCAATGTCGGTTCGTCCAACCGCTTCAGCTATACCGTGATGGGCGATGGCGTGAATGTCGCGGCCCGACTGGAGGGCCTCAACAAGACATTCGGCACCACAATTTGCATCAGCGACAGTGTATTCGACGCTGTCGCATCCGATGTCGTCGCACGGCCGCTGCGGAAGGTTCAGGTCAAAGGCCGTCATCGCGCCTTTATGGTCTACGAGCTGCTTGGCATGTCGGCCAGCGAAGACCCCGAACTAAAAGTGTCAAGCGAAGACAAGAGGCTGAGCGAGATGACGTGGGCGGCTTCCGCAGCGTTTGAGCAAGCGGATTTTGCCAAAGCCGCCCGCCTCTATCGGGAAATATTGGCGATTTTCCCGGATGACGCCGTTGCTAAAACAATGGCAGCCGCGTCGGCAGACGGCCCTTCGAAGTGAGATAGGCATCGCGGGGTGCCCCTCTCTCCAACCCTCGCAACAACGGACGGAAATAGTCAGGCGGCGTCCTTGATATGCAAGCGCACGGTGAGCCCGGCGGGCCGCGCAAGATTGATCAACGCATCGAGACTGAACTTGTCGATGCGGCCGCGCATCAAGTCGTTCAGGCGGGGCTGGGTCAGTCCAAGGCGCGCGGCCGCGTCGGTCTGGCTGAGCTTCCAGCCATCGATTTTGCTGCGCAGTGCGATCATCAGTTCGGAGCGCGCGCGCATATTCGCGGCGTCCGTCGCGTTATCTTCCAGCGCATCCCATACGCTCGCGAATTTCCGCCGTTTCATATCTCAGTCTCTCCGTAAATCGCGAAATCGCTGTGCCGCAAGGTCAATTTCATACTTCGACGTACGCTGCGTTTTCTTTTGAAACGCATGCAAAACGACAATCCGATCCGATA
>DASXDP010000184.1:0-24942 GCA_036490575.1 Xanthobacteraceae bacterium
CGAAGCAAACGACTTCAATGTCGGCATTTCGGACGCCGAAGGAAATCTGATTGCCGTAGGGCCGTATATCTTGGTCCAGATGGCGCCTCTTACACTGCTCGTTCAGTCGATCATTCGCACCTTGGGCGATGACGTTACCGAAGGCGACGTTTTCCTGTGCAACGATCCGTGGTTCGGCGCTGTCCACCAGAACGATGTCTGTGTGCTCGCGCCGTTTTTCTGGGATGGAAAAATCACGGCGTGGACGGCTTCGGTTGTACATCAGGTCGACGTCGGGGGCGGAACGCCGGGAAGCTGGTGCCACGAGGCGACTGACACTTTCCAAGAGGCTCCGCGCTATCGGTTTCTTCGCGTCGTGCGCGGCGGCGTCCTCCAACGCGACGTCGTGGATACTTACCTGACGAATTCGCGTACCCCGGATCTCCTTAATCTCGATCTGCGCGCGCAAATCGGAGCGGCAAAAGCGACGCTCGGCCGCCTCAAGGCGCTCTATGAGCGCTACGGCAACGAGGTCGTGCAGGTGACTATGCACGACATGCTGGATTACGCGGAACGGCTGTTCGCCAACAAGCTTGAGACCATTCCGCCAGGCGAATGGCTCAGCGATTGCTATCTCGATCACGATGGTCGCGCCGAAAGCACACATCGCTATGCGCTGCGTTTAAAAAAAGATGAGGACGGTCTGACTTTTGACTATACGGAAACCGATCCGCAGATTCCGGCATTTATTAATTGTGCGTACGGGGGCCTGTTCACAGCGACGTATATCGGGGTTCTGGCCTATTTGTGCGCCGATATACCCTGGAATAGCGGTGTCATGCGTCGCGTACGTATTTTATCGCGCGAGGGCTCGCTCAATAACGCAAGTTTTCCGGCTGCCGTCAGCGGCTCTCTTGAATCGATCTGGAATTCTACCAACGCTGCATGCGCCGCGCTCGGCAAAATGCTCTGTGCCAGCGAAGCGCAGCGGTCCTCGGCCATGGCTGTTTGGCAAGGATCGACGCTCGTCTATACGCTGTTCGGAAAAAACCAATATGGTGAGCGCTACGGCAGTTGGATGATTTCGTCGAGCCTCGGCGGCGCGGGCGCACGCAGCTTTGGGGACGGCCATGACGTTTCCGGACCTTTGATGGCGCCATGCTACAGCGCAATTAACGTCGAGCACGCTGAAAGCCTTTATCCGTTGCTGTTTCTTTATCGCAAGCGCGCGGCCGACTCCGGTGGGCCCGGCAAGTGGCGCGGCGGCGTTTCCGCGGATCATGCGGTCACGCCGCATGGCACAGAGGAGATCGCCATTGGCGTGACGTCCTCGGGCGCCGACCATTCGCATACGCTTGGCCTCGCAGGCGGCTATCCTGGCGCGGGATCGACCGTGCGGATTGCCCGCGCGGCAATGACCGGCCATGACGGTCGACCTATCCCGGCCGCCTGGCACGAGGTTGAGGGAGAAAAGGAAGTATTGCCGCCCAAGACGCGCGTGATCCTGAAGCCCGGCGATGTGTTTTCCACCATTCCGCATGGCGGCGGTGGTTTTGGAGATCCGCTCGATCGCGATCCCGGGCTTGTACTGCAAGATGTCGTGGCGGGCACGGTCTCTATTGAGGGTGCACGGGATTATTACGGAGTGGTCATCACGTTTGAGCCGCTCGGCGTCGATCATGACGCAACGGCGGGACTGCGTTCCGCCGTACGGCGGTGGCGAATTGGCGACAATGGAAATGCGAAATCGCCTGCAAGCGGGAGAGTGAGTGGGCGAGCGCGACATTCGGGCGTTGTGCGAAAGGACGGAAACTGGACCTGCGGCGCCTGCGGCTATTCTCTCGGCCCTATCGCGACGAACGCCAAGGAAGCCTGTTCGCACCGCTACAGCTCGCTGGCTGCCGCCGGTCCCCTTGTCGCTCCGCGCACAAGCGGCGAAAGCAAGAAGTTTCAATTGCGCGAATACAGCTGCCCGAATTGCGGAACGTTGCTCGCCGTCGATCAAACGCTACAAGCGGTCGACGGACATTGGCACGACGTGCGCGCTGCTTAGCTGGCGTATCGGCCTGTTCGATAATTCAGAATGCTCGACCAAAATTAAAGGGAGGTGGCTTTGATTAAGATCGATGGGCGGCGCCGCTCGACTGCCGCGATCATGCTCTCGGGAATGCTCATCGCGATTTGCGCCTCAATGTATGGCGTTCACGCGCAGTCGAAAGAAGAGCCGATCAAGATAGGCGGTATGTTCTCGACAACGGGAATTCTCGCCGGTTCTGGATCAGAGGCGCTCGCAGGCGCGCAGATTCTTATCGAGGAGATCAATTCGGCGGGCGGCGTCAACGGCAAACCCGTTCAGCTCGTTGCTGTGGACGATGAGTCGCGTCCTGAACAGGGTGTATCGCTGTTGAAGCGCCTCATTCAACGTGAGCGAGTGTCCGCAATCGCCGGCCCCGCTTCTACAGTGGTGAGTGCGAGCCTTTCGCCAATTTTGAACGATAGCAAAGTTGCCGCCGTGGGCTGCATCTGCTTCCTTGGACCGATCACGCCTTATGAATTCAGCACGTTTCCGCTGTCCGGCATCATGGCCAATCTTGGCCAGTTCGCGACCAGCCACAACGTCAGGAAAATTGGCGTCATCAGTCAGTCAGGCGCGCTGGCAGAGTTGGTGCAGCGGACCCAGCTCCCAATTTTGGAAAAGCTTGGCTTCGAAATAGTGGGCTTCGAGCAATTCCAGGCAAGCGATACGGACGTCACGCCGCTTCTGGCGCGATTGCAATCAAAGGGCGCAGAATTGATTTTCGCCGCTGGCTCCGGCGCGCCCGCCGCGCTGATCGCAAAGAACTTCAAACAAGTTGGCTATCCCGGTATTTTTTGGACGTACGGCGGCAACGCGACGGCATCGTTCATCAACCTCGTAGGCGATGCGGGCGATATCGTGAATATGGGCGGATATAAAATCTTGGTTTATCGCGAGTTGCCGAACAGCGATCCGATGAAAGCGCGGCTGACATCGTTTGCGGACGAGTATCTGAAGAAGACCGGCAAGGAGCCCGGGCTCTATGCGGCTTACGGTTATGACACGGCGTTGTCTTTGGTGGAGGCGATCCGTGTGGCCGGGCCGGATCGAGAGAAGATCCGCGACGCACTGGAAGCGCAAAAAAATCTGCGGACCCTCAATGGCTTAATCAATCGCTCCGCGACGGAACACAACGGAATGCAAACCGATTGGGTGAAAGTCCGTTTGAACGTGGCGGAGAAAAAGTACCAGCTCATCCAGTGACGTTTTAGAGCCGGCGGGATGAACGGCTTTTGGCTCCAGGTTCTCTTCGGAGGGCTGACTTCGGGGAGCATTTACGCGCTGGTCGCGGTCGGGCTGGCTCTGATCTACCGCGCGACCCGCGTGATCAATTTCGCCCACGGCGAGTTCGTCGTTATCGGGGCGCTGACTGCTGCGAGCCTCGTTGATCCGATTGGCTTGCCGCTCGCGGCCGCCGCGGTTCTCGGCGTGGTCGCGGCCGGTGCGACCGGGTTCTTGTTCGAGCGGCTGGTGTTGCGCCCGATGGGGGACAAGCCGGTATTTGTCCTCATCCTTTGCACTTTGGGGTGCTCGATCGCCTTTCGTGGCGCGGAAATGCTGCTGTGGGGAAAAGATCCGCTGCGGCTTCCGTCATTCTCCAGCGGTACATCGTGGAAAATCGGCGGCGCCGCGATCCTTCCGCAGGCGCTGTGGGTGTTGGGCGTCACGGCGGTCGTCATGATGATTGTCGGTTTTGTCTTGCAACGGACCGCCTACGGCAAGGCGGTACGCGCCTGCGCTGAAAATTCGACGGCGGCGAGCTTGGCGGGTATCGACGTCAAATCCGTGATCGCCTGGACGCATCTTGCCAGCGCGGCGCTTGGCGGCGTTGCCGGCGTCCTCATCTCGCCGATCGCGGCGATCGATTTTCAGTCGGGGCTGTTGCTCGCCATCAAAGCGTTGACGGCTGCCATCATCGGCGGCTTGGACCGGATGAGCGGCGTCGTTCTGGGCGGATTGCTTCTGGGGGTGATTGAGGCCTTTTCCACCGTCTTCATTTCGTCGGCGATGAAAGACGCGTTTGCCTTCGCGATCCTGATTCTGCTCTTGATGGTGCGGCCGCAAGGCCTCCTGGGTCTTCGCAGAACCCAATGAACGCCCGCTTGGAAATCGCCAGAACAGAACGCCAAACGGAATTCGGCGGGCGATCCTCCGCCTGGCTCGTTGCTGCGATTGTTTTGGCCATCGTGCCCGCAATGCTGCTCTACGATTCTTATTTGATGGAGACTTGCGCCAGCATTGTCATTTTCTCGATCGTGCTGGTGGGCCTCGACCTCGTGATTGGGTACGGAGAGCTGCTCGCGTTTTCGCATGGCGCTTTTTTTGCGATCGGTGCGTACGTGATGGGTGTTCTGTCGGCGCGCTACGGCGTGCCGTTGCCGATGGGAGCAGCGCTGGCAATCGTGGCGAATGCGGTCATCGCCGCATTGATCGGCGTCGCAACGCTTCGGCTGCAAGGATACTACCTGGCGGTCGCCACGCTCGGCTTCGGCATTATCGTGACCGAAACGTTGGGGACGCTCGTCGATTTCACCGGCGGCTGGTCAGGTCTGCGCGGGATGGCGCCTTTGGTTCTGTTCCAGCATCGCGTGACCGAAGACATCGAGTTTTACGGAATTGGAGTCGCAGTTCTTCTCATTGGAATTGCAATCGGCCGGAACGTCATACATTCCCGCTTCGGACGTGCGGTCCGCGCTTCGGGTAACGACGCTCTGGCGGCGGAGATGCTGGGAGTTCCGACCTCTCAAGTGCGGCTCGAGTTGTTTGTCATCGGGGCGATATACGCATCGGTTGCCGGCAGTCTTTATGCCGCTTTCTTGCGCGTCATTACTCCGGCGAACTTCGATGTTGTTACATCGATCAACATGGTCCTGATGTTGTTCCTGGGCGGGAAAGAAACGCTTTGGGGCCCGGTTCTGGGCGCTACGATATTGCGGGTCTTGCCCGAGGTGGCCGAAGGTCTGAACGACTATAAAACCCTCATCCAGGGAGCGTTGTTCGTCGCGGTCTTGATGTTCTTTCCGGGCGGAATTGCGGGTTTTCTGCTGGTGCAATTTCGGAAGGTCGGCCGGCGCGAAATGAACGCAAGCATTGCCCGGTCCCGGGATCCGCAAACGAGTCCCGATGTCGCCGACATCAGCCCGCGCGGTGCCAGCGGCGCTCCGGTCGCTCCATATTCAAAGTCAACGGCGGGCACCGTGCTTCGCGTCGACGGCCTCTCGAAAGCGTTCGGCGGCGTCGCCGCGTTGGATGATGTGTCATTCGACTTACGCGCCGGACAGTTGAAAGCGGTGATTGGTCCGAACGGAGCCGGTAAGACGACATTGTTCAACCTGTTGACCGGCGTGCTGCAACCAAACGCCGGATCCATTGAGTTATTCGGCCGGCCTTTTTCCATCGGACGCCCGCACAAGATAGCGCGCGAAGGCGTAGCGCGGACGTTCCAGACGCCGCGGCTATTTGCGAACATGACGATCCTCGAGAACGTGCTCGTTGGGCGTCACACAAAGCTCCGAGCCAATCTCATCGACGCAATCGTGCGGACGCCGGCGGATCGCAAAGAAGAAAGGACCGCGGCGCAAAATGCCGAGTGTTTGCTCGAGCGCTTGGGCATCGCGCATCTGGCCTGCGCTCATATCGAATCGCTTTCTTTTGGACAGCGGCGGTTGTTGGAGATCGCGCGGTGCCTCGCAATGGAGCCGAGGATACTGCTTCTCGATGAGCCGGCCGCGGGATTGAACGATACCGAAAAGCTTGAGTTGAGCCGGTTGCTGCTCAACTTGCGAAATGCAGGAATCACGTTGCTGCTCGTCGAGCACGACATGCGCCTTGTAATGAGCATCACCGACGAAATCCTCGTCCTCGACCATGGCCGCAAGATTGCGGAAGGGACGCCCGAGCTGATCAGACGCGACAAGGCTGTGCTGGAAGCCTATCTCGGCGCTGGGGCATCGCATGTTTGAGGTTGATCGGCTTTCCAGCGGCTACGGCAAACTCATGGTGCTTCACGACATCAGTCTTTCGGTTGCCGAGCGAGAGATTGTCGTGATCCTTGGTGCGAATGGCGCCGGGAAAAGCACGCTGTTGCGGACTCTGTCGGGTTTGATAGCGGCGACAGGCGGTTCCGTGCGCTTTGACGGAGAGGAGTTGCTTGGCAAGGAGGCTTACCGGCTCGCGAGGAACGGGATTTGTCACGTTCCCGAGGGGCGCGGGATTTTCGCCGACCAATCCGTGCAGGACAACCTCGAACTCGGCGCCTTCGGATGGGCGCGGGGCCGGCGTGCTCGCATCGCGGCCGAAATCGACCAGGTCTATGGACTGTTTCCGGTGCTGGCCGAACGGCGGCATCAGCGAGCGGGCACGTTGAGCGGAGGCCAGCAGCAGATGGTTGCGATCGGACGCGCGCTTATGGCTCGCCCCAAGCTCGTGCTCCTGGACGAGCCATCGCTTGGTCTGGCGCCGCTCGTCGTTACGGCGATCTTCGACACGATCCGGCGGCTTCGTGACTCAGGATTGGCGATCCTTCTCGTAGAACAGAATGCGCAAGCGGCCCTGTCATTAGCCGATCGCGCCTACGTGCTCAGTACCGGGAAGATTGTCATGAGCGGCACCGCAACGGATCTGGCCGCAAATCACCAGGTTCAGCAAAGTTATCTTGGGGGAATTTAGCAGCATCTCCGTTCTATCCGCGAACGTATTGCACATACGCGTCGAATATTCGATTGACATGACGAAAGAGCTTCAGCATACTTCTTCGGATGCCAGACACAGGTGCGGGAGAGCCGCAATGAAGGGTTCACCCGGCGTGAACGGCGGGACGGCTCGGGTCGCGACGACGACGGCAGGCCTTCGCGCGACGCAATGGAACGCCGACGATCTTCCCGCTGGCGTGCAGCTGACCGCTCACGCTCTAACCACGTCTGATGGCGCAAGTGTTACCGGCTACCTCTTTCGCCGCGGAGGGGAGCGCGCGGCCGTCTGCGCGATGCACCCGCGCGAAATGGTCGTAGTCAGTTACGTTGTGCCGGAAATTCTCAAAGGCGGTGCGGCCGTTTTCATGTTGGGACCGCGTACCATCGGCAACGATCTGCGCCTGGAACACGAAACAGCGCTGCTTGACCTTGCCGCCGGCCAGCTTTTTTTGCGCGATGTCGCAGACTTTGAACGGCGCGTGCTGCTGGGAACATCCGGGGGCGGTCCGCTTGCCGCCTTTTACTGCCAGCAAGCTGGTCTCGCTGGAGAGCGCAGAATCAGCAAATCTCCAGGCGGCAAGCCGACCGGTCTTGATCAAGGCGAATTGCCTGCCGCGGATGGCGTAATCTTCATTTCCGCGCATCTCGGCCAAGGCCGGCTGATGATGAATGTCATCGATCCGTCCGTGGTAGATGAAGCCGATCCAATGCAGACGGATGAGGCCCTCTCGGCCTTCAGCGCGGCAAATGGATTCAAAACCCCACCGGAAAGTTCGAGCTACGCGTCGGAGTTTCTTTGGAAATATCGCGCGGCGCAGCGCGCGCGTGTTGAGCGTATCGACGAAGCGGCTAAAGCTTTGGTCGCCAAAAAAGCCGAGGCGAGAACGCGCCTCAAAGCCGCGCGAAACCGTTCGGACGCGATACTCGCGGCCTATTCCCCCATCTTCCAGGTCTGGCGCACCGACGCAGATCCTCGCTGCTTTGATCTCTCGCTTGAACCCTCGGATCGAGCGTACGGATCGCTCTGGGGCGCAAACCCGATCGTGTCCAACTACGGCAGTGTAGGCTTTGGCAGGGTTTGCACGCCGGAGAGCTGGCTTTCAAACTGGTCGGCACTTTCGTCCAACGCAGGGATGGAGGCGTGCGCGCCTTCGATCACACAGCCGACCCTCATGATCGAATACACGGGCGACAACAGCGTTTTCCCGAAAGACGCCGATCTCATTTTTTCCGCTATCGGCAGCAGCGACAAGGTTCGTCATCGAGTCCACGGCAACCATCATGGCCGGCCGATCGACAAATCTGCGCCGAACGGACAAACGGAAGCCGGCAAGCATATGCGCGCGTGGCTTGAGGAGAAACGCTTTGTCTAGGAGCCAGCGAGGTCGTGGGCGTTCACGGTAAAGACATCGACAAGATCCGGCGAACGGCTTGGAGCTCAAGAGGATGGCGGCCGAGATCCCGGCCACATCTCTGAGCGAGAGGAGCTTAAGACTATGGCAGTGAAAGACACCGTGCACGAAAAGGCGAGTTCCGATAGCGCGTACACCCACGAGCGCGATTATTTCACCAAGGACGTCGATATCGGCAAACTTAAGCGGGCGAATTCCGATGCTTCTCAGCTCCGGCTTGACGGCGTGGATCACACGGCGCGGCCGACTTGGAAACTAAGGGAGACCGTTGAATTCTACCGTGACGTGCTCGGACTCCCCTTGATCCACACTATTAGTGCTCGGGGCTGGGGCCCTCCTGGGCATCCGGATTTTCTTCACTTTTTCTTCGATGCGGGGAAGGGCGCGACCATCGCGTTCTTCTATTATATTGGCACCGATCGCCCCGAGCGATACGTGCCTCAAGATCATCATTTTTACATCGCTACTCATACGGCCTGGAGTGTTCAGACGTCTGAAGAATTGGAAAAATGGAAGACGACCTTAGAATCCAGGGGCGTTGTCGTCTCTCCGTATACCCGCCATGAAGTTTTAGAGTCGATCTATTTCCGTGATCCGAACGGCTATCCGGTCGAAGTCACCCGCCGGCTTCGCGATATCGAGGTCATTGACGGGACTGACGCCGCTCTGACTTTAGAGGCCGCCATGCAGCTTGAAGACGAACAGCGGGCGAACGGTGATCGCCTGAAGGACATCGATACCGTCTGGCGCCGTAAGGCGAAACTCGTCGAAGAATTGATCTCGGAGAGATGAATGGTAGTTCTCTACGTCCTCGACGTCGCAGAGTTCTTGCCGATCGTCGAGACCGCTCGCAAGTTACCTGACTGCACTGTCACTCCGCCTCAAAGGGGCTATTGGAAAGTCGAATCGCCGACCGAGATCATCCTCAATCGCAAAGCTATGCAGATGAAGCCGGCCGTCTGGTATGGCTTGTTTACCGGCGGTATGAATGGCGAGATCGCCGAGTTTGGCCGCGACCACGTTCGGGTAATCGGGACCAACAAGCCTCTTTAGTAGGGCAGAATTTGTGGAGGCAGTGCGACCCTACAGTTCGAATAAGTCATAAGTTGCATGCCACGCTGAAGCTTGCCGAAGACCGATTTTGGGCCGCTTGTCTTAACGACGAGCATGGGCGCTTGGTGCGAGACGTCCGGCCAGTTCGCATAATGACAGATTATGGAATGGTTGGACCGGGAGGGCAGGGGGGCTGATCACATATTTTGACGTCCGCTTTCCACCCGATAGCGGTAGAGACGTGGACATCAGGCGATGTCGGCGATGTGCCAACGAGCGACATCGGTTGGTTCAATTGGCGGCTGAACAACCGCTCGTGAGTCAGTTGCCATGCCGTGAAAGATGCGCCGGACGGCTATGGTAGCGATAATGCCCGACAAAAATAAACGGGATGAGCATACCTAATGCCGCCAACGAGCAAAAAACAAGCGATGCTCAAAACCGGATAGCCGAACAATGTATTGCCGGTTCAACGTCGGCTGTGCCGAGACCAAAGCCTCTCACAGACGGCGCGGGCTTCCGAATAAAGTCTCTTACGGCCAGCCCGGCGGCGACGAGGCTGACCACAATCAACAAAAAGTCGCCTTGCGGACCTAGGACCGTGTTCTTATGTCTGTAGTATGCAAAAAGAACTCAGAGAAAAACGAGCACGCCAGCAGCGCCACAAACCACCCGGGGTGGCGCGATCCGAGCCCCAGACTCCCAGTACTGGCCGACTACAGGAACGGAACCCCAGTGCGAAGCTATCGAAGCAGGCAAAGCTATCGAAGCACGACCTCTACGCCATGCTGCGGCAAGCAGCAGCAAACACCTGAGTCCGATCACGCGGCGGGTGGGGCTTTCCCCTCATCTCGGCGCTGTCAAGGCGGCGCAGCACGGACCAAATCAATATCATTCGAGCGATTTTTTTGATGCGGATCAACTCCGACGGTTACGTCTGAGGCTGCGTCAGGGTGTGCAAGAAGTCCTCCGTCCTTGGCTGCGCGAACAAACCACAGACGTAATTTGCTTTGCGCAAGCGCTGTCGCTCGAGCAGGCGTTCGCTCAATCCAAGAACGGATACGCTCGGGCGTGGCTACGCGATCCCATTGAACGTCGGGATAATTGAAATTATCCGTAAACTCGTCGCACAGTTTCTTATTCTGACTCATGGCGCCCACGAGCGCCCCAAGCGGCTCTCACGGCGGACCGATCATCAAATTGACGCCGCCGCGGCCGCTGTGGCTCAAAAGAGAAGCCCCGGCGCGTAGGCACCGGGGCTTCAAGGACCGTACTGGACGCAATACAGAGCCAGACGCAGGAACGGTAGTGCGCCGGGCGTTAAAGAACCGGAAAGAATAAGCCGCCAACTGGCACGGCCTAGCGCTTATTCGCCGTCGCGCCGTTCCATTTCCTCGGCTTCAGACAGGGCTTCGTTTGCCAACTCGTCCATAGCCTTTGCGTAAGCTTCCATTCCTTGTTCACGTGCCGTGAGTACCAACGCAAACAGTCTAGTTGCTCGCGCCCGTAATTCCTTCGGGTCGCCCATGCCGTGCCAAGTCGCAGCGCTATAAAGCGTTCCGGGAACTTAACGGCGTTTTGGCGGGCGCCTTTTGGAGCGTGTCGCCTCGCCGTCTAGCCATTCCTCGTTGGCGGCGAGTTCCTTGTAAGAGGCGGCGCGCTGCACGCTCTTGGCCGGATTGACCGCACCAACCTTTTTGCGGCTCTCCCGTAGCTCTGTTGCTGCTTTGTCGCGGTAGGTTTTCGAAACCTTCGCCATTCGCCCATCCCCACTGGCGACATGATAGCCGCGAATCCCAATTTCAAAAGGGACCACTCGATATGGAAAGGGGCCAGTGCCCGGGCGAGCATGCGAAACCGGAGCGCTCAACGAACAACCATGGCGCGGATGCAACAGTCGGCAAGAATCGGCCTGACGCCTCTCATAGTCCCTTGTGCTGCCATAAAAAGGAACCCCGAGCAGGTTACGCGCCCGGGGTTGCGAATAGTCGTTGCCTCACTCTTGGGCTTTTTTGGCCGGGCGCAGTTGGGTGTCGGGGTTGGGGGACTGCGCTCGGCAGCCCTTCAGGGATCATTTTAGTTTGCGGGCCAGCGCCCGACAACGGGCGTCGTGACGCAGTAGTGTTATTGGTTGGCCGCGCCTAGCAAAAGATACCGTGATAAACGGGTTTGAAGCCGTGCCTTCTCATGCAGAAAACAAGCCGTGACCGCCAGTCGCCTGTGGATGAATAGTCGGCGGCAACTCGGCACTCACTCACGGTTTTGTCGTAAAGATCAGCAGATATGGGATGTCCGCCCGGGGTAACCCAAGCCATCGGTAAATTGGGACAGTCAGCCATCGCCGCCGAACAGTTTCCGGCTATCAAGGCAACTCCCAACAACGACGTCCGCGTTTTCATGGTTATGCCGCTCGAAGAGGACGCTTGTAAAAAGGAACGACGCGCCAACTGAGGCAACCTAATCGAGTGCTGCCAGTTCGGCTTCAACCCGATTTCGGTCTTGGACTTGGCAAGTCTGGGAGTGCAGCTTTCAGTCGTTCGGTCGCACGAGCGGCAAGCTTGTCGTAGTCGTCCGCTATGCGCAGAAGGGTCGCTGCCGCTGCTGTGTCCGAATAGCCATCCGCTATCGCCCGCAATTCCGAGGCGCGGTCTTGCCAGTGTTTCGAGTCATTGAAGTGAGCGGGCATAGTAAAAGACTAACACAAATCGGCCGCGATATTTCCAAAGGGGACACCTTCCACTCTAAAAAGTGACCAGAGGGCACGGAAAGGCCAGTACCCAACCCCCAATAGGAATCCGCGAACGCCCATGAACAACCATGGCGCGGATGCAACAGTCGGCAAGAATCGCACAGACGCCCCTCGTTGCCCCTTGCCGCCACAAAAAGGAACCCCGAGCAGTTTACGCGCCCGGGGTTGCGAGTAGTCGTTGCCTCACTCTTGGGCTTTTTTTGGCCGGGCGCAGTTGGGTGTCGGGGATGGGGGACTGCGCCCGGCTGCCCTTGTTCTTCATTTGATGTCCGCGTTAGCGGACGGGCCTGTAGATTAATGGTCCTCCCGAATGTTTTCGAGAAGGACCATTATGTCGATGTGATGTTGTCCGGGAGATTACTGCTTGCTTAAACTTCGGTAATAAGCGAGCAAATAAAGACAGCCAGAAAATTGAAATCGAGGCGCCGGTTAAGAACAAAAGGCAGGTCAACAAGCCGGAGAATGACGAGGCGTCGATTGTAGAGCAGCCGAATAGAAATCACCGACACGGTGGCATGATGGGGAAACTCGAACATGCGCATTCCGCAAGTCAGAGACGCGTTGCTAGATAGCGATCCCGCATTGGCGCCGCCCAACAACCGGAGAACAACCACCGCTGACGGGTTTCGCGGCAGCGGCCTGAAGCCTCTGCGACGAAGGCTCAGCGAGGCTGCGGCGATGAGCTCTCTTACCGGCCCGGGTGATGTGGGCGGGCCGAGGCTCGATCAACTTCTCCGACTTTGGAGAGGTTGATCTTCACATCGTTCGTGTAGCGTTCGATGCGCCGCCTAAGTTCGACGCTATGCACCAAATTCAGATATCTTCTTTCGAGCGATGCCCAATCGTTGCGTTCACGCTCATTCGTCGCGGCTGCGGCTCGCTTGGCACAGTCAGCGGCACGCTGGCGGCAGTCGCGGATTTGGTCATTAAGGTCATGGAGCATCCGGTTTCCCCGTGGCTCCCGACAACCCTCAAGCATCCTAGCGCAGCTTTGTGACAGCGCCAATTCGATTGTTTATCAACGGAATCAACGTGGAAGGCTTCGTGCCAAATGCGCCCACTAACAGAAGACTGGTAAGATGAAGCCCCAGCGTGCGAGAGCCGGGGCTTCAAGGGAGTGCGCTGGACGCTATGTATTGCCAGTCAGGGGATGGTGGGGCGCTCGCATTACAGATGACAAAAAGGAAATGCCGTCGCAGGCGCGGATTTATAGCGATTTCTGTTTCTTGGGCGCTTTCGCGGCGAGCCGCTCCCAATAGTCGGCACGCTCAATCCAAAGTTCCTTACGCTGCGGATCATCGGTGAGGTCAGCCAAACGTCGGCACGCTTCGGCCTTCATGCGGTGATCGGCCTGCGTATCGACCATACTCACGAAAGGTCTCCTATGGAGTTCCGGAGTTTGGCGTCGGGCCGCTCCGCACGGCTTCCGTTATCTCCCACCGTCAGCGTAAAATAGCGCAATCCGGACGTGTTGGTCCTCACTTTCTCCGCTTCCGTTTGCCAGCGCCAATTCGATCCCCATTCTTTCGGCCGGGTTCGTCGATCGCATGCACTCATTATCGCCCTTGGATTGACCTTTGAGCCCGTAGCGAAAACGATATTGAGCGCGCAAACTGTCGAGCCGGGCAAAAATCAGCAGGCAGACGTCAGCTCGCTTTTATCTTTCGGCCTCCAGTAGGTCCATCATTTTCGGCAGGCAAATGCGATGCAAATCGTAGCGGTCTAAAATAGTCTGCCGCGCCTTTTTCCGGACCGATCGAAAGCGGGCGGGATGCGAGAGCGCTTCGATGACGCGCTCGGCCAGCTCTGCCTTGTCGAAGAACGGCACCAAAAATCCGTTCCTCCCGTCGATCAATTCTCGCACCGGAGAAGTGTCGGATCCAATGACGGTGCATCCAGCGCTCAACGCCTCAAGCATCGACCACGACAGCACGAACGGATAGGTCAGATACACGTGCGCCGACGAGATCTGCAGCGCGTGCAGGTATTCGGCGTAAGGCAACCGGCCGGCGAAATGGATCCGCTCGGTATCGGTGTGCTCTGAAATTTCGTCGAGAAACCGCTGCTTCCAGGTCTGCCCGCGCGGCGGTGCGGCCCCATACGAGACGCCGTCGCCCCCGATCACCACAACCTGGGCGCGCGGCCGTTTAGCCAGGATGCGCGGCAGCGCGCGCATGAATACGTGATAACCGCGCAGCGGCTCGAGATTTCGCGCAACAAATGTCACGACCTCATTAGAGCGACGGAGCCGGCGCCCCGACGGCAGCCGAAACACGGCGTCCGGGTTTGGCTTTACCTGATCGACGTCGATGCCGTCGTGGATCGTCCGTATTTTACACTGATACTCGGCCGGAAAGGTCGATCGCTGCCACGCCGTTGGTGAAACGCAGATATCGGATTCGGTGAGCGCCAGCAGCGTCGCGGCATTCTTGAGATGGAGCGCTATGTGACCATCGGTCCCGACGTCGGAAAATTCCGGATCGAAGCCGACATCGCGACCTTCTTTTCCGTAAAAAAATTCGCAATAGAGCATGATCCGCGCTGCGGGGAACACCGTGCGCAAGGGAAGTGTCTCGCCCCAGCCGGGGTGTGCAAGGATGGCGTCTGGCTTGAATCCGCTCTCCGCCAGCGATGACAGCGCGTAGAGCACGTGCTCCGCGCGATACGATTCGAGCTCGAACCGCCGCGCAAAAGGATGCGAAGTCGATACGTCGACGTTTCGCATATCGTATTTCAGGAGCCGGACACCGGCGAAAGGCCGCGCGGTTGAAGACCCGATGGCGACGAGTTCATTCTTCCGGTTGCGCGCCAGCGCACCGGCAATGTGCCGATATTGCCCGGGAAAATTGTTATGGACGAAAAGGATTTTCATTGGAGGCTGGCGGCTCTTTTGAACTCACGAACGGCGATGACGAGACTTATTTGCCATTGCGCACAGAAGTCGAAGCTACAAACCCGGTGGTGCAAGAGTGGGAACTGGCGGCTGGTTTATCCGTGGTTCCGTGGAACGAACCGGCCAGGCGAGCGCGGAGTATGGGATCGGATCGAGCGCGAGCAGGGGGCTGTAATAAGGATCGGCCGCGAGCACGTCGCCCCATTTCATCCGCAGATTGCTCAACTCTCGTTCAAATCTTTTTTTGGTACTGTCCAGCGAGCCAACGCGCCGGCTAGCCGATTCAAGATGCTGCAGCTTGGCGTGCGGTGTGAATACGATGCGCTTGCCGATCGCGCGCAGCTTCAGACAATAATCGACGTCGTTGAAATTTACCGGGAATCTTGTCTCGTCCATTCCGCCCACCTCCAAGAAATCATCTCGCCGCGTCAGCATGCAGGCCGCCGTTACGGCGCTGCATTCATGCGCGACACGCAGCACCTCGGTGTAGCCTACGTCGCCGTCGACGCGATCGTTGAAGGCGTGGGTTGCAGCAAAACTCGGACCGAGAACCACGCCGCCGTGCTGTACGATTCCGCTCGGCCACACGAGCAGGGCGCCGACCGCGCCGACGTCGCCAGCCGAAATTCTGCCGAGCATTTCTTCGAGCCACATATTGTCGAGCGCTTTGACGTCGTTATTGAGCAGGCAAAGGACCTCGCCGCGTGCGATTTGGGCGGCGCGATTATTCAGACGCGAGAAATTGAACGAGCCGGGGACCCGCAGCACCTTGGTGCCGCGCTTTTTGATTTTGTCGAAGTAGCGAAGCGTCGCTGCGTCGGTTGTTTCGTTATCGACAATCAGCAGGTCAGCCCGTGTTCGCTTGATGGCGGGGAAAATGGAGTCGACGCAATCCTGAAGCAGACGCTGGCGGTTGCGCGTGGGAATAATGACGGTCGTGCGCAGCCTTTCGTGCTGCCGCATAATCTGAACAGCAGGAAATGCGCCGGCGCTTGCCTTCTTGGTGCGGCACCGGATGCCTTTCCGTTGCAAATGCTCGCGCCCGGCTTCAGCTAAAGCGGCTCCCGCAGATTTTGCGTCGAACCCGCCGAGCGTCGCCAGCGTACCTGGGAGATGCACGATGTCGCCTCGCTGCGCGGTATCGTCGAGGACGGAATTGAACAGGCGATAAAGGCTCGACGCGCCGGCTTTCAGAGCGCGTTCCGCCGCGGCACGCGGCAGAGCGAAGAAGTGCGCGCAATACCCCTGCTCGAGCATCCGCTCATAGTCGAATGCCGGAAAGGCAAGGGGCCAAGCCGACCCGTCCTTCTGCTGCGCATCGACATCGGCGTAGAGCGCTTGCGCGCCCCGGAAGCGGATGAAACCGGCGGCAATTCGCGCCATGGCCCACGGCTCCAGGAGCGTGCCGGCTGCGGCGAACACGACAAATTCGCATTGCGCGGCGCGTTTGCGCAAAAACTCCTCGGCCTTTCGCGGCGAAAATGCGGCGGGGCCCGATGTCGTCGCGAGAACGAGAGCTTCCCAATTATCGTGAGTTTGCTCGCGCAACGTTTCGAGCGTGTCTTCCGCACCGGCCGTGCCGACAATAATGACCGCGCCGCGTTGGGTCGGTGAAATATCCGGCCCGGGCGCAGGGATTTCGCGCCAGTCCCGATAGCGCGAGAACGGCAACGACATCGGCAGCAGGCGATCGAGCAATTCAGCCCGCAACTTGTCTTGAGGCGACAGTCCGCGGCCGCTGACAGCCTGGCGTAGACCATCCGCATAGGCGATGAAGCAGGCCGGATCGCCGCAGATGCTTTCGCCGCCGTCATCGGCAACGGTCAGGCGATGGACCACCCCGTCGGCAAACCGATCAGGAAGGTGGAAGTCGAAGCTCCGCACCGCGCGACCATCGTGCTCGCTGGTACCGATGTGGGTCCACGTAGAGGCGCGGACTCGCGTCACCGGCACAGCGTCGACCAGCACGCTTGCGACTACGCCCTCTTGCGACCGCGCGGTGTAACCGAAGAATCGCAATCCGCCGAGCCAACGTACGTCTCCGGCGGTCGCAGCCGCGTTTTCCTCGGCGGCCGGTTGTGCAATGACGATAGGCGTGCCGACGGCGACGCCGAGGTTGGCCAATCGCGCTTCGACAATCGTGTTGTTGTCGATGACGGCTTGATTGAGCGAAAACGAAAAACCGCAGCAGCCATCTGACCGCGGCGCGACCGTGATATCATCGACCGGTGCATCGGCATGGATCAACCGCAACGGATGACCGTCAACCAGAATTTCCACCGCGAATTTCTGCGACGCGTCATTGAGATCTACGACGAAGCCGGAAAAGTTTCGCGGCCCGGTGCGGACGAACCCGGAACGCAAGCTCGCCGAGATGACTGGAGCGCGCATAGCGACGCGTTTGCCGGCTAGCGCATCCATGTGGCAACCGCTTCTATCACTTCAGCAAGAGATTCATCGGGATCGAGCGCAAGATCATATTTGTTCGGCGTGCAGCGGCCGCCTGACCAATCGAAATACCCAACTGCTACGTTCGCAGCACGAACGGCCGACAGAAGGGGATGATCGAACAAAGGCTGCGTCAGCCCAAGGAATAGATGCGTGACGCCCAGCGAGGCAGCCGCGCGTGCAAAGTCTTCGGCTTCAATCGCTCCAGTCACAAAGGCATTGGTGCGCGCCATGGTGCCGATGTCGTCGGAGACGCCACCCAGAATGGTCACTGAAGTCCGCGGTCGGCGCCTGAGGATTCCGCGCGCGATTGCGCCCAGCAGTGCTTGCTCGTCGGCGCACCCTCGGACTGGCACTAGCCCGATGCCGCCGGCACCGGGTGCGCGGCGCCGCTTTGCCGGGCTGTCGTGGTGATCGGCGATTCGGTCCGTGCGGATGGCGCGGCGGGGCAGGATAGATTCGGCAAAGGTCCGGGCTTGTTCAGAGGGAATAAGAATATGGCGGGCTGTATCGGCCATTTTTTGCCGAACGTCGAGCCCGCGCGGCGCACCAGCGTCATCCTTTGCGCGAGTGACGGCCCTGGCCCGCGGTTGATTGATTTCCGACCCAAGCAAGCCGGCGTCAGCGACAAAAATGTCGTGCGGGACTTTGAGGCGCAGGAGCAGCTCAAGAAGAGCGGGTGGCGTGTGAGCGGGATCGAGGAATTCGACGCTCGCCGGCTTTGTCGCTCGCAGCCAATGAAACAGCGCGTCGCGTTCGTTCGCCGAGGCGAGGTTGAACGCAAGCGATTGCGGCGACGCACCGGAGGCGTTCGCTATTCTGACAAAGCTGCCGGCGAGCTCGCGACGGATTTCCAAAGTAAGAGCGGTCTTTTTGCCTGACGCCACTTTTCTTGCCCGCTCCCGGGCGACGGCGCCGATCACGCAGGCGCCGGTCACAAACAGTCGCGGTTCGCGGATTGCCGGTGCCGCACGCTCGATCGCCTGACGGGCGGCCTGCAACGGGTCGGCTGCGATGAATGCGGCACATTCCGAACGGTGATCGGGAAAACGCTGCTCCATCACTTTCAAGTTGCGAACGACCAGCGATCGCTTGTCCGCACCAAACGATTTTGAACCGGCGTGGCCGATATAAACCGAGGGGGCGCAGACGTTCCTGAAACCGCTCGCGCGGGCACGCAGGCAGAAGTCGGCATCTTCCAGATAGCCGCGGCCGAAATCTTCCGACAGAGACCCCACAGAGTCGAGGCAAGCGCGGGTCACGTACAGGCAAAAGCCAATCCCGCTTGGAATATCGACGATGCGTCCGGCATTGATTTTGGCCGCGATGCGGTCGAGATGTTCGATCTCGCGGCGCGGCGGGAGTGGATTGGCCATATTCGGCAACGGGAAGCTGGTGAATTCCCCGTTGTTGGACAGCGGCGTGATGGTTCCGATATCGCAGGACGATCGGGCAATCGCAGCGAGACGGCTGATGCAGCCGGGCGGGAGCACCGTATCGGAATTCAAGATCAGGACGTCGCCTTCCTCCACAAGCCGGAGGGCGCGATTGACGCTAGCAACGAACCCGCAATTGCCGGCGTTGTTCAGCACTTCGAAGGAGCGTTCTTTGCCGAGTTTGATGAGCAGTTTCGCAATCCGCGGGTCGGGCGTCGCGTCATCGACAATGATAGCGCGATGCCCGGAGCGGCCGATCTCGTTGCGCAATGATCGAAGGCAAAGCTCAGTGGTTTCGTAGCCACCATAGACCGGAAGGATGATGGTTGCCGTTGCGCGGCCGGTTGCCTGGCTTGCTGCGCGGCGCGGCGCCTCCGGCGTGCGATCATTGGCGGCCGCGCGGGTTCGATGAAATTCCTTGCCGTTGATGGATAGCGCGATTGACTGCGGTTTCGCAGATCGCGGCCGTCGCACCGAGAAATAAGCGGTTCGCAAGTTTCCGCCCGGTGGGTGGGACGGCTGCGGCTCGATCGTCGTGATGACGTCGTCGACGCCGTCGGTGATTGAAATCTCAAAAACCGATCCTTTCAGCCACGCCGCCCAACCCTCAACCCGCTCGTCGAGGACCGTGACGCTTGCGAAATGCCGATGGCCGCGCGAGCGCAGTACGGCGATGGCGGCGCGCAAAAAAGCAACATCCCGCTCGCAGCGGATCAGTGCCTGTGCTGCTTTGGCCTGCTGATCGCCGCGGGCCCAGGCGAGCATCCTGCGATTGCCGGAGATATCATCAGGCGAAATCTCGAGCGCCCGGCCGATGTCGGCGATGGCATCTCTTTTTGCTCCCAGCCGAAACGATGCCTCGCCGCGCAAGACGTAGCAGTGAGGTTCGGGCACTGGCAAAATCCGGCAGCGCCGGTCGGCGAGCTTGAACGCGGCGAGCGGATCGCCGTCGGCGAGCGCCGACGTAGCGATCAATTCAAGCGACTGGTGGTGCGGTTCGTCGAAGATAGTGCGGTCGGCGCCCATTTTTGATCATCGGCACTGAAGTGTGCGCCGCTCCGGCCTTCAACGCGGTTATGCAGCGCGTATGTGCGGCATTATGCTCTCGCCCGCCGTTTGGGCTTCGCGCGGCGAGGGGCTGCGCGAACGCTACGGTCGCTTGATCGCTTCGGCCTGCGGTGGGTTCTTTTGGACGATGGTCGCGCTGCAGCACGCTCGCTTGTGAGCGCCAGCCGCAGACCGACAAGTGGTTCGCGTCCGGTCGGCCCCGCCAGTACAAGTCGCTTGCCGCTGACGCGCGCGACCGGCGACCCGAGGAAGATGGCTTGGGCGCACAACTGAAATTCGTCTGCGGCTTGTCCACTAATTTCAAATGTCGCGCCGATAATTGGCATCGCCTTGCCACGCGTGCCGGCAAAGCCGCCTATTTCCACGATCCGGCCGGAAATCGGTTGTGGCCTTGCGGTCTTCACCGCATAGCGGATCGCAATTCCGGGGGGCCTGCTCGGCCAATCGAGTTGAATCCCTTCAATCCGCGCCGGCGCTGAAGGGCCCGCGAGCCATTCGTCGGACTTTGCGGTCACATCGCCGACGCGGGTGAGATGGCCGAGGACACGGAAGCTGTCGAGATTATACGCGGCGCGGCGCGTCAGCGACGCCTGCATCGCCACGGCCGCGTTGCCCTGACTGATCGGTTCTATCCGAACCGTCGCAGCGGTCGAGCCGCCTTTTCGCCGCGGCTGAACATGGACCGCGAGTTTGGCAACCGCCAGCGTGCGCACGACTAGGCAAGTCTCCGGTTGCCAAAGGATGGGTTCATCGTGATCGGGAGGCAGTACGAAGCTTACATTTCCATTTGAGCTTGGATCTGCTGAAAGCTTCACCGTCGGCGGTTGTTCCTGATCCTCGGCCGCGGCATATCGAACCAAAAATAATCCGCGATCGACCGTCACTGTTTGCTGCTGATTGTCACGTTCCATGTCGCCTGCCCAGCTCGATCGCAGCTAAAATGCCCGGGATCGTCGCCCTCACGATCCACGCGCACAAAATATGCCAACGCGTGAAGCTCTGCACGCTCAGTAACAGTCGACCGTCAAAAAAGCATGAGCGTCGGCGCTTAGACTAAGCACTCAATTTTATTTAGTCCTGAATGCAAATTCCCGGGAAGCACACACGAGCGAGCGATCCGCGTCGCGGCCGCCGCCCAAAATATAATTTTAGCGCGTGGTTCGCGCATCAATCTCAACGCGCAGCTTCTTACACGCCAAGCGCGAAAACTCGCGCGCCAGTTCGAAAGCGTCATTTTGTTGGCGAGTGTTTCGTGCGACTGCGATCGTTCGATCGTCAACATTTTGCGTGAAAAACGGCAATGAGCGGACGCGCGGTTTGTTAGCTCGACAAATTGCTGTCGCAACATCGCTCGGCATATCGAGAAAACTTGAAACAATAGTCAATTCAATTTGCTCGGCGCCAGCGAGCGAAGCGTTCAGCGTGGAGAGACCTTTCACGGCAGAAACATCGCTCGGCAATTGACGCACCGAGAGCCCACTGAATACGCTCGCAGCATTCGGGTTGGGATATTTCTCGCTCAACGGAGGACGATCGCGATGGCGACTTACGATCTGAATCGTTCCGAGCTAAACAGTCTTTTGGCGGCCGACCACATCGATCCCACGGTACGGGCGTCGGTTCTTCAATATCTTTCGGAAAACGGTGGCCTCACCAATTCCACCATTACAGTACCGGTGCAGGAGAGTGGCTATCCGCCGCTTGATCCCAACGCACAGGTGCTGATCGTCGATTCTCCGACCGCGACGGTCGCGACCGATGCCAATCTAAAGGCGATCATTGACGTCGCAGACGCTTCGCTGACCGTGACCGGCAGCAGCAATGTCTTCGTCGGCACAGGGCCCGGCGCCGACAAAGTCGACATGACCGGATCGACCGGCGACGACGTCGTCATGACCGGATCAGGCGGCGACACCGTGCTGGGTGGCCAGGGCGCCGACAGCATATACGGCGGCGACGGCAATGATTCATTGGTGGCCGGCACCGGCAGCTTTCAGCTTTTGGAGGGCGGGTCAGGTCGTGACACGCTCATCGGCGGCAGCGGTGTCTTCGATACCATCAGCGGCGGCACCCAGGGCGATGTTATTCACGGCGGCAGCGGAGATTTTCAACTCATTCAGGGTGGCAGCGGCACCGATACGATTTTCGGCGGCAACGGCAACTACGACACCATCGATGGCAGCACGTCGGGTAGCTCCTCAGGCGGTGGCGGTGGCGACGACGGGGGTGGAGGTTGCGGCAACGGTAACGGCGGTGGCCACGGTAATTTCAGCAGCGATTGCGGCGACCAGGGCAATGGCGACGGCAATGGACACGGTGGCCAGGGCAACGGCAACGGTAACTCAAGCCAACCTGGCGACATCATCTACGGTGGTAATGGCAATTACGACCTGATCAACGGCAGCAGCGGCGACGACACGATCATTGCCGGCAATGGCAGCTGGGACACCATCAACGGCGGCGATGGCAACGACGCCATCCACGGCGGCAGTGGTGATCATGAGAACATCGACGGCGGCTCGGGCAACGATTCGCTGTTTGGCGGAAGTGGCAATTTCGACACGATCACCGGCGGCAACGGTAACGACCAAATATTTGGCGGATCCGGCGCTGCCCAATCGCTGGTTGCCGGTAGCGGCAATAACACACTCGTCTCCGGAACCGGCAACGACACGCTCACCGGCGGCAGTGGTACCGATCTGTTTGTCGTCGGCCGGGTCGGCAACGACACGATCAACGGCAATGGCGGTCACAACGACTCGGTGCAGTTCGACGACACCTATGAAAACGCCCACATTTCGAATTCTCACGGCTCGACGACCGTCTCGTTCAGCGACACCGGTCAGTCGATCCAGATCACCGGCGTCCACGAACTGGTATTTACCGACAAGACCGTACACTAACAGTTATGAACATCGGCGCTCGAGGACATTGCGTAATGCAGTGTCCTCGAACGCGTTTGCTGGCTTGGCAGCCATGCACTTAGCGCTACCGATTTATCCCTAAAAGCTTTTGTCACCACGCGCCGCGGGCCGACTTTGCCGCAGCGGATGTTTTGCTCCGAGAAAAGTCCCGACGCGTGAAGTCATTCGAATTATCGGTCGGGGGCGGCAGTCATGTTAACAAAATTCCCGCATAGAACGCACACGACGCCAAAGGGTCGAACATCGGGTATGCGATGAACGCGCCGGCAAAAATTGTGGACTTTCCGAAACCGGCCGCGCTTGGGTCCGAGCACGCACACGATCGCTCTGCGCTCGATTGTTTGATCATTGTAGCGCGGCATCGCGGCGTACATCTCACCATACCGCAGCTGATCCACGACAACGTGCTCACCGGATCCGAAGTCGGCACCGCTGAGCTGTTGAAATGCGCGCGCACCGCCGGCCTGAAAGCAAAATTGCTGCACCTGAACTGGAACCGCCTTGCGCATCTGCAAAAGGCGCTTCCGGCAGTCGTCGTCCTCAAGAGCGGCGCTTCCATGGTGCTGCTGCGCGTTACCGGAGAACCTGAGGAAGCGCGCATTGTGCTTCAGGACCCGAACGCGGCCGAGGACGCGCTGCTTGTCATCGATCAAGTCCGCTTTGAAGAGGCCTGGAGCGGCGAGGTCATTCTCGCTAAGCGCAATTACGACATTGCCGACGAGAAGCAGCCGTTCAGCATCGGCATGGTCACCGCGCTGGTATTTCGCGAGCGATGGATGGTGCGCGATATCGCGATCTGCGCGGTGGTTATGAGTTTTCTCGCCCTGTCGCCGATCATTTTCTGGCGACTTCTCTCGGACAAAGTCATCTATTTCAAAGCCTACAACACGTTCTTCGTCCTCTGTCTGGCGATGGCCGTGCTGGTGATCTTCGAGGCGATTTTCTCCTACGTCCGTCAATTTCTCATCGTTCACGTCACTACGCGCGTAGACGTCAAGCTTGCGAGCTATATGTTCGAGCGGGTGCTCAACCTGCCGATGGATTTCTTCGAACGCACGCAGACGGGAACGATCACCTACGACATGCATCAGATGTGGAAGATCCGCGCATTCCTGATGGGACAGCTATTCGGGACAGTGCTGGACTCGGCGACGTTGCTGGTGTTCCTGCCGGTCATGTTCTTCTTCAGCCCGCTCATGACCTTGATCGTGCTCGGATCATGCGCTCTGATGGTGTTGTGGATCGTCGCCATGCTGCCGATCTACCGGCGCAAATCACAGGCCGTCGAGGCCGCTGAATCCGAACGCGGCGCGCTCTTGGTGCAGACCATCCATGGCATCCGCACTGTCAAGTCGCTGGGGCTCGATGCCCGCCAGCGTCACCTATGGGATGTACACACGGCGCGGGTTGCCAAGCTGCGGCTCGCAGAGGGCCTGACCGGCAATGCCATTCAAGCCGGCGTGCGACCGCTGGAGCGTTTTGCGGTCAGCGGTTCGTACGCCGTCGGCGTTTATCTCGCGCTTTCGTCGAACGATCCGGTCTACATCGGGGCGCTGTTCGCCTTCCTGATGCTCTCGCAACGCGTGTCCGGTCCGTTGCTGCAGATGGCGCGCCTGATCAATCAGTACGATGAAGCCAGAATCGCGGTCGCCGTGGTCGCCAAGCTGTTGAACCGGCCGGCGGAAGAAGGCCGCTCCGGTACCGGCGTGCGCACGCCGATCCAGGGCCATGTCCAGTTCACCGATGTGACGTTCCGTTATCAGGGCGTGGCCAGTCCGGCCTTACAGGATTTTACGTTCGAAGTGCCGAGGGGGACGACGCTCGGCGTGATGGGCAAAAGCGGATCGGGCAAAACCACCATCACCCGGCTGTTGCAGCGCCTGCACTCCAACTACGAGGGCCTGATCAAAATCGACGGTGTCGACGTGCGCGAATACGATGTCGATCACCTGCGCCGTAGCCTCGGCGTGGTGTTGCAGGAGAATTTTCTGTTCAGCGGTTCGATCCGCGAGAACATCATCGCCGGAAAGATCGATGCAGGGTTCGACGATGTTGTCCGCGCCGCGCGCCTGGCCGGCGCCGAGGAATTCATCGAGAGACTACCGCGCGGTTACGAAACCTACATTTACGAGGGCTCGCCAAATCTTTCCGGCGGCCAGCGGCAGCGCTTGGCCATTGCCCGCGCCCTGATCGCCGATCCGCGCGTCCTGAT
>DASXDP010000185.1:0-2297 GCA_036490575.1 Xanthobacteraceae bacterium
GGCAGCATGCGCTTGGCCGCCGCCTGCCCCACCAAAAAAGCACCGAAGGCGGACACGGCAATTGCCTTCTCAACCTCGCCCGGTACGAGCTCGATGAAGGGCCCGCGCGTGCGGTAGCTGGCGTTGTAGACCACCACATCGGGGCTGCCTACGGCATCGAGCGTAGCGAACAATTTATCGACCTGCGCGCCATCGCTGGCGTCGCAGGCATAGGTCTTGGCGCCGGTTTCCTTGGCGAGTGCTGTGAGCTTGTCGGTCGAGCGCGCGGCCAGCGCGACTTTCATGCCATCTTTGGCAAGCACGCGCGCGAGCGAAGCCGAGAGCCCCGAACCGGCACCAACAATGAGGGCGGACTTAAAAGCCATTTATAAGGCCCGTACTTTCGCTATTTGCATTTTTCCGCGATCCACTTGCCATCGCTGACCGTTGTCGATGTCAATTTGCGGCCGACGATGGTCATCGTGGTCTTGCCGATGCTCGAGGAATGCTGCGGCGAATGCACGGTATAGGTCAACGTCATCTCAATTTCCATCTGCTTGGGATCGCCGCATTTCATTTCGAATAAAATGACATTGCCATTTTGCTTGATGTTCGTCTTGCTGCATTCCTGCGCTTCCTTTTTCATTTCATCCTGCAGCATCTTGACCGGGTCCCTCGCGTCCTCCGGCGTTATACAACTCGTCGTGACCTTCGGCGGAATAGGCTTGCCGTTGGCCTCGCCGGATTCGGTGTCCTGCCAGAGACCGGGTCGCAATTCGTTGGCAGCATGCGCGGGCGCCGCCGCAAGCGTGCAAACGCCGGCAAGAACAGCGAATATTGCACGGCCGATGGTCATCACAGTCTCATCCTTTCAGTCGTAGCGTCCGTGCGGAGGCTTACATCCTGAAAACCCCAAACCTTGTCCCCCGCACCGGCGCATTCAGCGCCGCGGAAAAAGCCAAAGCCAGCACGCGGCGCGTCTCGGAAGGCGCGATGATGCCGTCGTCCCAAAGGCGCGCACTGGCGTAATAGGGATTGCCCTCGGCCTCGAACTGATCGCGCAGCGGCGCCTTGAATTCCTCTTCTTCGATTTCCGACCAGTTCCTGCCGCTGGCTTCGATATTGTCGCGCTTGACCGTCGCCAAGACAGACGCCGCCTGCTCGCCGCCCATGACGGAGATGCGTGCATTCGGCCAACTGAACAGGAAACGCGGCGAATAAGCACGTCCGCACATGCCGTAGTTGCCCGCGCCATAGGATCCGCCGACGATCAGCGTGATCTTCGGCACCTGCGCACAAGCAACGGCGGTCACCATCTTGGCCCCGTCCTTGGCGATGCCACCCGCTTCGTAAGCGCGCCCGACCATGAAGCCGACGATGTTCTGCAAAAACAGCAGCGGAATCCGGCGCTGGCAGCAAAGCTCGATGAAATGCGCAGCTTTGAGCGCGCTTTCCGAAAACAGGATGCCGTTATTGCCCAGTATGCCGACTGGCATGCCATGAATATGCGCAAACCCTGTCACCAGCGTCGTGCCGTAAAGCTGCTTGAATTCGTCGAACTCGGACGCGTCCACGATGCGCGCGATCACTTCGCGCACGTCATATTGCTTCTTCAGATCGGCCGGCACGATGCCGTCGAGATCGGCGGCCTCGAACGCCGGTTCGCGCGACGCCATCAGCGGAATATCGACGGTCTTTTTGGAGTTGAGATTGGCCACGACGCGCCGCGCAATGCTCAAGGCGTGATGATCGTCTTGCGCGTAATGGTCGGCGACGCCGGATTTGCGCGCGTGGACGTCGGCCCCGCCAAGATCTTCCGCGCTGACGACTTCCCCGGTCGCGGCCTTCACCAGCGGCGGACCGCCAAGAAAAATCGTGCCTTGATTTTTGACGATAATCGTCTCGTCTGACATGGCCGGAACGTAAGCGCCGCCAGCCGTGCATGAGCCCATCACAGCGGCGATCTGCGGAATGCGCAAGCTCGACAGAGTCGCCTGGTTATAGAAGATACGGCCGAAATGCTCGCGATCGGGGAAGACTTCGGTCTGATGCGGCAGATTGGCGCCGCCACTGTCCACCAGATAGATGCAAGGCAGGCGGTTCTCGCGCGCGATCTCCTGAGCGCGCAAATGCTTTTTTACGGTCATCGGAAAATAAGTGCCGCCCTTGATGGTGGAATCGTTACACACCACCATGCATTCGCGGCCCTCGATGCGGCCGATGCCGGTGATCAGGCCGGCGCCGTGAATGGCGTCGTCGTACATTCCGTTGGCGGCGAGCGGCGCCAGTTCGAGGAACGGCGAGCCGGGATCGATCAA
>DASXDP010000186.1:0-10542 GCA_036490575.1 Xanthobacteraceae bacterium
GTGAGACCGCGGCTTGTTTGGTGTCGTCGAGCCGCACCGAAACGCTGTCGACGGCGCCGGCCGCATCAATCACCGTCACGCGCGCGAAGCCCGGCCCCGGCGGCTGAAAGAAAAGATTTTGCCGCGCCGACGCCGACGCCGGTTTGCCGTTGACGAGGACGGTGAGCGGCAACGTTCCGCCGGTCAGCTTGAGCGGGACGGGCGCCGGTCCGGAACTCCCCTCGGCGAGCTCAATGCGAGCGCCATCAGGCGGAAAGAGGATGTGCAGGCCGCCGCCTCCGCCGAGCCGATCGGTCGCCGCGAAATGCTTCAGCGGGGGCGGCAACTTGGCATTCGTCGTGAGCAACGTACCGGCGGGCGGCCGAGGAAGCGTTGTTGGCGGCGACGAAAGCCGTGCGAAGGCATCGAACAGGATCGGCGCGGCCGCGTTCCGCCCGATCAGTCCCGGCACCGGCGCACCGTCGGGCCTGCCCACCCAAACGCCGATGGTGTGGCCGCCGTCGAAACCGACCGACCAGGCGTCACGGTAGCCGTAGCTCGTGCCGGTCTTGAACGCGATCCGCCCGGGCACACCGTTGTCGGGTGGCGCAGTGCCGAGGAGGACGTTCGCCACGTACCACGCGGCGACCGGCTCCATCAGGCGCCGCTCGTCGCCGACGTTCGGCACGGGACGATCATTCACCCTTTCGGTCAGCGGCAGTGCGGAGCCGAGGCGCGCTATGCCCGCATAGAGCATCGTCAGATCGGCAAGCGTAATGCCCGCACCGCCGAGGCCAATTGCCAGCCCTGGCGTCTCGCCTTCGGGCAAAACCAACGAGGCGCCAGCCGTGCCGAGACGCGCCGTCAAGCGGTTCGCGCCCACCCGATCGAGCACGGCGAGCGCCGGCAGATTGAGCGAAAGCTGCAGCGCGGCGCGCACCGTGACGGTGCCGCGGAAGGTGAAATCGAAATTCTGCGGTGCGTAAACGCCGTAACGCGTCGGCCGATCGTCAATAAGTGTTTCGGGATGGATGAACCCGTCCTCAAACCCCAGTCCATAGATGAAGGGCTTGAGCGTTGATCCGGGCGAACGGAGCGTGCGCGTCAGATCGACCTGCCCGGCGCGCCGCGTGTCGAAATAATCCGGCGAGCCGACGCGCGCCACGACTGCGCCGTCCTTGTTGTCGACCACCAGCATGGCAAGCGAAACGTCCGGGCCGAGCGCCAGCGCCAGCGCGCGCAGCCGCTCGCGCGCGAGCTCTTCCAGGCTTCGTTGCAGATCGGCATTGATGGTGAGCCGTACCTCGCCGTCCGGCGAGCCTGCGGCGATCACGTGGTCGGCGGCGTGCGGCGCCAGCATCGGCATGGTGCGGCGTGCAGGCGGTACAGGTTCAGTTTTCGCCGCCAGGACTTCATCGGCCGGTACGCGAACCACAGCCGCGAAACGGTCAAGCACGCGATCGCGCGCCGCGTGCGCAGCATTAATCGAGCGGTCAGGCCGGCGCGCTTCCGGCGATTGCGGGAGCGCCACCAGCAACGCCGCCTCGCCGAGCGTTAGCCGCCGCGGCTCTTTACCGAAATACACAAGCGAAGCCGCGCGAATCCCCTCGATGTTGCCGCCGTAGGGCGCGAGTTCGAGATAGAGCGAAAGGATTTGATCCTTGGTCAAGGTGCGCTCGAGTTCGATAGCGCGGACGATTTGACGAAGCTTCGCCGCGAGCGTGCGGCTGCCGCGCGGTTCGAGAAGCCGCGCCACCTGCATGGTCAGCGTTGAACCGCCGGAGCGAATGCGCCCGCTGCCAACGAGCTGTAGGGCGGCGCGAACCAGCGCCAGCGCGTCGACGCCGTGATGCTCGGGAAAGCGCCGGTCCTCATAGGCAAACAGCATGCCGAAGAAGCGCGGATCGACATCGGCGATCCGCGCCGGCAGACGCCAGCGCCCGTCGCTGGTTGTGTAAGCTCGAAGGAGCCGGCCGTTGCGATCCGTTACCCGCGGCGAGAACTGCAAATCCTTGCCGTCCGGCGCAGGACCGAGGTGCCAAATCCACCAGCCGGCAGCGCAAACTATCGCCAAACTAAAGAGGCCGCCAAAAAACGCAGCGACTGGCGGCCAGCGACGCAGCGCCCTCTGCCTTTCGCCGGCGTTACCGCTCATTTCGCGGCCGTGACTTCCGTATTCTCCGTCGCGGTGCGGCCGAAGCGGTCGGGCCGGTACATGTCCTCGACGCTCGCTTGCGGGCGAACGTATTTGCCCGGAGCGACCGCGCGCACGACGTAAGCGACGGTGAACACCGGTGCGTCGTCTTTCTTGCGATCGAAGGCGGCGGTAAAACGATCGTCGCGGAATTCGGAGCTGACCGGCGCCACCGCGTCGGTAATCCACGACAGCGTGCCGGTATCGCCGGACGACACCAGGTGCGGGTTGTCGATCTCAAAACCCGCGGGCAGATAATCGGCGACGATGACGCGGCCGAATTGCGGCTGCGCTTCGGTAACCTTGAGGACGACAACGAGCCGGGTGTTCTGCTTCACCTTCTTCGCGTCGGCCGGGTTGCCGTCGAGCGTGTAGGTTTGGCGCTCGATCTTGAAACCCTTCTCGGCCGCAGGCTCTGGTGTTACCGGCGCGCCGGTAACGGTCACCACCGCCCGGACATCGTCCTCGCCACCATTGCTTATGCGCAGCGGCTCTTTCAGATCCGCCGCAGCAATGGTGCGGTACAGCGGTCGGGTCACCTGCTCGCCGCCGACGTCGAGCGAGATTTTTCCGGCATCCTTCGCCATGGCACTGGCCGCGAGCAACAGCCAGGCGTCTTCCTGCGTTGACGTCGGATGCAGATCGGCGCGGAGCGATTCAACGCGTTGCACCGCGGCCTGGACGGTCGCATGCGGCGCCCCGCTTTCGCTTGCCAACGCCACCAGCGCCGCGGCATCCCGCAACGCCGAGCCGTAATCCTCACGGCCGAAAGGATCGGCTTGCACCGGGGGCGAGATCGCCGTGAGCGCCGCGGCATAAACCCGGTCGGCACGGGCGCGGTCACCGACCATGGCAAGCGCGGCCGCGATCTGCGCTTTCGCAATCGGCGTCGAGATCGCATCGAGTTTGGCGTCGGCGATGTAGCGGAGGTCGCCGACGGGAGCGAGACCGTTTCGCGCCAGCACGTAAAGCGCGTAGGCGAGATCGACGCCGCCGTTCTTGCCGGGATCGGTGGAGCTGGCAACGGCATTGCGCAGCCGGTCGACGGCGAGCTTGAAAGCGGCATCGGGCACCGCGATCTTGCGTTCGCGCGCACGGGTCAGGAAGTCGGTCACGTAGGAATCGAGCCAGGTGTCCTCGCCGCCGACGCTCCACAAGCCGAACGAGCCGTTGCTGTCTTGCCGCGCCAGCAGGCCTTCGATCGCTTCGCGCAGATGCTGCTCGGTCGCTGGATCAATCGCGACATGGGCATCCTTGGCGAGATCGCTCAGATAAAGAAGCGGCAGTGCGCGGCTCGTGATCTGTTCCGAGCAGCGGTAGGGATAGCGATCGAGCGCCGCGAGAAGCGCCGCCGCGTCGAGGGCGGTGGATGAGCCCACCGACAGCGAAACCGCTCCGGTGCCCGGCACCAGATCCGCAAACAGGTCGCTCGACACGGTGATGCTTCCGCCCTTGGCGATGGAGCGCACGGTGCGCCGCGCCAATATCTGCCCCGGCGGACGCACGGTAAGGGTGTAGCTTCGTTCCAGCGCAAAGCCCGAGGGGCCGCTCACCGTCACATGGACGTCGCCATTGCCCGCGGCGGTCGCGACAAGCGGCACTGTGAGTGAACTGCGCTGCTTGGTGCGCAAGCTAAGCTTCTGTGTAGCGGATGCCGACAGCGCTGCCGCGCCAGTAACGGCAACACTGTAATCGCCGGCTGCGCCTTCGACGTTGTCGAGATCGAGATGAAGGCTCGAGTGATCGCCGGGCAGGAGAAAGCGCGGCAGCGTCGCAGACAGCACGACCGGGTCGCGCACCACAACGTCAGTCGTGGCGTGGCCGACTTTGTCCTTGCTCCACGCCACCGCCATGACGCGGACGCTGCCTTCGAAATCGGGGATATCGAAAACGACTTCGGCATTGCCGTCGGCGCCGACCGTCACCAATCCGGAATAGAACGCCACCGGCGGCCCGGTCGGCGGACTTGCTTGCAGTTGCGCGCCTTGATCGCCGCCGGAGCGAATGAGACCTCGCGCACCCTGCATGCCGTCGATCAGTTGGCCGTAGAGGTCGCGGATTTCGGCGGAAAGCGCCCTTTGCCCGAGATAATAATCTTCCGGCGACGGCGGCTTGTAATTGGTGAGATTTAGAATCCCGACGTCGACCGCAGCGACGACGACGCGCGCCTCATCCCCGGAAGCAAGCCCGGAGATCTTGACCGGCACGTGCAACGCGGAGTTCGGGCGAATGAGCGCAGGCGGCTTGAGTTCAACCGTCAAAGTTTTGGCGGCGCGGCCGATGGAGAACCATTGTACGCCGATGGCGCGGCCGGGCATGCGCTCCGCCGGCGCGTCGAGCGGCCGGCGCAAGGTCGCGACGATATAGGCGCCGGCGCCCCAATCGGGCCCTACGGTGAGCTTTACCTGCGCTTGACCGGCTTGCACATCGGTCGATTGGTTGGCGAGGAGCTTGTCGCCAACGACGTTGACCGCGAGCCGGCCGGCGCTGCGCGCCGTGACCGAAACGGTCATTACGTCGCCCGGCTGGTATTCGGGCTTATCTAGGGCAAGCTCGAGCATGTCGGGCGTGTCGGCGCTGGCGTCAACATAGAAGCCGGCGTCGAAGGTTACCGAGGTCACCGGGCCATTGGGGTCGCCGGTCGAGACTTCGAGCCGATAGCGGCCGAAATTCACCGGCGCTGAAATCCGTCCCGGCTTGTCGGGCGCCGTGTCGATGTTGCCGTCGGCGACGCGCTTGGTGATCTTCACCGGCTCGTAGTGCCAGTTGCCGTCGCGCTTGTAGAATTGATAGTGGGTGGCGATCCGCAGCAGCTCGAAATGCAGACCGCGCTGCGCTATTGCCGCGCCGCTCGGCGCCACGGTGACGACGTCAAAGGCGGCGCTGCCGCCGTCGGCGAGCGAGCGGCCGGAGAAATCGGGCTTCACTCCGATCATGTTGCCGGACGGCGTCACCGGCAGCGTGATGCTGTGCTCGACGGCGCGCCCGCCCGGCTCGGCCATGCGCACCGTGACCTTCGCCTCCAGCGGGTGCGTGCTCGATGGCATTTTGTCGAGCGTAATGGGGAAACTCGCTTTGCCCTGCGCGTCAGTCGCCGGCAGATCGGCGAGCGACTGCTGCACCGGCTGCAGCTCTTCATCGGCGAGGCCGAACTGATACCCGGCAAAGCCGCTCCGCTCCGTGGCCGCAGATATCGAAACCTCGCCTTCCAGATCGAGCTCCGCGGCCGGAGCGCCATAAAGAAAGCGGCCGGAAACCTCGGCCTTGGCCGGGTTCTGCTGCGAGATGTGTCCGGCGGCCGAGGTCAAATCGAACTCGATCCGGTCGGGCACGTAATCTTCAACGAGAAAACTTGTCTCGCCGATCGACGGCCGCTTGGGATCGGTAAATGCTCGTGCGTGCCACGTGCCGGTTGCAGCCGAAGCTGGCAGTGTCAACGTCAGGCCATGGCCCCCGAGCCCCTGGTCGGCGATCAGCGCGCGGTGGAATTCGACGCCGTCGGGCCGCTCGATAACGACGGTCAGGGGCACGCCAAGCGCGGCATTGGCCTGCGGATCGCGCAGCAGCGCGGTGAGATGCACCGTCTCGCCGGAACGATAAACGCCGCGTTCGGCGTAAATGAAGGCATCAAGCCCGCTGGTGGCCGGCCGGCCGCCGACGCCACGATCGGTCAGGTCGAAGGCAGGCGCTTTGAAGCTGAGAAACGCGTAGTCGCCTTTCAGGTCGCCGGCCGTCACAACCGCGGGCGCGGCGGAGCCCTCCCCGCTCGCGAGCGGTGCTTCGAATTGCACGTGTCCGGCGGCGTCGGTGCGGCGCGTCGCCAGAACTTCGTTGCTGCGCGAAATGAGCCGCACCTCGACGCCGGTCTTGCCCTGGGCGCTCGCCAGTGAATTGACGAAGACGTGGATGCCGTCATTGCCGGAAAACGCCGTGAGCCCGAGATCGGAGACGATGAACCATTGGGTGGCCAGCGAGTCGAAATTGTTATCGAGGTTCTTGGTCTCCTGCGGCTGCGCCACCATCACGTAGACGCCCGGCGAAACGTCACCGATCGCCTGATCGACCGGGAATGCTGTGGTGACATCGGCATTAAGCGGCGATGCCTCGATGGCAAGCTCGCCCTTCCACACCGCGATGCCGTGCGTCGCTCGTAGCTGATCGACCTCGTAGCGGCTCAAGCTTCTCTGGAAACCGCCGCGGCCGGCGTCGTCGCCGCCGACGGTGTCGGTGAGATTGCGGTCGCCGATGCGGAAGATTTCGACCGCGACTGCCCGCGTGTTGGTGGAAATCACCGGAATGCCGCGCTGGCCCGTGCGCGGCAGAACATACGCGGTAGAGGAAAAATGCACCGCCGGTTTGCGGTCGCGCACATAGATAGAGAAATCCGCCGATTTCGACAGGGTCTCGTGCACCGTCGACGGCAGCCCGGCACGCAGGGTGATGGTGTAGGTGTCGCCGTGTTGTAGTCCCTCGACACAAAGTTGCTTCTCGGCGGCGGAAAGCGCCGGCTTGTCCGTGCCGGCGAGCACGACGAACGGCGAGAAATCGGTGCGGCGCGGCAAATCCTCGGAGAACTGGACGCAGGCGCGCGGCGAAGCGGTGTCGGAATCGACGCTATAGTCGAGCACGCGGAAGCCATGCTCGTCGCGCATCTTTTCGTAGAGACCGCGCACGTCCGCGACCTCGCGCATCTCGAGCGATAACCGAAGTGCATCAAGCGCTGCCCTCCACTGCTCGCGTTGGCCCATGACATTGCCGAGGAAGGCGAGGCTGTCGGCCTCTTCGGCGCGGTTGGTGGTGCGTTGGTAGGCGATGTAAGCCGCCGTGGAAGCGCGTTCGAGCAGAAGCGTTTTCTCGTTATCGTCGGCCGGGCGAATTTGCATGACGGTGCGCGCGAGGCGAAACCACGTGGTGCTGTCGTTGGGAGCGGCAGCAACGATCTGGCCAAGCAGCGACATGCCACCGCGGAAATCGTTCTTGGTGAACGCCGCATCGGCGTCGCGGCGGATTTGCGCCAGCGGTTTTGCCGGCTTGCCGGCGTCCTCTTTGATCTGCGCCTCCAGCGTCACCGCGCTGTCGGCGAGCCTCTGGTCCTGGAACGGCTTTTCGGCAGCGCCTGCGGCAAGCGGTGCAAAAGCCACAAGCGCGGCGGCAAGGCCGGCGCGAATAAAGGACAGCATCGGCGGTCTCCTCCCGAGGGTGCGCGATTTCACCCTTCCCCGCGATTTGGCGCAATGATCGTGTCGAGGTCGTGACCGGTTAGGCAGCGGCTGGGTTGAACTAAGTCCCAGGGCGTTCAGACGCACGGGTGGCCGAAGGGCCGATTTACCCCGCGTTGTGGCCGACTAGTATATAAGCGTCGGCATCGGCCCCGTAGCTCAGGGGATAGAGCAACAGCCTTCTAAGCTGAAGGTCGCAGGTTCGAATCCTGCCGGGGTCGCCACCCTCTTTGTTCTCATCAGCATCTTCAAGAACTTAGCTGCCGGTTTGCCAGTTTGGGTCAGAAGGTTTGCCACTTGTTGTTTCCGTTTCAGTCTCGCTGAGCTTGTCCATCGCCGCTTCGGCCATCCGTTTGCGATTGGCCTCTTCGATGTAGATCTGCACCTGCGCGAGCGTCCGATGTCCTGACACGGCCATGATCTCCGGTGCAGTGCAGCCGGCTTCGGCCAGGCGCACACACGCGGCTTTGCGTAGGCCATGAGCGCGGAAATTGCGCCGTTGTTGATCGTCGCCGATGATACCTTCGATGCCGGCTCTTCTACACCAATCAGCGAACTTATTGCCGAAGGCAGCGGCTGACGCGAACGGCTTACCGTAGTCATTGGTGAGAAACGTCAAGGAAACCGAGGGCGACATTGCGTCTAGGGCAGCCTTGAGCTCTGGCAGCATGCGAACTGTGACGGCCTGCCTGGTGCTGCGGCGCGTTTTGTTCGGATGCCAGGAAAGGCGGCCATCTTTGGTGATGTGCTGGCGTCCAAGCTGGCAAGCATCACCCCTGCGAGCCGCTACATTGAGCATCAACTCGAGCGCCACTCGCGCCACTGTGCCGAGCTGGTGTGCATCGCGGTACATCGCAATCTCGGTAGCGCCCCACGTAAGATGGCCCCCAGTACGCGGTGGGCGCTTCAATTCTATTCCGAGCGTCGGATCGTCGGGCCGCAGCCGCTGCGCAACGGCAAAACGCATCAATCCGCGCAATGTTTTCAGCCAATTGCGCTGTGCGCTGGGTTTCATTTTGTCGAGCAATCGCAACACGTGATCGCGGTGCAGTGTAGCGACGCGCTTGTCGCCATGCTCGACGCGAAACCTTTCCAGTATTGCCCGCCGCATTGCTCGTGTGCTGGCCGCAAAATCGGCGGTGAAGCCGGTGCTGGCATAGTAAGCCACCACTGCGGCATTGATTGTGCCGGGTTTCGTTCGCTTGGCACCGATTTCGGATGGTCTCAGATCAGCAAGTGCACCGTGATACGCCGACATGAACTCTTCAGACCCAGGAACGCCTTTTAGGGCGACTCTCGTCTGACCGGCGCGGCGGACATAGTACCGGGTTTGCCCGTGGCGATCGATGAACGCGTGGATATATGGCAATCGGATGCGGGTCATATCGAATCCCACTCATTCGGTTGGCGAGATCCAACGGATTCTTGGTCGTCCGGCTTGCTTATAACAACTCGGATTTTGCCTTCTACACTGATTTCGACGACAGCCACCTCCTTTCCGGTGGCCTCAATCGCGCGAACGGCGCGCCGCACGTCGCTTTCACGAAAACTGCAACGTCCGCGGCTCATTTTGATGTGCCCCCGGACCGTCGACTGCCTTCGCTTGTACGTGCGAACTCACGACGGGCGCCAATTTTGTAGCCAAGAAGGTTTATTATCGGAATCCACGCGGTCATCGCGTGGCCTCACCATCTGCCAAGCGATGCCCGGAGGCCGCGCCACTGCCATTTCGCTTGAGCGCGTGCCCGGCAGGTGTGCCGTTCATTTGGATTGGTGTTATGTTGGAGAGGAGCTTCCGGCTGGGCCGTCCCCTCCCCGAGATATAGATAGTAGTGCCGGTTTCCGTACTATGCCCCGTAGTGACGGTTTCCGTACTATGGATTTGGCCTTTTCGGTGCCGGTTTCCGTCACCGAAACTTGGCGTTTTCCGGCACTGGTTTTCTGTTTTTTTGGACACCGCCGACCGTGCGGCCACGGCGATGACCTCCGCGACTTCCTCCGCGATCTTGGCCCAGTCGTCGGTCGCCGCGATCTGGGTCGGCAGGTAAGTCAGCTCGAAGATATTTGGCCGACGGAAGTCCGCGTTCCCAGCGCGACCGCTTTCCCGGATCTTGAGGAATCCCAGCGCTACCGCTTCGCGGATAGCCGGTGCGACGGCGTGTCGGTGGATGCCGTAGCGAACGAAATCGTCGTAAGTGACCGGCAGCCTGCCATTCTCAGCGCCGCCGTGGGCGGCATGTTCGATCTCGATTCGGTCCAGGACACGTCTGGCTGAAAGGCTCAGAGCACGCCAAGCGGGCGATTGAATCATGTCGATGCGATGCGCCACCCATTGTCCAGCGATCGAAGTGCGGCGTCGACGGGCCATGTGCGACCTCATGACCCGCGGGCCGCGACGTCCTGGGCAACCAGGGACATCGCGTTAGCAATTTTGATCGCTTGCTCTGGCTCGAAGATGACGTAGGGGTCGTCTTCGAACATCTCTCCGATCTGCCGGACGACTATTTGACCGCGCGGATTCTCATAGATGTAGGTTTCGCGCTGTTCGCGTATGACGCAATCCTGTTCGTCACGCCATTCGGATTTAGGTTTTTCCTTTTCAGGCTTTGGGCCTTCTGCCTCCTTGAGCTTCGGTGCGGGTTTGCTCGCGACCGGCGGTGAAGCAGGCCAATAACCGTCCTGAATATCCTTCAGTCGCTCGATTATGGCTTCGAGATTGTCCTTCGCAACGTATAGGCGTTGAGCTTCGTCGCGATGGTGCTGGCCGTCCTGGGTGATGACTACGACGTCGGCGTCGAAGTAGATGCAGATCCGCAACTGATCATCGACGACGAGAAGGTCGGGATTATCGAGAGGATCGACCGCAGCGATCGTCGCAAGATCGCCGCGGGTACGTTCGTCGGCTTCGTCAACGACTCTCGACGACGCTTCAGGCGCGGTGGGTTGCTGTCCAACTTCGGCTTCGGAAAGCTGCCGAAGGTCGGCGGCTTTAACGAGCTCCAACTGTTTATTCTTCACCGTCGCCTCCTCCTTGTGCGATTCGGATACCCTTTTCGCTGGCTCGCAAAACGCCCGCAGTCATGCCTGATTGGTTTTGACGCCGTTCACCGGTCGGGACTAACAGACCAGCCAAAACCAGCTCGGTGCACC
>DASXDP010000187.1:0-100262 GCA_036490575.1 Xanthobacteraceae bacterium
TTGAAGATGATCGCTTCGCAAATCTCGGTTCTTACGAAAGATCGAGGCAGAAGGCTTGTTTTTGGGAGCCAAACGCACTGGCTGCGAGGTCTGGAGGGGCTGAATTCGCGGTTCCTGTGACGTGATGGAATGCATCGGCGATCGCAGCCGCGGTACGCTATCGGCGAACTTACCGGGCTTCTTCGGCCCGACGCGGTTTACCTCGCGGCGGCTCCACGGTGCTTCATCCAGTGCCAGCTCACCTCCAGTCCCTCGCAAAATGCGCACCGCGGGCTGTGGTTTACGCTTGGTTTACGGAGTTTGAGCGGCTTGGATACGGGTGATGGAGGGCACTGTGTGTCGAGAGGCGCACGGGATTATCGTCACAAACGCGACGTTACCCACGCGTCAATGACGATCCCAAACGGACATGCTGGCTGAACGAAAAGTGGCTATAACCTCGCAAACAAAATTGCTAATCTTTAGGTTGTGCCAGTTGCGGCTAGGCAGAGCTGATGCAAGAGATTGCGGACTGGCTCAAAAGCCTCGGCATGCCCGAATACGCTCAGTGCTTCGCTGAGAATGATATCGATTGCACAATCCTTGGCGATCTGACCGATCAGGATTTGAAAGATCTCGGCGTTGCCTCGCTAGGTCATCGTCGCAAGCTGTTGCGGGCGATTGCCGCGCTGGGCGAAACGCTCGCTGCGGCGACACCCGAAGCGTCACCTCCGCCGTCACCCCTTGCGCCCTCGGCCGCACCATCATCGCAAGATACTGCTGGTGAGCGCCGCTATCTGACGGTGATGTTCTGCGATCTCGTCGGCTCGACGGCGATTTCGGCTCAACTCGATGTTGAGGAATGGCGCGACCTTGTGGGCGCTTATCTCGACGCTGCTTCGGCGGCCGTAGCGGAAATGGGCGGCCATGTGGCGAAAAAGCTGGGCGACGGCATTCTCGCGCTTTTCGGTTACCCGACCGCCCACGAGAACGACGCCGAGCGGGCGGCTCGCGCGGCCTTGTCGATCCAGCGCGCGCTGGTCACGCTCAACGCGCAAAATGCCGGCCGCGACAAGGCCGAACTAAAAGCCCGCATCGGGCTGGAAACGGGCGCGGCGGTTGTGGACGCCGCCGGCGAAATCTACGGCGACGTGGCAAACGTTGCGGCCCGTGTACAGGCGCTGGCGGAGCCCGGCGCCATCCTCATCACTTCGCGCGTCCAGCGACAGATTGCCGGTTTGTTCGTGGCCGAAGACCGCGGGGCGCATGCACTCAAGGGCGTGCCCGAAGCGACGGTGCTGTTCAGGCTCGTACGCGCGAGCGGCGGCGGCCGCCACGCCGGTCAGCGCAACCTCACGCCGTTGTTCGGCCGCGATGACGAGATGGCCGTTTTGCAGCGGCGTTGGCGGCGGGCCCGGGTGGGCGAGGGCCAATTGGTGCTGATTGTCGGCGAGCCTGGCTTGGGCAAGTCGCGCCTGATCGAGGAATTCCACACACGGCTTTCCGAAACTCCACATACTTGGGTGGAATGGAGTTGTTCGCAGCTTTTGCAGAACACGCCGCTGCATCCGATCGCCGAATGGGGCCGGTTGAGGTTCGGCGGCGCCGATGTGCCGGTTGAGCGCCGGCTTGCGGACCTCGAAAGCTCGCTCGCCCAAGTGAAGCTGGAACCTGCTGAGCTGGTTCCGCTCCTGGCCACGCTTCTCGATTTTCCGCTCACCCAGGAGCGCATGCCGACGCTGTCGGGTGAGGAATTGCGCCGGCGGCAATTGGCAGCGTTGATCAACTGGGTGTTGGCCGGCGCCAAGGTACAACCGATTGTACTGGCGTTCGAAGATTTGCATTGGGCCGACCCTACAACCCTCGACGTGCTGCGCGGCATCGCCGAGCAAGGCGCACTGGCACCGCTCTTTATTCTCGCGACGACGCGGCCGGAGTTCCGCCCCCCCTGGAGCATGCGGTCGCATCACGGCACGATTTCACTGGCGCCGCTCGATCGCGCCCATGTGCGCGACATGGTGAGTGAACTCTCCTCCAGCCACGCGCTGTCCAAAGACGTTGTGGAGGATGTGGCCGCGCGCACTGGCGGCGTGCCTTTGTTCGTTGAGGAAGTGACCCGGCTTTTGCTGGAGCGTGGCGAGAAGGGAGGCATGGAGGCAATTCCGCCGACGCTGCAACAATCGTTGATGGCCCGGCTCGATCGGCTCGGTCCGGCACGCGAGGTGGCGCACGTCGGCTCGGTCATCGGCCGTGGTTTCTCGTACGACCTGCTGCGCGATGTAGCGGGCATGGAAGATGCTCCGCTGCAGGCGGCGCTGGAGAAACTCGCCGAGGCCGATATCGTGCTGGTGCAAGGCCTGCCGCCGGAGAGCGACTACCGTTTCAAGCACGCGCTCATTCAGGATGCCGCTTACGAGAATCTCCTCAAGAGCCGTCGTCAAGTTCTGCATCGCCGTGTGGCGGAGATCTTGAGCGACCGCCTTGCCGATAGTGCCGCCGCCGAACCGGAAGTTTTGGCGCATCACTATACCCAATCCGGCCTGACCGACGCCGCCATCGAATGGTGGGGCAAGGCCGGTGACCAGGCGCTGCGCCGTTCCGCGTTTCAAGAGGCGATCTCGCACCTTGGCAAGGCGATCGAGATGGCCGACAAGGAGGGAGATGTCGGACCGCGCGCGACCCCGGTGGCATCAACAAAGACTGCCCCCGACCAGCGGCTGAAACTGCAGACCAGCTACGGCCAAGCGCTGATGCTGTCGCGCGGCTTCGCCTCGGAAGAGTCGAAGGTCGCGTTCACCCGCGCTCGGGAGCTTGGCCTGCAGATTGGCGAGGCAGAGGAGCGGTTCGATACTTATTACGGGCTGTTCATCAGTCAGCTGCTGCGCGGTGAGATCGCATCCGCACGCGAAATTGCCGAAACCTTCCTGCGCGACAGCGAAGGCGCGGGACGCATGATGGAAGCGGCGGTCGCCAACCGCAACCTGGGCATGGCTTGCCTCTATCAAGGCGCACTCGGCGACGCGCAAAAGCACTTGAGCGAAGCCTTGCGACTTTACGATCCGGAGCGCGACCGCGAAGCCAAGTTCCGCTTCGGCGCGGACACGGCCGCTGCGGCCGCTATCTACCTCGCCCAGACAAATTGGTACTTGGGGGAGACCAGTCGGGCGTTGGCCCTGACCGAAGAGGCCGGCCGGCGGGCGGGCGAGTCCAGCCATCCCCCGACGCTAGCCCTTATCCAGCATCTTAAAGGCATGTTCGACATGCATCGTGACGACGCCGCGGGGGTGCTGCGCATTTCAGAAGGCTTGCTCGAACTTACCCACGCACACGGCATGTCGCTCTATCATGCGCACGCGTCAGTTCACGCCGGCTGGGCGCGCGCGCGGCTTGGTGGCAGCGATGCTGATATCGCAGAGCTTGGACGGGCGGTTGCCACCTACGCATCTCAGGGAGCCAAACTTTATCTGCCCTTCTACACGGGCTTGCTCGCCGAACTCGAAGGCGAAAGACAAGGCGCGGACGTTGCATTGTCCCAAATCGATGACGCCCTGCAGCTTGCTCGGCAAACCGGGGCATATTCGATTGAGCCGTTCCTAAATCGCGCTCGCGGCGAGATTTTGCTGAAACGAGCGCCGGCGACGACGCAGCCGGCAGAAGACGCCTTCCTGATCGCCATTGCGATTGCGCGACGGCAAAAGGCAAAGAGCTTTGAAATCGAAGCCGCACATGCGCTGGCGAAGGTCTATCATAGCTCCAACCGCGCCGCCGATGCGCATGCGATACTTGCACCCGCGCTGGAAGGTTTCTCGCCGACACCGGAATTTCCCGAGATCGAGCAGATACAGGCGCTGCTCGCCACGCTCGCCGAAGCCGACGAAGTCAAAAGCGCCACGGCGACGCGCCAACGCCGGCTGCATCTGCAAACCAGCTACGGCCAGGCGCTGCTTTGGTCAAAGGGCTATGCGGACGAAGAGGCGAAGGCGGCCTTTACCCGCGCCGAGGAACTCGCCAGCGGAATCGAAGACCCCGCCGAGCGGCTCAAGATTTATTACGGGCACTGCCTGGGGAATTTGCTGCGTGGCGAATACGCGTCGGCGCAGAGCCTCGCTGAGGATCTGCTTCGCGGCGCCGAACGTGAAAGGCGTGTGCAGGAAACGGCATTTGCGCGGCGCATTTTAGGTTTGACGCATCACATGCAGGGCGCGTTTGCTGAAGCCCAGGCACAGCTTGAAAAGGCGCTGAACAGCTCAAGCGGTAGCGGCGAGCTTCAGGTCGGGCTCGACATGGACGTCGCGGCCAAAGCGTATCTTAGCCACTCGGTTTGGGTGCAAGGCGAATTCGCTCGCGCGAGGAGCCTGATCGACGAATCCGTCACACGAGCGGAATTAGCGTCGGATATTCCCGATCAATGCACTGCTTATAGCTTTGAGTGCGTCTTTGCCATCGTGCGCAATGATGCCGAGGGAGCGCATCGCGCGGCGGAACGGCTGATCGCGGTCGCCGAAGAGCATGGGGCCAAATTATTCTTGCTCGTGGCGCGTGTTTACGCGGGCTGGGCCCGGGCCTGGCTGGATCGAAGTTCGGCCAGACAAAACGAATTTCAGGAAGCCATTGCGGACTACGCGGCTGAAGGAAACAGGTGGCTGCTGCCGTTCTACTTAGGTCTCCTCGCTGCGATCGAGGCTGAGACTCAAGGAGAAAGGGAAAGAGCCGCGGCGCACATTTACGAAGCGCTGGCACTGGCGCAGCATACCGGGGAGCACTGGTCTGACGCCTTTCTGCATCGTATCCGCGGCGAGATCCTGTTGAAACTCAATCCGGCAAACACCGCTCCGGCCGAAGATGCCTTTGTCACCGCGATCGGCGTCGCGCGGCAGCAGAAAGCCAAGAGCTTCGGGTTGCGTGCGGCGCTGTCGCTGGCGGAGGTTTATCAGAGCACAAACCGCGCCGCCGAAATCCCGGCTGTCCTCGCGCCCGCGCTCCAAGGGTTTTCACAGACATCGGAGTTTCCAGAAGTTGAACAGGCGCAAAGGCTCCTCGGCGCGTTGCACTGACGCCGTGGAGTAAACGGGGAGAGGGCCAATGAAAGCGCATATCGTGGGCGGAGGATTTGGCGGGCTGGCGGCCGCCGTGCTTCTCATCCAGAACGCCAAGGTGCCCGGCGCGGACATCACGATTTACGAGGCGGACGAGCCGCTCGGGGGAGGGTTCTTTCTCCAGGGCAGCGCCGAGAGCGGCTACAACTTGCCCGGCTCCGTCTTCGACCAGGAATATCGCTGCACGTTCGAAATGCTCAAGTGGATTCCGTCTGCGAGCGATCCGTCGAAGTCCGTCACCAAGGAGTTCTTCGAGTTCAATAAGGGCGAGCCCTACCATGACAAGACGCATCTCCTCGATCGCGACGGTCACCGGGTGAAAGGTCCTCGTTTCGGCCTGAACCTCGGCGACGGGCTTTCCATCACGCGGTTCATGCTGACGCCGGAAGCGATGATGGAGGGGCGGCGTATCGATGAATTCTTTTCCAAGCGGTTTTTCGAGACCGAATTCTGGTTTCTGTGGGCTTCCATCATGGGGACGCTGCCTCTGCACAGCGCCATCGAGTATCGCCGCTACATGAACCGCTTCCTGTACTTGTTCGGACACCTCTCGGACATGGCCGGCGTAATGCGCACTCCCACCAACCAGCATCAATGCTTCATAGAGCCGATGGTGAAGTGGTTGCAGCCACGCGGCGTGAACTTCGTCACCGGCGCCTTCGTGCAGGATATAAGCTTCTCGCCGTCGCCCGGCCGTATCACGGTAGACCGGCTCGACTACGAGCGAGGCGGCGTCGCGACCTCGGTCGCCGTCGCAGCGGAGGACATCGTGCTCGTGACCACGGGCGCCCAAGCGGCCGACATGTCCGTGGGTTCGATGACCGCAGCGCCCCCCGGGCAAGCGAGCGGGCGCACTTGGGCGCTCTGGGAGCGCCTCGCCGCGGGCCGAACGGATTTCGGCAATCCCGGCGCGTTTTTCGGCGAAGCGCGTATAGAAGATTCGCGCTGGATCACGTTCACGGTCACCGACAAAGGAAGCGACTTCGTCAATCGGGTCGCCCGACTGACCGGCAGTACCTCCGGACGCGGCGGGCTCGTTACGTTGAAAGATTCAAATTGGGTGTTGTCGCTGTCCATTTTCCACCAGCCCGAAATCGTCGACCAGGCACCCGGTACCAGCCTCTGGTGGGGCTATGGATTGCATCCGGAGCGTGACGGCAATTACGTGCAAAAGCCAATGACGGCCTGCACCGGCGCGGAAATCCTGGAAGAGACCCTGAAGCAATTGCATTTCGATGACCAGTTGGACGCGATCATGGCTTCATCGATCTGCATCCCTTGCGACGTGCCCTACGTGAACAATATCTGGCTGCCGAGGAACGGCAACGACAGGCCGTCGCCGGTCCCAAAAGGTTCGACTAACCTGGGACTCATCGGCCAATACGTCGAGATGCCAAAGGACATAGCCTTCACAATCGAATATTCCGTGCGCTCGGCGTGGGTCGCAATCAACACCCTGCTCAAGCGCGGCCCGGCACCGCCGCCCGTCTACCAGGGCATGTTCGATCCGAAGGCGTTGTTCGACGCGCTGAAGGTATTTCTCGGCTTGTAACTGGAATTAATTCTCAGTCCACGACGCCACTCGCCCAAAACCTGTGATCCGATTTGGCGGTCATTGGGTGATTGCTCGAAGTCAAGTACGAGGACGTCGTTGCCGATCTGGAAGGCCAGGCGCGGCGCATTGTTGGGCATTGCGGGTTGGAGTGGGATGCCCGGTGCCTGGCTTTTCATCAAACATCGCGTCCGGTTCGTACGGCCAGCGCCGTTCAGGTCCGCCAACCGATCTACAACGAGTCGGTCGGGCGTTGGCGCCGATACGAATCGTTTCTCGGGCCGCTGCAATCGCCCGATTGCAATAAAGGCCGAATGCAGCGCGGCGCGCAGCGCTTTGCAAATTGGTCCTGTCGCCGCCGACCGCTGACGCATCATCCAAAACGCCGCGAACGAAAAATTTTCACGCGAATGCCTTCTGGCTTTTCAGGCAATTCCGCTGCTAAGAACGTGGACCAGGATGCGGGGAGGGCACAATGATCTTGGTGTTGATCCAAATCTTAATCACTGTCGTCGTTGGCGCGATCCTGTTCTGGTTAATTGACAGGTTCATCCGGGATCGGCGGCTCGCGAATTTGCTCAAGATTTTGGTGGTATTGGTGTGTCTTGCATCGATTCTGCAGCGGCTGTTGCCGATGCTGGGGATGGGGTTCTAACGCTGGCCAACAAAATGGCCAGGCGGCGTGGGCTGCAATGGTTAAAGTGCAGTGCCTGGTGGCTGATTCGGCTTGTGCCCCTGCACTTGGTCACCAAATAGTCACTTTTGGAACTTTTGTTGTGTTTCCGGGCCACAGTCTGAAAAAAATCAGGCGGCACAGGGGGCTTCAAACCGTCGAAATAATTGTGTTTTCGTCGGTGGGGACGTTAAATCGGCGCCAGAATAAGAACGCGGGGATTTGTTTGTTGCCGGCGCGGGCGATGGCGCAACAACAGCGGGTGCACTGATCTGATGCGAGGTAGGCTGACAGCAATTGCAGTTTCGGTCATTCTGTTGGCGGGCCTCTGCGAGGCGCATGCCGCAGAAGCACCGGCTGCGACTCAGGATAGCGGGTCCAGATCTGTTGCAGATCAACCGATGCCGGTGGACGCCTTCGGGTACCTTGGCGGTTTACTCGAAGCGCGCTTCTACGAGCCACACGCGACGACCGAAGCGCCGCGAGAAGAGATCCGGCAGGCCGCGCTCCTGTATGGCATCGATCTGCCGATGATGCTGTCGATTGCAAAGGTGGAAAGCGACTTCAATCCTCGGGTCCGGACAGGATCGTACAAGGGGTTATTTCAGCTCAGCGAATACGAGTTTGAAAAATACGGCGACGGCAGCATCTGGGACGCACGAGATAACGCCCGCGCCGCCGCGCATATGTTTTTGGTCCAGGCCGAGAAATTCAAATGGGCGCTGGGCCATTTCCCGGACTACGCCGAGAGATACATGGTGCATCAACAGGGCATCGACGGTGCCATTGAGCACTATGAACACCCCGAGCGCGTCGCCTGGCAGTCCATGTGTGCGACGAACGAGGGCGTCACGAAAGGCGAGCAATGGTGCAAGCGTTGCATCTGGGGAAACCTTTTGCCGCAATGGAAGCGGTTTTTCGGAAGCGTTGAGCAAATATCCAGCGGCGACTTCGTCAAGGTGTGGACCGGACGCATTAACCTTCTCGCCAACAGATACACCGATGCTGAAGAACCGAACTTTACGAGCTCAACCGGATCGACGAGCACAACAAATCCGACAAGTTCAATAAGTTCAATAAGCTCGACGACTTCATCCGGCTTGACGACTTCAAGCCGGGTGAGGGCGCATCTTCGCGGTATCGCTCGGCGAAGTATTTCCCGGGTGCATCGTGTCGCCGGACGGCCCACTCGCGCAGCCTCGGCTTCGGCAAGTCCCCCGACTACGGCAAGTCCCCCGACTACGGCAAGTCCCTCGGCGTCGGCACGTCCGTCGGGTTTGGCAAATATCAGCCATCTTGTTTCGCGCGCGTTCGCTTCGGCGCCTGCCGCTGCAGGGGCTAAGTCGGCTCCAACCGCAGCGGCAACTGCAGCGGCCAGACGGGGAGGCGCGATCAATTTGCGCCGTCCTCAGCGACAGGCGTCCGCCGTCTCTCGGTGAGCGAGACACCTGACGGCGGCGCAAACGCGCAATCACATTTCGATGCGACGGCCGATTTCCACCAGCGATTCCGCCGGCAGGCCAAATCGGTCGACCGCATGGACCGAATTGCGGAACATGAAAGCAAATAAGGCGCGGCGCCAGCGCCACCAATAGGAAGCGCCGCGCTTGCCGACAATTTCGTCCCGCTCCACGAAATAGAGCGAGCCCTCAAGAGAAATGTGTCCGTCGAATGTCTCGCACGCCTTGGCCAAGGTGGTTGAGACAGTCGGATTTTCGAAAAATCCGTAACGCAGCGTAACGTGCCAAAACGATGGCCCGAGCCGTTGCCATTCGACGCGATCTTCATTTCGCACCCGCGGGCGGTCGACGAATTTCACCGTCAAGGCGACGAATGTCTGCGGAATAACGCCGATCTGCCGGACGTGCTGCAGGATCAGCGGGGGGACGCGCCGCGACAGCCGGGTGAGGAATACCGCCGTGCGTGGAACGCGCGTGCGGTGATCTTTCTCGACCTCACGCAGGAAATCCCGCACGGCTTCCGACGCGCGATTCTGCACGCGATGCATGGTGTCGATGCCCGCGTGCCATGTGGTCATGGCGGTGAAAACAATCAACGCAAGGAGAAGCGGTATCCAGCCGCCCTCCGAAATTTTCAGAAGATTGGCTGAAAAGAACGCAAGGTCCACCAGCAAGAAGGCGCCGAACAGCAACAGCGCCAGCCATCGCCGCCAGCGCCATACGCGGCGCATGACGTCATATAGCAAAATGGTGGTCAGCAGCATGGTCGTTGAGACCGCCGTGCCATAGGCTCCGGCAAGGCGGTCGGAATTCCGGAAGCCGACCACGAGCGCGACGGTCAGGATCATCATCGTCCAGTTCACGGCCGGCACATAGATCTGGCCGTACTCTTCGCGCGATGTCTGCCGGATTGTGAGACCGGGAAACCAGCCGAGCTGCATGGCTTGCCGTGTCAGCGAAAATGCCCCCGAGATGATCGCCTGACTGGCGATAACCGTTGCCAGCGTTGCCAGACCGACGAGAGGATAAAGGCACCACGCCGGCGCTAGATGATAAAACGGATTTGCCGCAGCATCGCCGCCGTCGAGGAGCAAAGCCGTTTGCCCGGCATAATTGAGAAGGAGGGCGGGCAAGACCAGAATGAACCATGCGAAACGAATTGGCGTGCGGCCGAACTGCCCCATATCAGCATAAAGCGCTTCGCCGCCGGTAATAGCGAGGAACACGGCGCCCAGCATGGCAAAGCCGATGAAACCACGCTCGGTGAGGAACTCGACTGCCAGCGCTGGATTGGCTGCCGCAAAGACTATGGGATGTTGAGCAATCCCGACGACTCCAAGGACGCCGATCACAACGAACCACAACAGCATGATCGGCCCAAAGGCGCTGCCGACACGCTCCGTGCCCAGCGTTTGGACGGCAAACAAGGCCACCAGCACGACGGCAGCGAGCGGCATCGCGTAATCAGCTAATGCGTTAGTCGCTATGCCGATGCCTTCGAGGGCGCTCAACACGGAAATGGCGGGTGTGATGACGCCATCGCCATAAAGCAACGCCGCGCCGAATAGTCCGCAAGCGATGAGCGGCCATTTGCGGCCGCGCCAGCGCAACCGCGTCACGGCCATGAGCGCCAGGATGCCGCCTTCGCCATGATTGTCTGCGCGCATGACGAACCAGCAGTATTTGACGGAGATAGTGATAATCAGCGCCCAGAAGATCAGCGACAGGCTGCCGAGCGCGGCCGTTCGGTCGAAGGTGCCTCCGATCGCCTGTGCGATCGCCTTGAAGGTGTAAAGCGGGCTGGTCCCCAGATCGCCAAACACGACGCCGAGCGCCGTGACGACAACGGCGGGGTTCGTCCGATGTCGATGCGGCACGTGCTCAACCGCGGCCTCGTCGTCGGCGATTTTACGCCTATCCACCCTTGCTGTCCGGCTCGGGGATAGCGCGGGCCTGCATGCCGCTTTTGGTGCGGTGGTGCTCACGATGCAGAAACTGCGCGATCGGCTCTCGCATCCGCTCGCCTTCAGCTTTTACTGCCGCCTCGAACAGCTCCTGTTGGATGGGTTGCGGCAAGTTGCTCCACGCCCGCGCGACGCCGTGTCCCAGCGTGCGGTAGATGCGCTCCTGGGTTTCGCCAGATAATTCTTTTAAGCGTTCGTGCCCCTCAGACATCCCGGTCCGCCAGTTCTCTCTTTGCGGCGCGAGTTAACGTTCCGACGTCGACATTAGTTCCCGAACAATAGACTACGTGAGGTAGGAGAGCGGCGATGGGCGCCACTTTCAAGCCCGACTAGCCTTTACTTCAAATGTTGGCCCAGCCGGCGGGCGGCTTTTTCCCCGGATGGACGGCGCCGCATTTCTTGCAAACACGCGCTTGCTGGTTGTTGAAGAACGCCTCGTAGAGCGGCGGCAGGTCGCGCACGAGGTGCGAGACTTTGATCTCTATGCGGTGCACCAGGGTGCCGCATTCGAAGCAATACCACTCGAAAGCGTCCATCTGCCCGGCGCCTCGTTGCGGCTCCACGACAATACCGATCGATCCGGCCGGCCGCTGCGGCGAATGGCTCACATGCGGCGGCAATAAGAAGACATCGCCCGCCTTGATGGGCACATCGTAGAACTGGCCATTGTCAGCCACCTTGAGCACCATGTTGCCCTTGAGCTGATAGAAGAACTCCTCCACGGGGTCGTTATGAAAATCAGCGCGCTCGTTGGGGCCGCCGACCACCATCACGGTCATATCGCCATCCTCGAACACTTTCTTATTGCCGACCGGGGGCTTCAAAAGCTGTTCGTTCTCGTCGATCCACTTTTGAAAATTGAAAGCTTTGAGGCGTCCATTTTGCACGACGTTTCTCCTACAACTAGGCGGCCGACGATTTGGGCGGCACTCCAAGATCAAGCCCGCTCGCGGCAAAGGCGCGCCGCGTGGCTTCCTTCTCCGCGTCGGTCAATTCAAGCATCGGCGGGCGCACGTGTCCTCCCGCCTGACCGAGCAGCTCTTGCCAGTATTTGGAATGAGCGGGGGGCTTTTCGGCCGGGCGCGTCCGCCGGAACGCCTGCCGCAGCGGTTCGAGACTGTCGCGGATGACTTTCGCCTTGGCGATGTCACCTCGAAACGCGAGGTCGGTGTAGTCGCGCATGCGGCGGTCGCGTTTGGTCTGGTAGAGGTAAGGCGGCGACGAACAGAGATAGAGCCGCCAGCCGAGCTCGACGATATTGTCGAACCACTCGGCTTCCGATGCGGTACTGATCTGGATCCTGTCGCCTACCATTTGCGTCAGCTGGATGTACATCGGGCGCGGCACGCTATATTTGATGGCGACGATATTCGGCAACTCGGCGATCCGCGCGCAAAGCTCCGGACTCATCAGGTACCCGGAATCTTCGTGGCTCCACATCGCTATGCCGACGTCCACGCGCTCGGATATGGTCTTGTAGTACTGGTAGAGCGTCGCGTCTCGCTCCGTAAGGAAGTGCAGAACGGGGGCATGAACGACAATGTAAGGTGCCCCGGCCGATTGCGCATGCCGCGCCAACTCGATCACGGTGTCCATGTTCTGGTCAGAACAGGAAGCAATCAGGCCGGCCTTTTTGCCAATCTCGTCCACGGTGATTTCGACGAGACGCTTGCGCTCGGCGAGCGACATCGAGAAAAACTCGCTCTGTTTGCCGCCGACGAAAACCCCGTCGATGCCGAGTTCGTCGACCCAGTGGCGCAAGTTTCGCCGAAAGGCTGGCTCGTCAATTGTCAGGTCATCCGCGAACGGCACGAGTGCGGCTGCCCAGATGCCCCGCATGTGGGTGCGCGCGTAGGCTTTGGCGTCCTGCCGGGAGTAAAGTTTCAATTTTAGTCTCTGCGTTACGAATGACGTACACCAAAAACCGGTAGTCCGTCGATCACCGCCGTAGCGGTGGCGGCGACGCGATGTAGCTGCCTTTCCAGCGGTTCTGCGCCTACCTTAAGTTTAGCACGCCAGAACGGTCGTCAGCTTGCGCGGGCTTCGGCCTGCCTGTTAACGTGGCGTACCAACGTGGGCTCGACGGGCGCCCGCCACAAAACAAAATTTCGAGGAGACGGCCATGAAAGTCACGATGTTCCATTTCATGCCCTACCGCGACCTGCCGGAAAGCTTCCCGGACAAACTGCATTCGGCCTGGATCGATGCGCCGTTTTGGCAATATGGCGACGCCAACAAGGTCACCGACGTTTACAACTGGTCGGTCGATGAATTGATGCTGGCGGCGAAGTTGGGCTTCGATGGTGTCGGTACCAACGAGCATCATCAAAATCCATACGGGTTCATGTGCAATCCGAACCTGTTTGGGGCGATCCTCGCCAAGATGACGCGCGATCAGGGGCTCGACCACGTCGCGCTCTTGCAGCTCGGCGCGACGATCTCCTCGTGTCCGCCAATCCGGCTTGCCGAGGAGTATGCCGTGCTCGATTGCCTGAGCGGCGGACGTTTGATCGCGGGTTTGCCGACCGGCCTTGGCGCTGACGTATCCATCAGTAACGGCATCACGCCGATGGAGCACCGCGAACGCTGGCGGGAAGGGATCGATCTGATGCTGAAGGCGTGGACCGCCAAGGAGTTCTTCGCCTGGAACGGCAAATACAATCAACTGCCGAAAGTGAACCTGTGGCCGCGGCCGGTGCAGGAGCCGCATCCGCCAGTTCTTATTCCGGGCGCGGCAAGCTCATCGACCTGGGATTATTGCCATGATCGCAATTTCCCGTACGCGTATCTGAGCTATTTCGGTGGAAAATCATCCGAAAACGTCATGGACCGGTTCTGGGAACGCGCGGCCGCGAAGGGCAAGGACGCCAATCCGTACCGCGCCGCGTTTTTGCAGATAGTCGGCGTCGCCGAAACCGACCGGAAAGCCGAAGAGGAGTTCGGCAAGCACGTTGAATATTTCTATCACAAGCTGCTGCATCAGCCGCTCGGTTATATCGCCCCGCCCGGCAACGCCGACTACAAGAGTCTGCTCAACGTGCTCACGGCCGGGAAAAAATTGCTGCAGATCAGCGACTTTACCACCGACCTGAAGCCGCTGAAAGCCAAGGACATGATTGACAGGGAATTCGTCGTCGTTGGCAGCCCGGCGACGGTGCGCGACAAGCTCACCGCCATTGCCAAACGGCTGAACGTCGGTCATCTCATGGTCGCACTACAATTCGGTTCGCTGTCGCACGCGGACACCAAGAAAAATATCGAATTGTTCGCCCGCGAGGTTCTCCCGCATCTGCAAAAGCTGTGGGAAGACCAGCCTTGGGAAAATCACTGGTGGCCCAAGAAGCTGCGCAAGCGTCCGGCGCGGCAACGCGAGATGGCGACCGCCTGATCGACACATCGCCGCGCGGTCAATGATGCGTTGGCCGCGCTTCGCACATCCCAGCCGATTGGATTTGAGCCATGGTCACCGCCACAGTGAAGACGATCCCGATCAAGCACTGCAACTTCGAAGCCAAGGTGAAAACTGGGGGGAGTGGGCCGCCGCTCGTCTATCTGCATGCCGCAGGCGGACCGCTCTGGGATCCCTTCATCGAAGGGCTGTGCGAGCGCTACACGGTTTACGCGCCGCATCATCCCGGCACCGGCGAAACGGCGCGCGACGCAATCTATTCGGTCGAGAACCTGTGGGATCTGGTACTGATCTACGAGGAGACGCTCGATGCGCTGGGCTTGAAGTCCGTGCCAGTTATTGGCACGTCGTTCGGCGGCATGATGGCGTGCGAGCTGGCGGCGCACCAGCCGCATCGCGTCAGCAAGTTGATTGTGCTCGATCCGATCGGCTTGTGGCGCGAGGACGCGCCGGTCGCCCACTATATGCTGATGCCGCCCGACAAGCTGGTGGCGACGCTCTACAAGGATCTTAGTTCGCCGGCGGTGCAGGCGGCGCTGAAAATGCCCGACGACCCCAACGAGCTCGCGGTGGTCACGGCCGACCTGGTTTGGGCGCTCGGTGCGACCGGAAAGTTCGTCTGGCCGATACCTGATAAAGGTCTCAAGAAACGCCTGCATCGCGTCACGGCGCCGACGCTGATCGTGTGGGGCGAGGACGACGCCCTAGTTTCGTCCGTCTATGCCAAGGAATTCGCGTCCCGGATCGCCAATGCGCATATCGAAATCATCAAAGATTGCGGCCACGTTCCACAGGTCGAGCGGCTGGAAGTGCTTGCGCCGATCATCGCGAAATTTCTCGCCAGTTAGAGGTTGGGAAGCGGCGGCAGATGCTGACAAAGCGAGCGCGCGCATAACATAGGAATAAATTCGTAATTGACGCCAATTCAGTTTTGGCTATGGTTCACTTGGGCACCTGGTCTTGGCCGGTAGGCTGAGACTTTCAGAAACACAAACTGCCTGTTTGGACCGCTGGGGCGGCTCATTTGGAGGAGACAAAGGACATGACTGATATAAAGAAGCTTGGCCAGAAATCCGGGTTGTCGCGGCGCGGATTTGTTGCAGCAACCGCCGCGGGCGCGCTTTCACCGCTCGTCTCCGGGCGGGGAGTTTGGGCTGCGGATTCGGAGAATGTGATCCGCGTCGGTTTCGTCAGTCCGGTCACGGGCAATCTTGGAACGTTCGGCGTCGGTGACGGATATCTGACCAGTCAGGTTCGCAAGGCGCTGGATAAGGGTCTGAAGGTCGGCGAGAAGACCTACAAGATCGTACTGATCGATCGGGATTCTCAATCTGACCCGGCGCGGGCTGGTCAGTTGGCCAAGGCCCTCATCAGTGACGACAAGATCGATTTTATGCTCGTCACCTCGACTCCCGAGGTCGTGAACCCTGTGGCTGACGCGTGTGAGGCGGCGGGCGTGCCTTGCCTTTCGACGGTCATGCCGTGGGAGTCCTGGTATTTTGGTCGCGGAGGAAAGCCTGGCCAGCCGTCGCCTTTCAAATGGACATACCACTTCGCCTTCGGCGGCGCGCAATTCGCGGGGCTGTATCTTTCGCTGTGGAAGCAGGTCCCCAACAACAAGAAGGTCGGGGTCATGTTTCCGAACGACGCCGACGGCAACGCCGTCCGTCCGCTACTCGGAGAGGCCTTCAAAAAGGACGGATACACCGTGATCGATCCTGGTCCGTTCGAGGACGGGACCAGCGACTACGCCACGCAGATATCGCTGTTCAAGAAAGAGAAAGTTGATCTCTTTGTCGCGCTTGTCCTTCCGCCTGATTTTTCCACCATGTGGCGTCAAGCGGCGCAGCAGGGTTTCGCGAAGACGACGAAGGTTGCCACCCCGACAAAGTCCGGCACCAATCCGTCCGAAATCGAGGCACTCGGCGCTCTGGGTTATAACCTCACCACCACCTCGCCCTGGGTCCCGTCAGCGCCCTACAAGTCGCCGATTCTTGGAATGACCAGCCAGCAACTTGCGGACGGCTACGAGGCGGCGTCGGGTAAGCAAGTGACCCAGCAATTGGGAGCCAGCAACGCCGTTTTCGACGCCGGCTTTCAGGCGCTGCAAATGTCTGGCGACCCGTTGAACAAGGCTACGCTCGCCAAGACGCTGAGCAATTTGAAGTGCGAAACGACCGTCGGTCTTATCGACTTCAACGTCGGTCCGATGCCGCACGTCATCGCTGTCACGCCGTTGTTCGGCACGCAATGGATTAAGGCGCCAAAAGGCAGCAAGTGGAAGGTGAAGCAAGTGGTCGCCGAAAACGCGGCCGATCCGAACTACAAGGTGACCGACAAGCTGATTGCTTACAACGCCTGACCAACCAAAGCTCTCCCACATATCGGCGAGAGCCAAGGCTGTGGCCCCACGGGCCACAGCCTATTTTTTTAGCGGCGGCGCTAGCGAACTAAAGTGGGCTTTGATCGCGGCCAGCTCACTTGGCGGTGACACTCTGGCTCGCATCGGCATCCTCCGCTGACGGTCCTGGCATCCGCACGCGGTAACCGACTGGAAGAAGCAGTACGTGGAAACGATCCTCGATATAGCCCCAAATGCCGCCCGGCAGAAATAATGAGAAGAGCAGCGCGGTGAGGCCGAGGATGACGAGGTACCACACGCCGGCGGTGCCGAACCACAGCTCGATGAGGAAGAAGATGATGGCGCCCAGGATCGGCCCCTCGAAGCGCCCGATGCCGCCGACCAGCACCATGAAGATCATGTAGGCGCTCCACTGAATGCCGAAGAAGCTTCGCGGCTGAAACGTCGTGAACGTTGCCAACCAAAGCCCACCGGCGAGCGCGCAGCCGATGGCGGCGGTGACGAAAATAATGCGCTTGGTGACTAGCACCCTCACGCCAACCGATGCGGCGGCTTCCTCGTTGTCCCGAATTGCCTGTATCGACGAGCCGAGTCTGCTTCGAAGCATCACAAAAATAACGGCGAGCAGGAAGCACATGGAGACCAGCGCCAGCCAGTAAGTGTAATCACGCCGTTCCACAGCGTCGAAAGTGGCGAGTGCGATCAGCGATCGGCCGGTATCGCCCTGGATGATCGGGTCAAGATTGACGAGCAGGCGTACAACTTCGGCAATCACCCACATGCCAATCGCGAACTCCCCAGCGCGAAGTCGAAGAACGATCGCCGAGATGGGCAATGAGAACACCCCCGCCAGCAGCGCGGCGAGAATAAGCGCCACGTAAGGCTCAACCCCCCATTCGGAAAGTCTGATGGCGAGATACCCGCCGAGGCCGAAGAACGCCTGCTGCCCTGCGGAGATCATTCCGCCATAACCCGCCAACGCGTTCCACATCACCGCGAGACAGACGTAGATGAACAATACCGTGAGCCGGTCGATGAGATTTTCGGACAGGAAAGCCGGACCGGCGGCGAGCACCACGAACAGAACCGCGACGACGACGGCGACGCCGATCGACAGATTGGTCCAGCGCTGAATGGAGATGCGGGGGTCAGCGGTCATGTACTACCACCCGAGCCTTGCTTTGAGGAAACCGCGAAGGGCGTGCCGTGAGATGTAAAGGCGGCCGACGAGCACCAAAAGGAACACGGCGTGGCCAGCCAGCAGGAAGCCCTGCGGGTGAATGTGTGCGCCGAGCGTCTGCGCCAAGCCGAGAATTATCCCGCCCGCCAAGGTGCCCCACAAACTCCCGGTGCCGCCGATCACGCCGGCCTCGAATGCGAAAATGAGTTGCAACGAACCGGCATAAGGGTCGAAATTCGATCGCAGCGCGAGAAACAAACCGGCGAGACCAACGGTAACAAGCGCAATCGACGCGGCCATGGCGTTAACAAAACGCGAGTTGACGCCGACGAGCTCGACGGTATCGGGATCCTCAGCCGTGGCGCGAATTTGGCGTCCGAGCGGAGTGTAAGTGAGGAATAATTGCAGGCCGCCCAAGAGGAGAATGGCGACCGCGAACGTGAGCACGGCCAGCTCTCCGATGTAGGATCCGCCGCCGAGGTCGAAACTGTCGTAGGCGAGCGAACCCACATACGGCGCAAGCGAGCGAATATCGGCGCCGAAGCATTCGAACAACACGTTCTCGACGACGATCGCCAATCCAAATGTACTGAGGATTGGGATCAGTTCGCCCGATCGCGCGCTGCGCTCGAGGATGCCGCGCTGGAGCAGCCAGCCGAGGCCTCCCATCACCGGCAGCACAACAATCAGCGCCAGAAACGGATCGTATTCGTACCGGTCGGCGATGGTCCAAAGCGCAAACGCTGCAACGATGGCAAGGCTGCCGTGCGCCAGATTGATAATCCTCATGACGCCGAACATGAAAGACAGGCCGCACGCGAGCATTGCGTAATAACCGCCAAGCAGCACGCCTTCAACGAGGGCGGTGAGAAAGGCCATGATCTACTCTACCCGCGCTCGTTTCTGGTGACCGAAATAGGCGTCGGTGATCTGCTCTCGCGTCAAAGTTCCGGCGTTGCCTTCAACGACGATCTTGCCCTCAAGCATGCACATGACCCGGTTGGCAACTTTGAGTGCGCGATTGAGGTCTTGTTCGACGAGCACAATGGTGGCTCCCGAGGAGATCAGGGCTTCCACGGACTTGTAAACGAGGTTCACAGCCAGCGGCGACAGTCCGAGGGAAACTTCGTCCAGCAGCAGCAGACGAGGGTTGGTCATCAGCGCGCGCCCGATTGCCGTCGCCTGCTGCTCGCCGCCTGAAAGCGTGCCGCAGCGGGCATGGCGCCGCGGCTTGAGCATCGGAAAAGTTTCCATGACGCGGTCGACCGTCCAGTCGCCTTTGCGGCCGCTCGCCCGCGCGATCAGCAAATTTTCCTCGACCGTCATCGCGGCAAACAGGCGTCGTCCCTCGGGCACCAACGCGATCCCCATGGCGACGCGCTGGTAGGTCGGCATTTTGGTGATGTCGGTTCCATCAAGACGAATCTGGCCGCGCCACGGGCGATGCGAGCCGGCGATCCCGCGAAGGAGGGTGGTCTTGCCGGCGCCGTTGGCTCCGATCAGAGCAACCGTTTCTCCTTGTTCGACCTGGAAGCTCACCTCACGGACCGCTTGCAGCAATCCGTGGCGAATATCCAGGGCGGTAATCGAAAGCAGGCTCATTCGATGCCACCACCCAAATAGGCATCGATCACGGTGCGATCCGACATCACGGTGTGTGGGTCGCCGTCGGCGAGGATCGTGCCCGCATTCATGCAAACAAGCCGCTCGGCGACTTGCAGAAGGACATGAACAATATGCTCAATCCATACGACGGCGATGTCGCGCTTACGCAGCGTTCGGATGGTTTCCACCAACTCTGAGGCCTCGGCGTCGGTTAAGCCGCCGCCGATTTCATCCAGCAGCAGCACCACCGGGTTGGTGGCGACAGCGCGCGCGAGTTCCAGGCGCTTGCGGTCAAGCAGGCCCAGCGTCTCCGCACGGCGATTGGCCAGCTGGAGCATGCCGCAAAGTTTGAGCGAGTCGATGCAGCGATCGTACGCCTGGCTGCGCTGAAAGCTTCCGCCGTTCGCCGCGGCGACAAACAGGTTCTCGAAAACCGTCATGCCCCCGAACGGCCGCGGAATCTGATGCGATCGTGCAATCCCCCTGCGGCAGCGATCCTCGACCGGAAGCTCGGTCACATCCTCGCCGCGAAACGAAACAGTGCCGGCGCTGGGGTAGTAGGCGCCCGCCAGAATATTGAGCAAAGTTGTTTTGCCGGCGCCATTCGGGCCGACGATGCCTACGGCCTCGCGCTCGCCGACAGCGAAGTTAACCTGGTTCAAGACGACGAGCGCGTCGAAGCGCTTGTCGACTGACGTCGCTGACAGAATGGGTAGCCGCGACTCTGAAGCCACTTTTTTCTTAACCCCCCAAAGCGAACTTAAACTATGCGGCCTGGTAACGGCCGTCTCTTCGTTTCCGAGCCGTTGAATTGGATGAGCAGAGGGAGATTGGCGGGTCTCGCCTCAGGGCCTTCTCCAACGAAACAAGTCTGTAGCCGAACTTATTCTACGTCCCAAACAGAAGCGCCAAGCAGCCTGCGATGGATGCCGGCGCAAATGGCCGCATCTCACGAGGTGCCTTGCTGGAGATATGCCAATCGCTTATGAACATTATCCGAAATAGAATGCGCGTCAACAATGAGTGCTGTTCTAATCGTCCCGACCGAAAGAAGCATTGAAAACACCCGCCCGGCGCGGGGCCGTCTTAGCACATCGACTGCGTCCATGGGGGAGGAGAGATGAAAATAGAAGCCGCGGTGGCGCGGGCGGAGTCCGCTCCGCTGCATTTTGAAAGCCTGGATCTGGAGGAGCCGCGTCATGATGAGGTGCGCGTGCGGATAGTCGCTGCCGGCGTGTGTCACACCGATATGGCGATACGCGATCAAGTCATCGTGCCGATGCCCCTGCCGATTGTTCTCGGACACGAAGGCGCGGGCATCGTCGAGGCGGTGGGCGAAAGCGTTGCCAAGGTGAAAGCCGGCGATCGAGTGATCGTTAGCGGGGATTCCTGCGGCAAATGTCCGAGTTGCCAGGTCAGCCTGCCCTCCTATTGCTACGAATTCTTCCAACGTAATTTTGGCGGCGGCCGGCCCGACGGAACGACGCCGCTCTCGAAAGGCGGCGAAAAGGTTCACACCTTCATGGGGCAGGGGTCTTTTGCGACCCACGTCGTGTGCCATGACCGCAACATCATCAAAGTAGCGGACAACGCCCCGCTTGAGCTGCTGGGGCCGCTGGGATGCGGCGTCATCACGGGTGCGGGTGCGGTGATCAATTCGCTAAAGGTCGACGTCGGCAAATCGATCGCGGTCTTTGGCACCGGCTCCGTCGGGCTTAGCGGCATCATGGCCGCAAAACTCGTGGGCGCCGGCAAAATCATCGCCATCGATTTACGCGACGATCGGCTGAAGCTCGCGCTCGAACTCGGGGCGACGCACACCATCAACCCGAACAAACAGTCGATCCCGGACGCCATCAAGTCGATTACCGGCACGGGCGTCGATTTCACGCTTGAAACCACTGCACTGATGCCAATCCTGCGGTTGGCAATTGACGTGCTCGCACTGCGGGGCACTTGCGGATTTGTCGGCGGCGCGCCCGAGGATTCAGAACTTACCTTTGTGACGTCGCACGTGATGAACGGCGGCCGCACGATCCGCGGCATTATTCTCGGCGATACAAACCCGGAAGAATTTCTGCCCAAACTAATTGAGCTTCATGCGCTCGGACGCTTTCCGCTCGAAAAGCTGATCACATTCTATCCGTTCAGGGAGATTAATCAGGCGATTGAAGATTCGCTGAACGGCAAGTGCGTCAAACCTGTTCTTCGGCTCTGAACGGGTCAAAAAAATCACTCGTCTCTTGCATTTATGAATAATCCTCAATAATGAATGATGTCCGCGGGCGGCATCCGCGCTTAGCCCGACATTTAAGTCGATGTGAGCGGCGATGGCATCGAAGTCGAATTTGGCTGTGGAATCCCGGGTCGATCGCCGAAAGCGGCGCAACCGCGACGCGCTCATCGACGCCGCTTACAAAGTCATGACCGAGAAGGGGATTGATGCGGCGACCATGTCGGAAATTGCCGAGTTGGCCGACGTAGGGGCCGGCACGGTCTACAATTATTTCGAATCGAAAGACGAGCTTGCCGTCTGTGTGATGGAGCAAGTGATGCATCGGCTGGCCCAACGCATCGAGCGGGTCACAAACACCTTCACCGATCCTGCCCAGGTCTACGCTTTCGGCGTTCGTAATGTGATGAAAGCCGCGACGACGGACCAGCGTTGGCGCTGGCTATTGATGCGATCGGAAGTGATTGCCGGCGCTATGTACCGCGTCATGGGCCCGTACGCCATCCGCGACATCAGGCAGGCGTGCAAGGCGGGACGGTATAGCGTTGAGGATCCTGAGTTGGCGTGGCGGCAAGCGACCCACGCAATTGTCGGCTTCAGCATCGCGGTGTGCGATCAGAACATAGATGCAATGAAGATTGACGAAGCCGTCGTCAATTTGCTCGGGATGGTCGGGGTTACCCGCGACGAAGCCTGGGAGATCGCACGAAGGCCGTCTCCCGAGCTTCCCAAAGAATAAGATATAACATGCACGTTCTGGTCACTGGAGCGGCCGGTATGATCGGCCGCAAGCTCGTTGCGCATCTGGTCAAGCGGCAGTCGCTCGGCGGTGCCGTTGTCGATCGCTTTACACTGGTCGACGTCGTGGCGCCGGCGCGACCGGAAGGCTTTGCCGGCAAGGTTGAGATCGTTACCGCCGATCTCGCCGCCGAAGAGAGTGCCGCAGCCGTGGTCGCAGGGCGTCCTGACGTGATCTTCCATCTTGCGGCGGTCGTCTCCGGCGAAGCGGAGCGTGATTTCGAGAAGGGGATGGGCGCCAATTTTGACGGCTCGTGCACGCTTTTCGATGCCATCCGCGCGATCGACAGTTATCGGCCGCGGGTGGTGTTCACCTCGTCGCTCGCGGTATTCGGCGCGCCGTTCCCCGATGCGATCCCTGACGATTTTGCCCTGACGCCGCTGACGTCGTACGGCACGCAAAAGGCGATGACGGAGCTGATGCTCGCCGACTATACGCGGCGCGGATTTCTCGACGGTGTCGGCATCAGGTTGCCGAATATCGCGGTTCGCCCGGGCGCCCCGAACCAGGCTGCGTCCGGCTTCTTTTCATCCATCATCCGCGAGCCGCTCGCCGGCGCGGAAGCTATCTTGCCGGTCGACGACAACGTGTTGCAGTGGCACGCGAGTCCGCGCTCGGCTGTCGGTTTTCTCATCCACGCCGCGGGCCTGAAAGCCGACGCGCTCGGCCCGCGCATCAATCTAAATATGCCGGGGGTAGCCTGTACGGTGGGTGCGCAAATCGCCGCGCTTCGGCGCATTGCCGGCGAAGCGGCGGTGGCGCGCATTCGCCGCGTGCCCGATCCCTTGATCGCCCGCATCGTTGCGGGCTGGCCGAGCCGCTTCGATCCACGCCGCGCGGTCGCGCTCGGGTTCACCGCCGAGCGTTCGTTTGACGAGATTATCCGCGTCCACATCGAAGACGAACTTGGCGACAAGGTCGGCCGGCCGCAGCCGAGTTGAACAAGCTTCGCTTCTGCGGCGTACCGCTCGCTATTCGGCCGGAAGCTCGGGGCAGGGGCGACGTGCAATTTCCCAGGCTTCGCCGCGGCGAACGCCGACCATGCCGAGCAAATTCACCACGGCCTCGTCGATTTTTCCGGGCAAGACGCTCTTGTCAGACACCGCGCGACTAAAGCCGCTGATCGCGTGCGACGCTTGCCGCCACGCCAGTTCCGGGTCTTCCACGCGATAGCGTCCCGCCGAAACTGCGTTTCGAATATCTCGGATGGCGTAAGGCCCCATGACCCGATACATCGCGCCGGCGATCATCTCCGAGCGGCGCAGCACCCACCGCCATCTTTGATCGGTGGTAGCCGCAATCATCACATTGCGGATTCCGAAAGCATAAACCTGCGCCGGATCATTGAAACCGTTTGTTACGGCTTCAATTCGCTGTGACAGGCGGTCCATCACGGGATCCATGACGTACATGGCGGAAGCTCGTCTTTGGATTCATGTAATTCTACACGACCGCTGTGGCGGCGTCGCAGCCGTTAGCCATCACAATCCTTCACGCATGCATATCGCAATCGCATTGACAAATGAATGATGTTCATAAATGATTGATAGCCATATTGCGACTGAATAGACGCCAGGCCCAAAGGCCCATTCGTTTCAGGGAGGAGAAATGCTGGCCCAATCGCCCAAAGAGCACGAGACCAAGCGCAAGGACCTGCTCGCGCGGGTGGAGGGAATTGCTCAAATCCTCCAAGCATCTGGCGGCAAGAGCGAAGAGATCGCCACGCTCGCTCCCGAGGCGGTCGCGGCGTTGCGAGGCGCGGGCTTGTTTCAACTCAAACTGCCTGAGGCGGTGGGCGGCTTGGAAGCTGATCCCGTCACCGAGATGATGGTGCTGGAAGCGATCGCGTACAACGACTTCACCAGCGGTTGGTGCACGATGGTGGGCGCGACCGGCGTTGCTTCGCTTGGCGCCTTCTTGCCTCAGGCCGGCCTCGACCGCGTTTTCGCGGGTGGCAAAATCCCGACCGCCGCCATTTCCTTTTTTCCGGCCGGACGCGGCGTGCGCGAGAAAGGCGGGTATCGGATCAGTGGCCGCTGGCGTTTCAACAGCGGCATCCGTCATTCCGAGTGGGTGCTTGGTGGAACAGTGATTGAGGGGACTGAGAAAGAAAATAACGGCAAGCCGCTCGTGATATTTGCCGCGTTTCCGGCGACGGACGTGACGATTTACGATAACTGGCGCGATGTCGTTGGTCTGCGAGGAACCGGAAGCTCCGATTGCTCGGTCGAGGATTACTTCCTGCCCGAGCATCTTTCGTTTGTCTGGGATTTGCTCGACCCAAAACCGCTTCGTGGCGGCCCCTCGTTTCTTTTCCCGCCTTTCAGCTTCGTCGCGAAGGAACATGCCAGCGTCGCGGTTGGCGCGGCGCGGCGAGCGATCGACGAACTCGTCAACATCGCCGCCACGACGCGCGGCACGTTCAGGGCGTCGAAACTCGAAGAGCGCCAGGTCTTCCAGCGCAAGATTGCGGAAGCCGACCTGAGAATCCGATCTATCCGCGCGCTGATGCACGAGCGCTACGATGAGCTTCACCGCAAAACCGCTGCCAGCGGGCGTCCAATCAGCGGGGCCGAGGTTGCCGACGTGCGCGCCATGGCGGTCTATGCCACTGACATCGCGGTCGATGTTGCCACCATGGCTTATCACTTTGCCGGTAACACGGGCCTGCGCCATCCGCATATTCTCGGTCGATTGTTGCGCGATCTGAATACCGCCGGCCTGCACCAGGTGATGAGCGACACGTCCTACGAAAACCACGGTAAGTTCCGGCTGGGTCTGCCGGCCGACCCGTTGGCGTAGGCGAATGGCTTCGGATTGTCCGGATGCGTGACGAGCCATTAGAGGCCACAGATACGCCAGTCGCGGCAAATCCGCTCGTCAGCCAACCATTTCGCGACGCGATGCGGCGGTTCGCGACGACCGTCAGCATCATAACGTGCGCGCACGGCGGCTCGCGTTTCGGAATGAGTGCGACGGCCGTGACGTCGCTGTCGGTCGACCCACCTTCGCTTCTGGTGTGCGTCAACAAGTCGGCGGCCACGCATCGCGTGATGAGCCGTGGCGGTAAGTTCTGCGTGAACGTGCTCCGCAGCGTTCACGCCGGCCTGTCTCAGGCCTTTAGCGGCAAGCTTAAAGGCGAAGAGCGCTTTCAGATAGGCAGTTGGGGGCAGACCGAGGACGGGCTGCCGTTTCTCGACGACGCGCAGGCTAATGTGTTCTGCGAGATCGTTCGCGTGGTGGATTACGAGACGCACACGATTTTTATTGCCAGCGTTTATTCGGCAAAAACGCAGCAAAACGTCGATCCGCTGATTTACCAGGACGGCAAGTACGCGATCGCGCAGCCGCTCGCCGACGATCAGGCCGAGAAGCTGACAACCACTTGGGCATCGGTCGCATGAGAGCGGCCTAAACACGAACCAATGTCGAGGGAGGACATCATGGATTTCGAGGGCAAGACTGAAACGGATCTCAACGTGGCGGCCGCGCAAAACAATGGTGTTACGCGTCGGAAGTTGATCAAAGTCGGCGGAACGGCGGCTGCCGCCACCGCGCTGTTCTCGAGCTTTCCGGCGCCATGGGTGCGTGCGGCGCAGCCCGTGAAGATCGGCTATGTTACTCCGCAAACAGGTCCGCTGGCGCCTTTTGCCGAAGCGGACAACTTCATCGTCGGCGCGGCGCGCGATCTGTTCAAGAAGCAGAACCTGCCGATTGAAATCATTGTCAAAGACAGCCAGACAAATTCCAACCGCGCCGCAGAAATCACGGCCGACCTCATTCTGAAGGATAAGGTCTCCCTGGTGCTGGTTGGCGCGGCGCCCGAGACCGACAATCCGGTGGCCGACCAATGCGAACTGAATGAAGTCCCGTGTGTGTCTACGGTTTCCCCCTGGCAGCCGTGGTTCTTTGCGCGCGGCGGCAAGCCGGACAAAGGCTTCAAATGGACCTACCACTACTTCTGGGGTCTCGAAGATGCGATCGGCATCATCCTCGATATGTGGTCGCAGCCGCAGCTCCAGACTAACCATGTCGTCGGCGCGGCGTTTGCCAACGATCCTGACGGCAATGCCTGGGGCGACCCCGAACGTGGCCTGCCGCCAGCGTTGGCCAAGAACGGCTATAAGCTCATCCACCCGCCGCATTTCCAGACGCTGACAGACAACTTCTCGGCGCAAATAAGCGCCTTTAAGGAAGCCGGCGCTGAAATCATTACCGGCAACATGATCCCGCCCGACTTTACGACTTTCTGGACGCAAGCCCGCCAGCAAGGCCTGCGCCCGAAGATTTGCACCATTACCAAAGCGCTGCTTTTCCCGTCGTCCGTGGAATCCGTCGGGCAGACCGCCAATAATCTGTCGACCGAAGTGTGGTGGTCCCCGACGTTTCCCTTCAAATCATCGCTTTCCGGCCAGTCTGCCGGCGAGCTTGCGGCGGCCTACACCAAGACAACGGGCAAGCAGTGGACCCAGCCGATCGGCTTCGTGCACTCGCTGTTCGAAGTCGCCGCCGATATCATCAAGCGCAGCAGCGACGGGCGCGACCCGGCGGCAAATCTGGCCGCCTTGGTCAAGACTAATCTGCAAAGCATCGTCGGCCCGATTGCCTGGGGCAATGGTCCGATGAAGAACGTTGCGAAGACTCCGTTGGTGAGCGGCCAGTGGCGGCTAAGCCAGGGCGGGCCATTCAAATACGATCTAATCGTCGTCGCCAACGGTCTTGCCCCGCAGATCCCGCTGGGTGGTAAGATGGAGTTGTTGGCGTAGACGCGCTTCCTTTGGTTTCGAGCAAGCTACCTTGAAGGCAACCTTCAAGGTAGCAATTACCCGACGAGATAAATGCCTCCTCTTCTCCGCGTCGACGGCGTGTCCAGGAGTTTCGGCGCGCTGAAAGCCGTCGACGGATTGTCGTTTGAGGTCGGCGAGGGCGAGGCCCTCGGGATTCTCGGGCCCAATGGGGCCGGTAAAAGCACGCTCTTCAATCTCATCAGCGGCGATATTCGCCCAACCGCAGGCGTTATTGCATTGCGGGGGCACGACATTACTCGCTTACCTTCATATGAACGCTGCCGGCTGGGCATCGGTCGCAGCTATCAAATCCCCCAGCCATTCGGGCGCATGACGGTTTTTGAAAACGTGTTGGCGGCGGCGAGCTTTTCTTCCGGCCGATCCGAGAGCGCGTGTTACGATCTTTGCATCGATCTGCTCGATCGAACCGAATTACTGGAAAAATCCAACGTTGCCGCTCACGCATTGACGCTTCTGGAGCGCAAGCGCCTCGAGCTTGCGCGCGCGCTCGCCACCAAGCCGACATTGCTCCTGCTCGACGAGATCGCCGGCGGATTGACCGACGGCGAGTGTCAGGAGTTGCTAAAGGCAATCCGTGCGGTCAAGCATGGCGGTGTATCGATCATCTGGATCGAGCATGTCGTTCACCTGTTGATCGCCTTTGTCGATCGCTTGCTGGTGATCAATTTCGGCAAGCATCTCGCCGAGGGTGAGCCGCGCGGCGTGATGGCAAGCACCGCGGTCCAGGAAGTCTACATGGGAATCGAAGCAGAATGAGCTTGCTTCTCGCCCACGATTTGGTGGCTGGTTATGCCGACTTTCAGGCGCTGTTCGGCGTCGACGTGACGATCGAAGAGGGCGAAACCGTTGCAATCATAGGCGCCAACGGCGCCGGCAAGACCACGTTATTGCGAACGATCTGCGGGCTGTTGCGTTCGCGCCGCCCGACCGACATTCGATTCGGCGGGACGCCGATTGGTGCGCTCGAACCGGAACAGATTATCGAATTGGGAATCGCGATGGTACCCGAGGGACGGCGACCCTTCCCATCGTTGAACGTCGCGGACAATCTGCGCATGGGAGCATATTGCGGACGCAAGGGTCCATGGACCCTCCAGCGCGTTTTTTCGCTCTTTCCCGATCTGGCCGAAAAGCATTCCGCGATGCCGCCGACGCTTTCCGGCGGTCAACAGCAGATGTTGGCAATCGGCCGCGCGCTGATGGCCAATCCGAAACTTCTGCTTTGCGACGAACTCAGCCTCGGCCTTGCGCCTATCATCATTCGCGACATCTACGGAGCGATGCCTGGGATCCGTGCTGAAGGTACCACCATCCTCATTATCGAGCAGGATATCCAAAGGGCGCTCCGCGCGTCGGACCGCGTTTACTGCATGCAAAAAGGGAGGATGACCCTTCAGGGACGTCCGGTCGAGCTCACGCGAGACGAAATCAAGCTCGCGTACTTTGGCGTGTGACGGGTACCTAACTGTGTACTGGATAAATACAATCGTTCAGGGAGCACTGGTCGGCGGCCTTTATGCGCTGTTCGCGACCGGCCTCTCCCTGATGTTCGGGGTCATGCGCATCATCAATCTCGCGCATGGCGACTTCATCGTGCTGTCGGCTTATTTGGCCGTCGTCGTCATGGATTTAATCGGCGTCAATCCGCTTGTGGCGCTGGCTGTTGTTGCACCGGCCATGTTCGGCATCGGATATCTTCTGCAACGTGGCCTTCTGAACTTCACGCTGGGCGACGACATCCTTCGGCCGTTACTGGTCACCTTTGGTCTCTCCGTCGTCATCGAAAACGTCCTGCTGGAAGTATTCAGCGCCGACAGCCGGCGGCTCCAGTTACCATGGCTCGAAACGAGCAGCATTCAGCTCGGTGACCGGCTTGCCATCGGCCTTATGCCCGCGACGGTCTTCGTTGTTGCCGTGGTGGTGATCGGCGCCATTGAATTTCTGTTGCGGTGGACTGCTTTGGGCCGCGCGTTTCGCGCCACCGCCGATGATACGGATACGGCGCGTCTCTACGGCGTCAACAACCGCAACATCTATGCGCTGGCGACCGCGATCGCGCTTGCCGTCGTATCGATCGCGGGCGTGCTGTTCGGCATTCGCACGATTTTCGATCCGACCATCGGGCCGGCCCGGCTGCTGTATGCTTTCGAGGTCGTCATCATTGGAGGCTTGGGGAGCCTTTGGGGAACGCTGGCCGGCGGAATCATTCTTGGCGTCGCTCAGGCGCTTGGCGCCGCGTTTGATCCCAGTTGGGACACGCTTGCGGGTCACCTGGTATTCCTTGCCGTCCTCCTGTTCCGTCCGCAGGGACTCATTCCAAAAACGTTCGATCTATGACGACGGTGTCCTATCAAATCGAACGCTCAACTCGGGCCAGCCGTGCTGGCTTCGCGTTTATGCTCGTTGCCGTGCTCGTCTTGCTGTCGGTGCCGGCCTGGGCCGGGCGCGCGGACATGCGGTTGTTGATCGAGGTCAGCTATTACCTTGCTCTCGCGCAAGCCTGGAATCTCATGGCCGGATACGCCGGTCTCGTCTCGGTAGGCCAGCAGGCCTTTGTGGGTTTGGGATGTTACGGCTTTATCGTTGCGACCGCCTTTCTTCAAATTCCGCCGCTCGTGGCCATTCCGCTGACCGGTATTGTCGTGGCCATTCTTGCGGTGCCAGCGGCCTTCCTCGCGTTCCGCCTGCGGGGGGCCAACTTTGCCATTGGCACGTGGGTGCTGGCGGAAGTGCTGCGCCTGATCTTTACCCTGATCAAAACGTTTGGAGCCGGCACAGGGATGAGCTTGCCGATCTCGGTGGTGCGCGACATTGCCGAGAGCCGCACTGTTCGCGAACTGGTGCTTTATTACGTTAGCGTGGGCCTCGGCATCGGCACAGTAATTCTAATCTTCTTCTGGCTGCGCTCGCGCCAGGGGCTGGCACTGACGGCAATCCGCGATTCCCAATCGGCGGCGGGAAGCATCGGCATTAATCAACAGCGGACAAAATTGGCGGTGTATGTGATAGCCGCACTGATCGCAGGGCTCGTCGGTTCGCTCGTTGTGCTCGAGAAGCTGCGAATAACGCCGGGAGCCGCATTCAGCGTGACCGACTGGTCCGCAGACGTCATCTTCATTGTCATCATTGGCGGCATCGGCAGCATCGAAGGGCCGATCATCGGTACTCTGGTGTTTTTCGTTCTACGATTTTTGCTGGCCGATTACGGCGCGTGGTACCTGATCACGCTCGGGACCCTTGCAATCATTGTGATGCTAAAAGCCCCGCGGGGAATTTGGGGCCTGATCGGGGATACCTTCAATATTCATCTATTTCCAGTGCAGCGGCGCGTCCGCCTTTAATAGCCTCCTCGCACCGAAGCTGCGTTCTCAAATACGGGATGTTCACGGAATTTGGTTCGCCGCTTGGTCGCGCTCGCTATTCCGTGGCAAAGTCCGCGGAGACGCCGGATATCATTGAGCATTGCCCATGGCTCGCGCGCCCCGCCCGCGTATCTTCGTCACCCAGCCGGTCGCTAAAAGCGCGATTGCGCGGCTTCGTCGAGTGGCCGCCGTGAAGATTAATCCCGACGCAAGTCGCATCTTGACCCGGCACGCCATGCTTGCGGCGATCCGTCAATGCGACGTCTTGTTCTGTCTGCTGCACGATCGCATTGACGCCGGCCTGGTCGCCGCAAATCCCAAATTGCGAATGGTCGCTTCGATGGCCATCAACCCGGTTCACGTCGACATCGAGGCCGCGACGGCGCGGGGTATCCCGGTTACCAACGTACCGCCGCTTACGGCTGATACCACGGCGGACCTTGCCTTCGGTCTGATGCTTGCGGTGACGCGGCGTATCCTCGAAGGCGATCGCCTGGTACGCGCCGGAAAATTCCCCGGTGCGCAGTCAAGCTATCTGCTCGGCCCGCTGGTTTGGGGCAAAACCATCGGCTTGATCGGCGGCGGCGGAATGATCGGCAAGGCGGTGGCGCGCCGCGCCGCCGGCTTTAACATGCGCGTGCTTTATTGGGCCCCGCGGCGCAAACCCGAACACGAGGAGCGGGAGGCTGGCCTGATCTATACGCCATTCGAGACCCTGTTGCGGGAATCCGATTTCGTGTCGCTGCACACGCCGCTCAATCCGGGCACACGGCATCAGATCGGCGCCCGCGAAATAAAGCTGATGAAGAAGACGGCCTACCTAATCAATACCGCGCGTGGCGCGATCATCGACGAGGCTGCGCTCACCCGGGCGCTGGCAAAGAGGCAAATCGCCGGCGCCGGACTGGACGTCTTTGAATACGAGCCGAAGGTCGGCAAGGATCTGCGCAAGCTCAACAACGTGGTGATGACGCCGCATCTCGGCAGTGCCGTCGGCGACATGCGCGAGCAGATGGCACATTTTGTGGTCGAAAATATTCTTGCTTTTCTCGGCGGCGAAAATCCACCAAATTGCGTCAATCCGCAGGTGCTCCCGGTCAAGTGATCGGCTTGGCACCCCGTCTCGTGGTATCTCTAGCGAAACCAACGTGAGGAGATTGCGATGAGTGCGGAAGGCGCCCGGGCACGAATTGTCGGCATGGCCGTGTGCGCCATGCTGCTTGTTGCGACGATCATGGTCGGGGACGGTCGCGCGCAATCGACGCCCGACTATGCCGCGCTTCTGGCGGCGCCGGATCGCAGCGATGCGGATCGCGAGGCGGACAAACGCCGTGATCCAAAGCCGTTTATGGAATTTGCCGGCCTTCGTCCCGGCCTGAAGGTGCTCGATATGGGCGCCGGTGGCGGTTACAGCAGCGAACTAATCGCGCGCGCCGTTGCGCCAGGCGGCACGGTTTATGCACAGAACCCGCCTGATCTGCCGGAGAAGCCCAAAGCCAAATTCGACACCAGAGTGAAGACGGCGGCGATGCGCGACGTCGTGGTCGACATTCGCCCATTCGACGATCCGTTACCTCCGGACGTGCGCGATCTTGATCTGATCACTTTCCTCTTCTTCTACCATGACACCACCTACCTGAAGGTCGACCGCGCGGAGATGAATCGCAAATTGCTGGCGGCGCTCAGGCCCGGCGGCTTTTTCATCGTCGCCGATCATGCGGCTTTGCCCGGGCAGGGAGTTTCGGTGGCGAAGACCTTGCATCGCATTGAGGAGGCGACGTTGCGCGCCGAAATCGAAGCGGCGGGGTTCCATCTCGCCGCACAAGGGAGTTTTTGGCGTAATCCAAACGATCCGCACGACTTTCCGAGTTACCAGCCGACCGTTCCCGTCGACAACTTTGTGCTCAAATTCCAGAAGCCGATGTGAACGCGCGCGCCGCGCGTGCGATGGGGCCGTCGCGGTTCTACTCTCGCGGCGTGGCCCAGGGCCTGCGAGGCCGGTCCGCTGCCTTGAAAGCCGCAATGCGGTCTTTATAGCTCTCGGTCAAATCGACGTCGTCCCAGCCGTTGAGCAACTGATTGCGGCTGATCGGGTCAATGGCAAAGTCGAGACTGCGTTCGCCGCAAGTCACCGTCTTTCGTTCGAGATCGACTGTGAGCGGTCGCGCAGGCTCGGCTGAGATCGCTGCACTCAGCTCGCCGGTTATGTTTTCAGAAAGCACGGCGGCAAGAATGCCGTTCTTGACCGCATTCTCTGCAAAGATATCACCGAACGAAGGCGCGATAACGCAGCGGATGCCCGCTTCATATAGCGCGTAGACCGCGGCCTCCCGCGAAGACCCGCCGCCGAAATTGCGCCCGGCGACTACGATCTTGGCGTCCCGCCAGATCGGCTGATTTAACGGGAAGTCCGGCCGCTCGGCGCCATTAGCATCGCGCCGCAGATCATAAAAGAGGAGGCGGCCAAGCTCGGCCGAACGCTGCACCTTCAAAAAGCGGGCCGGCAAGATTTGGTCGGTGTTGACGTTCGGCAAATCGAGCGGACACGCTTTCGCCGTGAGTTTGGTGAATTTATCCATCGCGTATCCCCGCTAAACGCCGCGCCCGGCGAGCAGCGGACGCACATCGGCCAAGTGGCCGCTGACCGCGGCGGCTGCGACCATCGCCGGTGACATCAGGTGCGTTCTGGCGCCGCGTCCCTGCCGGCCGCGGAAGTTGCGGTTGGTCGTTGAGGCGCAACGCTCGCCGGGTGGAACAAGATCGCCGTTAATGCCGACGCACATCGAGCACCCTGACTCCGCCCATTCCAGCCCGGCTGCGCGGAAGATGCGATCGAGGCCTTCGTGCTCCGCCTGGCGTTTGACAACCGACGAGCCGGGTGAAACCAACCCCGGCACTTTGCTGACGCGTCCCGACAATACCGCAGCCGCAGCGCGCAAATCCTCGATGCGCGCATTGGTGCACGAACCTATGAAAACACGGTCAATCTTTAGTGCGGTAAGTTTCTCGCCGGGTGCGATGCCCATGTAGTCAAGCGCATCGCGCAAATAGCGGGCGCGGACCGGATCGCGCTCGTCGGACGGATTGGGCGCGTTGCCGTCGATCGGCAGCGCATCATCAGGGGTGGTGCCCCAGGTGACGATCGGTGCGATCGTTTGCGCATCCAAAGTCACTTCGCGGTCGAACGCAGCGTCGTCGTCGGAGTGGAGCACCGACCAAGCCTCTACCGCTGCATCAAATGCGCCTCCCTGCGGCGCGAACAGCCGATCTTTCAGATAGGCGAATGTCGTCGCATCCGGTGCAATCGCTCCCAAGCGCCCGCCGGCTTCAATCGACATGTTGCACAATGTCATGCGGGCTTCCATGGACAACGCGGTAATCGCGTTGCCGGCAAATTCGATGGCGTGGCCTTGCGCGCCGTCCGCACCAATCTTCGCAATGACCGCCAGCGCGATGTCTTTGGCGGCAACGCCTGCGGTGGTGTTGCCCTGAATGTTGATGCGCATCCGCCTCGGCTTTTTTTGCCAGATGGTTTGCGTCATCAGCACATGGGCTACCTCGGAAGCGCCGATGCCAAATGCGTAGGCTCCGAACGCGCCGTGCGTGGAAGTGTGGCTGTCGCCGCAGACGATAAGCAGCCCTGGCAGCGTCAATCCTTGTTCCGGACCAACGACGTGAACAATCCCCTGGCGCGGGTCATGAAGGCCGAAGAGTGGGATGTCGTTGGCCGCGGTATTCGCCTCGAGTTTTTCCACCATGGAGGCGATGGCAGGATCGCCGATCGGGCGGTCGCGCCCGCGTGTCGGGACATAGTGGTCGGCGACCGCGAAGGTGAGTTCCGGCTCGGCGACCTTGCGCCCGCGTGCCTGCATCTGCGCGAAGGCGTGGAAGGAGCCTTCGTGCACGTAGTGACGATCGACCCAAAGCAGCGCAGCGCCGTCGTCGCGGCGGGCGATTTCGTGCGCCGACCAGAGCTTATCGATGAGTGTCTTCGGCTCACTCATGCCGGCGATGGGTCCGCTGCGTCGTTGCCGCGCTTGTCGTCCCTATTACAACTATTGTACGCTAAAGAATACCAAGTAAAGCGGCCGCTGCCACGGTGCCGGCAGGGGAGGAAAGCTTGCGCGACTGGCTCGGCGAGGCAAAGGCGAAGCAGGTCTACATGGTGCTCCGCGACCGCATTCTTAGCGGCGCGCTCGCCTTTGGCGTCAAGCTGCCGACGGAGAATGATCTCGCCGAACGCTATGGCGTATCGCGGGTCACCGTTCGGCGTGCGCTCGGCGAACTCGCACGCGAGCGCCTGATTGAACGGCGGCGCAGCGCGGGCACCCGGGTCACCTATCGGCCCGGACCGGCGCCGATCACGGCGGATATTTCCGGCGTGCTGGCCAATCTTGCCGACATGGGCCGCCGCACCGCGGTCAAGCTTATCGCTTTCGAGTATGTTCCAGCCGCCGGCGCGGTAGCGCAGGCGCTGGGCGTCGCGCCGGATCAGCTCTTGCAGCGGTCGGTGCGCGTGCGCGCGCTCGACCGCGTGCCGTTTTCCTATCTGACCACGCACGTTCCCGAGGACATTGCGGTCACGTTCAGCAAGCAGGAGCTCGCTTCACGTCCGCTACTCGAGCTTCTCGAACGCGCCGGTGTGAAAATCGGCAACGCCCGACAGCGCATCAGCGCGGGGCTGGCAACACCTGAGGTGGCGCAGGCGCTCGATGTGCGCACCGGATCGCCGCTGATCGAACTGATGCGCGTTGTCTGCGATCGTTCCGGCCGAGCCGTCGAACATTTGCACGCACTCTATCGCCCGGACCGTTACGCGTTCGAAATGGATTTGGTGCGGTCGGGTGCCGCGGCGGAATCTTGGTCGCCTGTTATGCACAGCACCAACCGCCGCCGGGATGAGAACGAGGCGACCGTTCCTTAGTGATTACGAGTGCGATGGCCACCTGGACGCCGCGCCGGTTTAGAGGAGGAAATAGCAATGGCAAAATTTCACGCTCGGCTTAGCCGGCGGCGCTTTCTGGCGAGCGCCGCTATCGGTGCAGCGGCGGCAAGCTCAGGCACGATTGCCGGGCCATCGCTTCTTCGCGCCCAAGGGGCTTCGGTCAAGCTCGGTCTTTTACATCCGGTGACTGGCGCACTGTCCTATTCCGGTCAGCAGGGCAGGATCGGCGCGACGATGGCGGTCGACGAAATCAACGCTGCCGGCGGGATCAAGGCGCTCGGCGGCGCCAAAATCGATCCCGTGCTTGGCGACGCCCAATCAACTCCCGCCGGCGGCACGGCGGAAGTGGAAAAGATGAATGCCGCGGAAGTATCGTGCGTCATCGGCGGCTACGCCTCGTCGATCTGTCTTGCCGCCAGTCAGGCGGCCGCACGCTATGAACTGCCTTATGTGGTCGACGTCGGCGTTGCCGATTCTATCGTCACGCGTGGGCTGAAGAACACGTTCCGCTTCGGTCCGGGATTTGGCGTCATCGCCAACACCGCACTGGAAAATTTGACGCTCATCAACGATCAGGCGGGCAAGCCGGCCAAGACCGTGATGATCGTCCACGAAGACTCGCTGTTCGGCTCCGGGTTGGCCAAGCTGTTGAACGCGCAGTTGCCCGCGAAGGGGTTCCAGATTCTCGAAACTATCCCGCATCCGACGCCGACCCGGGACTTCAACAACGTCGTGCTCAAGATCAAGGCGCAGGCGCCGGATCTGGTCATTCCGGCCAACTATTACAACGAGTACGTCTTGCTGGCACGCACCATGCTGGAGCAGCACGTGCGGCCCAAAGCGATCTACTCGGTGCTCGGCGGCGCGGCTTCGTCCTACAAATTCGTCCGCGAATTTCCGGAGGCCGCCAAATACATCATGGATTGCAATCATTGGTTCAACCCAAAGAGTGCAAAGGCGTTGGAGCTGAAGAAAACGGTCGAGGATAAGGGTCAATTCTATACGTACGAGCTGTACATGAACTACACGGCGGTGATGCTGGTCGCCGACGCGCTTGAGCATGCGGCTTCGGCGGATCGCGCCAAGCTCACGGCGGCGCTCGAGAACTCCACATTCTCCGGTCGCATCATGCCTTACGGCCCGACAAAATTCGTCAACGGCCAAAACCAGGGCGCTGCGCCGGTGAATACGCAGGTCCTTGATAACGATATCAAAGCGATACTGCCGCCGGAGTTTGCCAACGCCAAGGTCGTGTTTCCGATGCCGGCGTGAGAATGATGCGTCCGTTTTGCCGGCAATGACGCCGTGCTTTCCGCACCGATCCTCGTTTCGGCGATAGTCAACGGGCTCCTGACCGGTTCGATCTACGCGCTGGTAGCGCTCGGGCTTACGCTGATTTATGGCGTCTTGCACATAATCAATTTTGCCCACGGTGCGCTGTTGAGCGCCGCACTATTCGCGGCGTTCTTCGCCTACCAGAAAGCGGGTATCGATCCTTATCTGGCCGTTCTGGTTCTGGCGCCGGCGTTCTTCGGCCTCGGCTACGCCCTGCAACGCCTGGTAATCGGCCCGGCCGCGCGGGGCGAGGAGCGAGCCATGCTGCTGGTGACGCTTGGCATGGCGGTGCTGATCGAAAACGCACTGCTCTACGCATTCCGTGCCGACACCCGCACTATCGATCTGCCTTATGCGTTCAAAAGCGTGGACCTTGTTTTTACCTTCGTCGCCGTTCCGCGGCTGATTTCCTTTGCTGTGGTGTTTGTGGTGGCGTTGGTGCTGTGGCTGATCATGACCCGGACCGACACCGGAAAGGCCATTCGGGCGGTGGCCAAGGAACGGCTCGGCGCGGAACTCTCGGGCATTAATGTCACCCACATTTACGCCATGACGTTCGGTCTCGGTACCGCTTGCGTCGCCATCGCCGCCTGTCTCCTGATCCCGACCTATTACGTCAATCCGAGCGCGGGCAACGCGTTCGTTCTCATCGCTTTCACCATTGTGGTGCTGGGCGGCATGGGCTCGGTGCCGGGCGCCTTGATCGGGGGCCTTGTCATCGGTGTTGTCGAAAGCCTCGGCGGCTTCTTTTTCGGCGAGTCGCTGGGCCAGGCCGGCATCTTTCTGATCTTTATTGCGGTGCTGCTCGTGCGCCCGCGCGGCCTGTTCGGAGCGAGCGCGTGAGGGCATATCTCCCCATCGTGATTGTCGTCGCTGCGCTCGCCGCCGTGCCGTTGTTCGTGCAGTCGAACGTTGTTCTGAATTTCCTGATTGTCGCGCTGATGATTGCGCTCGCCGGCCAGGGCTGGAACATTCTCGGCGGTTATGGCGGGCAATATTCCTTCGGCCACGCGGCCTTTTTCGGCACCGGCGCCTATACGACGGCAATCCTGCAGGTGCACTACGAGGTGAACGCTTGGCTCGGATTTCTCGCCGGCATCGCCGCGGGCGCAGTGGCGGGGGGCATTATCGGCGGACTCACGTTCCGGGCCGGCCTGCGCAGTTCATATTTCGCTCTGGTGACACTCGCTTTCGCCGAAGTGTTGCGTATTTTTGCCAGCGTCGCGCCGATTACGGGCGCCGGCGTTGGGCTGCTGATCAAGCTCGATTTGCATGCCCAAGCCTTCCAATTTCGCAGCCGGGCCGTTTTCTACCTGATCATTCTTGCGCTTGTTGCCGCGTCCTTGATCATCGCGCAGACGCTGGAACGCTCGCGCTTCGGCGCGTGGCTGGTGGCGGTGCGGGAGAACGAAGACGCCGCCATGGCGCTCGGTGTCAACGCAACTGCGGTCAAGGTTGCGGCGATGACGATCTCCGGCGCCATCACCGCGGCGGCGGGATGTTTCTACGTGCAATATTTCCTCTTTGTCGATGCACCCATCGGCTACGGCGCCTGGATCTCCATCGAAGCCTTGCTTACGCCGATTATCGGTGGCGCCGGTACAGTGTTCGGCGCGCTGATCGGCGCGCTGGCGGTCAAATCGATCGGCGAGGGCGCCAAGTTCCTGACCGGCGACATTCCCGGTCTCGATCTGATGACCTTTGGCGCCGTACTGGTGCTGGTGATCGCTTTTGCGCCACGCGGATTGGCCGGCGCGCTGATGGATGGACGCGACTGGCTGGCCCGCCGCTTCGTTCCCTTGCGAAAACCTGCAGAGGGAACGACGCATGGCTGATCCGCTCCTCTCAGTTGAAGGCGTCTCCCGTGGCTTTGGCGGCCTCATGGCGGTCAACGGCGCGTCGCTGTCAGCCTCGGCGCGGCGGATTACGGCGTTGATCGGTCCGAACGGCGCCGGCAAGACCACGCTTTTCTCCCTCATCTCCGGTTTTCTCAAGCCGAGCGCCGGGCGCGTGATTTACGACGGAACCGACGTCACCGGGGAGCCGCCATACCGTCTTGCGCGGCGCGGCGTCGCCCGGACGTTTCAGATTGTGCAGCCGTTCGCCGGCTTGTCGGTTCGCGACAATATTTTGGTAGGCGCGCATTTGCGCCATCGCGGGCGAGGGGCCGCGCAAGCCGCGGCCGAGGCGGTTGGACAAGAGGTTGGTCTGGGCCACCTGCTTCACCGGCCGGCAAATTCCTTGACGGTCGCGGGAAGAAAGCGACTCGAGCTTGCGCGGGCGCTTGCCACCGAGCCGAAACTGTTGCTGCTCGACGAAGTGCTGGCCGGTCTGAACCCGTCCGAAATCAATGAAATCGTGCCGATCATCCGCGGCCTGAGCGCGCGGGGCATCGCCATTGTCATGATCGAGCACGTGATGCAGGCGGTCATGAGTTTGGCGGAACAGGTTTTCGTTCTGGCCGAGGGCCGCGTCATCGCACAGGGCAGTCCGGCGCAAGTCGCGGCAGACGCCCGGGTGGTCGAGGCCTATCTCGGCCATGGCGCCGCCGCGAAGCTCGGAGGCGTCGATGTCCTCTGAGATGCTTCTCGACGTCCGCGACGTGTTCGCCGGCTATGGCGACGGTGACGTGCTGCGCGGAATTAACCTCGGCGTCAAACCGGGCGAAATTGTCTCCGTGCTCGGTTCCAACGGCGTCGGCAAGTCGACGCTTAATCGCACTGTTTCCGGCGTCATGCGCTCGCGGGCCGGCAGCATCTACTTCGATGGTGCACCAATCGACCGCGAGACGCCGGGCTCTATTGTCGCGCGCGGCCTGATCCACGTACCGGAGGGCAGGCGGCTGTTTCCGAACTTGTCGGTCGACGACAATCTGGACCTCGGCAGTTACCGTCGCGCCGCCGCACGCCGCGCCCAAAATCGCGAGCGGGTGTTCGCGATTTTCCCGCGCCTGCGCGAGCGGCACACCCAGCGCGCCGGAACGCTCTCCGGCGGCGAACAGCAGATGCTGGCCATCGGCCGCGGGCTGATGGCCGAACCCCGGCTTCTTATTCTCGATGAACCCTCGCTCGGGCTGTCGCCGATCCTGGTCGAAGAACTATTCGCGCTGATCGTGCGCATCCATGCCGAAGGCGTCACCGTGCTCCTGGTCGAGCAGAATGTCGTCCAGGGCCTGGCGATCGCGAACCGCGCCTATATTCTCGCCGAAGGGCAATGCGTCATGTCTGGCCCCGCGGCGGAGATCGCTGCCGATCCGAAACTCAAACGCGCTTATTTGGGGTTGTGAACGTGACTACAAATGCATCGTCCTTGTCGGAACGGCTCAAGCGCCGCCCGATTTTGCTCGCGGCCGGCGTGTGCAATGCGCTTACCGCGCTGATTGCCGAACGCGCCGGCTTCGAAGCGCTCTACATCTCCGGCGCAGGCATCGCTTATGCCCAGCTCGGACGTTCGGATATCGGCCTCGTCAGCCTGAGCGAGGTCGTGCAGATGGTGGAGCTGATACGTGATCGGGTCGGCGTTCATCTCATTGTTGATGCCGACACCGGCTACGGCAACGCGCTCAATGTTCAGCGCACCGTGCGGCTGTTGGAACGGGCCGGCGCCAATGCCATCCAGGTCGAGGATCAGGCGTTCCCGAAGCGTTGCGGGCATCTTGACGGCAAGACGCTGATCTCAGCGGCGGAAATGGCCGGCAAAATCAGGGCGGCGACTGACGCGCGCGCCTCGGCCGATACTCTCATCATCGCCCGCACCGACGCCGTTGCGGTCGAAGGTTTCGATCGCGCCATGGCGCGGGCGCAGCTTTTTCTCGATGCCGGTGCCGATGTTTTGTTTATTGAGGCGCCGCAGCGGCGCGACGAGCTCGTTCGCATTGGCGAGTGTTTCGGCAGGTCAGTTCCGCTGCTTGCCAATATGGTGGAGGGCGGCAAAACGCCGATCCTGCCCGCGAACGAACTTGAGGTGCTTGGCTTTGCCGTCGTCATTTTCGCAGCCGGCATCGTGCGGGCGCAGGCCAAGACTGCTGAAGAATTCTATGCGTCGTTGCATAAACACGGCAGTACCCAGCCGTTTGGCGCGCGCATGTTCGATTTTGACGGGCTCAACGAGCTTCTTGGCACACCCGAGTTGCTCGAACGCGGCCGGCGATATGAGGGCGACGACCGCGCGCTAGGCGCAAAAGAATCCGGCCGTTCATCCGGGCGGAAATGAGAGAAATGGCAATGAACACTTCGAAGAAATTTGACCTTGTGATCAAGAACGCCCGCGTGGTGCGGCCGAACCAGACTGGCGTTGACTGTCTCGATATCGGCATCAAGGAGGGCAAGGTCGCGCAGCTTTCGCCGGAAATCCGCGCCGAAGATGCGGCCGAAATTTTCGACGCCAAGCGACTGCTGGCTTTTCCGGGAGTGGTCGATGCCCACATGCATGTCGGCATTTATCAGCCCCTCGCCAAGGATGCCGTGACCGAAAGCAAGGCCGCGGCGATGGGTGGCGTCACTTCAAGTCTCAACTACATTCGCACCGGGCAATACTATCTCAACCGAGGCGGGCCCTACCGCGAAGTGATGCCGGAGGTGCTGCGGCTGTCGGAGGGGCGTTTCTGGGTCGACTACGGCTACCACGTCGCGCCGATCGAGTCGCAGCATCTGAAGGAAATGGATTACCTCGCGACCGAGCACGGCGTGACCTCGTTCAAGATTTTCATGTTCTACGGCGGCTATGGGCTGCACGGAAAATCGGGGTCGCAGAACCAGTTCCTCATGCTTGGGCCGGACGACCATTATGACATCGCCCATTTCGAGTTCGTGATGCGCGCGGCACGCGCGGTTGTGGAGAAGCATCCCGAACTCGCCGAGTATATCAGCGTCAGTCTGCACTGCGAGCTTGCCGACATTCTCAACGCCTACACCACGCTGGTCGAGCGCGAGGGCAAGCTCACCGGCCTAAAGGCCTACAGTGCGGCGCGGCCGCCGCATTCGGAAGGGCTCGCGGTCTGGATCGCGTCCTACCTCGCCAACGAAACCAACTGCATGAACATCAACCTCCTGCACCTGAGCTCGCGCAAGGCGGTAGACGCGGCGTGGACCATGCAGCAGGTCTTCCCGCACATTGCCTTTCGCCGCGAGGTCACTGTCGGCCACCTTTTGCTCGACACCGATTGCGAATGCGCCGTGCATGCTAAGGTCAATCCGCCGATACGCCCGCGAGAGGATGTCGAGGCGTTGTGGCAGGCGGTGCTTGATCGCAAGATCGACTGGATCGTCAGCGATCACGCTTGCTGTTCTGCCGAGCAGAAGTGGTCGCAAAGCGATCCAAACAATATCTGGCTCGCCAAATCGGGGTTCGGTGGCACTGAATACCTGCTGTCGGGCGTGGTGAGCGAGGGGTCGAAGCGCGGCATGTCGTATAACCGCATGGCCGAGTTGCTGAGCTGGAATCCCGCACAGCGGTTCGGGCTGCGGCACAAGGGCGACATCGCGCTGTCGTTTGATGCCGACATTGTGCTCGTCGATCCGCACGAAAGCTTCGTCGTGCGTTCCGCCGAATCTGAATCCGACCAGGGCTATTCGCCGTTCGAGGGCCAGGAACTGCGCGGCCGGGTCAAGAGCACATTCCTGCGCGGCGAGCTTGTTTACGACAAGGGAAAGGTCGTGGGTCCCGCGCGTGGGCGTTATCTGCGGCGGCCTACGGGTTAAGCTCGCGGCTTTTGATCAGCGCAGCCGCGCTGGCTCCGGATATGCGGCCAAGCACGGTCGCGGTCAGTAGCCCGTTGCCGGACAGATAGCCGCCGGCGACCGAACCGGAGACGCCGGCCGCCGCCCCGCCGGCGGCAAACAGGTTCGGCAGCGCCGCCCCGCGCTCGTCGAGAACCCGAGCCGTGACGTCGACGGCGAGCCCCCCCTGCGTATGAACGAGTGCGCCGGTGACGCGGACCGCCCGGTAAGGCGGGGAGAGATGCGGCACGCCTGCGAATGGGCGGCCGAACGGATCGGTGGCCTTTCCGTCTTTTGCGCTTTCTACCTGTCGAAAAGTCTCGCTCAACGCCTCCGGCGGAAGCTTTAGGTGCTGTGCAAGCTCTTCGATGCTTGCCGCGGCGATAACCGCGCCGGCGGCTTCCGCCTGGCGAAAATCTTCGAATTGCCGGGCAATGGCGGCAATGCGCTCATCGAAAATGTCGAAGGCTATGCCGTCCGGCTGCTCAAGCACCACTGCGGCCTGCTCGGAATAGCCAAGGCTCTCATCCGAGAAGCGCTTACCCGGAGCGTTGACCTGAAAGCCGCCTTCCATGATCACCGCCCACGTGATCAGGATGGCGTGCGGATGAGCGACCGAGCCATGGCCCTGATAGCCGGACATGTTGCGAAGTTTTGCACCCAGCGCCTGTCCCCACTGCACTGCGTCGCCGCGATTGCCAGGATGGCCGAAATACTGCGCGGTGCGCATTTCAGGAATGTACTTCGCCACCAGATCGGGAGCGCCGCCGTAACCGTTGCAGGCAAGGATCAGCGCGGCGCAGCCGATGTGATCGATCGAATCATCCGGCCGGGTGACTTCAAGCCCGCGAATGACGCCTCGCTCGTCGGCAAAGAGCCCGCTGACGGTGGCATTGCTTATGGTGGTGATCTCGGCCTTTTCAGCCGCGCGATGCAACCGGTCGATCAGCTCGGCACCAGAGCGGCTCGGCAGCCCGTGCATGCGGCGCGCGGAATGACCGGGATAGTTGAAGTCGTGCACGAGGCTGAAAGGAAGGCCATAGCGGTCCGCGAGCCATTCGACGGTCGGCCCGGATTCGCGCGCGACCAGTTCGGCAATCGTCGAATTTTCTTCGTCGTGGGCCTTTCGCCGAATATCGGCGGCGAACTGCGCCGCGCTGTCGCTAACGCCGAGTGTGCGTTGAAACCGGGTCCCGGCGGCCGGGATCAAACCCGCGGACAGCGCGGTAGAACCCCGCGGCAAAGGATCGCGTTCGAAGACAATGGCCTCCGCACCGGCCTCGTGCGCCGCTAACGATGCGCACAGCCCGGCTGCGCCCGCTCCGACAATGGCGACCGGGATGGTGGTTGCAAAGCCTTCAACGGGGGCCGGCTTAACGGTCAATCGATCCACTCCGGCTTGTCAGGCAAGCGGGCGGCGGAACGTTCACGCTGCGTCAAGTGTGTCAGGCTTTCGCGAGTCTTCAAGAAGAACGCCGGATTCGGCGTGCCAGCACAGCGTCTCCCTGGCGCCGACCTTGTAAGTCCGGTCCTGAGCGTGGCGATGTTGCTCGACATGGACGTATTGGCCGGGCGCCACCTCGAACACGTCGGTTTCCAGCGAGCCGAGGAATTCGCTGGCGATGAATTTACCTTCGACGCGGTTGGCCATGTCCTGCTTGTCGCCGGTGTTCATCAGGTCGGCGCGGACCGAGAACCACATGTCCTTGCCAATGGGAACGCGTTTGATTTGCGGCGGAACCTTGACGTAGAGAAGCTGGCCCAGCGACTCGACAAACACGATCGACCCGCTGCGCGAGCGGATGCGGCCCTGAAACAAGTTGTTGTTGCCGATGAACTCGGCGACGAACTTGGTGCGCGGGTTCTCGTGTACGTCGCGCGAGGTGCCGATCTGCTGGATAACGGCATCGCTCATCACGATGACTTTGTCGGCGAGCGACATTGCCTCCTGCTGCGAGTGCGTGACCATGATGAAGGTCATGTTCAGCTCGCGCTGCACCCGCTTCAGCTCGATCATCATCGCCTGCCGAAGGTTGAAATCGAGCGAGCCCAGAGGTTCATCGAGCAGGAGTACCGTCGGCCGGCTGATCAGCGCCCGACCCAGCGCCACGCGTTGTTGTTGGCCGCCGGAGAGTTCGCGCGGCCGGCGGGTGGCGAAGGTTGCAAGCCCGACCATTTCTAGCATTTCCCAGACGCGGCGGTCGCGCTCGCTCTTCTCCATGCCCTTCATCTTGAGGCTGAACTCGACGTTCTGAAAAACCGTGCGATGGGGGAACAGCGCAAAGCTCTGGAACATCATCGATGTGTCGCGCAACGCCGGCGGCAGGTCGGTGACGTCCTTTCCGGCAATCAAAATCTTGCCATCGGACACTTCCTCCAGCCCGCCGATCATCCGCAGCGTAGTCGTCTTGCCGCACCCTGACGGGCCGAGCATGGCGACAAATTCGCCGCGGTTTATTTCGGCGCTGAAGTCGATAACTGCCCGCGCCCCGCCCGGAAAGGTTTTGGAGACGTGATCGAGGACGACATCGAGATTGCTCATCGTCCGGATGCTTTAGCCGGCCGCTTTGGCGACCGCGTTGATCATGTTCCACACCGACTCGAACGGCACATTATCGAGCGCGCCTTCCTGATTAAACTCGCCGAGAACCTTGATCGCCTGGCGCAAGTCGGCATTATCGCCGGCGTGCTCGCCCAGCCGCGAAATGGCTTCGGGGAAGGGCACTTCGCGGGCCTTCTTGCTCCGCAAATGCTCCCCAACAAGCGCATTGAGGTGCTCGTAGGTCTGCTTCAGTGAGCTGCCGTTATACGGCTTGCCGAGGAGGCCCTGAATGCCGTTGGCGCTGAGCCGCTGGCGCAAGCCTTCCGGCATCGACTGGGTGATGCCCTCGAGCACTTCGCCGATGCCAAATCCTTGGGTGAACAGGCCGCGGATCGTGTCCATGGTGCCGTCGCCGCCGCCATACATGCGGATTTGCGCTTGCGCCAGCGCGCTACCCATGGCCTTGGCCTGGTCGATGTGAACGTCGCGGTCGGCTTCGATCTTGAGCTTCGACAGTTCGAGGAAAGTTGCCGCTTCGTTGTATTTCTTCAGCGCTTCGGCCTTCGCTTCGAGCCCGGTCGCCTCGGCTTCGAGCTGACGCTGAGAGTTGGCGATGCGGAGCATATCGACTTCCATTTCGGCGCGCCCGCGGGCGCCGGCCTCACGCTCAATGCCGTCGGCCCCGATTTTCTGCGCTTCGGTGGTCGCGCGCGCGCGCGTCAGCGTTGCTTGCGCCTCAAGCTCGGCCGCCGCCTTGCGCGTTTCCGACTGGGTGAGGGCATGCATGCGCGTCACCGCCGCCTTGCTCTCCTCGTCGATCCGCCGTGACTCGGCCGCTTGCCCCGCCACGATAATCTCAATCTGCTTAGTTCGCTCGGCATCGGCAACGACGCGTACCGATTCGACGTTGTGCTCGGCCCGTTCGCGGTCCGCGGTACTGGCGAGGCGCTTGGTTTCGGCGATCTCAAGCTCGCGCGTCTTGGCGGCAAGCGCGATCTCGCGATCCCGCTCGGCTTGTTCGCGCGAAAGGAAGCGTTCGATATCCGTCCGCTCGCGCTCGCCTTCCTTGGTGATCAAAGCGATGTCGCGATTGACTTGCTCGACTTGAGTGGAGAGCGCACTGCGCACCTCGGCCTGCTCCAATTCGGAGTCCTTCTCGACCAGCGCGATCCGCCGATTGCGATCTTCCTGCTCGCGCGCCTTCTGGCGGCGGATTTCGGCAAGCTCCAGCTCCTCGGTCTTGGCGACGAGCGCGATCTCGCGGTCGCGCTCCTCCTGGGAGCGGGCCAGCGCGCGGCGGATTTCGGCCGCTTCGCGCGCTTTTGCCTCCTCGATGATCGCGATTTCCTTCTTGATTTGCGCGGCCTCCAGCGCTTGGCGCTTGCGGATTTCTTCCTGTTCCACTTCCCAGCGGCGCTCAAGGACGAAGCGCTGCTGTTCGCTCAGGATTTTCGCCCGCTCGTCAGAAATTTCCTTTTCCTGTTTGGCGGCGGCGACGGCTTCATCACGGTCAAGCTGCAATATACCGAGCCGTGTCTCGAGGCTTCGCTTCCGGACCGCTATCGCGGTTTCCTCGCTGATCTGATGGCGCTGATCACGGGCGCGGTCTTCCGCGGCGGCGACCGCGGTGGCGCGGGCGATCTCCGCCTCCTGGCGCTCGCGCTCTTTGGCGGCGAGATCGACGTCCTTTTCGCGCTCGGCGCGCTCGCGGGCGAGGTTGCGCGCGATTTCCGCGACTTCGGCTTCACGCGCCTTGTCAATCAAGGAGATCTCGCGGTCGCGGCGCTCCTGTTCGAGCGCCAGCTCCTTCTGCACCTGCGCAATTTCGCGGCGCTTCGCTTCCGCGGTGAAGGCGATGTCGCGCTCGGTGCGCAGCTGTTCGAGCGATTTTTCGTTTTCGATCTCGCGCTGTTCGACCGCCAGGCGCTGGTCGAGAACGAAAGTCTGCTTCTCGCGCAGTTGCTTTGCCTGCTCGTTGGCGATGTCCTTGTCCTGACTCGCGCGGGCAACTGCCTCCTGGCGTTCGATCTCCAGCAACTCCAGTTGCGTGGTCAAATCCTTATTGCGGATCGCAACGGTCGTCTGCTTTTCGGTGGTGTGCACCTTGCGGCGGGCTTCCGAGGTGATTTCGGTAATGACCTTGAGGCCTTCGGCGTCGAACACGTTGTCGGAACGGAAATATTCCTTGGTCGATTGTTCGAGCGAGACGATCGTGACTTCTTCGAGCATCAAGCCGTTCGCAGCGAAGCTCTCGCTGACGCTCTCCTTGATCTGTTGCGCGAACGTGTCGCGGTTCTCATGCAATTCTTTGAGCGTCTTGGTCGCGGCAAAGCTGCGCAGTGCGCCGACTACTTTGGCTTCGAGGAGGTTGCGGACTTTCTCGGCGTCGAAGGTCTTTTCGCCCAGCGTGCGGCTGGCGGAAAGAACGGCTGCCTCAGTGTGCCCGACGTGGGCGTACAATTCGGCGTTGATGTCGACGCGGATGTTATCGTGCGTCAAAACCGCCTGCTCGCGGGCGCGGCTGACCGCGAATTTGATCGTTTCGAGCGAGACCCAGGTTATGTCGTGAAACACCGGGAGCACGATCGCGCCCCGGCCCAGGCACACCTTGGTGCCGAGAAATCCGGTGCGGATGAAGCACATGTTGGAGGGCGCGCGCTTATAAATCCAGATCGAGATTATGTAGAAGATCGCGATGAGGATGATCGCGGCAATGATGAGACTGACCACAACTTCAATCATCTTGCATTCGCCTTGTTAGCCGACTTTCGGCGTTATCACTGATCATGACGGTTCAACTTGCGACCGCCCGGAGCGGCGCCGCTCCGGCTTTGCGCTCGCCAAAGTCGAATAACTTCGGAGTTTTGCGGTTGCGCCGCATGCTGGCGCGCAGTTCGTCTGTCGCCCGATGGTCCACGGTGAGATCGGGTCCGGTGAGCACGACGCCGTAGTCTTCCCGTGCCTTACTCTCGCTCATCAGCTTGCGCGCGACGTCGTTACGGGTACGCAGTGCATCGCGCTCCAGCGGATCGCCCCAACCGCCGCCGCCGGCGGTGCGGAAAATGACCCGATCACCTGCGCGCACGCGCACGTTGTCGATTTTGGACGCAAGGGGTTCGCGGGTGCCGTTTTTGCGCACCAGCCATTTCTCCGAGCAGCGGCCCGGCCGGCCGCCGAGAATGCCCCACGGCTGGCTCACGTGGCGATCGTCATGGATCGAGATGTCGCCTTCGTCAAGGAGCAGATAAATCTTCTCCGCGCCGTTGCCGCCGCGGTGTTTGCCGGCGCCGCCGCTATCAACGATGGTGGTGTAGGCATCGACGAGCATGGGGTAGTAGGTCTCCAGATATTCACTCGGGATATTCTGGAATAGCGGCCACCATGAATGACCGTCCATGCCATCGCCGATCGGACGGCCGGGAATTCCGCCGTAGAGAATTTCCATAAGCTGGAACGGCCGGCCCGCCTTATCCACACCTGAGTACAGAAAGTGCGGGCTTGAGCCGTAGCCCGCCGCGGTCGCCATTTCCGGCGCGTTGTAGCTCAGCGCCCCGCCGAGCACGTCGAACTGGCGCGAAAGCGCGTGGGTGCGAGAACCCAGTGATGCCGGAAAATTGGGATGCAGCAGCGAGCCCTTCGGCAAGGTCACGTGAATGAGATCGTAGAAGCCATCGTTGAACAGGATCTGGGGGTCAAAGACCATGATCATGTAGACCCCGATGAACATCTTGAACATGCCTTCGTGCAGATAGAAGTTGATCGGTCCGGGTGCCTGCGGCGACGTGCCGGTCCAATCGAAGTAGGCATGGTCGCCTTCGCGCCAAACAGTCAGCTTCATCTTGAAAGGACCGTTGCCGCAGCCGTCGTCGTCGATGTAGTCCTCGAAAGATTTCGGTTCCTCCGGCAGGTTTTGCACGATGAGCTTGCGCATAGCGCGATTGGTGCGATCGAGCAGCGCCTCGCAAGCCTGCTTGTAGGTGTCGCGGCCGAAGCGGTCGCAAATCTCGATGACGCGCTTCTCGCCGGCGCGGCAGCCCGCGATGATCGCCATGAGATCGGAGTAGTTCATCTCCGGCGTGCGCGTGTTGTTCATGATCAGGTCGAGCACGGCTTTGTTGAGTTCGCCGCGCCGGTAGAGCAGCAAGGGCGGAATGCGCAGCCCCTCGCCGAAGATCGATGTCGCGTTCGTCGGCATGCTGCCAGGCACCCAGCCGCCGACATCCATCAAATGCCCGAACATCGAGGTAAAGCCGACCAGTTCGCCCTCGTAGAACACCGGCACCAGCACCATCCAGTCGTTGATGTGGCTGATCGAACCGCCGCACTTGTAAGGATCGCTCTGGAGGATGATGTCGCCCGGCTCCAGATCGAATTTTTGTTCGGCGAGCATCTCGTTGATGTAGGAACCGAACTGACCGACGATCATGCGGCCTTTGGGGTCGGTGATCATCGGAAATTCGTCGTGCTGCTCGCGGATTACCGGCGACATGGCCGAGCGGAACAGGACCGCGTCCATCTCGTGGCGAGCGTTGCGCAGCGCGTTTTCGATCAGATCGAGCGCGACTGTGTCGAGCCGAGTGGCCGCATTCTGCTGCCGCACCGGAGAAGGCGAGGCCGTTTCGGTTCCGACGCCGGCGCCAGGGGCGCGCGGCCGCGGCGAACGGTCGGCCTGCGGTTCAGCCGGAGATTCGCCGCGGAACATTTTTGCGCAGTGCTCAAGCGCCGTTTCGGTCGCGCGGCGCAATGCGGCGCCTTCGTCGCCGTTTGCTCGGGCCGAGCCGAATTGCTCCTTTGAGCTGCCGTTGACCGTCAGCTTGCAGAGCACCGTCACCGACCCGCGCTCGCTCTTGTGCTCGATGACTTCCGATGACCACCCGGAGCCGAACCGTTCATTGAGCATGGCGTAAACATCGGAGGAGGTGCCGGCGGCCGCTGCAAGGCTGGCGGAAGCGAGATCGGCATCCGTGGGCGGCCGGTGACTGACACCCCGCACGCCCAGCTCCTCGGTCTGTGCCGAGAAAATGCGATCAAACTGCTGCTTGTTGGCCTTGAGCAGGTCGTCGAAGCTTACCGAGCTGCTCAGAGGATTGAAGTTCGCCATCAGTAGGTCCTTGGCCGCCTTTAGGAGGCACGGTCGGGTGTGATCAGAATATTCAGATACGCGTCGACCTCGCCAGTGTGGTTGGGGTGGATCACGGTTGTTGCGTCCATTTGGACAATGATAGCCGGGCCATGGATGCGATTGCCAGTCCGCAATCGGCCCCGGTCGTAGACGTTAACAGACGCGAAGCTCCCGTCGAAATAAGCCCGGTGTTGCTCGACCACGGCGGCGGCCGGGTTAGGGCCTTCCTTGTCGAACTTCGGCAGGCCGATCTTCTGCACGGTGCCGACGCCGACGGCGCGCAGGTTTACCAACTCGACGGGTTGTTCGAGCTTGAACCCGTAAATGCGTTCGTGCGCCAGCCCGAAACGCCGCGCGAGGTCTTCCAGCGCGCCGGCCCCTACGCGCTCCGGGTCCAGCTCCAGAGAAAACTCGTAACCCTGGCGGAAGTAGCGGACGTCGGCCTCATAACTCACCCGCTGCATGGTCTCGTCCACTCCCTCTTCGCGCAGCCAGGCACGCGCATCACGGCCGAGCCGGGTGAGAATGTCGCTGATCTGGCCGGGGTCGGCCTCGTCCACAGTGCGCACGAAAGTTTGAGCGAATTCGTTCTTCACGTCGGAGTACAGAAAACCCAAAGCCGACAACACGCCGGGCGTCGGCGGCACGATCACCGGATAACATCCCGCTAGCGCGGCCATGGCGTTTCCATGCAACGGTCCGGCGCCGCCGAACGGAACGAGGGCGAAATCTCTGGGGTCGAGGCCTTTTTGCACCGTCACCAGGCGGAGCGCCCCGAGCATGTTCTCGTTGACAATGTCGAGAATGCCCTGCGCCGCCTGATGAAGGTCGAGGTTAAGAACGCGCGCGATCTTGGCGACGGCTTCTTCCGCGGCTTTAACGTCGAGCATCATTTTGCCGCCGAGCAGGCGCGGCGGCAGGCGTCCCAAAACCACGTTCGCGTCGGTGACCGTCGGCCGATCTCCGCCTTTGCCGTAGCAGGCCGGGCCGGGCACGGCGCCCGCGCTCTCAGGACCGACGCGCAAGGCGCCGGTCATCGGGACATGCGCGATCGAACCACCACCGGCGCCAACGCTGTGAACGTCCACCGACGGTACTTTGATCGGATAATAGCCGATCGTCGTCTGCCTGGAGATCGTCGGTTTCCCATCCTGAATAAGTGAGACGTCAGTAGACGTCCCGCCCATGTCGAAGCCGAGCGCATCCGGGAAGCCGGCGAGCGAAGCCATGAAGGCCGCGCCGGATACGCCGCCGGCGGGCCCGGACAGCATGGTATGAACCGGCGACTGGCTGGCGCGCTCGACGCTCATGAGGCCGCCGTCGGAGCGCACAATATTCACGCTGGGCTGAAAATTAACGCTGCGCAGTTTGTCTTCGAAGCCGTTGAGATAGCGCCGCATGCTTGGGCGCACGTAAGCGTTCATCACCGTGACCAGCGTGCGCTCATACTCGCGGAATTCCGGAAGGATTTCCGAAGACAGCGACACCGCCATCTCGGGCGCCATTTCCTCGACGATCGCCTTGACGCGCTGCTCATGCTGCGGATTTGAATACGAATGCAGCAACGACACGGTAATTGACTCCGCCCCCAGCTCAATCAACTCCCTCACGGCATTGCGCGCCGACGCTTCATCGAGCGGCGTTATCACTTCGCCGCGCGGATTGATGCGCTCGCGGATGCCGCGGGTGAGCTCGAGATCCGCCAGCGGGTCGGGCTTCTGCATGATGATCCAGCCCGCGAGCGGTCCCGGAGTTTGGGAGCGGGCGAGATGCAGAACCTGTTCGAAATTCTCCGTCACCAAAAGTCCGACCTTGGCGCCTTTTTCCTCCAACACGATGTTGGTCGAAACGGTAGTGCCGTGGAGGAGGGCGATCACTTCGGAAGCGGCGACGCCGCTTTCCTGGAACAGCTGCTGAATTCCGTTCAAAATTCCGATCGACTGATCGCTTGGTGTCGAAGGCGTCTTGAACAAGCGCATCCCGCCGGAGCGCTCGTCGAACAGCAGCAGATCCGTGAATGTCCCGCCGACATCAATGCCGAGCCGGCTGCTCATATCACCCCCTGTACTGGCCGCTTCAGAACGATTGCGCCGAAGCGAAACGATCCCTCTCACCGCTCCCGGAGCGCCGCGCTCTTACGCGCGCATGGAAGCGCATTCCACGCTCTCATCTCAATAATGGCCCCGGAGCAAAGACAATTTTCCTTTAGCACCAGCCGCTTGTCAACAAGTCAGTTGTTGATGCCGTCGAGCGCTTCCGGGGCTTTTGACAACATCGGGGAATGATTTACCATCGAGCGGCAAACTCAACCAAAATAGCGAACATGGCGGACGATACAACTAAACAGCAGCAATTCTGGGGCGCGGTCGTCGCTGTCGTCATTCTGCTCATCTTCCTATATTTCTACCGTCCCTTCGAAACTTATCTGACCGCGCATATTCCGTTCATTCACTTCAGCAATGTGGTGTTCTGGTTCGCGTCGCTGGTCGGGATTGCCGCCTACGCCTTTGCGCACTGGCAATCGTTTCGGCACGAAATCTTTCGCAACGTCGCCGATTTGAACGTCGACACGCTGGTTTTCGACACCCTGCAAGCGGCTATTCTGGTGGCGGTGATTTTTTGCGCCGGCGCAACCTTGCAGGCGATCGAGGTCTTGAGCGAGTACTTCGTCAGCCGGGGCCCAATCTTTGATGCGGCGTTCGGCGAAAGGCTGCTGTCGATAATCTTGCTGGTGATCCTGGCCGTGCTGTTTTATTTGCTGCACTACGCCGTGCGTGCCTTGCGCACCGGCTGGCGCACGCGCACGGCGCCGCCACGCGCCCGTTGACGGGTATTAGCGCTTCGCTATCAGGCCAATCCGAAGAAGATGCGCGCCTGCGGCGCGCGCCTTATTCGCGGTGACATATCAGCCCGCAATCAGGCCGACCGCGCCACTTCGGCGCCGGTTTTCTGCCGCGGGAAGCGGCGGCGGAAGTCGTCCGCGATCTGGTCAAAGGTGGCGAACTTCACGCCCGCATGCTTGGAGAGATAATCGTAAATACGCTCCAGCATCAGCAGGACTTGAGGTCGCCCGGAAACATCCGGATGAATGGTCATTGCGAACACGGCGTAATCGTATTCGCGGTAGACCCAATCGAATTGATCGCACCACAGCTCCTCGATGTCGCGCGGCTTCATGAAGCCGTGACTGTTCGGGGCGCTTTTGATGAACATCATCGGTGGCAAGTCGTCGAGATACCAGCTGCCGGGTATGTCGATCAGGTCGGTCTCTTCGCCGCGCACCAGCGGCTTCATCCACTCGCTCGGCTGTTTTGAATAGTCGATCAAGGTCCAGCTATCGCCGACCCGCACGTAAAACGGGTGGAAATCGTTGTTCATCAGGCTGTGGTCGTATTTGATGCCTTTTTTCAGCAGGAGCTGATTGGTGACCTGGCTGAACTCCCACCACGGCGCGACGTAGCCGGTAGGGCGCCGGCCGCTGAGCCGCTCGATGAGTTCGATGCACTTGTCCATGACCGCTTCTTCCTGTCCCGGTGTCATGGCGATCGGGTTTTCGTGCGAGTAGCCGTGCATGCCGATCTCGTGACCGGCATCGACCACGAGCTTGCATTCTTTCGGGAACGTTTCGATCGAGTGTCCGGGAATGAACCAGCTGGTCGGGATGCCGAGGCGATCAAACAGGTTGACGAGGCGCGGGACACCGACCTCACCGGCAAACAGGCCGCGGGAAATATCGCAAGGCGATCGCTCTCCGCCGTAAGAGCCGAGCCAGCCCGCGACCGCGTCGACGTCGACGCCGATGGCGCAGAAAATTTCCTTTTTGCCGCCGCCGCCGGCCTGCGTTGCCGAACGCGCGCTGCGCGCGGTCTCAGCACCGCCGCCGGCGACCAGCGAGCGCGGTTGGTAACGCGTCCCGGTTGTCGATCCGTAGCCGGCACGGCTGCCGATGGCGGATGGACGTGAACGAGTGTCATCGGTCATTAAGTGCCCCACTGACGCTTGAACTAGCCGCCGGAAATTTCTTCAGTTCGCTCCGCTCGCCGGCGACGAACGGTCGTGTTTCGGGACAGTCCCACGTCGTGTGCATGCGGGCAAGACCCTGGAAGATCGTGTAATGCTCCCGTGCCGCAGCAGGACTAGGCGATCCCTCGTTGACAACGACGAGCGCCCAACGCCATGTTTGGACAAACTGACGCCGCCTCGGAGATCAAAAATGAATGACTGGCAAAACTCGACGCGTGCCGATTATGAACAGAAGGGTTTCGCCTCCCGCTCCGGCTACGGCCGCAGCCCGGCCTTCTTGATTGTCGATTTTATCAACGGCTTCACCGACCCGAAGACGCCGCTCGGTGGCGACTTCGCCTGGGAGATCAATGCTACCCGGCAGCTATTGCAGGCGTTCCGTCGCGGCGGACTGCCGGTTATTTATACCACCACCGCCTACCGCAAGGATTTGCGCGACGGCGGTGTGTTCGTGAAGAAAGTGCCGTCTCTCGCAATCCTGCAACAGGGTTCGCCGCTGGTCGAGGTCGACCCACGAATTGAGCCTTTGCCTGGCGAAAAGATCATCGAAAAGAAATACGCCAGCGCATTCTTCGGTACCGACTTGAATGCTGAGTTGCGTAAGCTGGGCGCCGATACCCTCCTCGTGGCCGGCTGCACCACCAGCGGCTGCATCCGGGCTTCGGTAATCGACTCTCTGCAAAACGGCTATCAAACGATTGTCGTGCGCGAGGCCGTCGGCGATCGCGCCGCCGGACCCCACGAAGCCAACCTTTTCGACATGGACGCGAAATACGCGGACGTCGTCGGTCTCGCCGAGGCGCTCGATTATCTTGGCCAATTCGCCGACAAGGCCGGTTTTGCCGCCAAGGCCGAAGAAGATTTCGAGCGCTTTTGGCCGCGGGCGCAGCGCGGGTAGGTCGGACGCATGGCCGATCAGGGTGAAGCAAATCTGTCGTCGGTTTTCGACGACATGTTGACGCAAAGCAAAACGCAGCTCGACGACCTCTATCGAGGGCCGCACGGCGGTCTTAGCGGCCTCGGCAAGCCGGCCGCCGCGATGTTCGGCGGCGAGAAAAGCACCCCAACCGTATCGCGCCAGACGTCGTCGGCGGATGCGAAGGACGACTCTCCGGCGGCGCGCCGCTTACGCGAGCGCTTCGGCAGCGATTGGCACTACGACATCAAGGAACGGCATCGCGACGGCGACGAGGCGATCGTTTTGGGCAAGCTCACTTTCGGTAAAGGTGGCGCGGTAAGAACCCAGTTCGGTCGCGCTAAAATCCCGGGCCCGGCGGTCGCTGGGGCAAGCGGCGGCGTAGCGTTCCGTGTCGGGGAGGGCAGCAGCGCGCGCGACGAGCAAGACGCGTTTCGGCGCGCGGCCGAAGCGGCGCTGGCCAACTGCGTCGAGCTTATTTAGGGGCGCCGTTCCGGGAGCGCCGAAGCGTTGAGCCGCGCACTTAATGCGAGGCGGTGCTTCGCAGTGCGCGTCCCGCCACTTCGCTCTTCTCGGCATACTCCCCGCACCAGTCGCTGCCGAATGTGATCGGCCAGGCACCGACGCCATTGTCACGCCGGGACGGCGGGAAGCGCCGGCAATAGCCGACTGCCTGTTCGGACTCCGGCTCGGCGCCTTCGGTCGGATGAAAATGCCACCATCGGCAGTTGGAGCAGACAAAATTGGCGGTTACAGCCATTGCTGCATGTCCTGTTTACCGCACATTCAACCACTATTTGTTGCTTTCGCTCAACTCCCTCAAGATGGTGTGGTGCGATCCAGCCGCTTAACCGAATGCCGGGGGTTGCACGCAACGAACATTGCTGACAAACTTTTCCGACAAATTCGCAATCACGCGTCGTCCGGGTCCTGCGCGGCGAGAGGGGATGATCTGACAAGCCATGGCGCGGGTAGGCGTTGACGTCGGCGGCACCAATACCGATCTGGTCCTCGAAGCCGATCACGGCATGTTCGTGCACAAGGTGGCGAGCACACCGCGCGACCAGTCGGAAGGCGTCCTCAAAGGTCTCCGCGAACTCTGCGACATGGCCGCCGTTGCTCCGGCCGACGTCTCTTTGATCGTTCACGGCACGACGGTCGCGACCAACATCACCATCGAGCACAACGGCGCCGAAGTCGGAATGCTGACGTCGCGCAACTTTCGCGACATTTTGCATATCGGCAGGCACAAGCGACCGTACAATTTCTCCCTGCACTTCGAAGTGCCGTGGCAGTCGCGCCCGTTGGTCAAGCGGCGCAATCGGATTTCGGTGAGTGAGCGGATTTTGCCACCCGATGGGGCGGTAGAGGTCCCCCTCAACGAGACGGAAGTGTTGGAAGCGACGCGGCTGTTCAAGCGGCGCGGCATCAAGTCCGTTGTGATCGGCTTTCTGTTTTCGTTTCTCAATGACGCGCACGAGCGGCGCGCCGCCGAGATCGTTCGCGCCGAAATGCCCGACGCCTATATTTGCACGTCGTCCGAAGTGGCGAATGTGATCCGCGAGTATGAGCGGTTCTCTACGGCGGCAATGAACGCCTTTGTCGGTCCAAAGACATCGCTCTACCTGAAGAACCTGCAGCAAAAACTCGTCGACAACGGCTTTGCCGCCAATTTGCGCGTCATCCAATCGAACGGGGGCGTGGCGACCGTCGAGACCTGCTCGCAGAAAGCCGTCGGCATCCTGATGTCGGGCCCGGCCGGCGGCGTGATCGGCGGACGCGCCGAAGGTTTGCTTTGCGGCCGGTCCAATCTGATCACCGTCGACATCGGTGGAACTTCGGCGGACATCAGCACAATTCCCGATGGTCGCATCAAGATCATGAATGCGCGTGACTCGTATGTGAACGGCCATCCGATCCTGGTACCGATGATCGACCTCGTATCGATCGGCGCCGGTGGCGGTTCGATCGCCTATATCGATTCCGCCGGCGGTTTCCATGTCGGTCCGCGCTCGGCAGGCGCCGAGCCGGGCCCCGCGTGTTACGGGAAGGGCGGCGAAGAGCCGACGGTTACCGACGCGCAAGTCGTGCTGGGGCGCCTCGATGCGGACAAGATGCTCGGCGGCGATCTGCCGCTCGACCCGGACCTAGCCTACAAGGCGGTCGAGACGAAGGTGGCGAAACCGCTCGGCCTTTCGCCGGTCGAAGCCGCGCTCGGCATCATCAAGGTCATCAATTCCAACATGGCGCTCGCGATCCGCTCAAATTCGGTGGCACGCGGCATCGATCCCCGCGAGTTCGCGCTCGTGCCCTTTGGCGGCGCCGGGCCGCTTCATGGGGTTGCGCTCGCCGAAGCGATTTCGGCGAAGGACATCATCGTGCCGGTAGCGCCCGGCATTACCGCGGCAATGGGGCTGTTGCAGACTGATATGCAATACGAGCACGCGCGATCGCTGATCGTGTCGCTGCGACAGGCGGATCAAGCAGCCATCGGACGAATGAATGCTGTGATCGACGAGCTGCTCGAACTGTGCCGGCGCGATCTTGAAAAGGACGGTGTCCGCGCCGGCCGCCAGAAATTTCAGCGGCTGGCGGAATGCCGCTATCACGGACAGGGATTTGAATTGCGCGCGCAGCTTCCGGATGGACGCCTCACTGACTCGAACCTTGCGGCGGTGGTCGAAAGCTTCCACCAGCAGCATCGTCTCGATTACGGCTATCATTTCGAGGACGGCGAGGTGGAGCTGATTACTGTCCGCGTCATCGGCAGCGAAGACGTGTCGCCGCTTAAAGTGGCGCGCGCCGAGAAAGCCGACGGCAGCGATATTTCCGGCGCTTTCCTCTATAGCCGCCCCACGACTTTCGACGATGGGCAAACCGCAGACACGCCGCGCTACGACCGAAATCGTTTGCGGGCCGGCCAGCAGGTCGCCGGACCGGCGATATTGATCCAGCACAATTCGACGACACTATTGCCGCCTGGCTACGTGGCTGCCGTTGCCGAATTCGGCAACCTGCATGTCTACCGCGGAGCATGAGCTAGCCCATGGCCGCAACAATCGATCCCATCACCCTGCAGGTCATCAACGGCGCGCTGCAAACCATCGCCGAGGAAATGGGGCATGTGCTTTATCGCATGTCGTTTTCGTCGATTATCCGCGAGTCACAGGATCTCGGCGCCGGACTGTTCGACACCGAATTCAACACCCTTTGCGAATCTGAATCCACGCCGCTCCATATCGGATCGCTGCCCGGCTATCTCGCGGGAATAAAAGAAACGCTGCAGGACGGCGAATGGTACGACGGCGATCTCGTCATTCACAATCACCCGTACCACGGCTCAAGTCACTCGCCCGATATTGCGGTCGTGGTGCCGGTCTTTCATGACGGCGAGTTGGTCGGCTTTTCCGCCAACACCGCGCACCATGTCGATATCGGGGCGGCGACGCCGGGCCTGATCATCGACATACCGGACGTTTTCGCGGAAGGCATGCTGTTTGCCGGGACCAAGCTCTACGAGCGCGGCAAGCGCAACGAAGCGCTGTGGACTTATATCGGGCGCAACAGCCGCGCCGCGCGTCAGTTGCAGGACGATCTCGACGCGCAAATCGCGTCCGCGCGGCTTGGCGCCAAGCGTTTCGCCGAGCTTATGGACCGCTACGGCCGGCAACTGGTGCTCGACGCGACCGTGCAGTTGATGGACTACACCGAGCGCGTCTTGCGCCAGCGGATTGCCGCCATTCCTGACGGCGAATACCGGGCTGAAGGTTTTCTTGACGACGACGGTAAAAATCGCGACGTACGCCTGCCGATCAAGGTTTGCGTCCGTGTCAAGGGCGACGGCATCGAAGTCGATCTGACCGGTTCATCCAAACAGGTTGAGACGGCTTTCAACGTGCCGTTCGATGGCTCGACCAAGGTCGCGTGCTTCTGCGCCATCCGGTCGCTGTTGCTCGATGGCGCCACCTCGGACGTAAAAGTGCCGTCCAACCAAGGTTCCTTCCGGCCCGTGACGGTCATCGCACCCAAGGGCTCGATCTATAATCCGATCTATCCTGCCGCTGCCGAGGCCCGCTTCGCGCAATGCAACCGGGTGATCGATTTGATCTACAAGGCGTTGGCCCCGGTCCTGCCGAACGACATCATTGCCGGCAGTTCGGCGAGCTTGTCTTTCTGTTCTTACGCGGGAGTGCGGCCGAGCGGCGACTACTGGGTCTTTCTCGAAGTCAACGAGGGGGCGTATGGTGGCCGCCCGCGCGCCGACGGTCCCGATTGCATTGACAATCTGATGGCCAATACGCGCAACAATCCGATCGAAGATCTGGCGATGCACCTGCCGATGATTTGCGACCGGTACGAGTTGCGGGACGATGTCATGCCCGGCGCCGGGCGTTCGCGCGGCGGTATTGGCGTCGTCAAGGCGCAGCGAGTTTTGACCGACGCCTTCATCACCCACGAGAACGAGCGTCACTTTGACGTGCCGTGGGGTATTTTCGGCGGCAAGCCCGGTCAGGTCGGGAAGGTCGAGATCTATAACGTGGGCCGCCCCAACGACATCAAAAGCATGCCGGCGAAGTTTTCCGGGCTGAGGGTGGAGGCGGGCGAGGTGCACGTTTTCTACGCGCCCTGCGGCGGCGGCTTTGGCGATCCGCTCGAACGGCCGACCGCGCAGGTGCTGGAGGACGTGCTCGATGGCTTCTGCACCGTCGACCATGCCCGTGCGGCTTATGGCGTTGTTGTCAATGCCGAAGGCGAAACGGTCGATGAAGCGGCAAGCAAGGTTTTGCGCGAGCGCATGCGCGCGGGAGCAACAACCGCCGCGGCTTCACCGCCGGCCGCCGAGATAGCCGCAGCGCCGTCGCCGCGGCAGACGCCGGAACCTTCGCGGCTGATGTCGAGGAGCGGGTTGAGCCCGTTGCGGGAGAGACCGCTTCGTCCCGCGACTGACGGACAATCGCCGAGCGCACCGAGCGGCGTGCGCCGCGAGCGCCCTCTCACCGAGATCATTCGCGGATTGCGCGACGCCTATGGCGAGGCGTGGAGCTTCGAAGTTCTTGAGCATAGCGCGAATGCACATGCCGTCGAAGTTATCGGCCAATTGCGCGCCAACGGCACCAGTGTGCGCGAATCCGCGACGGCCGGGCGCGAAAACGGCGCAAGCCGTGGCGAGTTGTTGCAGCAGGCGGCGGAGGAAAGCCTGCGCAAATGCGTCGAGACCCTTATGCACGATCACCGGTAGCGCCGGCCGTCAACCCCGCTAGCGGAAACAAGTAAGGCTGCACCTTGGAACAACGAGCGACAGACTTCGTCGAAGCGATGGCGGTGATTGCGGCCATCGGCGTGCTTGCGTTTTTGATATTCTGGCTGGTGCGCATGCCGCAGGGGCAGAAAGCGCCGGCGGGCGGCGCGGCGCCGTCCGGACATGCGCCGCGCTGGTACGAGTTCACGCTCGCGCTCCTTCTGCTGGCGGCTATCGCCGCGTTTTTGATCTGGCTCATTTCCAGCGGACAGCAATGGGTGTGGGGCGAGACGTTCTTTGACTGGCGCTCTGATCCGCGCGCCATCGCCTTTGCCGCCATTATGATAGGGATCGGAGTCGTCGGGCTCGCCGTGTCGCTCGCTTATACCGTCGTTCAGTCGTCGCAAGCCGCTTTGGCGCCCCGCGTGCGGGAAACGGGGGCCGTGGAGTCTGCGCCTACTGCGGCTGCCGTGCCTACGGCATCGCCGCTGCGGCTTCTTGGTTTGGTGGCACTCGTCGTCGCAATCGTGCTGCTCTGCTGGATCGCATTGCCGCATGCCGATCAATACGGGCTAGTCGCGCAACTCGTTTATCCAGCGAGCGTCGGTCTTGCGCTGGTTCTGGTATTCGATAAAGCGACCCGAAGCTGGGGAGCGAAGCGCGGCGCCGAAACTTTCCGCGAGTGGCTCCTTTGCGATCTGTTCGGGTTTTTGCTTGTGCTCGCCTTCCTCAACCTGCGTAGCGTGGCCAAGCCCGACACCTATGCCGCCAGCTTCTGGGACATGCTGAATCTGGTGCTCTGGTTTGCAGCGTTCTGGTCGGTCGACCGCGGCGCCATGCGCGGCCGCTTTCTCGTCGGTTATGGTTATCTCGTTGTCGTGCCGCTGTTGCTGCTGATCTGGCAAGCAGTGATGGGCGTTGCGGCGCCGGCGTCGTGGTGGGGGACGATCTGGCCGTTTTTCGTTCTTTCCGCCGTTTTCTTCGTGCTCGAGTCAATTACGCTTGTCGCCTCGAGCGGCGAACGGCAAACCCTGGCCGCGGTCAAAGATACGCTGTTCGTCATCCTTTACGTGGTTCTGCTGATTGTCGCGGCGAAATCTCATGGCTGAAGGCTGTAAGCGCAAGCGTGGCGTAGCTCTTGCCGTTCGGCGCTTGTCGTGCTCCAGTCCGCCTGCCGGGGATGGCTGTTAAGTATCAAGGGGCCTGATTGAAATGACGGGGTGGCGGCTGTTTTGGGCGCTTGTCGGCTATGTAGCCTTCATTGTCATTCTCATCTTTCTCTACTTCTACAAGCCGTTCGAGGACTTCTTTACGCTCGTGATCAACGGGCTCGGCTACGACAATGCAATGTTCTGGGTGGTGCTGATTGCAGCGATCGGCGGTTTTTGCGCCTTTCACTGGCGCGCCTACCGCCTCTATATCGTGCAAAGACGCAGCATCGACGGCATGGTTTTGGCTTCACTGCGCGGCTCAGCTTTTATTGCCGTGCTGTTTTGCGCCGGTGCCGCGGTGCAGTCTTTGCTGATCCTTTGCGCTTATTTGCTGCAACCGGATTATTCGCTGGGCGTCGAGTTTGGCAGCCGGCTCGGCGCCGTCGTTGCGCTGGTAATCCTTACCGTGTGTTTCTGCCTGATCTACTGGGTACTCAAAGTCATCCGGCAAGCAGCCCCGGTCAGTGAGAGCGCCGATACAGGATCGTATAGATTACAATAAAAATCCCGATCATCAGCAGCGAGAATATGGTCGAGGCCGTGCCGAGCGCAAACAAGGTCGGCTGCACCCGCTGAGTCAGCGACGCATTAATATCGAGCGGCAGCGTGTTAAGTGCGCCAGACAAAAGCGTCGTGCGCGCGAATTCATCATAAGACAGCGTAAAGCCAAACAGTCCCGCCGCGACAATGCCGGGCAGGATCAGCGGCAGTGTTATTTCCTTGAACACCGTCCATTCGTCGGCGCCCATGTCGCGTGCGGCCTCCTCCAGCCGCGCGTCAAAGCGGTTGAACACCGCCATCATGACCAGAAAGCCAAACGGCAACGTCCAAACGACGTGCACGGCAAGGCCAGACGACCACCAGTTCGGCGGAATGCCGACCTGACGCAGCAAGGTGGCAAGGCCGAGGCTGAGCAGCGTGCCCGGCACCATCAGGCCGGACATCACCGCATAAAATAGGGTCGCCGAGCCGCGGAAACGCTTGCGGAACGCCATCGCCAGCATGGTCGAGAACAGCGCGGTGATGACCATGACGATCACCGCAAGAATGAGCGATCGCACCATGGAAGCCTTGAGGTTTCCGACCGCCGAAGGTCCGGCCAGCTTTTCCCACCAGAAAAAGCTCAAGCCGCGCATCGGAAAAGTTACGCCGCCACGCGGTCCCTGAAAGGACAACGTAAACATGGCGAACATCGGCCCGTACACGAAGATAAAGAAGATCACGTAATAAACGCTGAAGCCCGCCTTTACGCGCCTCCTGCGGCGGCTTTCCGGTGTCGAGCGCGCCATCCTCAAAGCTCCTTGCGGATGTCGACGAGCCGCAGGATGAACACGACGCCGATCATCATTGCGACCATGAGCATGAAGGCATTGACCGCCGCGAACGGATAATTGGCGGTGGAGTAATAGCTCAGGATGACGGTGCCTGTGGTCGAGGTCTTGCCGCCGTAGACCACCACGGCGGTGGCGAATTCGCCCATCAGCATGACGAAGATAAAGATCATGCCGATCGCCACGCCTGGCAGCGACAGCGGCATGATGATCTCACGGAAGATCTGGAAGGGAGTGGCGCCCATGTCTCGGGCTGCCTCAAGCAGCGTGCGATCGATCTTGGCGAGGGAGAAGAAGATCGGGCCGACCGCCAGCACGACGTAGAGCTGCACCAGCGCCATGATGTAGCTGAACTCGGAATAAAGGAAGAAGCTCAGCGGCTCATCAATGGCGCCGATAGTGACCAGGAACTCGTTGATGAGTCCCTGCCGCCCGAGCATCGGGAGCCAGGCGACCGCGCGGATGAGATAGCTGGTCCAGAACGGGACCATCACAAACAGGAACAGCGCCAGCTGCCATTTGAAGTTTTCCACCTGCATCGACAGGAAATAGGCCAGCGGATAGGCAAGGATCAGGCAGATCCCCATTACCGTCAGGGTGAAACGAAAGGTCGACCAAAGCGTGCGGATAAAGATCGACGGAGTGAGAAAATCTGATTTACTGGGATCGAAGAAACCTTCCGAGGCGAAAAACGCGCGGTAATTCTCGAACGTGAAAGCCGGCGTCATACCGTGGCCGGTCGCTTTCCAGAAGCTAAAGATAAAGATGCTGAACAGCGGCAAAAACAGAAAGACCGTGAGCCATAGCGTCGCCGGTGCGATCAGGATCGGCACCGGAAAGCCGGGCTCGCGGCGATATTTGCGTTTAGCGTCAACTTCGGTTGGCGCTACCGGTGCGGCCCCGAGGAGGCCGCGCGGCGTCGCGGTGTCGGTGAGCTTGGCGTAGTTTTCGACTGTGGTCACGCGCCAATCATAAACGAAAACGCCGCCGGCTTGGAAGGCCGGCGGCGTCGATACGTTAGCAAGCGTCGAGAAACGCCTAGGAGTTAAGGAATTCAGTCCAGCGCTTGGTGAGGTAGTCGTTCTCATCCATGTTGGAATTCCAGACGGCGATCTTGGAATAACGGTTCCAATAGGAGCCGCCGCTGCGGCTTTCGCCCTTCTTGATGGTGATGGTGCCGAACGGATCGGGCAGGTCCTTCGCGGCCGCCTTGCCGTCGTACCAATAGTCCCACTCTTCGGGTTCGAGGTATTTCTTCGCGTTGTCCGGGATCGAGTGATAGTAGCCCTGACGCGCAACGAATGCCGCCGGCCAGCCGGCGAGCCACCAATTGATGTACTCGTAGGCTTGGTCGAGCTGCTTTCCCTTTACCTTGGCGGAGACCGACAGGCCGCCGTGCCAGCCGCGCATGCCTTCCTTCGGGAAGGCGTAGTTGCACGGGACGCCTTCGGCCTGGATCGCGGCAACGGCCGGAGACCACATGCTCTCCAGCACCACTTCGCCGTTCACCATCAGGTTGACTGACTGACCGAAGTTTTCCCAGAACGCGCGGAAGTGCCCGGCCTTCTTGAGCGGGATGAGGTATTCGATCATGTAGTCGATTTCGGCCTTGGTCATATTGCCTTTGTTGGCGAATTTCTTCAGGCCGAGCGCTTCCACCGCCATCGCGCAGTCCATCACGCCGATGGACGGCACGTTCAGCAAGCCGACCTTGCCCTTCCAATCCTTGTTGAGGAGCTCGCTCCAGCTTTCGATTGGGCGTTTGGTCGCCTTGGGGTTGTAGCCCATGGAATCTGCGTTGTGGAACGCAGGCACCATGATGACGTACTGCGACTCCTTCTGGACCCTGGTCCCATTCTCGTCGCACCACATCATCGTATAGGGAGCTTGACCCTGGCCGACGCTGGATTCCGGCGTGAGTTTGCCGGTCTTGCAGAGATTAGTGACCTTGTCCCAGTCCTTGATCTTCTTGGTGTCGAGCGGCTGAAGTACCTTCGCCGGCTGGTAGAAGGTCAGATCGTGATAGTAGCCTTCGGCGATTTCGTATTGGTCGTTCTGGTTGAGTATCTTGCTCAACATTTCGCCGTAGCCGAGCGCCTGGCCGGCGACGGGGAAGCCCAGGTCTTTGGTCGCCTTGCCCTGGATTTCGTTGATCTCGCTGACGCCGAGACCCACGCTTCGCAAGCCTTCATCTGCTGATGCTCGTCGCGAGAAGCCCCCCACCATGCCGGTTGCTACGCCGGCAGCAGTCGCCTTCATGAACGATCTGCGCGACCACTTACTCTTCTGCACGCGCATGCAAGTCTCCTCTGTTTGAACCACCCGACTTTGTTTTGAACGCTCGAATTTTTGGCTGTGTGGATTGAAGCCCGGAGCGGCCGCCCGCCAAAAAACCCTTGTGCACCGCTTCAATTTACGAATGATACATCAGCGCAAGGGCCTGTCAAACAGCCGAGGAACAGCAAAAGTGACGGTATTGATCAAGAACGGACGCGTGGTGACTGCCGTCGATGACTACCAGGCTGACATATTCATTAACGGCTCGACGGTGGCGCTGATCGGCAAAGATCTGGTCATCGATGCCGACAAACAAATCGACGCCTCGGGCAAGCTGGTGATCCCGGGAGGCATCGATCCGCATACGCATCTTGAATTGCCGTTCGGCGGCACGACAACCTCAGATACGTTCGAGACCGGCACGCGTGCCGCTGCCCATGGCGGTACCACCTGCATCATCGATTTTGCAGTGCAAACGAGGGGTACCTCGACGCTGAAGGCGCTCGACGACTGGCACGCCAAGGCCCAGGGCAAAACCGCCATCGACTATTCATTCCACATGATCGTGACCGACCTGCCGCAGGAGCGCACCGGCGAGATGCGGAGCCTCGCCGACAGCGGCGTCACCAGCTACAAGCTGTTCATGGCCTATCCGGGGGCGCTTCTCTCGGACGACGGCACCATCTTTCGCGCCATGCGCAAGGCCGGCGAGGACGGCACGCTGGTTTGCATGCATGCGGAAAACGGCATCGTCATCGACGAACTGGTGAAGATCGCGCTCGCGCAGGGCCACATTGAACCGAAATATCATGCGCTCACTCGACCCACCCGGCTGGAAGCCGAGGGCGTTCACCGCGCCTTATCGATCGCAGAAGTCGCGCGCGCCCCGGTCTATATCGTGCATTTGAGCTGCTACGACGCGTTGCAGGAATTGCGCCTCGCTCAAGCGCGGGGCGTGATGGCGCACGCGGAGACTTGTCCGCAATATCTCCTGCTCGACGTCGACCGCTACGATGAGCCGGGCTTTGACGGCGCCAAGTACGTGCTGACGCCGCCGCTACGGGAGAAATGGAATCACGACGAGCTCTGGGGCGGGCTGCGCTCGCATGCGCTCGACGTAATTTCGACCGACCACTGCCCGTTCTGCCTGAAGGAGCAAAAGGAACTGGGACGCAACGACTTCAGTAAAATTCCGAACGGCGGTCCGGGGATCGAAAACCGCATGAGCCTGATCTATCACTATGGCGTCGGCCGTGGCCAAATTTCGCTCAATCGTTTTGTCGAGCTGACGTCAACCTCACCGGCGAAAATCTTCGGACTGTTTCCGAAGAAAGGCACGATTGCCGTGGGCAGCGACGCCGACATCGTCATTTTCGATCCGGAGCGCGAAGAGACGATCAGCGCGTTCAATGGCCACACCCATCACATGAACATCGACTACAGCGCCTACGAAGGCTTCAAGGTCAAAGGCTGCACCGACACCGTCATCTCGCGCGGCAAGTTCGTGATCGAAAAGGGCCGCTATGTTGGCCGGGCCGGCGACGGCACGTTCGTCAAGCGGCGACCCTATGGCGGACAATACGCCAATACTCACGCCAACATGGCGCGCGACGTGTTGACGCCCCGAGCGGCGCTCGGCTCGCCGGGGCGGCGATTTTCCTAAAGCGTGATTTTTTGATAAGGCGCACATTCTAGCGGACGATTTCCGCCAGAGCGGAATGTCGAGGGAGGATTTGTATGACCAAGCGACAGCGAGCGGACTTGCGCACGCGTTTGCGCGCGAAAGAGCTACTGGTCGCGCCCGGCGTGTTCGACGGCATTTCTGCCAGGATCGCCGATCAAATGGGTTTCGAAGCTCTCTACATGACCGGTTACGGTACGGTCGCCTCGCATTTGGGCCTGCCGGACGCGGGGATCGCTACCTATTCGGACATGGTTGGCCGCGTCGAGGTCATCGCCAACGGGACAGCGACGCCACTCATTGCCGACGGCGATACGGGGTATGGCGGGCTTCTCAACGTACAATATACGGTGCGCGGTTACGAAGCGGCGGGCGCCGTCGCCATCCAACTTGAGGACCAGGAATTTCCCAAGAAGTGCGGTCACATGCTTGGCCGGCGCGTGGTGCCGATCGAGGACATGGTCGACAAGGTCAAAGTCGCGGTGGCAAGCCGCGAGTCCAGCGATTTTTTGATTATTGCGCGGACTGATGCGCGCACAACGCTCGGGCTGGACGAGGCGCTGCGCCGGGCCGAAGCCTACGCGAAAGCCGGCGCGGACATTCTGTTTGTCGAGAGTCCGGAGAGCGCCGAGGAGATGCGGACGATTGGCAAGACTTTCGATCGGCCGCTGGTGGCCAACATGGTCGAAGGCGGGCGGACGCCGATCCTCGATCGCAAAACGCTGGAGGAGATCGGGTATTCGATCGCGATTTATCCGGCGTTCGGTTTCCTCGCCGCGGGCGACGCGCTGCGTAACGTTTACCGGCAGCTGAAAGACAAGGGCTCGAGCGTCGGCTCCGACGTGCCGCTCTACAAGTTCAGCGAGTTCAGCGAGATGATGGGCTTCGGCGAGGTCTCGGAGTTCGACAAGACTTATGGCCGCTAGTTGTCGCGGCCCGGCGGTGCGCTCTAAGCGGCGATCAGCCGGAACGCCTCCCATTCGGTCGGCGTCTCTTTGAGCAGGCGCTGCCAGGAGCCATTCGCTTCGCGAGAACGCGGCGCGAGGCGCCGGCCGGCATAGGCAAACTCTGCCCAGTTAGCCGCGAAGGGGTAGGGTGACAGCGTGTAGGTGCCGTTACCGCGCGGCTCGATAGTCACCGTGGCGTCCTCGGTCGCACTCAGCGGCACATTCTCGAATGCTTGTTTGGCGCGCTCGTTCGGATGAATGCGATTGAAATAAAGCGCCAGCGTGTCGAGAAATTGCAGCTGCTTGTAGTTCTGAAACAGCTTTTTCTCGTCGAGCAGGCCCGCGCATTGGGGATCTTTCGCGATTTGCTCCTTGAGCCGCTTTTGCCGTTCGAGTTCGCCGGCGAGCATCCGATCCGCGATCGGCCGGTCCTGCGGCGGAATGTTGTTGATCAGCACGAGCTTGGAAAGCCCATACCGGCCGTTGTAGAGGCCCCAGCTGTGCATGCTCGACATCAACCCGCAATAGGGGTGATGCCGCTCGTTGAAATCCGGCGAACGCCGACTGGTTACGGTGATGAGTTCCGCGGGCGTCTCGATGAGATTGTAAGGCAGCCCGGTCTTTTCGTCGGACGCCGGGTCGCCGTCGAAGTCCACCCAGCCGGCATCGTGATTGGAAACGATATAGACCATGGGTTCGAGCGGCGACAGCGCCTCAAATTGCTCGTTGCCGAAAGCACGCGCGAACTGTCCCGACAGCGCCGTGTGCTCGTACATCATGATGGCCAATCGCGGCGTGCCGGCGGGAGCGGTCTGAATGATCATTGGCTGCCTCGAATTGCGATCGACTTCCGCGATAACGCCGCGGATTTTCGAAACGGTGGCGGACAGTCGATAACCGGTGCGTCGCGACCGGCGCTTCCACTATCTCCCCCTGTGCCGATGTGGTCAAATGGCGCAACGAGCGGAGGGTTTCAATGACAGTGGCGACGCTTGCACAGATGCGACTCACGTCCGATCCGGTTGCTTCCGACCAGCTTCGAAACGATATCGACGCGCTATTTACGGCGCTTGATGATGGCGGCATCGGCATTGTGCCGCTCGATGTCGCTTATGCGGTAGTCGCGACGACCGCGGCCGGTGTGCGGCGCATTTTCGAGGTCAAGCGCCGGTCTTACGACAAGCCGTCCGGCATGTTCGGCAGTTGGCAACTGAGCCGCGAAGTCCATCGCATGGACGACCGGCGCCACGACATGGTGCGCGAGATGGTCGAGCAAGAGCGGCTGCCATTTTCGGTGGTGGCCCCGTTTCGCGCCGATCACGAGTTGCTCGCCGCCGTGGATCCTTTTGTCATTCAGAACTCGTCCAAGGCGGGCACACTGGACATGCTGCTTAATGCCGGCCAGTTCCACGATGCCATCGCGGAAGCCTCGATCGCAAAGGGGAGGCCGGTGTTCGGCTCTTCGGCAAACTTATCGCTCACCGGCAGCAAATACCGGTTCGCCGATATCGACGAGCCGGTCCGCGCCGCAGCTGCAATCCATTTCGATTACGGCCAATCAAAGTTCGCACACCCGGACGGGCTTGCCTCGACCATCATCGATTTTCGCGATTTCACTGTCGTTCGCGTCGGCCATTGCTTCGAGCGCCTCACGCGCGCTTTCGCCGATCGCTTTGGCGTGGCGCTCAAGGCGGGCTAACGGAGGGGCGGCGGGAGTGGGCGATCCATATCAAGAACGCGGCTTCGGCACCGGCCGCATCGGCTTCGGCAAGCGTGCCGGCGTGGTCGTGGTCGATTTCCAAAAAGGCTTCACCGAAGGCCGCTTTCCGCTTGGCGGGCGGCCCATGGTCGAACGCGCCGTCGGCAATACTGTCACGCTCGTCGCAGCGGCCCGCAAAGCCGGGCTGCCGGTCGCCTGCTGCTACACCGCCTATTCGAGTGCGCGCGACGCGCCGCTTTGGAAAATTCCAGCGGTGGTCAGCGATTTCCGGCACGGCGACACCTGTACCGAGCTCGACGAACGCATCTACGACAAGAATTATGACATGGCCGTGTGCAAGAGCGCGGCCTCGATATTTTTCAATACCTCGGTCGCGGCGTACTTCATCAAGGACGGCGTCGATACCGTGATCGTCTCCGGCTGCAATACATCCGGCTGCGTGCGCGCATCCATTACCGACGCCTTCTCTTACGGCTTTCGGGTGATCGTGCCGGAGCCGTGCTGCGGCGACGTCGACGAGGGACCGCATTGGGCAAATCTGCGCGACGTCGAGCGACGCTACGCCGACGTGGTCGGACTGGAAGAAGCACTGGCCTATATCGAGACATCGGGGCGGCGCAACGATTGAGCGAACCTCACGGCCCGCCTGCGGGCTGGCCGCGATAATGGGGCACTTTGCGTTCGCCATCCGCCAACAGCAAAAGGACAAGGGTGATGGGCCTTGAGGGAAAGCGCGCGTCGTTCTCGGCGGCAGCTCGGGTCTCGGTCTCGCCGCCGCGCGCGCGGCGGCAGCAAACGGTGCGTCCATCGTTGTCGGGTCGAGCCGCAAATCACGCGTCGACGACGCGTTGCGTTTGCTGCCGGCGGGCAGCGAGGGACACGTCCTCGATCTTGGCGATGAGCCAAGCGTGAAGGGACTGTTCGCAAAGCTGGGCCAATTCGATCACTTGCTGTTCACCGCCGGCGAAACGCTCCGGCTCGGGCCGTTGCCGGAGGCTGACATCGCCGCCGCGCGCAGGTTTTTCGATCTGCGCTTTTGGGGCGCCTACATGGCTGCAAAATATGGCTGCGGCAGCATCCGCCCCGGCGGCTCGATCGTCTTTACCTCCGGGACGGCTGGCGCTCGCCCGCGATCCGGCTGGTCGCTTGGCGCCAGCGTGTGCGCGGCAATGGAGGGATTGACGCGCTCGCTCGCCATGGAGCTTGCGCCGATCCGCGTCAACATCGTCGCGCCGGGAATGGTGAAGACGCCGCTGTGGGCGAACGTGCCGGAAGATCAGCGCGAGGGCATGTACACGCAGGCAGCAGAACGTCTTCCTGTCGGCCATGTCGGTGAGGCTGACGAAGTCGCGCGCGCTTATGTTTATCTGATGGAGCAGACCTATATCACCGGCCAAACACTCAACGTCGATGGCGGCGGCACGCTGGTGTAACCGACTCTTTCACGCGCCCAGTGCCTTCGGCATTTCGAGATGAATTTTGGTTTCCATTTGAAACCGATGACCCAGGCGAAACAATAATGCTTCACTGAATGGCCGGCCGATGAGCTGGAACGACGTCGGCATGCCGTCCGAAGTGAATCCGCAGGTAACACTTAACGCCGGCAGCCCAAGGAAATTGATCGGCCGGGTGTTGCGGGTCATTGCAACCACCATTTTCAGATAAGCCGGCCCATTGCTGTAGGTGGTTTGCTCGATGGTCGGAGTCGGCATCGGCAGTACCGGGGCGAGCAACGCATCGACGTGACTGAACACGGCGCCGGTAAATTCTTCCAGGGCGAAGACTCGATACTGAAGGGCGTTGATGTAGTCGACGGCGGAAATAAAGTATCCAGCTTCAAGTCTCTTGCCGACTTCCTCGGAATATTCGGCGTTACGCGTGCGCTTCCATTGCCGGTGATTGGCTGCGCCCTCGGCCTTCATCACCAGCGGATGCAGATCGGAGCAAAGCGCAAACGACTCCGGAATATCCACGTGGATCAGCGTGGCGCCGGCTTGCCGAAAAACCTCGAGGCTGGCGGCAATCGCTTTCTGCACATCGGCATGCAAATCCTGGTCGAAGTAGCCGCGCGGAATGCCGACACGAAGTCCGGAGAGTGGTTGCTCAAGACCCGTTTCATAGTCCGGTACCGGCATCGCGGCCGGCGTATCGTCGAGTTCGTCCTGCCCGGCGATCGCCTTGAGGACGCGCGCCGCGTCTTTCACGGTGCGGGTGAGTGGCCCGACGCAATCGAACGACCACGACATCGGCATCGCGCCGCGACGGCTCACCAAGCCGTTGGTGGGAAGGCAGCCGACAATGCCGTTGGCGGCGGCGGGACAGCGGATCGATCCCCCGGTGTCGGAGCCGAGCGAGGCGTAAACCATGCGACTTCCCACAGCCACGCCGGAACCGCTCGAGGAGCCGCAGGGCACCCGATCGTGGCCCCACGGATTGCGCGAGCGCGGAAGGTGCGCGTTGAAACCATGCGGTCCCATCGCAAACTCCACCATTGCCACACCGCCGAGGTCAATGGCGCCGGCGCCGTCGAGCCTGCGCAACGCGGTCGCCGTTATCTTTGCCGGCTCGTTGCTGCGAATTCGCGAACCGCAACCGGAAACTCGGCCGGCGCGGTAGTACATGTCCTTGTGCGCCATCGGCACGCCGTGCAGCGGTCCGACGGTCTCGCCCTTCACGCGAACCGCGTCCAGCCAACGCGCGCGGGCAAGCGCGCTGTCCCGGTCCTGCCATACGAAGGCGTGATGAACGGGCTCGAGCTTATCGATTTGCTTAAAGCAGGCTTCCAGCACTTCGACCGTGGAAACCTTGCCGGCCTTGATGAGATCGGCGGCATCGCTCAGAGACAGACTTGCAAGCCCGTCCGTGGGTGTTTGTCCGGTCATGGCCGGTATCTTTCCTTCTGATCAGGCCCGGCGCGAACGAAGGGCGGAGGGAAAATCTCCCGGATCACGATCGAAATCGTGAACCGCAAGCGCCGCCTCTGCGGCGGTTCGCAACTGATTTAATTCGACGGCGAGTTCCGGCCACCGCCCCGGCGCGATCGGAACCTTCTGCGCTTGTTCGTTGAGCTCCTTGAGAAGCTCGGCTTTTATCGGCATGGCAAACTCCTATTTCAACGGCACGACGGTGTTAATTGAGCGACGGCCACCGATGCGCAAATCCGAGATTTTGCTGCAGCGTAAAAGCAAATCTCAGTAACATGTCTTCCGCAAACGGCCGGCTGACAATTTGCAAGCCGACCGGCAGGCCCGACGACGTAAAGCCGCAAGGAATCGACAGCGCCGGCAAACCGAACAGCGACATCGTGGCGGTCGGCGCCATGTAGTCGATGATGCTCGCCATCGGCTTGCCGTCAATCAGCAGAACGTCGCTCTGTGCATTCGGGAATGCGGCGATGCTGGTCGTTACGCATATGAATATGTCGTGATCCCGAAAGAAATCAGCCACGTTGTGCCAGATGCGGCCCCGTTCGTGTTCGGCCTTGAGAAAATCGTCGGCGGAAACATCCTTGCCGCGCTCGATATTCCATATGACGCTGGGCGTGAGCTTTTCGCGTTCTTTCTCGAGTAAATGACCGAGCGTGCGGTAAAGGATCGAGCCGCGCAGACGCATGAACGGGTCCATCGCGCCGGAGAAATCGGGGCCGCAATCTTCGAGATCGCCGTAAAGCCCGGCGATGTTTGCCACCGCCTTTTCCAGGACCGGCCGCACCTCGCGATCGATCGGCAGCGTGCCGAGATCGAGCTTCACGGCGACCCTCAAGTCCGCCAGAGGTTCGGGTTGGAAGTCGGGCATGGCGAATTTCTCATGCCCCAGGGACGTGGGATCGCTCACATCGCCGCCTGAAACGACCGAGAGGAGAAGCGCAACGTCTTCGACGTTCCTCGCGATCACGCCATGCACGTTCAGGTCATCCCATGACAGCGGTTTGGCTGGGTTTGCGACGCGACCGGCGGTCGGTCGCAGACCTACAACGCCGCTCAGACTCGCCGGCATGCGGCAAGAGCCGCCGAAGTCGGTGCCGTGCGCAATTGAGGCCATGCCGGTGCAAACGGCGACGGCAGAGCCGCCGCTCGATCCGCCGCTCGTCCGCGCCAGGTCGTACGGATTTGCGGTCGGGCCGGCGATGCGATTTTGGCAAATGGCGCCGTAGCCGAATTCCGGCGTCGTGGTCTTGCCGATCATCACGCCGCCGGCCTCGCGCGCGCGGCGCACGAACAGTTCGTCTGCCGTCGGAATGTTGTCGGCGTAAACCAGCGACCCGTAAGTCGTCCGCACGCCAGCCGTCGCGATCAGATCCTTAAAGGCGATCGGCAGGCCGTGCAGGGGGCCGCGTTGGCTCGGCGGCACGGCGTCCAAGGCCGCCGCCGCCCGGCGCGCGCCCGCCTCGTCGACGGTCATGAACGCTTTTAGCCGTCCGTCCAAAACGTCGATGCGCTCAAGCGCGGCGCCCACGAGCTCGGCGGCGGAGATTGCGCCCTGGCGGGTTTGTCGCGCCGCTTCGACGGCCGACAGTGTCGCCAGCGCGTTCAAAACTCGCCTTTGAGAAACGCCGCGACCACGCGGCAATTCTCTTCGGTGCCGTCAAACAATGTCGAATGGTTCGAGCCCTTGATGACGTGCTTCTTCGCGCCTTTGATGTGTTGAGCGATATATTCCTGGCCGGCGCCGCTCTCGCCTTGCTGCCACGGAGTCATGATGTCCTCGTCACCGCCGATGACAAGCGTCGGGGCGGTGATCTTCGGCAGAAGTGGGCGCAAGTCCATGTCAATCATGGCCTGGCAAGCGCGCTTGAAGACATCCACGCGATTACAGTTTCCCAATATCTCCTGAATCATATCGACGGCGCGCCGCCCGTCGGGGCCGTCGAGATAGCGGCGCGATAGCGCCTGCATGGCGATCAATTCGGCGAGCGTCCGCGAGCCCACGCCGAAGCGTTCGGCGATATCGATCCAGCCGCGAAAAGTAAGAACGCCGGCATAGTCGAGTTTGGCGGCCGAGCAGTTGATCACGAGGCGCCGGGTGCGGCCGGGATATTTGGCCGCAAATTGTTGCGCCACCATGCCGCCCATCGACGTGCCGTGAACATGAGCGCTCTCCAGATTGAGATGATCCATCAACCCGGCAAGATCGTCGGCCCACACCTCCATGTCGTAGTTCTGGAACGGCCGCTCGGACTCGCCATAGCCGCGCATGTCGAAGTCGATGCAGCGAAATTTGCGGGACAGGATCGGGGTCGCGGTAGCAAAATTGAAATGCCCGAAGCCTGCGCCATGTATCTGGACAACCGGGTCGCCTTCGCCGGTTTCCTGATACCAGATGCGAACACCATTGACTCTTGCGTCGGGCATATTTTCCTCCGCCCCGGATTGCTGCTGAATTGGAACCTAAAGCTTTCGTGGGTCAAGCGGCAATGCCGGCTAGCGGCCGTCCGGCGTGCGCAGTCCGATCCAGGCGTCGCGCACTTGAAAATAATGCGTTGAAGGATCGTAGATTGTCACCGGCAAGTGCAACTCTTGGGCCGACAGCCGTCCGACCGCCGAAAGCAAATAGTAGGACGCAACCACCCGATCGTGTTGCGCGACAATAAGCGCTACGCGAGCATTCACCAGCGCCTGTTCGGCGTTAAGCACATCGAGCGTCGTGCGCTGACCGGCCAAGGCCTCGTTGCGGACTCCGGTCAACGCCCGCTCCGCAGCGTTGTTCTGGCGGATCGCGGCCTCGATCTGTGCCTTCGCCGCCTCGAGTTGTCCCCATGCCTGTACAACGTTGGCGCGCGTTTGATCGCGCAGCTGATCGGCATTCAGCCGCTGTTGGCCGACAGTTTCCTTGTTGAGCCGAATTGCTGAGTATTCAGCGCCGCCTTGATAGATCGGAACGGAGAAGTTGAGCTGGACAGTGCCGAGGAACAGATTGGGCTGCAGGATTGTCGGGTAGTTTTGCTGGCTTACGCTTCCCTGCAGCGCCAACGTCGGCCAAAGCGCGCCCTCGGCGATCTTGACCTGCAACTGCGCGACGTCGACGCCGTAAAGCGCGGCCGTGACGGCAGGGTTTTCCACCAGTCCAACTGTGATCGCGGTACCCAGCGTGTTCGGCGAAAGGCGGTCTACCGAGGATGCCGGCGCGAGGTTCGCCGGTTCGACGCCGATGACGCGCCGGTAGTTGGCGCGGGTCGTCATCAAGGTCGACTCCGCCGAGTGCAGGCTCGCTTCGCCGGCCGCCAATTGCGCCTCAGCCTGTGCGACATCCGTGTTCGTCACCTGGCCCGCGGAAAACCGGTTCTGGGTATCCTTGAGCGTTCGCTGCAGCACGCGAATATTGTTCTGCTGCACCACAAGGTTCGCGGTGTCCCGCGACATATCCATGTACGACGTCGCCGCCGCGAGCAGTACCGATTCTTCCATCATCCGCATGGTTTCGCGCGCCGCGGAAACCTGGCTCTCGGCTTTACGGACGGTGTTAGCGGTGCGCTGACCGTTCAGCAGAGTCTGGGAGCCGTTCAGCCCGATCGTAGCCGGGGTGGTATATCCCTTGACGGAAAACGCAACGCCGTTGGGCAGCCCGGGCGGGATCGGCGGGAGCACCTCAGTAGTGTTGGTGAATTGCTCGCCGACCGAGGCGGTCGCCGACAGCGTGGGCCGATAGCCGGACAACGCTTGCGAGACGCCTTCGTCATTTTGCCGCACTATGGCGCGCTGGGCGTTGAGTTGCGGATTGCTTTCGTAAGCTTTTGCCAGGGCCGACTGCATGGTTTCGGCCGCAGGTTGCCGAGGGGCCAGCGCGACAAGCGCCAGACCTACGCAACACGCCAAAACGCCCGCACGCCTGAACCGTCGTTTCGGCCGGATTTGCGAGCGTCGCTGAGCTTCAAAAACGATAACGCTACGCTTCACTACCAGCCCCAATCTACGCGGCGGCAGAGTAACTTGGCAGGATTCGCCTTACAAGGTTGGGAGGCTCGTTATCACCGCGATTTCGCGCTGCGTGCGAGCATTAGCAACTCGCGGATTCCGAGCGAGATACTGGCAAGGAAAAGCGGCAACAGGAAGTAAAGTGCGCGAAAAGTCAGCAACGCAGCTAGCAAGGCTTCTTTCGGAAATTGTGGCAGTCCGAGCAGCATTGTCGCTTCGATGACTCCCAAGCCGGCGGGCGCGTGGCTGACGGTTCCGAGCAGCGTTGCTGCGAGGAACACCACCATGACCTCGGGAAGCTCCACGGTGGGAGCGGCGGGCAACAGGACGTACATGGCGAGCGTGACCAAGATGAGATCGAGCGTTCCAATCCCGATCTGCAAAAGGCTCATGCGAAAATTGGGTAGTTCGATGCGCCAGCTGGAATGGCCGACGACGCGCGATCCGAGCGCGAGCCACATTAAGTAACAACCAATGCAGAACAGGCCGGCCAATCCCATTCCGCGGTTGAGCCACGGCGGCAAATGGTCGACCGCGGTTGCCGCTTCGGGAATGTAGGCGGCCGTCAGACCGAGAAGAAAGGCGTTGCCCAGCCAGAAGGTGATGCCGGTCAAAACTGCGATCTTGGCAATGTCGGATACCGTCAAACCCCAGCCCGAGTAGATGCGTAGCCTGATCAGGCCGCCGGTCAAAATGGCAGCGCCAAGATTGTGACCGATGGTCGAGCTCGTGAAGCTCGCCAGCGCGGCAACGGAGTAGGGGACATTTTGGCGGCCGATGATGTGAAGAGCAAACAGATCATAAAAAGTCAGCGCGACGTAGGCCGCGGCGACGAAGGCGCCTGCGATGATCAGTTTGTGCACCGACTGGCCGGCAAGCGCGGCAAGTACTTTGTCGAATTCGATACCGCGGAGCAGCTCATAAAGAGTGTAGCCGGCGACGCCGAGTATCACGACGCTGATGGCGACGCCGATCGTGCTACGGCCTAACCGGGAGCTCAGCGTCTGCGCGATGGTAGCGGTCACGTCTCTCCGGCGTGCGGCGCTGAAATTTCAAGCCAGCAACGGTTAAGCGCCGGCGGGAAACTCTCATTTGCATGTAACAGCAATGTTACGAACCAAATAATTGAATCGTCGCCGGCAGAAGAGCCGTCACACGATTGAGACATGAAATGGCAATTGTCGTCGCATCCGATTCGATCAGGAGAGGAGCGGCGCCGCCGTCCCTTGATGAGAATACTTGTTGCAACGGATGCCTGGCATCCGCAGGTTAACGGAGTTGTGCGCACGCTCGGTTCTTTGGCCCGCGCGGCGGACAAGCTCGGAGCTAAGATCGACTTCCTCACGCCGGAGGGTTTCCCGTCCTTCCAGCTGCCGACTTATCCGGGGCTCAGGCTCGCGCTGCCGGGGCGGCGGGGCATCGAACAGCGCGTCGAAGCAAACAAGCCAGACGCGATCCATATTGCGACAGAAGGACCGATCGGCTTCGCCGTACGCGCGTATTGCCGTCGTCACCAACGCCCTTTTACCACGAGCTATACGACACGCTTTCCCGAATATATTTCCGCGCGGCTGCCGATCCCGGCGCAGTGTGTTTATGCGGTGCTGCGATGGTTTCATTCCGGCGCGGCGGTGACCATGGTCGCGACCCCCTCGCTGATGACGGAGCTTGGCGAGCGCGGCTTTGGCAACCTTGGAATGTGGACGCGCGGCGTCGACATCGATCTGTTCCGACCCGACCGCGCTATCGTTCTCGATTTTCCGCGGCCGATTTTCATGACCGTCGGCCGGGTCGCGGTCGAAAAGAATCTTGAAGCATTCCTGTCGCTCGATCTGCCGGGGACCAAGGTCGTCGTCGGCAGCGGCCCGCAGGAGGCGAAATTGCGCCAGAGCTTTCCGGACACCAGGTTTTTAGGTCCGCTGGAGAACGGCACGCTCGCTGCCCACCTCGCCGCCGCGGATGTTTTCGTGTTTCCGAGCCGAACCGATACTTTCGGCATTGTGCAACTTGAGGCGCTGGCGAGCGGTGTACCGATCGCGGCGTTTCCCGTTACCGGCCCGAAAGATGTCGTCGCCGGCCATCCGGTCGGGGTTCTGGACGAGGATCTCAGGAGCGCCTGCCTGCAAGCGCTTGAGCTTCCGCGCCAGGGGTGCCGCAGCTTTGCGCTCAATTATTCCTGGGAGAACAGCGCGCGCCAGTTCGTCAATCATGCGCGCAAGGTCGCGAACAATACTTTCAACGTCGATACGGCAACGACGATTTGCGAAGAAGCCGCACCTGTTTGAAACTACCGCGAGGAGAAACGAGAGATGACAAACCTGTCCCATACCGAACTCGACAAGCAGATGGTGACCACGGCTTATGACCGCTGGGCTCCGGTTTATGACTTGGTGTTCGGCCCGGTTTTTGAGCGCGGCCGGGAAGCTGCGGTCGCGGCTGCCGAGCAGGTCGGCGGGCGCATTCTCGAGGTTGGTGTCGGCACCGGCATCTCGTTGGCCCGTTACTCGGCCAACTGCCGGCTCTGCGGTGTAGACATTTCCGAGGCGATGTTACGCAAGGCGCAAGCGCGCGTCGATGAATTCGGTCTGGACAACGTTGAAGGCCTTTGGGTCATGGACGCCGAGCATATGTCCTTCGCGGATGACTCGTTCGACGTGGTCGTGGCCCAGTACGTCGTGACGACGGCGCCAAACCCGGAGGCGACGCTTGATGAGTTTGCCCGCGTTCTAAAGCCCGGCGGAGAGATTGTGCTGGTCAGCCGCGTCGGCGCCGAGGCGGGGTTGCGTCGGACGCTGGAGCATTGGTTTGCGCCTGCGGCGCGCAAGCTCGGTTGGCGAACGGAGTTCTCTTTCGAGCGGTATGAGCGGTGGGCGGCGGGAACAAGGGATGTTCGCTTGCTTGAACGCCGCGCCGTGCCGCCTCTCGGGCATTTCTCGCTTATTCGGTTCACCAAAGGCGATGGCGCTCGCCAGGCGCAGCCGCGCGCTTCGGCCGTAGCGTAACCACGCGGAAAGCCAACGTCGCAGCAGCGCATCATCGCGCCGCGTTGGTGTCATACCGGATTCATGGAATCGCCATACCCAGAAGGGATGAGCCAATAAGGGGCACTCATGGAAGATTTTCTCACCGCATTGCGGACTCAACGCTGGGACGATCATCGTTACTATCATCACAGCCGGATTAATCAGTCGCTTCACCTGGTGAGCGCGCTGAGCTTTTTGTTTGCTTACGTCATGATTTTCAAGGATCCGGCGATCTCGGCGCTGGCCGGATGGCTGGTCGCGATGACGACGCGCCAATGCGGTCATTTTTTCTTTGAGCCCAAAGACTACGACAACGTCAATCGCGCCAGTCATGAGCATAAAGAAGAGATCAAAGTCGGGTACAATCTTCGCCGGAAAGTCGTGTTGATGACGATCTGGGCGTTGTCGCCGCTGCCTCTGGTCTTCGACTCGACGTTCTTCGGCATCTTTGAGCCGGCGGCAGGCACCTCCGGTTTCATCCACCACGTTGCGCTGATTTGGCTGGTGATCGGGGCGGGCGGGCTCCTCTTCCGAACCGTACAATTGTTTTTCATCAAGGACGTGCAAACCGGCTTGGTGTGGGCCACCAAAATCCTCACCGACCCGTTTCACGACGTCAAACTTTATCACAAAGCGCCGTTCGCCCTGTTGCGCGGCGAACTGATCGATCCGAATATCGGGCACGAAGTGGCTGAATGGGAAGAGGATGAGGCGGAAGAAGCGCCACGTTTGACCTGAGCCGATCGGCAATTACTTCGCGAGCCTCAGGTACTACGCGGCCGATCCGGACTTCAGTCGATGGGCGAGCATCTCGCGCAGGATGGTTCGCTTGATCGAACGATTGGTCAGTGCCGGATCGCTCCACCACCAGCCGTCGTCATGCATCTTTTTCGCCGCTGCGATGAAACGATCGGCGACGGCGGAGAAATCGGCATCGGTGTAATCAAGGCTGAAAATGAAGCGTCCGGTTCCGATCCAGCTCAGCGCCAGGCCCTCGGCCCGCAGATAGTATTGCAGCATCCAATTGTGTCGGGAAGGCTGCGCGTAGCGGACCGTCCAGATCGAAGACAGGTTGGCAATGGCAACAGGCAGCCCTGCCTCTTGCAGTCGCCGGTTCAGCGCCTGCGCCCGGTCGTTCCAAAGCCCGTCGAGGGTTCTGTAGGCCGCGCGCACCTCCGGCTTTTGCAGGTGGCGCAAAAATTCGTTCATCGCCGCCAGGACGTAAGGGTGCGAGTTAAATGTGCCGCGGGCGAAGCAGATGTCCGCCGGACGGTCGTCGCGAAAGCGCTTCATCAGATCGCGGCGTCCGCATACCACGCCGACCGGGAGGCCGCCGCCGAGCGATTTGCCGTAGGTGACGATATCGGCGCGTACGCCGAAATATTCCTGCGCGCCGCCGAGTGCGAGGCGAAAGCCGACGAACACTTCGTCAAAGATCAGGACGATATTGCGCTCGGTGCACACCCGGCGCAGCTCCTTGAGCCATGCCGCGTAGCCGTTCCTGTCGAAGTGTCCGCTGCGGCTACTGTCGACCAGCGACGAATCGCTCGGCGCGGAAGCATTCGGATGCAGCGCCTGCAGCGGGTTGACCAGCACGCAGGCGATATCGCGCCGTGCGCCGATCACCCGCAGCGCCTTTTCCGACATGTCGCGCAACGTATAGGTCTCGTGCGCGGGCAGGGGATTACCGACACCGGGCTGCACATCGCCCCACCAGCCGTGATACGCGCCGCAAAATCGCACGAGGTGCGAGCGGCGGGTGTGATAGCGTGCGAGCCGCACGGCCTGCATCACCGCCTCGGTGCCCGACATGTGGAAGGAAACCTCGTCCAGACCGGAGATTTCCTTCAGCATCGCGACGTTCTCGACGATCAGCGGATGATAAGGGCCGAGCACCGGTCCAAGATCACGCATCCGCGCCGCGGCACGCTCGATGGCGACCTTGTAAAACTCATGGCCGAACAAGTTCGCGCCGTAAGAGCCGCTGATGTCGTACAAATGGTTGCCGTCGAGATCGGTCACTTGCACGCCTTCGCTGGCGGTCACAAAAGCCGCGGATGGCAAGTGGCGGCTGACGTAGTCGCGGTACTGAAACGGCACCCGATAGGCGTCGGTGAATTGCAGATCGGAGATGCTTTCCGCGGCCTCGCTGGTCTGGCGAATCGTTTTGGCAAACCGCGTCTGGTAGAGGCTCGACAACCGTTCAAATCCGTCGCGCCGGCGCGCCGCGATATCGGCGGGTGCGCCGTCCGAACAAAAGAACCGCGTTTCGTCGTACGCGTAGAACGGGATCAAGGCCGCCAAGCGTCGCGCCATTCGCGCATGTCCCGCGACCGATCGGTGCTTGGCTTGCGACAAATCAAGACGCCGGCGCAGCCGCGCCAGAGAGCCGGCCAGCGTCGCCCCGCCGACTCCGTAAAGCGCCAGTGTGGCCGCCATCCACATCGAATCGCGGTTTACGCGCGGGAATTGACAGTCCCGTGACGGTCCGCGCGAAAATGCTTCGAATGCTGGCGCAGGAGGACATCAATTTTCTTTTGACCAATCGCATTCCGCGGCGGCTCGTCACCCAATTCATGGGTTGGTTCAGCCGCATCGAGCACCCGGTCGTGCGTGAAGCATCGATAGCCGTTTGGCGTTTGTTCAGTGATCTCGACCTGAGCGAAGCGCAAACAACCAATTTCAAAAGCCTGCACGATTGCTTCGTCCGCGAGCTTAAAGAGGGCGCCCGGCCAGTCGATCGCAGCACGGAAATTCTCGTCAGCCCCTGCGATGCCATTGTCGGCGCCTGCGGCGCCATCGCCGGCACCGAAGTTTTCCAGGCAAAGGGCTTTCCCTACACGCTGAACGATCTATTGAACGATGAGGATCTGGTCGAGACATACCGCGACGGCTGCTACGCGACGTTGCGGTTGACGTCGGCGATGTATCATCGCTTCCACGCCCCGCATGATTGCCGCGCCGCGCAGGTGATTTACATTTCCGGCGATACCTGGAACGTCAATCCGATCGCGCTCAGGCGGGTAGAGCGACTGTTCTGCAAAAACGAGCGCGCCGTCATCCGCACGTCCCTAAACGCGAGCGGCGCGCCGGTCACGCTGGTGGCAGTCGCCGCAATTTTGGTGGCCAGTATTCGGCTACACTGCCTTGACGGCCCGCTGGCGCTGCGGCAACGCAACGCGAACGTCATTCCTTGTGACACGTGTTTCCGCAAAGGCGAGGAGATGGGCTGGTTCGAGCACGGCTCGACTATTCTCGTCTTTGCGCCAAGAGGCTTTAAGCTCTGCGACGGCGTGAGCGATGGCGCTCGCATCCGCATGGGCGAGCCGCTGATGCGAATGAACGACGGTGATTAGCGTCGCCGCCGGGCCACCGTGCGTTAAACCAGCTATCCCGCAGCTTTTTGCGGGGGCATCAGCGCGTCGTCGAGTTTGCGCGCCCGCGCGTAAGCAGGTCGGCTGGCAATTCGCTTCCAATAGCTTTCGAAGGCTGGACGCTTGTCGAAGGTATTGAACATCAGGCCGAAGCCGACCTGTGAGCCGACATAGACGTCGGCCGCGGTGAAATTGTCGCCAAGCAGATACGGCGATTGCGATACCGCTTGCTCGAGCGCGTTCATTACCTGTCCGAAATTGCCGTAACCAACGGAACCCTGCCGCTCAGCCGGAACGTCGAAGCCGAAAGTCTTGTTGGTGACGGCGGACTCGACCGGTCCGGCGGCGAAGAACATCCAGCGATAATAGGGAGCGCGCTGACGGTCGCCGGGCGGCGGCGCCAAATGAGCCTGCGGGAAGGCGTCGGCGAGGTAAGCGCAAATTGCCGCGGCCTCGGTGACCACCGCGTCGCCGTGGCGCAGCGCCGGGACTTTTCCCATCGGATTGATGGCAAGATATGCGGGCTCTTTCATCGTCGTGCCGTAATTCATCACTTCGGTCCGATAGGGCTGACCGATTTCTTCCAGCATCCAGCGCACGATGCGTCCTCGCGACCTCGGATTGGTGTAGAAAACGAGCTCGTCGGCCATCGCATTTTCCTCTTCGCGCGTTGCAGAAAGGCGCGGCACTATGAGGCGTGGGCTCGCGCCGGGCAATACCTGTCCGTCGCGGTGTCAACGTCGTCAATTCGTCACCGGTGAGCCGAAAGCGAGATTCAATCGGGCGCCCGAAGGCGATAGCCGACGCCGGTCTCGGTGAGGACATATTGCGGCCGTTCCGGATCGGACTCTATTTTTTGCCGCAACTGACGGACATACACCCGCAGATACTGTGCATCGGTCAAATCATCCCACAGCGCTCCCAGAAGGAACTTGTGGGTGAGCACCTTGCCGGCATGCTGCACCAGCAGGCGCAACAGGTCGTACTCCTTGGGCGATAATTTCACATCGCGATCGCCGACCTTCACAATGCGGCGGACGAGATCGACGGAGAGGTCGCCGACGCGGAATACCGGCCGCTCGCCCTGAATCTGCAGCTGATGGCGAAGCGCCGCGCGCATCCGTGCGAGCAATTCATCCATTCCGAACGGCTTGGTGACATAGTCGTCGGCGCCGAGATCGAGCGCCTCGACTTTGCCGCTCTCGTCATCCCGGCTCGATAGCACCACGATGGGGACGCTTTCATTGCGGATGCGGATCGTCCGCAGCAGCTCGTGACCAACCGTGTCGGGCAAACCAAGATCGAGAATGATCAAATCCGGGGCTTGGCTAAGAAGCTCGAGCGCGGTCTTGGCGTTGGGTGCCTCGAGCGTCTGATAGCCTTGCGCGGTCAGACCCATGCGCAAGAGTTTGCGGATCGGCGGCTCATCGTCGATTACGAGGACGCGGAGCGGCGCGGCGCTCATGCCGCGACATCCAGATGCTGCCACACCGCCGGAATCGGCAAGCTGACGGTGAAGACCGCGCCAGTGCGGTCGGTGCGATTAGCGGCGATGATGGTGCCGTGCATCGCTTCGACAAATCCCCGTGAGATGGCAAGTCCAAGTCCCGTGCCGGCGCGAACCTGATCGATCTTTTGCGCGCGGTAAAATTTATCGAAGATGTGATCGAGGTCGGCCGTGGGGATACCGCTGCCCTCGTCGAGAATTTGCAAAGATACCGCGTTGTCGTTCCGCCAGCTCTGGATACGGACGGTCGTTTCCGGCGGGGCATATTTTGCGGCGTTGTCGAGAAGATTGAACAGCACCTGCTCGAACAATACCGCATCAAGTTCGAGCATCGGCAAGTCAGGTGCGAGCTCGAGCTCGACTTGATGGTGCGACAGTATGCGGCTCGCGCGCCGCAAGGCGCTGCCGACGATTTCGCCGAGATCGTGCAAAGCGACGTTCGGGGCGATGGCGCCGGATTCGAGCTTTGTCATATCCAGAAGGTTGGCGATGAAGCGGTTAAGCCGCTCGGATTCGTCGATAATAGTCGCCAGCAAATCGGCTTTCTCGGCATCGCCGAGCTTGCCGCCAAGATCACGCAAGGTGCTGGCGGCGCCGAGTACGGCGGCGAGGGGAGTCTTAAGGTCGTGCGAGATCGAGGTCAGAAGCGCAGAGCGCAGGCGGTCCGTTTCGGCAGCGCGCTCTACTCGATCCATCTCCTCGACCAGCCGCACGCGCTCGATGGCAAGCGCGCCCTGGTCGCGCAACGCGTCCAACAGGCGTCGCTGATCGGGCGTAAACAGCGGGCCAGGCTTGTCGCTGTCTATTCCCATGATCCCGATGGCGCCCCGGCCGGTATGCATCGGCAGGAAAAGCCGCTTGGCGCCGGGCAAAGTGTCGGAGCCGCGACCGGCGCTGCGGTCATTTTCCCATGCCCATTTCGCAGCGGCGATGTCCGCCTCATCGAGGATATCCTCGGGAGGATAGCCAGCCTTCACCGTGATCGTGCCGGCCTCCGGCAACAACAAGACGACACGCACCCTAAGCATCAGTGCTGTCTGGTAGGCCATTGCCCAAAGGACGTCGTCGAGTGTGCCCGCACCCGCGAGCTTGCGGCTGAACGAATATAGTGACTCGGTGGTTCGGGCGCGCTCCAATGCCGCCATCGCCAGGGTCCGGCCGCGCGCGGCGACGCCGGAGACGATGATGGCAACGAGCGTGAACAGGCCAAAGGCGATCAGATTGGCCGGATCGGTTATGGTCAGTGTGTAAATCGGCGGCAAAAAGAAAAAGTTATACGCCAGTGCGGAAACGACGCTGGCAAATAGCGACGGCCACAAACCGAAGCGAACCGCGATCACAACAATTGCGGTCAGGAAAACGAGATCGACGTTTCCTATGCCGACCCACGTTTCGATCAGCATGCCGAAACCAAGCGCCGCAGCGATGGCCACCACCGCTGCGAGGTAGGGTGCCGGGTTGAAGGTTTCGCGGTGCTCTGCGGTGCGGACCGATTTTTTGGAAGTGCGCTCGCCGCTAACCGCGTCGCCGGCAATGACGTGAACGCTGATGTTTCCCGACCGGCGGACTAGATCGTGGACCACCGACCCGTGCAAAATCTCAAACCACCGCGTGCGCGTCGATTTGCCGATGACGATTTGCGTTACGTTATGAGCCTGGGCGTAGCCGATGACATCGTCGGCGATGCTGCGGTTGCCTCCGGGCAGAGTGACCGGTTCGCCGCCAAGCGCTTCGGCAAGGCGCAACGTGTCGGCGATGCGGTCACGCTGTTCCTCCGTGAGCTGCACCGCGCGACGGCCCTCGACGTGAAGCGCTATCCAGGGGCCGTGTAGCCGGTCGGCGAGACGCTTTGAGTAGCGCACCAGCCCGGCGCAACGCGGATCTTCACTGATGCAGACAAGGACGCGTTCGCCGGCGGGCCACGGACCTTGAATGGCATGCGCCTGCATCTCACTGAGCAATTGCTCGTCGACCCGCTCGGCGGTGCGGCGCAGCGCGAGCTCGCGGAGTGCGGTCAGGTTGGCCGGCGAAAAGAAATGCTCGAGCGCGCGTTCCGCGTTTTTGGGAACGTAGACTTTCCCGTCTTTGAGCCGTTGGATCAGGTCTTCAGGCGTCAGATCGATAAGTTCGACCGCGTCGGCGCGGTCGAACACCGCGTCCGGCACGGTCTCGCGCACGCGTACATGGGTGATCTGCGCGACGACATCATTGAGACTCTCGATGTGCTGGATATTCACGGTGGTGAAAACATCGATGCCGCGGCGCAGCAGTTCGTCGACGTCGAGATAGCGCTTCGGATGGCGGCTGCCCTCCACGTTGGTGTGGGCAAGCTCGTCGACCAGCACGATCTGCGGCCGGCGTGCGATGATGGCGTCGAGATCCATCTCCTCGAGCCACTGTTCCTTATATTCAAGCCGGCGGCGAGGAATGATCTCTAGTCCCCCAAGTAGCGCTTCGGTCTCGCGCCGCCCGTGCGTCTCAATAATGCCGATAACTATCTCATAGCCGTCGCGCTTTCGCGCGTGGGCTTGCTGGAGCATTTCGTAGGTCTTGCCGACGCCGGGGGCCGCGCCGACAAAGATTCTCAGCTTGCCGACAGGGCTGTCTTCGCGGCGGGCGGCTTCAAGCAGAGCTTCCGGCGAAGGCCGATGGTCGGAATCGCGACGCTGATCCGTCATGCCTGATCAGCTCTCTGGAAAAGCATCCGCCGCTATCCGGCGGACAAGTCATCGAGCGCGAGGTTGAGCTTTAACACGTTAACCCGGGGCTCGCCTAAAACACCAATAAAGCGGTCCTCGACGTGGTCGGCGACGAGCTGGCGAACGCGATTTTCAGTCAAGTTGCGCGCTTTGGCAACTCGCGGCGCCTGGAAAAGCGCCGCTTCCGGGGAGATCTCCGGGTCAAGGCCACTGGCAGACGTGGTGACCAGGTCGGCGGGCACGGACGTTGCGGGGTTCTCCCGCTTGAGTTTCTCGATCTCGTCCTTGACGCGATCAATGAGCGCCTTGTTGGAAGGGCCGAGATTCGAGCCTCCCGAACTAACGGCGTTGTACGGCGCAGCGACTGTCATTGTTGCGTCGTTCGGATCGGCAGTGGTCGTAGCCGACGGGCGCCCGTGAAAATATTTGTCGCTCGTGAAATTCTGCCCGATGAGCGCCGAGCCAATGACGTGGCCGTTGCGCTCGATCAAGCTCCCCTGGGCCTGAAAGGGAAAGATCAGCTCTGCGATCCCCGTGATAGCCAACGGGTAAACCAAACCCGTGATCACGGTGAGGGCGACGAGAACAACAACTGCCGGGCGGATTTCGCGCCACATGAAAACCCACTCCTCAAGCCAGATGCAAAGCCGTCACTACGACATCGATGATCTTGATCCCGATAAATGGAATGATCACGCCGCCGAAGCCATAAATCCAAAGATTGCGGCGTAGCAATTGTGCGGCTCCGACCGGCCGATAGCGAACGCCTTTCAGCGACAACGGAATAAGCGCGATGATGATCAACGCGTTGAAGATGATCGCGGAGAGGATGGCGCTCTGCGGCGTCGCCAGACGCATGATGTTCAGCGTCTGCAGCTGCGGGTAAAAAGCGACAAACATCGCCGGGATGATGGCGAAGTATTTGGCCACATCGTTGGCGATCGAGAACGTGGTCAGCGCGCCGCGCGTCATGAGAAGTTGTTTTCCGATTTCGACGATCTCGATGAGCTTCGTCGGATTGGAGTCAAGATCGACCATGTTGCCGGCTTCCCGCGCGGCTTGCGTGCCGGTGTTCATGGCGACACCAACATCGGCTTGCGCCAAAGCCGGCGCGTCGTTGGTGCCGTCGCCGCACATGGCGACCAGTTTGCCCTTGCTTTGCTCGTCGCGGATCAGCCGCAGTTTGTCTTCAGGTGTCGCCTGGGCGAGGAAGTCGTCGACGCCGGCTTCCGCGGCAATTGCCGCTGCGGTCGTCGGGTTGTCGCCGGTGATCATGATAGTGCGGATGCCCATGCGGCGCAGCTCGGCGAAGCGCTCGCGGATGCCGCCTTTGACAATGTCCTTGAGTTGAATGACGCCGAGCAGGCGATCGTCTTTCGCCACCGCGAGCGGCGTGCCGCCGGATTTGGCGATGGTCTCGGCGATGGCGGTAATGTCGCGCACCATCTCGGAGCTCACGCCGGGTTGGCGCACTTGCAGCGTACCGCCGGGTTCCGGTGAGGTTATCGACACATTGAGATAACCGAGAATGGCCTCGACCGCGCCCTTTCGCACCCACGAACTTCCGACCTCGACGCCGCTCATGCGCGTCGAGGCGCTGAACGGGATGAAGTTGGCGCGTATTTCGCCGAGCTCGCGGCCGCGTATGCCGTATTTTTCCTTGGCGAGCACTACGATTGAACGGCCCTCAGGCGTTTCGTCGGCGAGCGAGGCGAGTTGCGCGGCGTCGGCAAGTTCCTGCTCGGTAACGCCGCGAATAGGCTTGAACTCGGTCGCCTGGCGGTTGCCGAGCGTGATGGTGCCGGTTTTATCGAGCAGGAGGGTGTCGACGTCGCCGGCAGCCTCGACCGCGCGTCCGGACATCGCCAGCACGTTGAAGCGCACGAGCCGATCCATGCCGGCGATTCCGATCGCGGAAAGAAGCGCGCCGATGGTCGTCGGAATGAGAGTGACGAACAAGGCCACAAGGACGACCACCGAGATGGCACTCCCGGCATAGGCGACGTAGCTGGGGATGGTCGCCGTGGCGAAAACGAAAATGATGGTGAGGCCGATCAACAAGATATTGAGCGCAATTTCGTTTGGCGTTTTCTGCCGTTCGGCGCCTTCGACCAGCCGGATCATCCGGTCGAGAAAGGTTGATCCGGGCGCTGCGGTAATGCGCACGCGGATCCAATCCGACAGGACTTGGGTACCGCCGGTGACCGCGGAACGGTCGCCGCCGGACTCGCGGATCACCGGCGCCGACTCTCCGGTGATCGCCGCCTCATTGACCGAAGCCATGCCTTCGATGACTTCGCCGTCCGAAGGGATCAGATCGCCCGCCTCGACGAGAACGACATCGCCGACCTTGAGGTCTGTGCTCGGCACCGACCGGTAAATGGCGCGGTCGCCGTTACCAAGGAGTTTCGCTTGAGTCTCGGTGCGCTGGCGCCGCAGCGTTTCTGCCTGCGCCTTACCGCGGCCTTCGGCGATGGCTTCGGCGAAGTTGGCGAAAAGGACGGTGAACCACAGCCAGAGAATGATCTGAAATTCAAATGCGATTTGCCCGCCGCCGGTAATCAGATCGCGAACGAAGATCACCGTCGTCAGTATTGTCACGATCTCAAGAACGAACATCACCGGGTTCTTGATCAAGGTCCGCGGATCGAGCTTGCGAAAGGCCGAGCCGATCGCCGGCGTGACGATTTTCGCGTCCAGCAGCGCCGACACCGGTACGCGTTTGCGCAGAGTTGAGCTTTCCATCGCAGCCGCTCCGAACCCTAATTGCTCGAAAACGTGGTGCCGGCATTGATCGCGAGTTGTTCGACGATCGGGCCGAGCGCGAGCGCGGGAAAGAAAGTCAATCCGCCGACGATGAGGATGACGCCGACCACGAGACCGACGAACAGCCCGCCCGTAGTCGGGAAAGTGCCGGCGGACGGCGGCACCGACTTCTTTGCGGCGAGCGAGCCGGCGATGATCATGGTCGGGATGATCATCCAGAATCGGCCGACCAGCATGGCCGCGGCGCCGCTAAGATTGTAGAACGGCGTGTTGGCCGAAAGCCCGGCGAACGCGGATCCGTTATTGCCGTCTTGCGACACAAAGGCGTAGAGCACCTCGGTGAAGCCGCGCGGCCCGGGGTTGCCGATGGCGGATACCGCCGACGGCACCAGCATCGCCACCGCGGTCCAGCCGAGATACATCAGTGGCAGGACCAGAATGGCGAGCATTGCCATCTTCACTTCCTTCGCTTCGATTTTCTTGCCGACATACTCGGGAGTGCGTCCGACCATCAGGCCGGCGACGAAAATCGAGATGATGACAAACAGCAGCATGCCGTAGAGGCCTGAGCCGACGCCGCCGACGATAATCTCGCCAAGCTGAATGTTGATGAGCGGGATCATGCCGCCAATCGCAGTGAGCGAATCGTGCATGGCGTTGATGGCGCCGCAGGACGCCGCGGTGGTGACGACGGCGAACAGCGCCGAGCCGACAATGCCGAAACGAACCTCTTTGCCTTCCACATTGCCGCCGGATAACCCAAGCGCGTTGAGCAGGTCGTTGCCGTGCGCCTCCGCGGCGTAGCAAACGATAACTCCGGCGAGGAAGAGAACGCCCATCGCGGCGAGCAGCGCCCAGCCCTGGCGTTGATCGCCGACCATGCGGCCGAAGGTGTTAGTCAGACCGGCGCCGATCGCAAAAATGGAAATCATTTGCACGAAATTGGACAGCGCCGTCGGATTTTCGAAGGGGTGCGCGGCGTTAGCGTTGAAGAAACCGCCACCGTTGGTGCCGAGCATCTTGATCGCGACCTGCGAAGCGACCGGGCCGACCGCGATGGTCTGCTTGGCGCCCTCCAGCGTCGTTGCATCCACGTAGGCGCCGAGAGTCTGCGGGATGCCCTGCCAAACCAGGAATAGGGCGTAGGGCACGCAGATCGGGATAAGCACGTAGAGCGTGCAGCGCGTGATATCCACCCAGAAATTGCCGACGCTGCGCGCCGAATGGCGGGCGAAGCCGCGAATCAAGGCGACGGCAAGCGCGATGCCTGTTGCGGCCGACAAATAGTTCTGATGCGTCAGGCCGAGCATCTGCACGAGATACGACATCGTGCTTTCGCCGCCGTAGTTCTGCCAGTTGGTGTTGGTGATGAAGCTCACCGCGGTATTGAACGACAAATCGGGGGCGACCGCGGTCTGTCCGGCCGGATTGAAGGGCAGCCATTGCTGCAGGCGCATCAACGCGTAAAGAATGAGAAAGCCGCCGATATCAAACAGCAGCATGGCGACCGTGTAGGTCACGGCGTGTTGCTCGTGCCGCTCATCGACGCCGGCGATTTTGTAGATGCCGATTTCGACCGGTCGCACGATCCGCGAAAGAAATGTCCGCTCGCCATTAAAGACGAGGGTCATGTAGGCGCCAAGAACCGGAGTGATGGCGACGACGATCGCGCAATATAGCGCGATTTGCGCCCAGCCCATGATGGTCATGGCGTGGCGCTCCTTTCAGAATTGCTCGGGTTTAAGCAGCGCGTACACCAGGTAGACAAGCAACACCGCTGTGACCAAAGCCGCGAGCGAATAGTCGAAAATCATGATTGCGCCTCACAGCAAGTCGCAGGCGTAAACATAGGCGATCGATGCAACGAAAAAGGCGATCCCAATCACCAGCATGATGACGTCCACCATGGGAATGCTCCGAGTGTTCGCTGCGTTTGGAACATTGCTTCGAGGCGCAGCCCGCAATGACCTGGTTCAGGCGTACGGCCGAACCGACTGACTAGGTCGCAAGTCTCGGCTAGGAATTCGAGAGCGCTCGAAGGCCAAAGCTATAGGAATTTCATAAAAATCCGCGCCCAGGGAAGCGGCAATAAAGGTTAGTACTTGGCGATGCTTTTCCGCGAGCTCGCCGGCGCGGCCGGCAAAAACAATGACAACCAGCGGCCGTTTTCGCGAGCGGCTACTTGAATGCGCCGAGGGTGGTCGCCATCGAAAGCTTGGCGATGAAGGCGGCGCCGCACCAGTTTGAGCCCGGCAGACCGGGATTGATGGGTGTGGTTGCCATGCCGGAAGCGGTTTGATCGCTGGTGAATGCGTTGCAATCGCCCTTGCTGAGATTGCTCTGATAGTAACGCAAATCCAGAGTGAAGATTTTCCAGGTGAAACCGAAGCCGACGTCCCAATTGAGATAACTAGTATAAGGAATGCCGCCAGGAAATCCGGCAACCCCGTAGAAAGCATCCGATGTACCTAGTTGCCACCAGCCGACATCGGCGGACGCATAGGCGCCGAGCCCGTCAGGGAACCAAGTGGTCGGAGCGGTGAGTGTCAGGTTGCCGGTGTAGTAGATCCCATAGGCGCCGGAATCGAGCACGCCCGCAAGGCCGGGATCCCGAAATACTGGTGATCCCCAAATCTGACCACCAAACGCGACATTGTCGTTCAACGTGTAAGTGGCTTTGCCGTAGAATTCGAGAAAGCTGACGTCTGCCTTGACGACATTGCCGTTGGGTAGGCTCAGCGCGGTGCTGGAATCGCCGCCAAGCGAAGAGCAAAGCACCGCTGCGTTGAAGCATTGGCCGTTTGGGTAATAATAGTACCAGACGCCGAAATCGAGCACGAGCTTGTCAAAAGTCGGGCGAACGCCTGCGTAGAAATCGATTTCTGCGGCGGCACGATTAGGAAAGTCTATGCTCTCGCCCGAGACGCCGACATAGCCCTGCAAGTTCTTGTTGAAATTGTAGCGTGGCTCAAACCCGACTGCGACTGACGGCTGATGATTGGATTGAGTGATGCCTCGGAAATTATAGTCCGACATGACTGCGCCGGTGATCGCCACGTCCCAAGGCGAGGGCGGGGGCGCTTGCGGTGCCTTCACCGCCATATCGGCGGGGTACGCGGCAGTAGAGCCAAGACTTGCAGCCATGACCGCCAAAACAAGCTTTGAAATTCTCATGTGCCCCCTCATCGTATCTTCATCGAATTGCTCGCGGGCAAGTTTGCTCCGCCCACCGGCGCAAAAGCCGTTTTTTGTTTCCGGGGGGAGTGTGCGCTAGTACCTTCAGTTGCCCCGGGGCCGCGACGGCCGCTCCGCGCCCGACGCCCAACTTCAGACGTCACGCGGAACACGCTCACCTTCCTCCTTTGCCGGCCGCGAGTATATTTTTTTGTTATATAAAAGACGACGCGCGCTGGGCCACTTCAAGCGGAAGCGATATCTCACCTCGTCTTTTTCGCTTCGTCGCGTCCGCACGAGAATGTTGCGTGAGTAGCGCCGCACAACCGCTCGTCAATGCTCCATACGCGGTTTATGAAATCGGCCGGTCGGTCATCTCGAATTCCTATGCGGTCAGCGGCACGTTAGCGGCGCGTGCAAGTCCTGAATCGGAAACGATCATGCGCTTTAAGGCTCGGTCCAACGGCCGTAAGGCTAGAGACGCCAACGCAGCTACAGCGCGCCGGCCGGATGTGCCACCATGTCTCTCAGCGAGCGCCTTGAACTCGACATCGAAAACCAAGGCAACCCGATAGCCTCGTGGCTTGTCAGGCTCTCGTCTCGATTGAGCACGGCAGCCCATCTGCGCAAGACGAAGTCATCCCCGGCTCTTCGCCTTTGCGACGCATCGCCTGAGTGACGTTCGCGTCGTCGCGCGCGAACGGCGTCAGGCTTTAAGGTGCGGGCTGCGCGGCGGCCATCAATCCGGCTGGTACGGAAACCACCAAAGCCCGCGCAAAAATCCCTCTCGCTTGTCGGCGTCGGGAACGGCTTTCGCTTCCCCGGTCCCCACGTCCATGGTCTTTTCCGGTAGCGGGATCGTCCGATTCCACCAGCCGCCGCCCAGCGACTGATAAAGCGCTACCGTGTCCGACAGCCGGGCGGCGCGTGCCTGCACCACTTGGATCTCTGCTTGCAAATAGGTCTGCTGGGCGGTCAGCAGGATTAGAATGTTGGCGTAGCCGGTCTGCATTTGCTGTTGCGCGAGGTCGAAACTGATTTTTGACGCTCGCTCGAAACCGCGCGCGGCCCGCAGTGCATCCGCGTCGTTTTGCAGCGCGCGCAGCGAGTCGGTCACGTTTTGCACGGCGCCAACGACGGTGCCGCGATAGCTCCAAGCGGCGGCGTTATAGGTGTCCTTGCTTTCCTGGAGCTGATGTAAAAGGGTACCGCCGTCCAATAATGTCTGCGTGGCATTTCCCGCGAGCGTGAAGAATACGTTTTGCGGTGCCAGCAGGCCGGCCAGCGCGGTGTTCATGTAACCAACGTTGCCGCTGATTGTGAAACTCGGAAGGGTGTTAGCGACAGCGACACCGACCTGGGCGCTTGCCGAATGCAAGGTTTCCTGGGCCGCGCGGATGTCGGGCCTTTGCTCGATCAGCTTGGAGGGCAGAGTGATCGGCAGGTCGACCGGCAAATGCAGGTCATCAAGCCTGAACGTCTCACGCGGTTCCTCGCTGGTATACGCTCCTGCAAGAGCCGACAGCAGGTCGCGGTTCTGCTGCAGCGCCTTGCGCAACGGCGGTAATGTTGCGGCGGCCTGTGCCAGCGCCGCTTCCTGCAAGGCCACCTCGTTACGATTGGTGTAGCCCGTCTCCAATTGGCGCTTAAGGATGTCGAGCATCTTTGTGTTGATGCCGATCAGCTGATTGGTGGCGTCGATTTGGGCGCGGAGCGAGGCCTCGTTGATCGCCGCTACGGCAATATTGGAAACGAGCGTCAGGTAAGCGGCCTCGACTTGAAAGCGCTGGCTGTCGGCTTGAGCCCGCAAAGATTCGACCGTGCGCCGGTTCAGCCCCCAAACGTCCAGCGTATAGTTGACCTGCAGCTGCGCGGTGTGGAGCTGGTAGATGAGGCTGTTGTTCGCAGGGATCGGCGTCAAGGCGGCCGAAGTCTGGTTGTAAGTGGGGTTGACGTTGCCTTCGACGAGCGGAAAGAACTTGCCTTCCTGCGCATAGACCGCCTGGTTGGCCGCGCGCAGTGTCGCCATCGCCGACTGCAGGTTGGGATTGTTATTCAGCGCGCGCTGAATCAGCGTGTTGAGCGCTTTCGACCGGAATAGCGTCCACCATTCCTGGGGGATGTCGCGGCCCTGCGCGAAATGCTGTGACTGCCCGGTCGGCGCGTTGACCGAGGATGTCTGCGCCGGGAGCGGCTCCTTGGTATAACCAGTCACGTCCGGTGGTGCCGGATGCAGGAAGTCCGGCCCGACTGCGCAACCGGTCAAAATCATTGCCGCCGCAAAAACGGCGACAGCCCGATTGAACCGCCTGAGCGACGGATCCGACATGAGCAAATGACTAATGACTGGTACTGAGGAACGACTGGTGGCGCCAAGGCCTGGTCTCGTCTGCCATTATTGACAAAATGCTCCGTCGTGGCTGTGCTCGCACTGCCACAGTGCACATGTTTTAGTGCGGATTTACACTGATATCTTTGACAGTTGCGAGACTCGCACCGGTCCACAAGCGTGACCGAGGATTCTTCGGGCTCGCTGCACAGACCTAGCCGGAAAATAGCGGCATAGAAGCTTCCTGATCCGCATAGAAGCTTCATGGTAAGGTGCTATCGAATCGCGCAGAGCGGCCGTGTCTCGGTAAAACCGCTCCAACGTTGCTTAAGCCACGGTCTGTGACCGAGTCCTGTGATTAGTGACAGTAGACGGCCCGGTTACGCAGTGGCCATTTGCCCCACATTTTGATCTATCTGGGTCGGTACGCATGACGAACAGCCGCACAAGGGCGCTGGTTGCCGTCGCCCTTATCGCGTTCGGGCTTGCCGGCTACAGCGCGTGGCGCTTGAGGGCCGGCTCGCCTCCCGAGCTTGGCGCTACCACCAGCGCCAACGCGGAACAGAGCGCTGCTCCGAACACGCCCGCGCGAGATCGCAACAGCGTCGATCTTTCCGATTCACAGCTCGCGTCCGTGAAAGTCGAAGCCGTCGAAGCCCACGAGTTCCCCACCGAAAAGGAGGCGATCGGCAGCATCGATTTCAACGAGGACATGGCGGTTCAGGTGTTCACGCCATATCAGGGACGCATCATCGCGCTCTATGCCTCGGTCGGCGATGACGTGAACAAAGGCCAGACCCTCTTCACCATCGACAGTCCGGATTTGTTGCAGGCAGAATCCACGCTCATTGCCGCCGCCGGCGTGCTGGAGTTGACGACGCGGAATCTGAGCCGCCTGCGCGAGCTCTACAAGACGCTGGCCGTCTCGCAGCACGATCTCGAACAGGCAACCTCGGATCAGCAAACCGCGGAAGGAAATCTGCGCGCGGCGCGCGATGCGGTTCGCATCTTCGGCAAGTCCGATAGCGACATCGACGCCATTGTCGCCGCGCGGGCCGCAGATCCGACGCTCGTCGTGTCGAGCCCGATCAACGGACGTATCACGCAGCGCAACGCCGCGCCGGGACTTTTCGTGCAGCCGGCCAACCCCCCGCCGCCTTACGTCGTCGCCAATATCGATACGATGTGGATGTTGGCGGAAGTTCCCGAAGCTGACAGTCCGGCATTTCGCATCGGACAACATGTCGAAGTCCGGATCGCCGCTTTTCCGGACCGCAAGTTCGACGCCACAGTCACGACCATCGGCGCGATGGTCGACCAGGCCACGCGGCGTGTTTTGGCTCGCTCCGAGGTCGCCGATCCAGCGCATGAATTGCGCTCAGGCATGTTCGCGAACTTCACCATTAGCGTTGCCGCTCCGGTGCGCTCGCCGGCGATTCCGCTCGACGGCGTGGTACGCGAAGGCGACGGCACAATGACGGTATGGGTGACGCCCGATCGCCGGCGATTCACCAAGCGCACCGTCGATATCGGTCTGCAGCGCGATGGGCTGCGGCAAATCCGCAGCGGCGTTCAGGCGGGTGAACTGGTGGCGACGGACGGCGCAATCTTTCTCAGCAATATGCTGGCGATTGCCGGAAACCAATAAAGCCTGGGGGCGCGCCCACGCTTAGAGGCTAAGGTCTGTCGTGCTGAAGGGTATTCTGGCGTTCGGGCTCACGCGGCGGGCAATCGTTTTGCTCAGCCTGCTGGTCTTTATCGTGGCCGGGCTCGTCGCCTTCTCCAGGCTAAACATCGAAGCCTATCCAAACCCCGCGCCGGTGATTCTGGAAATCACCGCGCAAGCGGCAGGACTCTCCGCGGAAGAAATGGAGCGGTACTACACCGTGCCGATGGAGGTCGGGCTGTATGTGACTCCCGGCGTCGACAACATCCGTTCGACGTCGTTTTACGGACTGTCGTTTGTCCGTGTGACCTTCAAATACGGCATCGACTACTATTTCGCCTATACGCAGGCGCAAATGAACCTCCAGCAAAACGTCAGCCTGCCGGGGGGCCAGTCGCCGGTCATTCAGCAATCGAGCCTGGTGGGAGAGGTGTTCCGCTATCAGATCGTCGGGCCGCCGCATTTCGGGTTGACCAATCTGCGCACCGTTCAGGATTGGATCGTTACGCGGCGGCTCTACACCGTGCCTGGCGTTGTGGCCGTAAATTCGTGGGGCGGGACGACCAAGCAGTACGACGTGGACGTCGATCTGCACAAACTTGACGCTTACAACGTAACCATCCCGCAGGTGATCGGCGCGCTGGGCAACGCCAACGTCAACGTCGGCGGACGCGAGATCACCATCGGCCAGCAGTCGGTCAACATCCGCGGCATCGGCCTGTTGGACTCCGGTGGCGATGCCGACCTGACGCAGGGCTGGCGCGTCAATGACATCGAGAATGTCGTGCTCTCGCAAGCCAACGGCGTCCCGATCCAGGTCAAGGATGTTGCGAAAGTCTCGGTCGGTTACGTGCCGCGACTCGGCATTGCCGGCAAGGATCACGACAGCGATGTAGCCCTAGCCATTGTGGTGATGGGGCGCACCTATCACACCAACGACGTCATCCCGCGCATCAAAGCGAAGATCGACCAACTGAACTCGGATGGCAGTCTGCCGCCCGGGGTGAAGCTCGTGCCTTATTACGACAGGTCAACGCTGGTCTCGGTCACCACGCACACCGTGTTGCACAACCTGATCTTCGGTTGCTTGTTGGTTTTTGTCATCCAATGGGTGTTTCTCGGCAATTTGCGCAGCGCCATTATTGTCGGCGTCAATATTCCGTTCGCGCTATTTTTCGCCGTCATCATTATGGTCATGCTGGGACAGGATGCGAACCTTTTGTCGGTCGGCGCTGTCGACTTTGGCATCATTGTCGATTCGGCGGTCATCCTCATTGAGAACGTCTTCAGGAATTTCCAGAACCCCGAAGAACGGCAAAGCCTGCTGCAGCATCTTGCCGAAGGACGGTTCGGCAGCGACCCGACGCGAACCACGGACGCGCATGGAGCGGCGAGCTGGAACGACCGGTTGCGTTTGATCTTTGCCAGCGCGCTGCAGATTGACAAGGCGATCTTTTTCTCCGCGACCATAACCGTCGCAGCGTTCGTGCCGTTGTTCACGATGCAAGGCATCGAAGGACAGATTTTCAGCCCGATGGCGCGGACCTACGGTTTGGCGCTTCTGGGCGCTTTACTTTCGACGTTCACCGTTACTCCGGTGCTGGCGTCATTCCTCTTGCCCGAACATGTCGAGGAAACCGAAACCGTCGTCGTGCGCGCGCTACGCCGAGTTTACGTTCCGATCCTGCATTGGTCGCTGCAACACCGCAAAACCATGCTCGCGACCGCGCTCGGCTTTCTTGCGGTGGTCGGCATTTTGATGACTCAGCTCGGCAGCGAGTTCCTGCCGGCCCTCGAGGAAGGCAATCTGTGGATCCGCGCGTCCATGCCGCCCACCATAGGATTGGAAGCCGGCGAGCCCGCGACGACCAAAATGCGCGAGATTTTGCTTCGCCATCCCGAAGTTATTACTGCCGTGTCGCAGCATGGCCGGCCCGACGACGGGAGCGACGCGTCGTCGTTCTCGAACGTCGAACTTTTCGTGCCGCTGAAACCCTACGACGAGTGGCGAACGGGCTTTACCAAGGACATGCTCGTTGCCCAGTTGCAAAAGGAGTTCAATGACGAACTACCCGGCATCGATTTCAATTTCTCGCAGTACATTCAGGACAACATCGAGGAAGCGCTCTCGGGCGTGAAAGGCGCCAACTCGGTGAAAATCATCGGCCGTGATTTGCCGACGATCGAACACCTCGCCGACGAGGTGATGCGGCAGATGCAGCAGGTGAAAGGAGTGACCGACCTCGGCATTTTTCATGTCCTCGGCCAGCCTAACCTGAATATCAAGGTGAATCGCGAAAAAGCCGCTCGTTACGGGCTCAATACCGGCGACGTGACTACGGTGGTGCAGGCGGCGCTGGGCGGAACTACCGCAACCACTCTGCTGGAAGGCGATCGGCAATTCGCGGTTTCAGTTCGTTTGCCGCCCGAATACCGCTCGAGCCTTGAAGCGGCCAGAAGCCTCAAAGTCGCCTATCAGACTCCGAGTGGAACCAATGCCTATATCCCGTTGACGGAACTCGCCGACATCACGCTCGACACTGGCGCTTCGTACATCTACCACGAGTCCGGCGAGCGCTACATTCCGGTGAAATTCAGCGTGCGCGATCGCGATCTGGCCGGAGCCGTTGCCGAGGCGCAGGGCCGGATCGCGGCGAACGTAAAGCTTCCGGGCGGGTATCGCATTGTCTGGGCCGGCGAGTTCGAAGACTTGCAGAATGCGCAGGCCCGGCTCGCGATTATCGTGCCAATCAGCCTGCTGCTGATTGTCATTCTTCTCTACGGCCTGTTCAATTCGTTGCGAGACAGCTTGATGGTTCTTGCCGGCATTCCGTTTGCGGCCGGCGGCGGGGTGCTGGCGCTTTACCTGAGCGGACTACATTTTAGCATATCGGCCGCTGTCGGATTTATTTCGCTGCTTGGCGTGTCGGTCATGAACGGAATTTTGATCATGACATATTTTAACGAAACCAGAGCGGCAGGTGTCGGAACACTGGACGCCATGTTTCGCGCCGCCTCGCAACGCATGCGCTCGATGTTGATGACCGCGTTTGTCGGCGTGTATCGGCCTTTTGCCTGCGGCGGTTTCTACCGGCATCGGCCGTCAAGCACAGCAACCGCTCGCAACGGTCGTTGTGGGTGGAATGCTCGTTGGTCCGATGATCCTCTTGATTGTTGTGCCGGCGATCCAGGTCATGTTCCTCGGCCATGAAGATAGCTCCGGCCGCGTCGAGCGCCCGCAACCGGCTGAGTGAACGCGATATGATGACCAACGGTTGGATGAAGCTGAGATTTGTCTCTTTGTCGCCGATGCTTTTGCTGGCCG
>DASXDP010000188.1:0-2610 GCA_036490575.1 Xanthobacteraceae bacterium
GCCGCGTCAACGATTCCATGGGCCATCTCGTCGGCCGCGAATGCGTACGGCGCCTCGTCAAACTCGGGCGCGGCAAAAACGGTGTCACCGTGCTCGGCATGACTTTCAAGGAAAACGTCCCGGACGTGCGCAACAGCAAAGCTGTCGACATTGTTTCCGAGATCGAATCGTTCGGCATCCCTGTGCAGGTCACCGATCCGGAAGCCGATGCTGCGGAAGCGGCGCGCGAATTTGGTGTAACCCTGGTTCCTTTCGAGAAACTCGAGCCGGCCGATGCCGTCATCTTGGCGGTCAGCCATCGCGCATTTGTGTCGGGTGGCTGGCCAATGATGACGCAGCTGCTGCGTGACGGCAGCGGCGTCGTCCTCGACGTCAAGGGTGTGCTTGAACGCGCCGCATGTCCCGAAACTATCGACCTGTGGCGGATGTGAACCGGCGCAACCCGATCATGGTCCTCGTCGACCGCGGACTGATCTGGATCAAATGGATGCTCGCGCGAGCCATTCGCCGGATCCTTTTCCGTTTCAGGCGATTGCTTGCCAACAGCCGCCTGGCATCGCGCCATTACCGTCTGTGGATCGAAAGATACGGCGTTATTACTCCCGTGCTGCGCGACCAAATGCGGGCAGAAATCGGCGGGTGGCCGGCACGCCCACTGATCTCCGTCATCATGCCAAGCTACAATATCGAGCCGAAATGGATCGGCCACGCGATAGAGTCGGTACGTCATCAGATTTATCCGCATTGGGAATTGTGCATCTCCGATGATGCGTCGACATTGCCCGGCATCCGGCCGCTGCTGGAGCGGTTCGCAGCGGAAGACCCGCGCATTCGCGTGACGTTTCGCAACGAAAACGGCCACATCAGCGTGAACTCGAATACCGCGCTGGCGCTGGCCAGCGGCGAATACATCGCCCTTATGGATGCCGACGATTTGTTGAGCGAGGATGCGCTGTTTTGGGTCAGTCGCGAGATTGCGGGGCATCCGGATGTCGATCTGCTCTTTTCCGACGAGGACAAGATCAAGACCGACAGCAAGCGCTTCGGTCCCTATTTCAAATCGGCGTGGAATCCCGCGCTCATGCTCTCGCAGAACGCGTTTTCGCATCTCGGCGTTTTTCGCCGCAGCCTCGTGCAAGCGGTCGGCGGATTTCGCAAAGGATTTGAGGGTTCCCAGGATTACGACCTGGTCCTGCGCTGCGCGGAGCGAACAACGCCGGATCGCATCAGACACATCCCGCGCGTGCTTTACCATTGGCGCGCCCTGCCCGATTCAACGGCGAGCACGGCTTCCGCCAAGTCCTATGCCTGGGAGGCCGGAAGGAAGGCAATCGCCGAGCATTTGCGGCGTCTCGGCGTGAGCGCGCAAGTCAAGCCCGCGCTCCAAAGTTATTATCAGGTCGACTACGACAGGCCCGCGCCCGCCCCACTGGTCAGTGTGATCGTGCCCACGACCCTCACCAGTCGCACGACGGCGAAATGCCTGAATTCCATATTGACAAAATCAAGCTATGAGAACTTTCAACTCGTCTTGCTCGCTCAATCGAATCGTGTTGACGGAGCACGGCGCGGCGTGGCGTTCGCAAAAATTCTCGAAGATCCTCGCGTACGCGTCGTCGGCTACGAAGATCGGCCTTTCAATTTTTCGCGCGTCAGCAATCTGGGTGCACGATCGAGCGACGGCAGTATGCTTTGCTTTCTCAATGACGACGTCGAAGTGATCACCAAGGACTGGCTGGAGCGCATGGTCGCCCGCGCGAGTCTTGAAGGCGTGGCTGCGGTCGGTGCGATGCTGTACTACCCGTCGAACGCCATCCAACATGCCGGCGTCATTCTTGGCGTGGACGGTCTCGCGGATCACGCCTGGAAGCACTGGCCGCGCGGCCACCCGGGGTATTTCGGGCGCGGCGTGCTGGAGCAGGATCTCTCGTGCGTGACCGCCGCATGCATGCTGGTCAGACGTGAGGCATTTGAAGCGATCGGCGGTTTCGACGAGTCGCTTCCGATTGCCTTCAACGATATCGACCTGTGCATCAAGCTCCGGCAGACCGGGGCGCGCATCGTGTGGACTTCAACCGTTGAAATGTATCATCACGAATCGCTCACCTTGGGCCGCCACGACTCGCCGGCACGGCGCGATCAATTCCGCCGCGACGTGGCGGTGATCCAATCTCGATGGCGCGATGTTCTCGGCGCCGATCCCACCTACAATCCAAATCTCAGCCTGAAGGCCGGCGCGACATTCTCACTGGCTTGGCCGCCGCGACCGCCTGATCCGATGCAGGTTTTTGCCGGCGGCATCGCGAAGGGCATTTCCCGAACGCCCCGGTTGCCCGCCAAAAACAGCTGAATTTTGCCTGGGTGGAACTGCGCGGCCGCTCCGCCGCGTGGCGCTTGTCAAACCCCTGGTGGCTGGTTAAAACGCCGCGCGGTCTCGCAACATCAGTGTCCTTATGCCGTTGCTGGCGGCTGTGCGCATTGGTTTGTGTCTCACCCGCCGCGCCTTAGCAGCATTTTTATTGAGGACCTGAGAATGGGACGAATGCTCGAAATCGTCACGCCTTTGCACAAGGCGACCAAGCGCGACGTTCTGGCGCGCATGAACGACGA
>DASXDP010000189.1:0-7098 GCA_036490575.1 Xanthobacteraceae bacterium
ACCGGCAGCAATACCGTGATCGCGGAAAAAATCTTTGTGCCGGCGCATCGCGTGATCGCGGTGGAAACGCTCGCCAAAGGGCAGTCGCCGCGCACCAATAAGGACGAATTCATCTATCGCGAAGCGTTCATGCCGACGGCCATAATCGCGGTCGCGCCGCCGATTCTCGGCATGGCGCAAGCGGCACGGGATCTGACGCTCGCGCGGGTCGGCGCCGCCAGCAAGCCGATCGCGTATAGTTTTTATGACGATCTGCGCAAGGCGCCGAGCATGCAGCTTGCGCTGGCGCAAGCGTCGACGCTGATCGATGCCGCAGTTCTGCTGATGCGGCGCTGGAGCGACGTTATCGCCGACGCCGCGCGCCCCGCGAGGATTTTGCTTTCACCAAGCGGGCACAAGTGCGGATGGATATCGGCTACGCTATGAAATGCTGGCGCGAGGCCGTTGATCTATTGCTCAGTGTGCAAGGCGCCAGCGCGTTTGCCGAATCAAATCCGATCCAGCGCGTCTGGCGCGACCTGGAAATGGCGAGCCGCCACGGTCTGCTCAGCGGGGAAGTTCCGCGCGAAATCTACGGCCGGGCGCTGGTGGGTAATTTTGACGCCTTGTCGCCGTTCGTCTGAACGCAAAAAAATTATGCCACATCCGGTCCCGTCACAACGGTGGATGCTTGCATGCGTGCGCTTTACCACGAGCGGATTCGATGGCAAGCTTTGCGGATAAAATTCTGGAGGAGCCGAACATGCGTTACCTGATGATCGCGATCGTGATGGCGGCCGGCGCAAGTTTGGCTGGGACCGCGGCTGTTTCGGCGGCTCCGGCTAACGGCAAGGTGATTGCCCAAGCCGCCGCACATTCAGGCTACATTACCGATGTCGCGGGCGGATGTGGGCGCGGCTGGCACCGCGATGCGTGGGGCAAGTGCGTTCCTTGAGATTAGTATAGGCTCATTGGCGCCCGTTGCTTCAGTGAGGGACGAAAGTAGTCTCGCGCGAGACGTTTGATTGCGGCGAAGCGCTCCCTGATCGGGAGCAAGTACTGATGGCAAGTGAAACGGCATTACCGGCGCGTTTAGAGCGCCTGCTGGACCGCACCGAGATTTTTGACTTGGTGCGGTACGAGCGATTGTGCCGCGATCAGCGCGATTTCTCTGGAATGATCGCGTGCTACGTGCCGAAAGCCCCGGTGCGGACCACGTGGTTCGACGGCACCATCGAGGATTTCGCCGAAGCTTCCCGAAAAAAGATGACGTCAGGCAGCCAGGCCAAGCACTGGATCATGCCGGCGCGGCTCGACATCAATCATACCCGGGCGCTGGTCGAGTCGCCGGCAGTCATCTTCGACCGGCTCACCTTCGACGGCATCGAGTTCGACACCTTTCAGTATTGCCGGTTTGTATCGCGCGTGATCAAGACCGCGCAGGGATGGAAGCTCGGCTCCTTCGAGGGCATTTATCAGCGCGACCAGATGCAAACCGTCGATCCGCGCGATCCGCTGCCGGTCGATTGGGATGTAGTCAAATCCCTGCGGCCGTCGTACAAATTCATCGGCTACACGCAGGTCAAGCGCGGCTACGCATTGAACCCCGAACTTCTCGGCGACGACCGGCCCGATCTCGTGCAGGCATTTTACGCCAGCGAACGAAAGTGGCTGGAGCAGGATAAATAGCTTTCAGGTGCCCGCGATGGGCGACATTTCCGATCCGCGCCTCTACCACGCGCACGTCGCGCGTAACCGCCGGCCGATCCTCGAAGTGCTCGCACGGGTGTTGCCGCATGGTGGCCTCGTCGTTGAGATCGCCAGCGGCAGCGGCGAGCACGCCGCTTTCTTTGCGCAGAACCTGCCGTCAGTGAGATGGCAGCCGACCGACGCGGACGAGGGTGCGTTGGCAAGTATTGGCGCCCACCGCACGGCCGCCGGCGCCCCAAACTTGATGGTGCCGTTGCGTCTCGATGCGGCAGCGGAGCGCTGGCCGGTCGAAAGCGCCGATGCGCTCGTCTGCAACAACATGATTCACATTGCGCCTTGGCGGATCACCGAAGGGTTGATGGCCGGCGCCGGTCGCACCTTGCAGAACGGAGGGACGCTCTACCTCTATGGTCCGTACCGGATTGACGGCCGTCACACCGCTCCGAGCAACGCGGATTTCGATGTCTGGCTCAAACGGCAAAATCCGGAATGGGGAATTCGCGACCTTGCCGACGTCGCGGCGCTCGCGCAGCGGCACGGTCTCGAATTGACAGAGACGGTCGCGATGCCCGCGAACAATTTAAGTGTCATTTTCCGCCGCGGCTGATCGTTGCTCGAGAATGCCGGTAACACCGGTGATCCTTCGTAACAGCGCTGAGCCCGGGCGCGAATGGAATTGCTGCCATGCGAGCCGCCGGCGCGCAGAGCGCAATTTTTCCCGCAAAAATACAAAAGCGAGAAAAATCATTCTGCAAATCAAGCCGATCGGCGCTGATTTTCCGAAATCGCATTTGCCGCTTCCATCAGACGAACTTCCTCCGGATCGGTTCTTGCGAATGCTCTTGTGCGCCGCCGTGCGCCCCTCCATGTGTGCGCTCGCATCACCACCGGGGTGCTTTTGGAGGACTTTAAATGTCGTTGCTGTACTCGCCGGCCAAGCTGGGCCCGCTTACGCTGCAAAATCACTTGGTCACCTCACCGATGACAAGGAGCCGCGCCATCGGCAACGTGCCGAACGATCTGATGGTCGAATATTACAAGCAGCGGGCGTCGGCTGGCCTGATCATCACCGAGGGCACGTCACCATCGCCGAATGGACTGGGCTATCCCCGCATTCCCGGCATCTATTCCGATGCCCAGGTCGCCGGCTGGAAAAAAGTGACGGATGCCGTTCACACCGGCGGCGCCAAGATCTTTCTCCAATTGATGCACACCGGGCGTATCGGCCATCCGAATAATCTCCCGTCAGGTGCGCGCGTGCTCGGGCCTTCGCCGGTCGTCGCCGCGGGCGAGATGTACACCGATGCCGAGGGGGCCAAGCCGCATCCGACGCCGCACGAAATGACGGAAGCCGAGGTCAAGGCCGCTATCCACGAGTATGCGCACGCGGCAAAAAGTGCGAGCGCCGCGGGATTCGACGGTGTCGAGCTCCACGGCGCCAATGGCTATCTTATCGAGCAGTTCATCCGGCCGAACTCCAACCGGCGCACGGATGCTTACGGCGGTCCCATCGAGAAGCGCGCCCGCTTTGGTCTTGAGGCCGTCAAGGCGGCGGCGGATGCGATCGGCAAGGACAGGATCGGAATCCGCTTGTCGCCGTACGGAGTGTTCAACGACATGCCGCACTATCCTGAGATGGAAGCCGACTACACCTATCTCGCCAAAGAGCTGAGCAAGCAGGGGATCGTTTACGTCCACTTGGTTGATCATTCGGCGATTGGCGCACCCGCCGTGCCGCAGTCGATCAAAGAACTCTTCCGCAAGGAGTTCAAAGGCGTGCTCATTCTTTCGGGCGGCTACGATGCGGCTCGCGCGGAAGCCGATCTCGCGGCGCACAAAGCCGACCTGATCGCGGTCGGGCGGCCCTTCCTTGCCAATCCGGATCTTGTCGATCGCTGGAAGAAAGGTGCCGCGGTAAACCCGCCCGATCCGAACACGTTCTATACGCCGGGTCCAAAGGGGTACACGGATTACCCGGCGCTGGCCTAGCACCCTTGTCGGCGTGATGTGCTTCGCGGGCGGTCTGACTAAGCCGCGATCAGGCCGCCTGACGCCGCTAACAAGCCGAGATGATAATCGGCATCGCCGAACATGGTGTCGATGGTGGTGAGGCGCTTGAAATAGTGTCCCACCTTCGCCTCCATGGTCATGCCGATGCCGCCGTGAAGCTGAATGGCCTGCTGGCCGACCAGACGCCCCGAACGCCCGATCTGCACTTTGGCGGCGGAAATGGCGGCGCGCCGTTCGCGCACATTCTGCTCATCCACCATCATCGTGGCGAGCAGGGCCATGCTGCGCGCCTGCTCAAGCGCGACCAGCATGTCAGCGGCTCGATGCTGCAACGCCTGGAAACTGCCGATGGTGACGCCAAATTGTTTTCGAGTCTTGAGATAGTCGACCGTGGTCTCGTGCATGGCCGCCATCGCGCCGACGGCCTCGGCGGCAAGCGCCGCCATTGCCGCATCCGCGATCCGCTCAATAAGGGGGAAGGCAGCGCCCGGCTCGCCGATCGCGGCATCCGCGCCGATCTTGACGCCTGAGAGCGTTACTTCGGCCGCGCGCTGACCGTCCACGGTATCGTAGCCGCGGGTCGCGACACCGGAAGCCACGGCATCGACAAGAAACAAGGCGATGCCGTTTTGCTCGCGCTGCCCGCCACCGACGCGCGCCGATACGATAAAACTTTTGGCGCTATCACCATGCAGCACCAGACTTTTGGCCCCGTCGACCACGTAACCGCTACCATCGCGGCGCGCCGTGGCGGCGACGTCCGCAAGATCGTAACGGGCCTGGCGTTCGCTATGCGCGAACGCCAGGCTCAGGTCGCCGGCGGCGATCTGCGGAATGAGCTCGCGACGCAGCGTTTCGCTGCCGCCAAGCCGCAACAGACCGCCGCTAATCACGATAGAGGCGAGATAGGGTTCAAGCGCGAGCGGCCGCCCGATCGCCTGCATGACAATCATGGTTTCGACCGGTCCGCCGCCCAAGCCGCCATCTCCCTCGGAGAACGGCAGTGCGAGCAGCCCGAGTTCGGCGTATTGGCGCCACAGCGTGCCACTGAAACCGCCGGCCTCCTGCGCGTATCGCTTGCGCGCTTCGAATTCGTAATGGTCGGCGAACAGCCGTTCGACGCTATTGCGCAACAAAGTCTGTTCTTCGCTGAGCGCAAAATCCATTTACGTGTTTCTCCCCGGCGTCATTGTGCAATCACTGCTCGCAACGACAAATAAACGTCACAACCCCAGGATCGCCTTAGCGATGATGTTCTTCTGGATTTCGTTCGAGCCGCCGTAGATCGTGGTCTTGCGCGTATTGAAATATTGCGCGGCGAGGGGACCGCCCCAATCCGGCCCGATCGGTGGTTCGTTCCATCTTTCGTCTTCGCCGTGCGAGGTCTGGTCAGGCAACGCATAGGGGCCAACGACTTCGAGTAAAAGCTCGGTGATGATCTGCTGGATTTCCGAACCTTTGATCTTGAGAATGGAAGAGGCGGGGTCCGGTTTGTTGCTGCGCGTACGTTCCGCCACGACGCGCAGCTCGGTCATCTCCAGCGCCTTGAGCTCGACCTCGACGGCGGCGATCTTGGCGCGAAAGCGTTCGTCGGCAATCAGCGGCTTGCCGCCCGATTGCTCAAGAGCGGCCAGTTCCTTGAGGCGGCGGATGCGGGCCTTCGACGCGCCGACCCGGGCAATGCCGGTGCGCTCGTTGCCGAGCAGGAATTTGGCATAGTCCCAGCCCTTGTTTTCCTGCCCGACCAGGTTTTCGATCGGGACTTTCACGTCGTCGAAAAACACTTCGTTGACTTCATTTCCGCCGTCGATGGTTTGGATCGGGCGCACGGTGATCCCGGGCGATTTCATGTCGATCAGCAGGAAGGATATGCCCTCCTGCTTCTTGGCGGCGGGGTCGGTGCGGACCAAACAAAAAATCCAATCGGCATATTGCGCCAGGGTAGTCCAGGTTTTTTGGCCGTTGACGACGTAGTGTCCGTCGGCGAGCTTGGCGGAGGTTTTCAGCGAGGCGAGATCGGAGCCGGCGCCGGGCTCGGAGAAGCCCTGACACCACCAATCGTCAAGATTGGCGATGCGCGGCAGAAATCTTTTCTTCTGTTGCTCATTGCCAAACGCAATGATGACAGGGCCCACCATGTTAGGCCCGAACGGCAAAGGTTCCGGCGCCGGCGCCTGCTGCATTTCATCGCGAAAGATGTAGGTCTTCACCGAAGTCCAGCCGGTGCCGCCCCATTCCTGCGGCCAGTGCGGCACCGCCCAGCCCTTGGTGTTCAGGATGCGCTGCCAATCGATGAGGTCGTCTTTAGAAAGGCGGCGGCCCTCGATCACCTTTGAGCGAATGGCGGCCGGCAGCTTTTCCTTCATAAACCCGCGAACGTCGTCACGAAACGCGATTTCGTCCTGCGTGAACCGAAGGTCCATCGTCACCTCCCAGTGATCCGACCGCCGCGCTTGACCTGCTCATCGCTTGTTTGCCGGAGGACGGATTGCGGGGTCAAGTCCTCGGCCGCTACACTTCGGCGATGCATTGGGCGCTCTGCAAAAAGCCGCGTCGCCATCATCTTGCGCGCGAGGAACGGGATGAGTGCGAAGCTGACGGTCTGGTACAATACCAAATGTCCTGTCTGTAATACCGGCATCAACTGGCAGCGCAACCGGCTCGTTCAAGCGGCGCGGGCGGGGTTGATCGAATTTCGCGACATCAATCTCGAACCCGAAGCTCTTTCACATTTTGGTGCAGGGTTCGAGGATGTGCGCCGCCGGCTGCACGCCGTTGATGCAGAGGGCCGCCTCCGTGTCGGAGCCGACTGTGCGATTGCCGTGTGGCTTGCGACCCCGGGCGACGCGTGGCTCGGACGCCTGTTAAGCCTTCCTGTCATCAAGCAAATCGCCCGTGTCGGCTACAATCGCTTTGCCGATCTGCTCTACGCCTGGAATCGTTGGTGCGGGCATTGGTAGAAGTGCCGAGGCGGCATTCAGGCTTCATTCATTGCCCCGGCCCTATTCGGGGGCGGCTAACGCCACGTGAGGGCGGATCAACAGATAGGAAGGAACGCATAATGGTACGATCGATTGTGCTGAGCGCGGCCCTGGCTTTTGGACTTGCCACGGCTGCCAATGCTGGCGTCGCGCCGGGATCCATCGGCGGTGGCCAAAGCCTGATCGTTAAGGTCGCGGAAGGCTGCGGCGCCGGATGGTGGCGCGGTCCGGGCGGAAAGTGCCACCCCATGGCCGCGAACCGCGTGTGTCCGGCGCACTATCATCTGGGTCCGGACGGACAACGCTGCTGGCCTAATTAATCGGCGGCTGCCGATCGCCGAAAATTGCCTGTCGCGGTCGGGTCCGAGCGTCCCGGCCGCGCCGTATATTTCATTTTCAAATTTCGTCGAGCACTGAA
>DASXDP010000190.1:0-2385 GCA_036490575.1 Xanthobacteraceae bacterium
TTGTTAATGCCGAATTAATTGTCATCAATACTGGCCTCTGGTAGGGCTTCGGCGCGCACGTTCCGTCTGTGCCTTCAAGGACGGATGATCGGCTCAAACTCGACAAAAAACCGACCGAGTCGCCCTGGCTCGACCGATCGCTCAGCGTTGCCAATCGCACAGGTGAAGTATGACGAGTTCCAATAACGAGACGCCGCAGAGCGTCGTCTTCATCGATTCCGACATTCCAGATCTCCAGGGCCTGCTCAACGGCCTCGCACCAGGCGTCGAGGCCTTCGTCATCAATCCGTCGAGCGATGGGCTTGCACAGATTGCAGCCATCCTCGCTGCCAACAACCTCGGCAATCTCTCGTCGCTTTCGATTGTCGGTCATGGCGCCACCGGACAGATTCAGATTGGCGCGACCACACTCGATGCGGGCGATCTGTCGAACGAGAGTGTTGCGCTGGCGCAGATCGGCGCCGCGCTCGCGCCCGGCGGTGACCTTCAGCTCTACGCCTGCGACACCGCGAGCGGAGTCACCGGCCTGCAGTTCATCTCCGACCTGTCGCAGGCCGCGGGCGTCCGCGTCGCTGCATCCGACCAGGAGATTGGACAGATTGCGAGCGGTGAGAACTGGTCGCTTGATGCGACGGCCGGGGGCGCTGCAGCGATATCGCCGGCCAGCGCGCCCTTCACGGCCGCCGCGCTCACGAATTACGAGGGCGTGCTTGGCGGTACGCCAGCGCCGGTGGTTACTGCCGGCCCCAATTCATCGGTTTCGATTACTACCGGCACCGACGATTTCGCCGGCGTTTTCGGCGTCGCCGAACTTACCGGCGGCCAATCCGTGTTGGTCGGCGTTACCACCACCGCAAACGACAGCGGTGACGGTGGTTCGACGGACACCGGGCTTCAAGTCGCGGTCGTTGATAATGGCCACGTCTCTCTCGCCATTGTGCCGATGCCGTCCGGTACGACCGCCAGCGCCGACTACATCGGCGGTGCCGCCGTGACGGCGCTGACTAATGGTGATTTCGCGGTCCTGTACTGGGGAGACGACGCCAGCGACGGTGCGAATGTTCCGCAGTCTGGTGCCAACGGCAATCTTCCTGGCTATTACGTCCAAGTATTTTCGCCCAATGGAACGACGGTCGGCAACCTCATCACCATCCCCCAACCGAACGGCGTCGCCAACGAGTACGGCACGATCGCCGAGGACGCGAAAAGCAACGGGTTTGTTGTCGGATATTCGACCAGCGACTCCTCCTCCGACATCATTCAGCGCTTCTCGAATTCGGGGAGCGCCGGTGACAGTTTCGAGATGCCCGCCAGCTTCGCTCCCTACATTATAGCCGTCGATGGCGACGGCAATATTTTTGCTCAGTATGACGACGCGTCGAATAACGATGTTTACGCTTATATTCCCGACGGCGCGACGTCGATAGCGAGTACCGGCGTACTCATCGACCAAGCGCTGCCAAGCTCCGATAATGATGGAAATCCCGAATTTGTTGGCGTTTCGGGCGGCGGCTTCGTCGGATTCTTTTTCGATGGCAACAATCTCACCGCCGAAACGACGAGCGCCAATGGGACGCTGAGTTCCGAGATCACGCTGGGCGATGTCGGCTCTGCGATTACGAGCACCGACCATCCCTGGATCTCCGTGGCGTTGGCGGACGGCTATTTCGCTCTGACGCTCGATCCCCGCAGCAGCGAAAACTTCTCCGGTTCCCTAACGGGGCTGCCGGGTACCAACCAGGTCATTGAAGTCGGGCCTGCTCTGACCGCGGCGGACACGACGGTTTACGATCTAACCGACAGCAGCGGCTCTCCGATCGAATTCGGTCCTTATGTGGTTGCTGACCCGCAGGGCGGCCTCCTCAGCTATACCGATGTTGCCTCCAGCTTTTCGGCACAAGGCTATCCGCTTGACGCGAGCGTGACCGCCGTAAGTTACCTTGACCCTGGGCCTAGCATCGGCGGTGCCGGTAACACGATCCAGTACTATCAGGGCGGCGCGGCAACACCGCTGGACAGCAGCATCACGGTGACCGACCTGCAGGGCGCGGATATTTCCAGCGCCACGGTAACGATCAGCACCGGCTTCCAGAGTGGCGACACGCTGGGCTTAGACAACGGCAGCGCGACCCAGACTTTCAACGACAACGCGACCATCACCGCGTCGCAGAGCGGCGATGCCTTGACCTTGACCACGACGGCCGGCAACGCCACCGCCGCCGATTATCAAAAAGCACTCGATAGCGTCACCTACAGCTTCAGCGGCGATCCGACCATCGGCGGCACCGATAGAACCCGCACCATCACCTGGTCGGTAACCGACGCGAACGGTCTCACGAGCGTCCCCGGCAGCACCTCAACGCTCGATGTCTACATGACGCCGGT
>DASXDP010000191.1:0-17999 GCA_036490575.1 Xanthobacteraceae bacterium
TGCTCCAAGCATAGCGTCGGGCAATGTCAGTGCTCATGTGTGCGTCGGTCCATTTGGGTCCAAGGACGGTCAAAAAAATGCACCGACGCTTGCTGACTTCAGCGGCTCGCCGGGGCGGTGAAATGAACGAAGGGGTTCTCCGGCGTTGCCGCGGGAATCAGCCGTCGTCTTTCATGATCTATTTTACGCCTGCTTGCCCGCTTCGTCAAGTGCATCTTGGAAAAGTCAAGGATAAATGTGGGATAATGGTGCGGCGTATTGTCGCATATATCATCATCGGCGAGAAGGCCCGCGCCGTTGCCGGGCAATCACCTCAAACGCAGCCGCCGAACGCCGTCCGCGCAAGAACTGATATGTCGGCCAGACGACATTGCGGAGAAGCGCGATTCAATCGTAAACTTTTCGGGCTATTCGCTGGGGGTCCTCATGGCTTCTATCATCCCATTTATCCCGCGCCAGATGGTATTTGACGACGCCGCCACCAAAGTCATGGGCGAGGCATTCGACGCCGCATGCGCCACGCTTTACGGCACCGTGCAGCCGGAAAAGGTCGTGCAGGAGTCGATTGCACGCCGCATCATTGCTGCCGCGCGGAAGGGTGAGCGTGACGTGGAGCGGCTACGCAGATCGGGTTTGGCGGGACTTGCGCGGGAACGCGACGCGCAGCGATCCTAGCGTAAAGCAAGCTTGCAGGTAGAGCGAGCGCCGTAGAGCCGTTCAAAAAAAAGCCCCGGCCCTTCCGAGGGACACTGGGGCTAAGGCGCTAGCGACTATCGTCTTGTGAACCCACAGGAAGAAAACCGGGATGAGGTTCACAACGCTGCATCGCGATGGCCGGGGGGTCATCGCAACGCGACAATGCTATTGCGGACGATGTGGATGCGCAAGCGCCCGAAGGCACGCGCCTGCGCTCCATGGTTAGGCGCTTGCTGATTCGCAATATACCATCAGCTGACTGTCGCCCGCGTGTGTCACAGCCATTGGCCTGATATCCACAACGCGAAGCGTCCAACGGCGACCGCATCATCGGAGGATCATCACTAAGAGTGCCGCGCCGATAAGAGCGACGACTATGAGCAATTGTAGCAGGATGGCTACTTTGCGCAGCCGTTGATTGTTGGACGCGGACACGCTCATCCGCAGAACTTCGCCCAATCTGCCATCAGCTTGGCGCGCTTCTCAAGCATGTCGCCGCGACGGTAAGCGGCTTCCACCTTGTCGCCGACAGCGTGCGCGAGCGCCAGCTCCAGTAGCTCATTCGGATAGTCGCCGACTTCGGCGCCCCAATCACGGAAGGCCGAGCGGAAGCCGTGCGGCGTTGCCTCGACGCCCATGCGTTCAAGGACGCGCTGCAATGCCTTGTGGTCGACGGGCTTACCTTTGCGCTCGCCGCCGAAGATGAATTCGGTATCCTTTGGCAGTGTGCCGAGAATGGCCATAGCTCTGTCGCTGAGCGGTTGCCGATGCGGCCGACGCATCTTCATGCGCTCCCGCGGCACGGTCCACATGCGGGCTTCCTTGTCGATTTCCGACCATCGGGCGTAAAGCACTTCCGCTGAGCGGGCCGCCGTCAGGATCGTGAACTCAAGCGCGCGAGCGGCATTCCCCTCAGTCAGGCGAAGTTTGCGCATGAACGCGGGAACGTCGCGGTAGGGCAGGGCAGTGTGATGCTTGACCGGCGCAAGCTTCTCTTTGGTCGGGTAGACCGTATCGAGATGGCCGCGCCATCGGGCAGGGTTGTCGCCTTCGCGATAGCCTTGGACCTTCGCCCAATCGAGCACCTTCTCAATGCGACCGCGGACGCGCATTGCCGTTGTCGGCTTGGTGTACCAGATCGGATCGAGCACTTGCTTCACCTTCTGGGTGCCGACGCGACCTGAGAGCTGCGCGACCGGCATTTCACCGATGAAAGGGTAGACGTATTGCGCCAGCGTGGCTGGCCACTGCGCGGTGTGCTTGGCGCTCGACCATGCGGCCTTGTGCGCGGCGATGTATTGTTCCGCACACTGGCGAAATGTCAGGTCCGGGATCGGGGCGGCGTCGAGTAGGGCGGCGACGCTGGCGCGATCTTCGGCAGTCTTACCGTGTTCGAGCCGCTCAATGCGCGCAAGCAGCTCCTCGACGCTGCGCATTCCTTGCTGCGGCAATGGCGGTGTGACGCCGAGCTTGGTCGCGGCGATGCAAGCGGCCTGATATTCGGCCATCGCCTTGGCGACGTTATCGCCCGCCAGGCCGCGCCAGTAAGATTCGAGGGCGGCATCCATCCGCTCGGCAACGCGACGAGCAGCCGTACCATGAGGGTCGGCACGGATGGCCACACCCGTACTCTGTTGCACAGTCGTCCGCTTATCGAGCGCTTGGTATTCCTGCGGCACGCGGCGAACGAAGTACCAGACGCCGACATTCTTGCGCTTGACTAAGCGGGATAAAACCATCGCCAAAACCCCGTGACGGCTGACAACTGCATAACATCGTGCATCACACACTTAGCTCGGGTGCCGGACAAATGTTATGCACCGCGTTATGCACTTTTGGGGTTTCAAAGCAACGGAAAACGCGATGTATCAATGATTTCAGAGCGATTCGTGTGATGCAGAGGAAGCTTTACAGTCCGCCCCCTTTGCCGCTCGGGACACTCCCCCGGGTGGCGCTTAACTAAGGGGATGCAACATCTTAGGCAATAGGCGCGTGGCGTGTGCTTTTTCGGGACTGCCAAACTGTTCGATAGGGACTTCCCCACAGATCCCCCAAGAAATTGTGAATTAAGCGTCGCGTTCGCTTGACCGAATCACGCTATACGCGGGACGCTTAACTGCGCGAGAGCCGCGTGCTGTTCGCCTCGCCACAATCAGTATTTTGTGCTGCATCTTGTGGGTGGCGGCTTGCCAACTACTGATCCCGTAGGCGAACTTGGTTTTTGGGTGAGAGCGCGGCGATATCGCGATCGCGCCACCGAAAATCTGCATCTCGCCGAGACCGCGCCCAGTTTCGACGTGCGCCAGCGGTACTTCAAGGTTGCGCGCCATTATCTGCACATGGCTGAACTTGAGGAACGCGACGCCAAGCGCGTAGCCGACAAAGTGCTAGCGGCTCAAACCGCCGAGCACGCCGCAGCATCTCCCGACGACGCCGCAGCGATGGCGGATCACGTCGTGCCGCCCGCCCACCAGGTGGCGGAGCCCTCCCTCCCGGCCGAGCGCGCCGCCTAACAGGAATAAATTTTCATTTCGGAAGCTGACGCGCGCCAGCGCTGCTCAGCCCGCGCCTGAGTGCTTGCGTGTGTATGGCCAGAGCGACTTCAAGGTGGCGACTTCCTTGCTCATCTTCGCCACCTCCGGCGTGGTGCCTTGCATGGTTTCCCATATCTCGTCGACATCCGACGTCACGGCGTGAACCGCAGCCACGAGACGGGCCACATCGCGCCGCAGCGCCTCGATTTTCTCGTCACTGCTCATATCGTCCCAGTCCATGGGCATGGATCTGACCATCTCTCCTCGACGGACCGGCAGGTGTCGCCGCAAAGGCCGGTGACCCGCCAAACCCGCATGCAGCGGTGATTGTAACTGAGTCGTTGCCGGTGCTTAGACGCGGCGAGGGGACGGCCGTGGTTTTCCCGACATTTACGTTCGGCTAACGCGTGTTACCGCCATAATCCGCCCGGCCTCAAGGATGAACAAAACCTGTCGAAAGTCCTTGCAAATGCAAGCTTAAACGCCTCGTCTACTGTAGCGAATAAACCCTATTTTTAGCCTGTTATTTAAGCTGATCTTAGACCGTCCACGCTAAGTTCGCGGTACGACGGGAAACAGGGCCTGTCGCGACTAAAAAAGAATTTTGGGAAAGGCGTCTACTCATGAAAGCCGTCGTCAAGACGGTCGAGCCGGCTGAGCGTGAGGCGCGGTTCGACCATATTCAACCACATTATCTTGAGGCGCTGACTCTGGTTGAGCGCCTGCATCGGCGGTTGCTCGACGTTATCAAGGATGAATTCGACCGCCGCGGCCGCGCCGACATCAATTCTGTCCAGGCGCTGCTGCTCTACAATATCGGCGACAAGGAACTCACCGCGGGTGAATTGCGCACGCGCGGCTACTATCTCGGCTCCAACGTTTCCTACAATCTGAAAAAGCTCGTCGAAATGGGCTTCCTCGATCACCAGCGCTCGCGCATCGATCGGCGCTCGGTGCGCATCAAGCTCACCGACAAGGGCCGCGAGGTGCGTGACATCGTCGACGCGCTTTACCACAAGCACGTGCGCACCGTGGAACAAGTCGGCGGCATCAACGCCGATGAGTTCGGTGTTCTCAATAAGGCGTTGCATCGGCTGGAGCGTTTCTGGACCGATCAGATTCTCTACCGGCTCTAACCGGGCCGCTTCCTTCTGCGGCGCAAACTTTTAGCCCCGGCGCGAGCCGGGGTTTTTTTTATCCGGCATTCTGCCAGGCCAGGCCCTGTCGGAACGTCTGCACGTTGTGCTATCCCGCAGTAGGCCAAATTCGGCCCACATGCTGTGCATGGGTAGACCTCGATGCGGGATAAAAATCACCAGGGCGACGGCCGGACGGGTCGGCGCCAATTCCTCCAGCGGCTTGGCGGCACGGTCGCGGCGCTCGTGGGCGCGCAGCTGGCAACCCGCGTCGCCTCGGCTGAAGATCAGGCGCTCGATGCTCTGATCGGGGATACCCAGCGCGGGCAGTACGGCCAGTCCTTCGACGACGCATCCCGCACTATTCATATGCCGACGCCCTCGGAACCCACGGTCTCCGCGGCGACTGCGCACACCACCGAGAAGGCTATCGAGCGTTATGCAGACATTGTTGGGCGCGGCGGCTGGCCGCAAGTGCCCTCGGTGACCACATTGCGCCTCGGCGATCGGTCTCCTGGCCTGCCGGCGCTGCGCGCCCGGCTCGCGGCCTCAGGCGACATCGATCCAAACGCCGTCGGCAACGAAATTTATGATTCATATGTGGAGGCCGCGGTGCGCCGCTTTCAGGCGCGCCACGGCTTGACGACCGATGGCGTTATTCGCGGAGAAACTCTGGCCGCGCTCAATGTTCCCGCGCCGGCGCGCCTCGCCCAGCTTAAAGTCAATCTGGCTCGCCTTCGCGCCTTGAGCGCGAATTTGAGTCCCCGTTACGTGGTCTGCAATTTGCCGGCGGCGCGGATCGAAGCCATCGAGAACGGTGCGGCCGTCTCGCGGCACACCGCGGTCGTCGGCAAGCCGGACCGGCCTTCGCCCGAAATCAATTCGAAGATCATCCAGATCAACTTCAATCCGTATTGGACGGTCCCGCCATCGATCGTGCAAAAGGATCTCATCCCGAAAATGCAGGCTACGCCGGACTATTTGTCCAGCAATCACATCCGCATTTTCAACCCGAACCATCGCGAACTCGAGCCGTCGCAGATCAACTGGTACTCCGCAGACGCGACGCATTATTCGTTCAAGCAGGATCCCGGAAGCTTTAATTCCCTTGGGTCGATCCGCATCAATTTTCCAAGCCAGTACGGCGTGTACATGCACGACACGCCGCTGAAGAATTTATTTGGTGACGATTTTCGTTTCCATTCCTCGGGCTGCGTGCGCGTGCAGAATGTGCGGCAGCTCGTGGCGTGGCTGCTCGAAGACACAAAGGGCTGGTCGCTTGCGGATATCGACCGCGTAATAAAGTCCGGCGACCAAAAGAACGCCGAGGTGAAGAAGCCGGTGCCGTTGCATTGGGTCTACATCACCGGATGGGCGACCGAAGACGGCGTCGTGCAGTTCCGCGAGGATATTTACGGCAAAGACGGCATCGCCGGCGTGCAGGCGGCCACCAGCAATCTTTAAGCGGCGCCTTCGCCGCACTGTTAAGGCGAGGTTCGCGGGAGGGTAGGCCAGGGGGGGCAGCCTGGGCCCAATGCGGCCCATGCAGATCTTCGCAGATCGGATCGCCATCGCTAAATATGGGAGGTGGTCGCCGCCCACGCTGCGAGACCTTGCGCTATGCCGCCGGTATGCTATCGGCGAGCCCTTGCGACGAGGATTGATCTCAAGCCGCCGGCAGGGAAGGATTTGTGCATGTCAGTCGCTCGTGGTGCCGAGCTTGCGGCCGAAGCCTTGTTTTCGTCGTCGCTTGACGAAAGCGATCCGGAAATCGCCAAGGCGATCGATGGCGAACTCAACCGCCAGCGCCACGAGATCGAGCTGATCGCATCGGAGAACATCGTCAGCCGCGCTGTTTTGGAAGCCCAGGGTTCGGTGCTGACCAACAAATATGCGGAGGGCCTGCCCGGCAAACGCTATTACGGCGGCTGCCAGTTCGTCGACGTCGCCGAGCAGCTCGCCATTGGCCGGGCGAAAAAACTGTTTGGCTGCTCCTTTGCCAACGTCCAACCGCATTCCGGGGCCTCTGCCAACGCCGAGGTCTTCATGGCGTTGATGCAGCCGGGCGATACCTTCATGGGCCTCAATCTTGCCGCCGGCGGGCATCTGACCCACGGCTCGCCGGTCAATTTGTCGGGACGGTGGTTCAAGCCAGTGCCTTACGGCGTCCGCCGCGACGACCATCTGATCGATATGGACGAGGTCGAGCGTCTGGCGCTGGAACACCGTCCAAAGGTGATTATTACCGGCGGCTCGGCATATCCGCGCATTATTGATTTTCGCGCGTTTCGCGAGATCGCCGACAAGGTGGGCGCTTATCTCATGGTCGACATGGCGCATTTCGCCGGTCTCGTCGCCGGCGGCGTGCATCCGAGCCCGTTGCCGCATGCCCACGTCGTCACCACGACAACCCACAAGACCCTAAGGGGGCCTCGCGGCGGGGCCATACTGTCCAACGACGACGAATTGGCGAAGAAGCTGAACTCGGCAGTGTTTCCAGGAATGCAAGGCGGCCCGCTGATGCATGTCATCGCCGCCAAGGCCGTCGCGTTCGGCGAGGCGTTGCGTCCGTCGTTCAGAATTTACGCGAAGAACGTCATTGAGAACGCGAAAGCGCTTGCTGAAACGCTAAAATCGAGCGGGCTGGACATCGTCTCCGGCGGCACCGACACCCACCTCCTGCTGGTCGATCTGCGGAAGAAGGGCCTTACCGGCAAGGTTGCTGAGGCTGCGCTCGAACGGGCGCGTATCACCTGCAACAAGAACGGCATCCCGTTTGATCCGGAGAAGCCGACGGTCACGTCCGGAATCCGCCTCGGCACGCCTGCGGGCACGACCCGCGGCTTCGGCATCGGCGAATTTCGGCAAATTGGCGAGATGATAGCCGAAGTTCTTGAAGCGCTTTCCCGCAACAAATCCGACACAGCGCCCGACGCGGAAGCAAGCGCGCGGGACAAGGTGAAGCGGCTGGCCGATCGCTTCCCCATTTATCAGAACTAAGTCGGGGGCAGGGAATGCGCTGTCCGGGTTGCGCAAGTCTAGACACGCAGGTCAAAGACTCGCGGCCAACTGAAGATTCTTCGGTGATCCGCCGCCGCCGCATCTGCCTGTCGTGCAATTTCCGCTTTACGACTTTCGAGCGCGTTCAGTTGCGCGAGCTGATCGTCATCAAGCGCAACGGCCGCCGCGTGCCGTTCGATCGCGACAAGCTTTTGCGCTCGGTGCAAATCGCAGTGCGGAAGCGGCCGGTTGAGCCCGAGCGCATCGACCAAATGGTTTCCAAAATCGTGCGCGAGCTTGAGAGCCAGGGAGAAAGCGAAATTTCCTCCGAGGCGATCGGTGAAACGGTCATGGCCTATTTGCGCGATCTCGACGATGTCGCCTATGTGCGATTCGCTTCTGTCTACCGCAATTTCCGCGAGGCCAAGGATTTTGAGACGGCGCTTGCGGAATTATCGGGTGACGAGGCGGCCGAGATCGCGCACAAGTGAACGTGCGCTCTGAAGCTGCGCACGCGGATCAGCGGTTTATGGACTTGGCGCTGACGCTGGGACGGCGCGGCCTTGGCCGCACTTGGCCCAATCCCGCAGTAGGTGCCGTCATTGTCGCGAACGGTATCATCGCCGGTCGTGGCTGGACGCAAGCCGGCGGCCGTCCCCACGCCGAAGTCGAGGCTTTGCGTCGAGCCGGGGACGCGGCGCGCAGCGCCACGCTTTACGTCACGCTCGAGCCGTGTTCGCATCACGGTAAAACGCCACCGTGCGCGGACGCCGTGATCGCAGCCGGCATCAAGCGGGTCGTCTCGGCGCTGGAAGATCCGAATCCCAAGGTCGCCGGAGAAGGGCACCGGCGGCTTATCGCGGCCGGCATCGACGTCGATATCGGCGTTGGGGCACAGGCGGCTCGCCACGACCATGCCGGCCACATTCGGCGCGTGCGCGATGGGCGCCCAAACGTCATGCTCAAGCTCGCGGTTTCCGCGGACGGCAAAGTTGCCGCCGCGGGTCGCCGGCCGATGGCCATCACCGGCAGGGAGGTGCGCGATCGCGTGCACCTTTTGCGCGCGCAGAGCGACGCCATCATGATCGGCATCGGCACGGCGCTCGCGGACGATCCGCTTTTGACCTGCCGCCTCCCGGGCTTGGAGAAGGATTCGCCGGTTCGTGTCGTGATTGATGCAAATCTGCGGCTGCCCGTGGGTTCGCGCCTCGTGCAAACGGCGCGCGACGTGCCGCTATGGGTTATTGCCGGTTCCGACGCGGCTGCTGCGAACGAGCGGGCGTTGTCGGCAGCCGGTGCGGATATCATGCGGGTGCCCAGCCGCGGCACGCAGCTGGATATTTCGTCGGCGCTGAAAGCTCTCGCCGAGCGGGGCGTAACCCGTCTCATGGTCGAGGGGGGCCCAACCTTGGCGGCGTCCCTGGTCGCCGCCGATCTGGTCGATGAGGCGATGCTGTTTCGGTCGCCCAAGGTCGTAGGCGCCGATGGAATTGACGCGCTGGAGGCGCTCCCGCTGGCCGCGCTGATCGACTCGCCGGTGCTTCCCCGGGTAAAGAGTGAGCTGGTCGGGGCCGACACCTGGGACGTTTTTGAGCGAAAGTGACGAGCGTGTTTACCGGCATTATCAGCGACATAGGCGAAATTCTTGAGATCAGCGAGCAAGGCGAAGGGCTACGGCGCCTCACGGTAGGCTGCAGGTACGATCCGGAAACGATTGCGCTGGGGGCGTCGATCGCCTGCTCCGGCCCCTGCCTGACCGTTGTTGAGCGGGGACGGCGGGGAAACCGGGCCTTCTTCGCCGTAGATGTCGCCGCGGAGACCCTGCGCGTCACTACGGCAGGTTCCTGGGAGCGCGGCACAAAACTCAATCTCGAACGCTCGCTGCGCATTGGCGATGAACTTGGCGGACATCTGGTCAGCGGCCACGTTGACGGCATTGCCGAACTTGTCGCCCGTAACGACCTGCCGGGAATGGCGGGCCTGAGGCTTCGCGCGCCGGCGGCGTTGTCGCGGTTTATCGCGTCCAAAGGCTCGGTTGCGCTCGACGGCGTTTCGCTGACGGTCAACGAAGTCGCCGCCGACGATTTCTCGGTGCTGATTATTCCGCACACGCTGGAAGTGACGACATTCGGCGCCCTCAAGACCGGAGCGCGGCTCAACCTCGAAGTCGATCAGATGGCGCGCTATGCGGCGCGCCTTACGGAAACGGCGCGTCCGTCCTGATGGCGCAGCGGAAACCGCGGGAATTGCCGTCCTTGTTAGCGCTGTCTCGGCTTGCTACGACCGCGACGCTAGTGCGCAACCGCTTCATATTGAATCGATTGCGGCTCCAGCATCTTTGTGAAGCATGATCTTTTCGGAACACCGTTTTCCACTTTTCCCGATCATGCTCTAGGAGCAAAGCAAATGGCCGGGCCGCGGCGGGGCAAACGCGAGACGAACGATATTAAGGGCGCGCGAATACTTGTCGTCGAAGCGCGCTACTACGACGACATTGCCGATTTGCTCCTGGCCGGGGCCGTGAAGGAACTGGAGGGTGCGGGCGCTAATGTCGAGCGGATATCGGTTCCCGGATCGCTGGAAATTCCCGCCGCCATCGCGCTGGCGCTCGATGCGGCGGCGAAGCAACGCCGTCCCTATGACGGCGTCGTCGCGCTGGGCTGCGTCATTCGCGGCGACACCATCCACTTCGAAATCGTCTCGCAGGAATCGGCGCGCGGTCTGATGGACCTTTCCATCACCCGCAACGTGCCGATCGGCAACGGCATCCTCACGGTCAACACCGAGGCTCAGGCTTTGGCCCGCGCCCGCATTGGAGAGCAAGACAAGGGCGGCGACGCCGCCCGCGCGGCGCTGGCGCTGGTCCGCCTCAAGCGGCAATTGCGGAAGCGGTAAGCGCGTGGCCACCGGAACCAAGGGGGGTGCCAAGGACAAGCGCAAAGCCAACAAGCGCGGCGCGGCGCGGCTCGCGGCCGTGCAAGCGCTTTATCAGATGGACCTCGCCGGTACCGGCCTGAACGAAATTTTGGCCGAGTTTGAAAGCCATTGGCTTGGCGGCGAGGTGGAAGGCGCGCACTATCTGCCGGCCGAAGCGGCATTCTTTCGCGACATCGTCGGTGGCGTCGTGCGCGAGCAGACCAAGCTCGACCCGCAGATCGATGCCGCCTTGAGCCGGGGGTGGCCGCTCAAACGCATCGAGGCCGTGCTGCGCGCCGTTCTTCGCGCCGGCGCTTACGAGCTTGCCTGCCGGCGCGATATCCCCGCGCGCGTCGTCACCTCCGAATATGTCGACGTCGCTTCGGCTTTCGTCGCGGAGGATGAGACAGGAATGGTCAACGCCGTACTCGACCAGCTGGCGCGGCAGGTGCGAGGTGAGGAGTTTACTTGATCCGCACTTAATTCGCCGCGAACGGCAGCGCCGTGGGGCTGCGGAAATTCGACGACGAATTCCAGGCCACGTTGTCGGCTGTGAGGTGATAGTCCGGCACGCGCTCGAGAAAACTCCGCATGGCCGTTTCCGTGACCAATCTCGCCATTTGCGCGCCGAGACAAAAATGCTTGCCTGAACCGAAACCGAGATGCCCAAGCGGGCGGCGATCGATGTCGAACGCATCGGGGTTCGGAAACTTGCGTTCGTCGCGATTGGCAGAGCCGAACGCCAGCACGACCTTGTCGCCGGCGCGAATTGTCTCATCGTGCAAGCACACGTCGCGCGTCGCCGTGCGCTTGAAGTGCTGCGCCGACGTATTGAAGCGCAGCGATTCCTCAATTGCCGGCGCGATGAGCGCCGGGTCGGCGGTCACGCGCCGTCTCGCGTCCGGATAGTTGCAGAGATTGAGCGCGAACACGCTCATAAAACTCGACAGCGATTCGACGCCCGCCATGACGAAAGTCGCGGTGGTCAAAACGACTTCGCGGTCGGACAGGCGGTCGCCATCGATTTCAGCCTCGGCCAGATGGGTGATCAGGTCATCGGTCGGATTGGCCCGGCGCGCGGCAACTTCGGCGGTGAGGAAGTCGGTCATGTCCTTGAACGCGGCGATGTGCTCAGGCGTGCGTCCCTTCACGCTCTTGTCGGTCGAAACGGCGAGGATGACCTTCCGGCGGATGTCGACGTGATCGCGATCGGGCAGGCCCATGGTGCGAAACAGGAGGCCGACGGTGATCTGGCTGGAAAAGTCGTTGACGAACTCGAACGTCTTCTGCTCGGCGATGCGATCGATCGCCCGGTCGGCGATTTCGAGAATTGGCCCGATCAGCCGGTCGAGATTGCGCTTGAGAAACGCGGCCTGGCTCAGTGCGCGCAAGCGATCATGACGGGGCGGATCGGTGGTTCCAAGCGTGGCGCCCGATCGGCCCGGAAGCTCGTCGATCAAGTTGCCCTGCGACGAGGAAAACCCTTCCCAATCACGCGATGCTTCAACGACATCGTCGTAGCGCGACAATATCCAGAGCTGCGCGTTGTCGCTCCAGTAGCAGGGGTGCTTGGCCCGCAGTTCCGCATAGTACGGAAAAGGATCGGCATCGATCGCGGGCGAGTAAAGGTCGAAGGCTTCCACGGCATTTCCTCGCGGTCGGGGCGCTGATAAACCCTTAACACACTCGACCGGTGCGCAGCGCGATGCCAGGAAAAGCCAAAACTTCTACCGAGGAACGTTTGATAGCGCGGCATTTCCGGCCGCTCGCGACCCATCCCGGCGCGTTCGGCCTTGCCGACGATGCGGCGGCGATTGCGCCGCCGCCGGGGTGCGACCTTGTGCTGACCACCGATGGCGTGATTTCCGGCGTGCACGTGTTCGCCGACGACCCGCCGGACCTGATCGCGCGCAAGGCGCTGCGTATGAACCTCTCCGATCTCGCCGCGAAGGGCGCGGCGCCGTTGGGGTTTCTGCTGGCGCTTTCGTTACCCGCCAACATAGAAAGCTCGTGGATCGCCGCCTTTGCCCGCGGCTTGGGCAAAGACGCAAAGTTTTACGGCTGCCCGCTGCTCGGCGGCGACACGGACCACACGCCCGGACCGGCTGCGGTTTCGATCGCGGCGTTCGGTGCAGTGCCGCGCGGCAAGATGGTGCGGCGTGCAGGCGCCAAGGTGGGCGATGCTGTGATGGTCACCGGCACCATCGGCGACGCCGCGCTTGGCCTTATGCTGCGGCGGGATCCGGGTCTCGCCGGGCCATGGCGTCTTGGCAAAGCTGGCATAGCGCGACTTGTCGGGCGTTACCGGCTGCCGCAACCGCGCAATGCGCTCGCGCGTGCGCTCTTGCGCTACGCTTCTTCGGCAATGGATATTTCCGACGGACTTGCGGGCGATCTGGGCAAATTATACCGCGCTTCGAAGCTGGCGGCCGACGTCGACGTGGGCCAAGTTCCGCTCTCCCCGGCAGCGCGGGTGGCACTCGCTGCCGCGCCAGAGCTCATGGACACGGTGCTGAGCGGCGGCGACGACTATGAAATCGCATTGACGATCGCGCCGAAAAAGGTGGCGGCATTCCGCCGTGCGGCCGCGGCGGCCGGCGTGCCGGTCACCGAGATCGGACGCCTGCGGAAAGGTGAGGGCGCGCGCTTCATGCAAAACGGCAAAGTGCTGTCGTTTGCGCGAGCGGGCTACAGTCATTTTTAGAGAGGGTCGTCATTGCGAGCGAAGCGAAGCGATCCAAATTGCGATTGGATTGCTTCGTCGCTTCGCTCCTCGCAATGACGGTCACTTCCTCCGCGAAATCGGCTGGTATTCGCGCCGCGGCGAGCCGGTGTAGAGCTGTCGGGGGCGGCCGAGCTTCTGGTGCGGGTCTTCGATCATTTCCTTCCACTGGGCGATCCAGCCCACGGTACGCGCCAACGCGAACAGCACCGTGAACATCGAGGTCGGGAAACCCATGGCCCGCAACGTGATGCCCGAATAGAAATCCACATTGGGATAGAGCCGCTTCTGGATGAAATACTCATCGCTCAAAGCGATGCGTTCGAGCTCAAGAGCGACGTCAAGGAGCGGATCGTTGATGCCGAGTTCGTGCAAGACTTCATGGCAGGTCTTCTGCATGATTTTGGCGCGCGGGTCGTAGTGCTTGTAGACCCGGTGACCAAAGCCCATCAGCCGGAACGAGTCATTGGGATCTTTCGACCGCTTGACGAATTCGGGAATGCGATCGACGCTCCCGATCTCGCCAAGCATCTTCAACGCGGCTTCGTTGGCGCCGCCGTGTGCGGGGCCCCACAAACAGGCGATGCCGGCTGCAATGCAGGCGAACGGATTCGCGCCGGTCGACCCGGCGAGCCGAACCGTCGAGGTCGAAGCATTCTGCTCGTGGTCGGCGTGCAGCGTAAAAATCCGGTCCATGGCCCGCGCCACCACCGGATTGGCCTTGTATTCCTCGCACGGCACCGCAAAGCACATCCGCAAAAAATTCGACGCGTAATCCAGGTCGTTCTTCGGATACATGAACGGCTGGCCGACGGAATATTTGTAGGCCATGGCCGCCAGCGTCGGCATTTTCGCGATCATGCGGATCGAGGCGATCATGCGCTGGGTCGGATCGGTGATGTCGGTTGAGTCGTGATAGAACGCGGAAAGCGCGCCGACGCAGCCGACCATGACGGCCATCGGATGGGCGTCGCGGCGAAAGCCTTGAAAAAATCGGGTCATCTGCTCGTGGACCATGGTGTGATGGACCACGCGGTCGTCGAAATTTTCCTTCTGGGCCGCCGTCGGTAGCTCGCCGTAAAGGAGCAGGTAGCAGGTCTCGAGAAAATCGCCGTGCTCGGCGAGGTCTTCTATCGGATAACCGCGATAGAGCAGAACGCCCTCATCGCCGTCGATGTAGGTGATCTTGGATTCGCAGGCCGCGGTCGACGTGAAGCCGGGATCGTAGGTGAAGACGCCGGCCTCGCTGTAGAGCTTGCTGACATCCACCACTTCGGGGCCGATCGTTCCAGCCTGCACGGGAAACGACCAGTCCTTGTCGCCAAGCGTCAGCTTCGCGGTTTTGACCTTGGCGCCGGTTTTCGCATCCATGATGGAATCCTTGCTATCTCGCGGCTTCAACGTTGCAGTGCACGCGGCCTCAGGCTCGAACCCAGGCGCAGTACCGCCGATCCGGCTCCATCGCCGTAGCGCAGGGGAGTGTGCACTGCAAGAAAATAGGCTCGAATCGTGGCCTCCGCCAGCCGGGGCTAAGCAACTCTCGTCCGCGTGTGACTAATGCTGTTCCGCGCCGTTCTGATCGTCCAGACGCGCCAGGCTTTCCGCCTTGCCGAGAACCGTCAGTACTTCAAAGATGCCGGGTGATGTAGTCCGGCCGGTTAACGCGCCCCGCATCGGCTGCGCCACGGCGCCGAGTTTGATGCCGCGCTGTTCGGCGAGCATTCGCACTGCTTGTTCAGTGGCCTCGACGGTCCAAGGCTCTACGCTATCCAGGGTGCTGACGACTTCGCGCAGTATCGCTTTGCTTTCCGGCGTAAGCAGCGCCGCGGCTTTGTCGTCGAGATGAAGCGGCCGGTCGGCAAGCAAAAAATACGCGCCGTCAATGAGATCGACCAGCGTTTTGGCGCGTTCCTTCAGACTGGGCATGGCCTGAAGCCATTGGCGACGAAGTTCCGGCGTCAGCTTCGCGGCAACGGCGGCGCCTCCCGCGAGGTGCGGCAAAAGCCGTTCGACGGCATCGAGCAGCGCGTCGTCGGCAGTGTTTCGAATGTAATGCCCGTTGAGATTTTCGAGCTTGGCGAAATCAAAACGCGCGGGCGCGCGGCCGATTTGCGGCAGATCGAACGCAGCGATCATTTCCTCGGTCGAAAATATTTCCTGGTCGCCGTGACTCCAGCCAAGCCGCACCAGGTAATTCCGCAGCGCCGCCGGCAGGTACCCCATGGCGCGGTAAGCATCGACACCGAGTGCGCCATGCCGCTTCGAAAGCTTCGAGCCGTCAGGCCCATGAATCAGCGGGATGTGCGCCATCACCGGTACTGTCCAGCTCAGCGCGTCGTAAATCTGCTTCTGCCGTGCCGCGTTGGTCAGATGGTCGTCGCCGCGAATGACGTGGGTTACTTCCATGTCGTGGTCGTCGACCACGACGGCGAGCATGTAGGTCGGGGTGCCGTCGGATCGCAGCAGCACCAGGTCGTCGAGATTCTCGTTCTGCCAGACGACACGGCCCTGAACCTGATCCTCAATCACGGTCTCGCCGGTCAAAGGCGCCTTCAGCCTGATCGCAGGCTTCACTCCGGGCGGAGCCTCCACCGGGTCGCGATCGCGCCAGCGGCCGTCATAAAGCCGGGAGCGGCCCTCGCGCCGCGCCGCCTCGCGCATTTGCGCGAGTTCCTCGGCGCTGGCGTAGCAACGGTAGGCGTGCCCCGAGGCCACGAGCTGCTCGGCGACTTCCCGGTGCCGTGCGGCGCGGGCAAACTGATAAACCGGCTCACCGTCCCAATCGATGCCAAGCCAGGAGAGTCCGTCCAGAATCGCGTCGATGGCGGCCTGCGTCGAGCGCTCGCGATCGGTGTCTTCGATGCGCAGCAGCATCTTGCCGCCCCGCCCGCGCGCGTAAAGCCAGTTGAAGAGCGCCGTGCGCGCGCCGCCGATATGGAGGAATCCGGTCGGCGAGGGGGCGAAACGGGCGACGATGCTCATGCTTTTGCGGTCCGCGCGAACGCGCGCTGTCTAGCACAATCGTGAAGCAAAGCGAGTTAACGCAAAATCCCGGCTTTCCTTGCGGACTTGACCAAGCGCGGCAATTTGTTCAATGCGGGCGCGACGGGCCGCGCGGTCCGTGAAGGAAGCGAGCAGTCATGACGGTTGCGGAGACGCCGGCGAGAACGGCGGGTCAGGATTTCATCCGCGATATCATCAGCGCCGACCTGGCGGCGGGGCGGGCGAAGTCGATCGTCACTCGTTTTCCGCCGGAACCGAACGGCTACCTGCATATCGGGCACGCCAAATCCATTTGCCTGAATTTCGGGGTGGCGCAAGAATTCGGCGGCCATTGCAGCCTGCGCTTCGACGACACCAACCCGACCAAGGAAGCACAGGAGTACATCGACGCCATCGAGCGCGACGTGCGCTGGCTCGGGTTCGACTGGGGCAAACACCTTCATCACGCTTCCGACTATTTCGAACAGCTTTACGCATGGGCGGAACATTTGATCGGCGCCGGCAAGGCCTACGTCGACGACCAGACCCAGGAGGAGTTGCGGCTGACGCGCGGCACGTTGACCGAGGCCGGCACCGAGAGTCCCTACCGTCAGCGTGGCGTCGAGGAGAATCTCGACCTTTTCCGCCGCATGCGCGCCGGCGAGTTTCCGAACGGCGCGCGGGTATTGCGGGCGAAGATCGACATGGGGTCGAGCAATATCAATCTTCGCGATCCGGTGCTTTATCGCATTCTGCACGCCGAGCATCCGCGCACCGGCGCGCAGTGGTGCATCTATCCGAGCTATGACTTCGCGCACGGGCAGTCCGACGCCATCGAAGGCGTCACTCACTCGATCTGCACGCTGGAGTTCGAGGATCATCGTCCGCTGTACGACTGGCTGATCGACAACTTGCCGGTTCCGTCGCGGCCGCATCAATACGAGTTCGCGCGGCTCAATCTCACCTATACGGTGCTGTCGAAACGGGTGCTCACCGACCTGGTGCGTGGCGGCTACGTCGCCGGCTGGGACGATCCCCGGATGCCCACGCTTGCCGGCCTGCGCCGGCGTGGCGTGCCGCCAGCCGCGATCCGTGATTTCATCAAACGCATCGGGGTCGCCAAAGCCAACAGCGCCGTCGATGCCGCAATGCTGGAATTTGCCATCCGCGAGCAGCTCAACAAGACGACGCAACGGCGAATGGCAGTGCTGCGGCCGCTTAAAGTCGTGATCGAAAACTATCCCGATCAGGCGGACGAGCAGGTTGAGGCGCTCAATCACCCAGAGGATCCGACGGCGGGAATCCGGCAAATTCCCTTCGGGCGTGAAATCTTCATCGAGCGCGACGACTTTATGGAAAGCCCGCCGAAGAAATTTTTCCGACTGGCCCCGGGCCGGGAAGTGCGGCTACGCTATGCCTACTTCATCACGTGCCGCGAAATTGTAAAAAACTCAGCCGGCGAGATCGTCGAGCTGCGTTGCACCTACGATCCGGAAACTCGCGGCGGCAACGCTCCGGACGACCGCAAGGTGAAGGCGACGCTGCATTGGGTATCGGCGTTGGCGGCGGTTCCGGCGACGGTGCGCCTGTACAATCCGCTATTCTTGCAGCCCGATCCGCCGGCGAAGGATTTGCGCTCGGAGCTCAACCCGCAATCCGTCGAAATGCTCGATGACGCCCGCATCGAACCGGCATTGGTCAAAAATTCCGGCGAGCCCGTGCAGTTCGAACGCCAGGGCTATTTCTGTCACGACCCGGATTCGACCCCCGCGCGGCCGGTGTTCAATCGCACCGTGGGCTTGCGCGATAGTTACGCCAAAGCTGCGGGCGCGAGCTGAAGGCTTTCGGCGAATGCGCGTGGAAAAATTATGAGCGCGAACAACAATGCGGTAGGGCGCACGTCGTCCTTGAGCGACGCGCCGTTCATCTTGACGCGCATGGCATCCAATCTTGCGCTCTGGACCGTGACTCTCTTCCGCAAACCGACGGCAAAAACGCCGCGCGTCGGCATCG
>DASXDP010000192.1:0-30862 GCA_036490575.1 Xanthobacteraceae bacterium
GTTCGCCGTTACCGAACGGGTCCGGCAAATAACGGTCGGCGGTAAGCCCCGGCCGGCCGAGGTAGCCGCGGCCAAGTCCTGCCCCACCAATGAACAGTTCCCCGGTCACGTTCGCCGCCACCGGCTCCAGATTGGCATCGAGGATGAGCGCGCGCATGTTGGTGATCGGCAATCCGACCGGAATTCCCGAGCCGTTGGCCTGGCTCTTTGCCGCACACCATGTCGCATCCCAGAATTCCGACGTGCCGTAGATATTGAAAAGCTCGGCATGCGGCAGCCGCGCCTGAAACGCGGCGCCGAGCCCACTGGTTAGTGCTTCACCACTGCACGCCCAGTGACGCAATTTCGGCAGCCGCTCTGCGAGATTTTGCGAGCTGTCGAGGATGGTGCGCAGCAACGAGGGGACCAGCACGATTCGCGTCGTAGCTTCCTTCGCCAGTAGATCGATGAGCCGTTCCGGATCGCGGGCGATATCTTCCGGAACGATGACCGTCTTCTGCCCACGCAGCAAAGGCATGAAGATGTCCCACAGCGCATCGATGAAATTCGGCGTGGTTTTCTGCGCGTAGATCTCGTCGCGCGGTTCGCCGGTGACATCCCAGCTCAACCGATTGACTACCGCGCGATGCGTTCCCATTGCGCCTTTCGGCTGGCCAGTGGAGCCGGAAGTGTAGAGTACGTAGATCAGATGATCGGGTGTGGTCGTATTAGGCGGCGCGGCCGCCTTTTTGGCGGCAATTTTCGGCCAATCGGTATCGAGCTGAACGATTGGCGCCTGTTGCCTCGCCAAATTGGCCGCCGATGCTCTCTCGGTCACGATGACTCGCGGTTTGGCATCGGCAGTGATGTAGGAGAGCCGCTCGGCGGGATAATTTGGATCGAGCGGCAGATAGGCGCCGCCGGCCTTGAGAATGCCGAGAAGTCCGACCACCAGCGCCGGCGAACGTTGTAGACAAATGCCAACGATCGTATCGGGGCCGACGCCAAGATCGCGAAGGTGCCAGGCCAACCTATTGGCGCGCTCGTCAAGCTCGCGGTACGTCATCTTCTCATCGCCGAAGATTACGGCCACGGCGTCCGGCGTGCGCTTGGCTTGCTCGGCAAACAACTCGTGCAGACAGCGTTGCGGATAGTCTGCCGTTGTTGCGTTCCACCCGCTAACGGCCTGTTGTAATTCCTCGCCGCTCAACATCGGCAGGCCGGAGACGCGCTTGTTCGGGTCGGCGGTGATACCCTCGAGCAGCGTCACGAAGTGTTTGAACAGACGCTCTATGGTTTCCGGCTCGAACAAGTCGGTGGCGTATTCAATGATCCCGCCGACGTCGCCGTCTTCGCCTTCCCACAGCACCAGCGTCATATCGAACTTCGAGCCACGCGGGGTAAGGACGGCGGGGTCCATGCCGATTTCCGACGATACTGATGCCGCCCGCGGCGGCTGCATCGCCACCATGACCTGAAACAGCGGCGAACGGTCCTTTTCGCGGCGGATGGCGAGCTCGTTGAGAACGCTCTCGAATGGCACATCCTGGTTGCTGAAGACTTCGATCGCATCCGTGCGCACGCGCGCGAGCAGATCCTTGAACGTCGGGTCGCCCGACAAGTCGAAGCGAAACGCCACCGTATTGATAAAGAGCCCGACCAGCGGTTCAATTTCGCGGAAACCCCGGTTGGCGACGGGGGTACCGATGACAATGTCGGTCGCGCCGGAGTACCGATGGATCAAAGTCGCCAGCGCCGACATCATCACAATGAACAGCGTGGTTTGTTCCCGCTGGCAAAGCAGCCGCAGCCGCATCACCAGCGGCCGATCAAGCGTCACGCCGCGGCGCTTGCCGCGAAAAGTCCGGTCGGGCGGCCGCGCATGATCGAAAGGCAAATCGGTTGAAGTTGGCGCGCCGGCGAGACGCTTGCGCCAGAACGCCATCTGCTTCTCGACCGCATCGACTTGCAGCTTACTGCGTTGCCACGCCGCGTAGTCACCGTATTGGACGGCGAGAGTCGGGAGCGGCGAAGGCTTGCCTTTGGCAAAGGCGCCGTAGAGCGTCATGGTCTCTCGCACCAGCACGCCAAGCGACCAGCCGTCACAAATGATGTGATGCAAATTGAAAAGAATGATGTGATCGTCGGCAGCCATGCGCACGAGATCGGCGCGGAACAATTCGCCCCGAGCGAGATCAAATGGCTCGACGGTGCGTTTGCGCGACCAGCGAACGAACGCTGCTTCACGTTCCGCGACCGGTAGCTCGCTCAAATCGACAAGTCCGACAGCGACGGGCTCCGGGAGACGGAACACCTGTGTTGGCACGCCGTCTATCGCGCGGAAATTCGCCCGCAGCACATCGTGCCGCCGCACGACTTCACTCAATGCGGTCTCCAGAATGGCGAGATCGATCGGACGGCCGATGCGAAGAGCCCGGAAAGTATTGAGAACGGTATTCTCCGGCTGCAAATGCTGCAGCAGCCACTGTCCCTCTTGCGCAAGCGAGAGCGGGGCGACGCCTTGGTCGCTGCGCCGCGGGATTTTTGCGGTGGAACTTTTACTTGGGATCTCGCCCCGGATTCTCTTCTCCAGGAGCGCTTGTTGGTCCGGCGTCAGTTTTGCACGTCGGCTCGGCCCAATAGCCTGGCTCATTTCGGCCTCTCGGATGAGAAAAATTTGCATAACATCAAATTTTTCAACGGCCAAGAACCTTCTCTCGATGCAAACGCGCGGTCGCGCGCGGCGTGTGGACAGGGCGGTCGGGGCAAGAAAACAATGTAGCCGGAAAATGAATTTGCGGCTAAAAACGAACTTAATAATGGTTGAAATTCGATAACGATCATGGGCGTCAGTATGCCATCGCGATACGAACCGAAGGTGTGTCGCGGATCACAATAACGCGCGATTCTGCGACGGACCGGTTTCGCATCGAAAATTGGCGGCGCAATATTTGGTCGCCCAAGTTGCACACTTACCATCAGCCGCCGGCAGGCATAGTATTGGTGGGGCGTTGGAGACCTTCGCATGGCCTACTTGGTCCGCTGGTGCATAATTGTCGTTGCGCTTCTCGGCGCTTCAGCCGCTGCGGCCCAGACTTCCGATTCCGCGCCGGGCGGCCCACCGGATGAATCGCCACCCCAAGACGCTCCGACCCAGGGGCCGCCTCCCGGCGAACCGTCCGCACAGCCGCCGATGCGGCGACCGATGGCGCCGCAACCTTATGGCATGCCTCGCGGCGGAGGTGGTTTCCGGGCGGTATGCGGCTTTGATGCGGAGCGGCTTTGCGGGGGGGTGCCCCCCGGCGGGGGGCGCATCATCGAGTGTCTAATGTCCTATCGTCCTCGCGCGCTTTCCCCACCTTGTCGTTCCTTCCTGGCGTCCCGTGGCGGGGGGCCTGGGTACGGTCCCCGCGGTGGTTACGGTCCCGGACCCGGCGGCGGATACGGCCCCGGTCCCGGTGCGGGTTATGGACCTGGTCCGGGGGCCGGTTATGGCCCCGGTCCTCGTGGTGGTTATGGGCCCGGCCCAGGCGCTGGTTATGGCCCCAGTCCCGGCCGCGGTCAGGGCGGGGGATACCCTCCGCCCTATGGAACGATGCCGCCATCGGGGTCGCCTAACTCCGCGCAGCAGCCTAACTCGGCATCACCGCCAAGTTCGACGCCGCCGCCTCTGGTGCGGCCGGGCTTGCAAATACATTCTACCCAAAAGACGCCTACCAACTCTAATGCGCCGCAGTCCGGAGCTGCTGAGCCGTCACCGCCGCCACCGGCGCCTCCGGCCGCAACTCCCGCCAATGAATGATTGGCAGATACTGGCTTGCTCCGGTCATGGGCTCCGCCGTCGGATAACCGGCCGGCGCTTCTTGGCTCGTTGGTTATGTCTCGGCAGCTGGGTTTTCGTTTCGGTATTGTACTTCTCGTCGCATGCCATGGCTGAAAGCACGACCGACTGCGTCAACCGTTGCGGGATGATTTGCAGTTATTTTCCGAACAATCCCGAATGCCAGCGGCAGTCCGATCGGTGCGTCCTCAGATGCCGGCACGCGAAGGCCAATTGAAGCGCGTTCGCTTCGGCGGCCCAAATGCCGCGAGGCTTAATCCTCCGATAGCGGTCGACGGGATCGAACCGATCGAGTATAGAGACGCAAAATTTGCAGGATCGCGTGTCGATGAGCCAACAGTGGAACGACCCCGAAGACGATGATCTCGAGGATAACGACCGCGAGGTCGGCGGGCGTGGACGTGGGGCGCCGCTCAGATTGCGTCAGCTGCGCGTTGAAGCTCAAATTCAGTCCGCGGACGCGCAAAAAAATTTGGCGCGGGCTACCGCAAAGAATGCGCGTTACATGCTGTTAGCAGCGGTTGCCAGCACGGTGTCGGCGGTCGTTACCGTCGTTGGCGTGGTTTATGGCGTCTACGTAGTCGTCACTCACACTCCGCATTGAAGCGCACCGTTTAGCAGCGGCTGCCGCTGGACGGCTTGATCACCGATAATCAGCCAAGAAACTCAGCTACCCGGGCGCTGAATTCCGAAGGGTTGTCCATCATGACGGCGTGACCGGCCGCGCCGACGCTCTGCAATTTGGCAACCGGCATGCGCTCAACCATGCGCGCAGCCACGTCCCGGGGAAAAACGCCGGACGCGCCGCCGCGGAGGATAAGAGTCCGGCATTTGATGCCCTCAAGTGCGTCCCACAGGCTGGTGATGTGGTAACGGCCATTTTCCGGCGCCAGTTTCGCGATCTCCGCCTCCGTGCCCAAAGCGGCATCGTTCTTTATTTCGTACCGGCCCTCCGCGGATTGCCGCAAGCCATACCGTGCGTATCGGTCGAGCGCTCTCGGGTTGGCGAAAGGGCGGCGGGCAGCAAGCCACTGCGCGTATTCATCCGGCGATGCAAAGCTCCTGGGAGTTTCGGTGAAGCCCTTCAAAATCTCTTGGACACCTGCCTCGGCCAATTCGGGGCCGAAATCGACGATCACAAGCCCGCTGACCGTCGCCGGCTGCGCAGCGGCGAAGCGGGTCGCTATGGCGGCGCCCCAAGAGTGGCCGATCAAAATCGTGCGTGCGAAATCAAAAGAATTGATCACCTCAGCGAGGTCCGCCGTCAGCGTCTCGGTGTTGTAGCGCGTCTGCGGATCCCAATCGGAGTTGCCATGCCCGCGCAGGTCGATGGCGACAACGCGAAACCGCGACATAATTTGTGGCGTCAAATGGCTCCACACAGAGGAATTGTCGCCGAAGCCGTGTAGCAGCACGCAGGCGGGCCCGCGGCGGCTCCATTCCGTCACTTGGAGAGACAGGTCGCGTTTTTCGCCAACGGCAATGGATCTGACCCACATGATACGGCATCAACCGGCAAACGCTTGGCGCCAAAAATCGCCGCTATGTCTCGCACAGCGACGAACGCCACGGTTCATTTCTTTGACGATGGCTTCTCCGCCAATCGGCGCAGACTGGCGGGTCTCATATCGGTCCAAACTTCGTCAATGTACTTGAGACAAACGGACTTTGTGCCTTCCTTGCCGACGGCGCGCCATCCGGAAGGAAGCGTCTTGTGGCTTGGCCACAGCGAGTACTGCTCTTCGTGATTAATGACCACTGAATAGACAATGGCATCATCTTCCTCGTCGCTGACAGCCACGCCTGCTCCCAAAAATTGTGGTCGTGCGGAATTCGGGAATTAGTCACCAGGCGGAACAGTGTCAATGTCGCCCGGCGGCCTCCGCCTGAAGCTTACTAACCTTATTTGACCGGTTCCACGATTGTTGTTTGCTCATCCGGATCGCCGGGTGGGGTCGCCGGCGCCTCGACAAACGATTGCGGACTTCTCCACACCGGCGGTTCGCCGCGCTCGAGCCACAGCACGCGATCGCCGAGGTGAAAATACCGCTCATCGTGAGAGAGTACGATGACCAGCTTGCCCTTGCCGCGCATCGACGGAAGAATTTCCCTGTAGAACATGTCTTTGTATGCCGGGTCCTGATCGGCGGCCCATTCGTCGAAGACCACGATGGGCCGATCCTCCAGCATTGCCATCAATAACGCGGCACGCCGGCGTTCGCCCGACGAAAGCCTCGTCACCCGATCCGATTTAGTCGGCGGCGCCAGCATCCACGGCTTGAATTTGAAGCGGGCGGCAAGCCGCTCCGCTTCCGCACCGAGCGCGTGGTAGTTCAAGTCGGCGACTTGCTCGAACAGACAAAAGTCCGAGAACACGACTGCGAACTTGCTTCTATAGAGACGCGCGTTTGCGTCATCGACAAGCATATCGTCGAAATGAATGGTGCCTTTCGTCGGCATGTACAAGCCGGCCAGCACCTTCAGCAGCGTGGTCTTGCCGCTGCCGTTGCCGCCGGAGATGAAGACGATTTGCTCCGGGTGCAGCACGATATTGATAGGGCCGAGCGCGAAATCATCATCCGGATGGCCGGCGTCGTAGCGGAATTCGACGTCGTGGAGCGTCAAAGCGTTCCATTTCGGCGAGGCCAGCAGTTTTCGAGCCGCCGTACGCGGTTGCGGCGGCCGATCAGCCGGCCTGATATCCCCGCCCAAATCGAGCCCAAGATCGTTTAGCCGTTGCAGCGCGACCGAGGCATCAGCGAAGCCACTGCTGTCGGCGATAAGCGATTGTAGCGGCCAGCGCATGTAAATCAGGGCCAGTATGCCGTATCCGCCAGCGACCAGTTTTGCGGTGTCGTCGAAAGGTCCGAATACGGCGAAGCCGAGAATCACGAACGAGATTGACTGAATCCAGATAGCGACAGCTTCGGAATACCACCCGCGTTGACTGGCAGTCCGCTGCATGTCGCGCGCTCGGTCCTCGAACGTGCGCAATACTTGACGAGCCAAGGTGCGGTTGAGACGCATCTGCTTGATGCCCTCGAGCACCGTCTTAAACACTTGGAGGACGCGGTCCCACGACATTCGCGTGGCGTGGCCATGGGTTTTTTCAAGCGTGCGAAGGAGCACGGCCACCGCGATCGCGAGAAGCAGGAGGAAAGCCGTAGCGGCGCCTCGCTGCGGCGATACCCAGCTGAGATAGGCGAGACATGCCGCCAGAAAGGCGGCGCCCGAGAACAAATGAACAAAATTGCGCAGTGCGGCGCCGAGGTTCGCCAGATCAGACGTGAAGGCCACCAACAGCCTTGCTGCGTCGATGCGCTCGAATTGTTCCAGCGGAATTTTGAGAACCGCCCGGAGCATCCGGCGGCGCAGGCGCAGAAGGGATGCCGCCGTCAGACGTTTGAGAGTAAGCCGGGCGAAAGTCCGGCTCAGGACCGCCAGCGCCGCAAAACAAGCGAACTGCCACCACAGCAAGGTCCCGCCACGCAGCGAGTGGAGAACGCAAATCAGTGCCGCAACCGTAGAAGCACCGCTTATGATGTTCGCAAAAATGGCTGACGCCAGCCGAATTTTCGGGACATCCAGGAGAAGAAATACGAGCCGCATCGGATCCGACGAATCTTTCCACATTTTCTAATGGAACCGCATTCTATGCCAGCGTTGCCGATAAAGCGATGCAGGCGAGGTGAATGCGACGAGCAAGATTGTTGGTCGTGGCTTTTTCTCCACAACCTTGTCTGCATGAGGCGCATTGCCCCACAACCGAGGAGCGGGAGCAATAAAGGTGGCGCGATGCTTTTGTGCTGGCTAGAGTGCTGGCGCGATGGTTGTTAGGGGGCGAATGTAAATGGCAAACTGGGTTAAATGCACGCGCAAAGCCGATAGCGCGCCAATCTACCTGAATCTGGATACGGCGGTGACCCTTCGATGGAACGATGCTGAAGCGTTCACGGTGGTCGCGTTGCCCGGCGGTCCCGAGCATCAGATCAGGATACTGGAACATCCCGATGATTTGTTCATCGTGGATCGGCCGTCGGCAGATGTTAACGCGAAACAAAACGTAAAATCGAAGCGGTAGAGTAGAGATCACATCAACGCTTACAATCTGAAGGGCGGGCAGCCGTTGCGGCAGGTCGCGGGCTTGACGGCGCCCCTGACAGCTGTCTGGTGTTCGCCACACTCGGCCGATATAATTATCACGAATTGCGAATCTTCAGCTCGCGGAGGCGGCTGACCGCCGGCGTCTCAATGTTCGGCGGCTAAAAACCAATGAGGGCCGGCATGATCGATAGAATATTTCTGGTAGCACTCGTCGCCGCAGTCACCGGCGTCACGCAACCCGCATTCGCCGATACAACGATCAAAAGCGAAGACGGCAGCGTCCAAATTACCGTTCCAAATGGTTGGCGCGAAGGCAAACCTGTCGCACCGAGCATCAAGATACAGGCCCACAGCGCGCGAGGCGCCTTGGTGCTGGTTCGGGTGGTTGCCAAGGAAGACTTCAAGGATCTCAAATCGCTCGCCAATATCGGATTGGAACGCTTTAAGAAGAACATGCCCGATGCCGAGCCCAAGGTCGAAGATATTCAGATCAACAACAAGCCGGCCATTCGCATTACGCTGGAAGGCACGCAAGCGAACGGCCAGCGTCGCGGGATTCTACTTACTTTTTTTGAAGCCGACGCGAATTACGTTGACGTTGTGACGATGGCGAACGCTTCGGTATTCAAGACCGAGGAGCCGGTACTGGCCGGGTTGGCGGGCCAGGTGAAAATTTTGACGACGCCCGATTCGGCAGCGGCGGCGCCTGCGTCGACACCCGCGGCGGCAGCCGCTCCTGCGAATCCTCCAGCTGCGGCGGCGGGAAAGCCGCCGGCCGCGCGCGCACCGCGATAACTCTGGCCGCAGCGGCACCTTGTTCGCGTCGCTTATTGCGGGCGGCTAATCGCTGGGGCTAAATCCTTCGGAAGATTCGCCATCGGGTGGAATATCTTCTGTGCCGCCGACCGCGGATGGGTTTGCGGTGCGGGACCGCGCACTGCCCACCCGCACATGCTTGGCTAGAATATAGCCTTCGTGGCCATTCCAGGACGCTGAGCACCAGCCGTTGGTGCAACTGCTCACCTCGACAGTGCTGCCACTCGGAATGGTTGCCACCACCTCGCTATCCGCCGCGGCCGCCCGCTGCAGCTCGGCTTGTGCAGTTACCACGGCGGCATCCCAACAACCGTAAAGACCCGTGCTAAGACCCCATGTGAGTACGGCAAGCGCCAAATGCGTTCGTCTTCCGAATGAGGCTTGCCTGGCGGCCATTTTTTGATTTGCTTTGTCACATGGACACGCCGCTCGCGGCGGCCGGCGAGCATCGCATTGCGTGCCACGGATTGCCAGAGCGGCCCGCTGTCGATTAGTTCATCGAGCGAGCGAGCGGAAACCGGATCGGTATCATGCACGACGATTCGCCCCGCGACCGTGTAAGCGTTCCGCCGTCACCGCCGCCTGCACAGCGCTCGGGCCGGCTGCTGACGGTTTTGTTCGCCATTGTCGCGATTGTCGGCGTTGGCACGGCCGTCTACCTGTGGCGTGAGCAGCAAATTACGCTGCCCCGCCTCGCGGCGATGCGGGCCCAAGCGAGCCGGGCGGAGGAGAATTTCAAAGCCGGTGACGGCGCCCTCGACGCCGTTATTTCGGATCTGGCCGATACCCTCGGATCGCGAACTGGTATTCAGCCCGACGAAGTAATGGCGATGCTCGGGAGGGTGGAAGTCGCCGTAGCAACATTCGCCACCAAGACCAATGCCGATCCCGATGTGCGCCGCAGCCAGGCATCGATGTACGTGCAGTTTTCGGGGATTTATCTGGCGTTGGGGAACGGCAAACAGGCCGTCGACAGTGCGCGAAAAGGAACGGACATTTTCCGCGCGTTGGCTGCCGCCGACCCTGCAAATAATAACTTGCAGAGTAACGTCGGATTAAGCCTGCCGAAGCTCGCTGAGGCGCTGCGCGCCGCCGGCAACAATCGCGATGCGATTGCCGCTGATCGTGAAAGCCTTGCTATCGCACGAGCGCTCGCTGACAAAGACCCCGGGAACAAGCAATTTCGCACCGATGTCGTGCTGGCGCTGTGGCGGCTGGCGGCGGTCGGCGACGATTCGCGCGAGCGGCTGACTGAGGCTCTGAAGATCCTCAAATACCTCAAGCTTGCCGCCTTGCTGTCGCCCGCTCAGGAAGAATGGATGGCGACCATCGAGGATGATCTTTCGAAATTGCGATGACGATTGATCGCCAGAGCAGACGCGCTCTTCAAATCGGCGGGTGGCGATCGAACCACGGTTGCGCCTGCTCAAGTTGTGCGGCCAGCCGCAGCAATGTTCCTTCCTCGCCGTATCGGCCGCCAAAATGCACGCCAACCGGAAGGCCGTCGCTGGTCCAATGCAGCGGTACGGTCATGGCCGGTATCCCGGTCGAATTATATAGCGGCGTTATCGAAAGATACTCGGCGGCCCGCGCCGAGAAGGTCGCCACGTCACCGTTCATGTCGAAATAGCCGAGAGGAGGTGGCGGCGCCGGCAGGGTCGTCGTTAGGATGACGTCGTGGGAAGAAAGGAAATCGGCGAGCTTGCGTCCAGCCGCGTGTACCGCGGCGACGGCATTGGCATATTGCAATCCGGTAACCGCGCGGCCGCGGTTGAAAACCGACCAGGTCAGAGCCTCGACATCGTTGGGGCTCGGCTCGCGTTTGAGTGCACGCCACCTGATCGTCAGCGCGCGCGCGACATTGGCGCAGAGCAGAATCTGATTCTTGGGGCGCAAGTCGGCGAGGTTGATATCGGGCCCCGCTTCTTCGACCACGTGACCCAGGCTTTCGCACAAGGCCGCGGCGTTTTCGACCGCCTTGACGCACTCGGGGTGCAACGCCGCGCCGCGATGGTCGTGACGCATCATCGCGATTTTCAGGCGGCCGGGAGCGCGGCCAATTTCTTCCATAAATGGGCGCGGCGGGGCGGGCGCGGTGTATGGGTCGCCCGGTTCTATTCCGCTGGTCAGGTCGAGCAGCAACGCCGAATCCCGCACCGACCGGCTCACCGCATGAGTGACGGCTAATCCGCCCCAACCCTCGCCAGCGTCGGGTGCATAAGAGACTCGGCCACGCGATGGCTTGAGCCCGAACAGCGCGCAATGCGCCGCGGGCGTTCGAATCGACCCCCCGCCGTCGGTGGCGTGTGCCATGGGGAGAACGCCGGCGCTCACCGCAGCCGCGGCGCCGCCTGAGGATCCGCCGGGTGAATAGGAAAGATTCCACGGATTGCGACAGGGACCATACTGAAGCGGTTCGGTGCTCGGACTAAGTCCCAACTCCGGCGTCGCGCTGCGGCCCATGATGACGAGCCCGGCGCGCTTGCAGCGTACGGTGTAGCCGCTGTCGTGATCCGGCACGAAATTGGAGTACAGCGCGCTGCCTAGACCCGCCGGGACATCCTTCTCGAAGATTGAGAGGTCCTTGAGCAGGTAAGGAACCCCGCGTAGCGGTCCATTCGGAAGCCCCGCCGCGATGGCAGCGCGTGCGCGCGGGTACTGGGTCCGCACGATTGCGTTGATTGCCGGATTGACCTGCTCGGCGCGCGCGATGGCGAGTTCAAGGAGCTCACCGGCGGTGACATCGCCCTTCGCCACGAGCGCCGCGAGCGCCACGGCGTCGTGTTTGCGGTACTCGTCAAAACGCATAGATCATTGCCGCGCCACGTCTTCTTCACGCAGCTTGTATCGTTGAATCTTGCCGGTCGCCGTCATCGGCAAGGCGCCGCGAAATTCGATCCAGCGTGGATAGTAGGCGTAGAAGCTCTGCGCAGAGACCTGCGCGTAACGGGTAACCAGGTGTTTCCGCACATGCGCTCGGAGCGTGCCGACCAGATCGGGGCTTTCCTTATATCCTTCCTTTAAAACGACAAATGCTTTCGGCTTGAGCATTTCGTCATTGTCCTTACGGCCAATGACCGCAACCGCCGCCACCGACTCGTGAGCGCCGAGCGCCGACTCGAGTATCAACGGCGACACCCAGACGCCGCCGACTTTGAACATGTCGTCGTTGCGGCCGAAGAAGTGGTAAAAGCCATCGTTGTCGCGAAGATACGTGTCGCCGATGTGAACCCATTCGCCGACGAAGGTGCGGTGACTTCTCGCCCGCTGGTTCCAATAACCCTCGGCGCTCGTTGGCCCACGCACGACAAGTTCGCCGACCGTGCCGACGCCGACCTCTTTGCCGTCCGAATCCAACAACTTGGCCTCGTATCCGGGCAACGGCTTGCCCGGCGTGCCGTAGCGCAGGTCGTCGGGGCGGTTGCTCAAAAACGTGAGAATTTCGGTCGCGCCCGCACCCTCGACGATATCGACGCCAACGGCGGCGCGCCAACGTTCGCTGACACTGGCCGGCAGAATGTCGCCGCCGGAGACGCAGCGAACCAGAAGATCGGAACCGGCGCCGGGGCCAATCTCGGTATGGGCGAGCAGCGCGGCATAGAGTGCCGGGCCGCCGAAAAATACCGTCGGCTGATATTTTCGCATTGTCTCGATCACCTTTTGCGGCGTCGCAGGCTCGGGCACCAAAATCGTCGTCGCGCCGACCGACATCGGAAACGCCATGGAGTTGGCTAGTCCGTAAGCGAAAAATAATTTCCCTGCCGAGAACACCACGTCGTCGGTTCCGATGCGGAGCACCTCCTGGCCGAACAGCCGTCCGGTGGCGATCAGGCAGGTCTGCACATGCTTCACGCCCTTCGGGTCGCCGGTTGAACCCGATGAATAAAGCCAAAACGCAACTTCGTCGGAAACGGTCGTAACATTGATCGGTTCGGAGCCGGCGGCCGCCAAAAGCGCATCGAGAGAGTGCACCGGGAACCGACAAACGGGCAGGTCTTTTCCTTCCGAGCCGACGACAATGATGTGCTTTAAACAAACAAGCTCGGCGAGCGCAGGTTCGAGGATCTCGAACAGCGGAGCCGATATGAAAATCGCTTCGGCGCGGCAGTCGTTGAGGATGTAAGCGTATTGCGCGGTGGCGAGGAGGTTGTTCAGTGGAATGGGCACGATTCCGGCGCGGATCGCTCCCCAAAACGCGATCGGGAATTCAACGGTGTCGAGCAACAAAAGGACGATGCGGCACTCCTGACGCAGACCCAGCGCTCTCATCGCATGAGCGAACCGGTAAGTAGCGGTCTGCAAATCGCCATAGCTCAACTCGCGAGATGGGTCGATGAATGCGCTCTTCGAACCAAGTCCCCGCGAAACGTTGATGTCGATGAAATCCGCCGCGGCGTTGTAAGAGCGCCGTTCCCCCGGGTCTTCAGTTCTTGTCATTACACAATCCGGTCGAGAATATAGGTCGATGTTTTGACACTCGCACGGCCAGTTCTCGCCGTTCCGCCGCCGGCGGCATTAGGCTCGTCAGCAAGCCGCCACTTGAAACCAAAGTTATCGCATAGCAGCGCAATCAGATCATGGTTGGGCAAAGCAATAATGCTCGAGCGATCGGGTATTTGGCCCGAGCCTGAAGCTGGCGCGCCTCGCAAGCCGAAACGAACCAGCGGTCCCTGACCCGAGGTCACTACGGTATCGAGGATGACGTGTTTCGGGCGAAGATGCTTAAGCTGGGCGAAAAAGCGACGCAGATCGATCCGTTCGAGCACGCCCCGGCCGATAATTACGCCGAAGGTCTCAGGGGTGCACTCTTGGAGCGCCTGCATGATCCCCATGGTTACCAGTTGATATGAGCCTTCCCGGAAACCGCGATCGGCAAGGGCGCGCGCTGCCATCGCAGTGTGCTTTTGGCGCGGATCAACGGCGGTGACAAAAGCGGCGCCGGCGTCGAGCGCGGCAAGACTGCACATGCCACGTCCGCTCATAAGGTCGAGCACGATTGCATTCTGCAGCTGCGGGCGGTTTTGGCGGATGATCTGATCATATCGCGGCAACGACGATCGGATGTTCCGGTCGTCGCCATCCGTGCCGCCCCTCGAAGTCTCGAGCTCCTCATTCGCGTGGCGAGGGGACATTTGCACGAAACCTGAAAGTGCGGACGCTCCAGCGGAGCCGGCCTGATCAAATTCCTCGACGCTTATACCGTAGGCGATTTCGTGGCGAAACCGCGCCGCCCATTGTTCGGCCACCGCGTCGGGCCGTTGATCGAACGGCGGAAGGACGATTTGATTGGGAGCATCGGAAGTAGCGCCAAGCGCGCTCACGATACTGCGGACCGCTTCCGCTCCGTCGGCAGTCACATCCTCGTAGTAAACCACCAATGGTTCGATGCCGTTTGTCTCGAACCACCGCCACCAGTGCACTCGTTGCCGTTCCAGCTTGCCGAGAGATTTTGAGATCATGTCCCGTTGATATGGCACCTTTCTGCCACTTGACGCGGACCCGGCGGTGCCGAGGCTCCTTGCCAGGGATCTTGCCGCCGACGCCGCGTGAGCAAGCTTGTCTCGGCGGTCGACGTAAACGTAGCTAACCGGCGCCAGCGCTTTCAGCAGGTTTGGGAATTCATTGAGTGCCGACTTCAGGTCGTCAAAATTCGATTTCAACCCAAACACGCCGTTGCTCGATGTGCGGCACGCCAATAGCCTCGCGATGTAGGCGCCGGGACTGCGCGCACCAAACCGCTGAATCATCGTCGACGTGATCGACCGGTCGGCGGGTGCGGTGAGTGTTCCGCGCACTTCCTCAAAGCTGCTGTTGAGGTATTCCCATGGCGCTCCCAGGCTACCGGTTTGCCAGAGCAATCGGCATAAAAGGGCGCCCGCGGCGCGATCGGAGGACGCGATGACATACGACTTGCGCAGCGGGGTGGATTCGGGAAAGTCAAACTGCGGGTCGGTCAACCAACGGACGGACGGCGCGACAGGCTTTGTCGCGCGGCGATTCGGGTTGTCAGCTGACTCCACTATCCGGTCCGATTTTGTGCGTAAGGATGAATCCAACATAGCGCAATCCCGCCTGTGTTGGCATCAGCTTCGCTTCGGTCGCGCCGCAGGATGAACGGCGCGCGTCTCGTCGCCCCGGTCACTGGAGGTGACGGGCAAAAAAATCCTGGATTTCACGCTTGGCGTTCGCGGTCGCCTGGGCGTTGTACTCCAGTTCGTGGCCGAAATAGCGACGCGGCGGCTTTTCGACGTCGAAGACGTGAAAAGCGCGTGGGTAGACCTTCAAACGCAGGTCCGGCCCCGGCAGGCGCGGATACGCCGCGAGCCGTTCACACGCCCATGCCGGAGTCCAATCGTCGTTCTCGCCGATGATGATCAGCAGCGGCACATCGAACCTCGCGCGGACGTGCCGGTGGCAAGCCGGATACATGGCGACTAAAGCTGAGATGCCGATATGTTCTTTGGCTAAACTCGCCCGCAACTCGGCGATGCCAGAAATCCGGTCGGACGCTGTCTCCAGAATCCCCCATCCGCCATGCGAGAAGCCAATAGCGCCGATCTTGCGGCCCTGGAACTGAGGGAAGCGCGAGATGTAAGCGGCGGCGGTATATAAATCCGCCGCATGCAGTTGACCAGGGACGAGTTCGCCATTGTCGCAGGTATTGGTGACGCCGCGCGGCCCGAAGCTGTCGACAATCATGACGGCGTAGTTCAGTTGCATCAGCCATGACGCCCAAGTCTGCATGTGCGTCCAGCCGGGAGGGTCGAGACCATTGCAACCGGATACAAGCATGACGGTGGCAAATGGCCCCGCGCCGCCGGGCGTCTGCACCCAGACCTTAAGTTGAATTTCGACACCCTTGTATGTTTCCGGGATTACGAGTGGCGTCGGTGTTGGCCCGAAGTTCGCCGCCTCCTGCGCCAGAGTGGGCCCGCAAGCAATCGTTAGAAGAAAGGCGACAGCCGCAGGGAATACGCGCATTGTTTGTCTTTCAACCGACGCTTGCTGCTAAGCGCTTGTCAGATGCGGCAGCGGTTCTATCGCCGCCGGCGAGCGTCGCGGACGCAACCCGTCGATTACGAGGTATACGGCCGGCGTGGTGTAGAGCGTGACAAACTGCGACAGCAACAAGCCGCCTACGATGGCAATCCCGAGCGGCTGCCGCAGTTCCGAGCCGGGTCCCGCTCCCAGCGCCAGCGGCAATCCGCCGCCAAGCGCAGCCATCGTTGTCATGATGATCGGGCGGAAGCGCAAAGCAGCGGCGCGGCGGATAGCTTCGTAGGAAGACAGCCCCGTGCGGCGTTCGGCATCGATGGCGAAGTCCACCATCATTATGGCGTTCTTCATGACGATGCCGACCAAAAGGATACAGGCGATCGCCGTGATAATCGTGAATTGAGTGCCCGTCAGTGTCAGCGCCAACATCGCGCCGAAAGAAGCCGATGGCAGCGTCGACAAGATCGTCAGCGGGTGGGTATAGCTTTCGTAGAGTATTCCCAGAATGATGTAGACGGCGATGGCAGCGGCGAGGAACAGCAAGGGCTGGGTCCGTCGCGTTGTTTCGGCCTCGCGCGCCTCGCCTCTGAACTCCGTTCTGATATCGGGCGGCAGGCCGACATCGCGTTCCGCCTGCTTGATCGCAGCCTGCGCCTGACTGATCGAAACACCCAGCGGAGTATTAAATCCGATCACGATGCCGGGAAGCTGCGAAATGTGGCTGATCCACATCGGTGTGTGGGCGCGGCGGCGGACGCTGACGACGTTCGCGGGCACCCCTTGTTCAAGCATGACATGGGCCAAATCGACGTCCTCGCCCCGGAAGCGAGGTTCAACTTCGAGTACGACGCGGTGGAAATTTATGGGTAGGCGGATGGTCCCGATTTGGCGTTGTCCAAGCCAATCGTAGAGGATGTTATCAATGTCGCTGATGCTGACGCCGGTTTCGGCGGCACGCGCCCGATTGATCAGCAAGCTCGACTCGATGCCACCGACATCGTAGTTCCAAATCGCGTCGGTCGTTTGCGGCAGATGGCGAAGGCGCCGCAACATGGTTCTGCCCCAGCGCACCACCTCAGCTTGGTTCAATCCGGTCAGTGCATACTGGTATCGGTCGATGCCACCGACGCCGATTTGAACGTCTTGTGCCGGTATAAAGAACGCTCGGATGCCGCGAAGTTTGGACATTTTGCCCCGCAGCCGCTCGATCACCTCTTCAACCGATTCCTTTCGAACGCCCAGCGGCTTTAGATTTATCAGCATCGTGCCAACGCTCATGACGCCACGGCCGATCGATGAGGAGACGCTTTCCACGGCCGGATCGTCGGCGATCAATGAAGCCGCAGACTGCTGCAAGCCCTTCATCGCCTCGAACGACGTGCTGGAGAGGGTCACGGTCCTGACACGCAGAATGCCGGTATCCTGGGTCGGCAAAAATCCCTTGGGCAGGTTGACGTACAACGCGATCGTCGCTGCGGTCAGCGCGGCGGCGCCGAGGAGCGTCACCCACCGGAAGCGAAGTGTCCAATCAAGGCTGGCGACATACCAACCGACGACCCGGTCGATCGCCTGCCCGCAAAAACGGTTGATGCGGCCCGGCCGGGATTGTTCGCGCGGGCGGAGAAGTTGCCCGCACAGCATTGGCGTCAATGTCAATGAGACGATGGCCGAGGCAACGATGGCCACGACCAGGGTCACGCCCAATTCGCGGAACAGACGGCCGACGATGTCGGGCATGAACAGCACCGGCACAAGGCCGGCAATCAGCGCCAAGGTGATCGAGGCAACGGTGAAGCCCATTTGCCGCGTTCCGTTCAGCGCGGCATCGATCGGCGCTTCGCCCTCGTGAATGCGGCGGGTGATATTTTCGATGATGATGACTGCGTCGTCGATCACGAACCCAATGGCTATGGTCAGGGCCATCAGCGATATGTTGTCGATGCTGAAATCGAGGAAATACATCGCCACCAGCGTCGCGGCGATGGAAAGCGGGATGCTGGCAACTGGAATGACGGTCGCCCAGAGGCGACGAACGAAAAAGGCGATGACCAGGACGACGAGGACGAGGGCGACCATCATCGTGAATTGAACGTCGGAGATGGCGGCGCGAATGAGCAGGGTGCGATTGTAAACGACGTGAACTTTGATGGCCGGCGGTATCCAGCGCTCAAGCTGTGGCATCACTGCAAGAATGTCGTTGACCGTTTTGACGACATTGGCGTCGGGCGTCTTGACAATAAAGATCAACAGCGCCGGTTGGCCGTTGAACCAAGCGGCGCGATCAAGATTAATGACGCTGTCGTTGACGTCCGCCACGTCGCGTAACTTGATCGGCGCGCCGTTTTTCATTCCGACGACGATGTCCTGATAGTCGGACGCTTGATAAAGCTGGTCGTTGGCGGCCACCGATATCGCGTGCGAGCCGTCGGATATTTCGCCCTTAGGCTTGTCGGCGGTCGCCGCGCTCACGGCTGTTCTGACTTTTTCGAGCGACAAACCCATATCCGCGATGGCGCGGGGATTGGCCTCGATGCGTACCGCGGGTCTGCCGCCGCCGCCCAGGAAAACCGCAGCAACGCCATCGATCTGCGATATTCGCTGCGCGACGACCGTGTCGGCGTACTCGAACATCGCCGGGAGATTGTAAGCCTCGGAAGTGAGCGCCAGCGCCATCACTGGAAAGCCGTTGGCGTTCGCTTTGGCATAGGTCGGCGGTTGCGGCATGTTCTTTGGCAGCCACGGCGACGCGGCATTGATCGCGGCTTGAACCGCGCCGGCGGCTTCGTCGAGGTCTTTGTCGAGCCCGAACTCCAGCGATATCGTGCAGATTCCGTTGATGCTTCTTGCTCGCATTTCCTTGATGCCGGAGATCAGTCCGAGCTGATGTTCGAGCGGCGCGGAGACCGACGAGGCGACGGTGTCGGAACTTGCGCCGGGCAAGGTCGCAAAGACGGTAATGACCGGACGTTCGAGTAGCGGCAAAGAGGCAATGGGCAGTCGCGAGTAGGCGACTATGCCTAACAGTGCGAGGGCGACGCTCAGCAGCGTGGTGGCGATCGGCCGGCGCACGAACGGTGCCGAAAAGTTCATACCTCGATGTCCTGTGGCCGCCCGACGTTGGCCGGAGTTCGCGGTGTGCCGGTCCCGCGCTTGCGCGAAAAGCGCCGTTCGATACGCGCAAACGCCAGGTAGACGACCGGCGTCGCGTACAACGTGAGAAATTGTGAAACCAGGAGACCGCCGACGACCGCGATGCCGAGCGGCCGGCGTAGTTCCGATCCCGTGCCGGTGCCGACCGCCAGGGGAAGGGCGCCTAACAGCGCCGCCATGGTGGTCATCATGATGGGACGAAAGCGCAACAGACAAGCTTGATAGATCGACTGCTCGGGCGCCAAGCCTTCTTGACGCTCGGCGGCAAGCGCGAAGTCGACCATCATGATCCCGTTCTTTTTCACGATCCCTATCAGCAGGATGATGCCGATCAGCGACACCAGATTCAGGTCCTGGTGGAACAGCATGAGCGCCAGCAGCGCGCCGATGCCTGCGGACGGCAACGTCGCAAGAATCGTGATGGGATGGATGTAGCTTTCGTACAGAACCCCGAGCACGATGTAGACGGCGATCACCGCGGCGAGGATCAGGAACGGCTCGCTTCGCACCGAAGAAACAAACTCGGCGGCGCTGCCGACCAGGTTTCCTTCAATTGCATCGGGAAGACCGATCGCGGCCTGGCTGCGCCGTACCGCGTCGAGCGCTTCGCCGAGTGAGACACCGGGAGCGAGGTTGAAGGAGAGCGCAACCGCCGGAAATTCGTTTTGATGTGTCACGATCAGTGGCGCCAGGCGCTTATCAAGCTTGGCGAACGTCGATAGTGGCACCGGAGGCGGCTGTTTCGCGGTGCTTGACGACGGCCTGGTTGGAGAATCTGTCACCGCCGGCTGGGTGGTCTGTTTCCTGGAATAGATGCTTGTGAGCGCATCGGCGGTGTTGCGATATTCCGGGGCGACCTCAACGATGACTTTGTACTGATAGACCGGCCCGTAGATGGTCGCGATCTGGCGCTGGCCGAAAGCGTCGTACAGGTCCTGAACGATAGTCGAGACGTCGAGGCCGAAGCGGGCGGCGGCGTCGCGATTGATATCGATCATCACCTGCTGGCCGAGGTCCTGCTGGTCCGTGGTGACGTCGGCCAGTTCCGGCTGCTTTTGTAGTTCGCGGAGGAATTTGTCGGCCCATTGGCGAAGCTCTTTCGCGTCCAGGTGTTGAAGCACGTACTGGTAACGCGTCCGCGTTAGTCGGCTCTCAATCTGAATGTCCTGCACCGGCTGCAGATGCAGCGAGATATCGTGCACTTGGGCAACCGCTTGATGAAGCCGCTCCATGATTTCGCTGGCCGACGAACTTCTGCGGTCAGGAGGTCCGATGTCGATGTAGAGACGGCCACTATTGACCGTCGGATTGTCCTCGCCAATTCCAACAAAGCTCGAGACGCTGATTACGTCCGGATCGCGGGCAATGATCTCCGCGATCCGCCGCTGCAACAGCGACATGTTCTCGAAGGACACGTCTTGCGCCGCGTCGGTAATTCCGCCGATGAGGCCGGTGTCCTGCTCGGGCACGAACCCTTTCGGAACCAGGACATAGAGCCAGATACTGGCGACGAAAGTCAGGATCGTGAGTACGAGGGTCAACGTCCTGTGGCGCAATGACCAAATCAGGCCGGCCTCATAAACTGCGCGCATCGCATCGAAGGCGCGCTCGGTCTTTTGATAGAACCAGCCTTCCTCGGCGGCATCTTGCCGCTTGAGCAGCGTCGCGCACATCATGGGCGTCAAAATCAGCGACAGAATGCCGGAGATGACGATCGCGACCGAAAGGGTAATCGAGAATTCGCGGAAGAGGCGGCCGACGATGCCGCCCATCAACAAAAGCGGGATGAAGACGGCGACCAGCGAAACGGTCAGCGATACGATCGTAAAGCCGATCTGCCGCGATCCCTTGAGCGCAGCATGGACGGGATGCTCGCCGGCTTCGATGTAGCGGACAATATTCTCGATCATGACGATGGCATCGTCGACTATGAATCCCGACGCGACGCTCAGCGCCATGAGCGAAAGGTTGTCGAGGCTGAAGCCCAATGCAGCCATCACGCCGAAGGTGGCGATCAACGTGGCGGGCAAGGTGACGCTGGGAATGAGCGTTGCCCAAAATTTTCGCAGAAAGAGGAAGATCACAAGGATAACGAGCGCTACCGTAATTACGAGTGTTTGCTGGACGTCATAGACGGCGGTGCGGATCGTAGTCGTGCGGTCGGCCGCAATGTTGATCGAAAGTCCGCGCGGCGCCGACTTCTGAATTGCCGGCAGCAGCTGCTTGATCGCATCGACAACGGCGATGATGTTGGCGCCGGGTTGTCGCTTGATGTTGAGGATCAGCGCCGGCTTGCCGTTATACCAGGCCGCCAGTTTTTCGTTCTCGACACCATCGACGGCCTGACCGATGTCGACGAACTTAACAGGCGCACCGTTGCGATAGGCGATAATCGCATCGCGATAGTCTTTGGCTGCGAACAACTGATCATTGGCGCCGACTTCTAGCGACTGTCGCGGACCGTCGATTTGGCCCTTCGGCAGGTCGGTGGTGCTGCTTTCGATGGCGCGGCGAACGTCCTCCAGCGACAATCCGAGCGCCGACAATTGGCGAGGATTGACTTGCAACCGCACGGCGCGCGCGGCGGCACCTTCCGGCGTAACTTCGCCGACGCCGTCGACCTCGGCCAATCGGGGGATGAGCGCGGTCGCCGCATATTCGGTCACGGCGTACAGCGGCATTGTGTCAGAGGTCAGCGCGATGACAATGACCGGCATGTCCGCCGGGTTGAACTGATGATAAATGGGCGGAAAGGGCAGATCGTTGACCGGCAACCAGCCCGTGGCGGCATTGATCGCCGCTTGCACGTCGAGCGATGCCGACGCGAGACTTTTCGATAGCTTAAATTGCAGCGTGATCTCGCTTCTGCCGTAGGAGCTAGACGAACTCATCAGCGACAGTCCGGAGATCCGGCCCAGGAAATGTTCGAGCGGGGCCGAGATCGAACTCTGGATCACGTCAGGTGAGGCACCGGGCCACGCGGTGCTGACTTGGATGGTAGGGAATTCTACGGTCGGCAGCGCCGCCACTGATAACTGTCTGTAGCCGAGCAATCCGACCAGGACGACGGCGATGACGAGCAAAGTCGTTGCGATTGGCCTGACAATGAATGGGGCAGAAACATTCATTCTGTGACGGAGGCTCTCGATCCGACGTCCGTCGCCTCGGGGATAATACTTACGCGGCTTCCAGCCTGCAGTCGCTGATAGCCATCAAGCACGACATTGTCGCCTTCTTGAATACGTCCTTCGATGAGCGAGGTACCGCCGAGGGACTGCCGCACGCGGACAGGCCGAATGACGGCGGTGTTGTCGGAAGAGACAACCCAGACGTAATCGCCTTTAGGACCTTGATGCACGGCGGCGCTAGGCACCGTAAGGCCGTCATTGCGTTTCTCGACCACGATCCGGCAGTCAACGAAATCGCCGGGCCAAAGCTTTTCCTGTTCGTTGGGAAAAGTGGCCTTGAGCGTTATCGTGCCGGTATTCTGACTGACGACGACGTTAACCGTCTGAACCTCGCCGCGACCGAGCGGCGTAATTCCGTTCTCGGCATAGGCAAACACCGGCAAGCTGGTGATGCCGAGCGAGACGCCGTGTCGTTCCAGCTCCTTGGACGAGACTGTGATGAGGGCTGAAATCGGCTTGAGCTGGACGACTGTGGCGAGCGTCGTTTCCTGGCCCGCGCGAACGAGATTTCCGGGATCGACCGAGCGAATGCTGATCCGGCCGTTGATCGGCGACTTGATGGTCGCGTAGTCGAGCCGCGCCTGCGCGTATTTCATCTCCGCTTCGTATTGAGCGACTTCCGCCCTGTATTGACCGACGAGCATACGTTCCTGGTCGGTCTGTTTCTGCGAGGCGAAGTCATGTTTAAGCAATTCTTCGTCACGCCACAGATTCGTTTTGGAATTTTCAAGTTGGACGGTGGCGCGATCCCGTTGTGCTTTCGCCAGGTCCAGCTTGGCCTGATAGATCGTCGGGTCGATCTCAACGAGCGTGTCGCCGATCTTGACGTCCTGTCCTTCCTGGAAAGGCATCTTGGTGATCACGCCGTCGACCTGAGACGTGACGTCGACCTTGTAATAGGCCTGAACGGTGCCGATGCCGGAGAGGTAAATCGGGACTTCGCTCTTGCGCACCGGTGTCACTGAGACGCGCGCGCTCGCCGAGCCGCCGGCTTTGTCGTCGGGGGGCAAAGCACGGCCTGTTGGCCCGGCGGCGGGAGTGCTTTCGTCCGAAGCCGCGGCAACGCGCTGACTGGGGGCGGCCTTGCCGGCTTCGATCCAGCTTGGAGACCGCCATCCGGTTTGCCAGAAGTAGAACGCTCCGCCGCACAGCAGCAACGCCACCGCCAGAAGTACGAGCCTAGCGCGCATAGTTTTTGATCCGATTCCGCGCGGAGCGGAAACTTCTAAAATCTCCGTTTTCACAAAATCTTAGAAAAATCAAGAAATTACTATACGTCAAGCGACATGTCCTGTACACAAATCGCCGACCGCTCCGTGATCGCGGGTTCGCCCCCGCAAAGTGCATGCAGCGGGGCAATTTGGAAACCGACCAAGCGCTACCAGAAAGCTCGTCGGTTCACGTCGATTTCCCAAGCAACCGGGGTTTTTTTGGGGCTTGAAACAGGCCGCCGCTCGAGCAGGTGCAAAGTCCGGACCACGCGTATCCGGTGACGCTTTCGTTTGGTGGATGTCTACTGAGGACGTCCGCCCAGCCGATTGCCGTCGTTGGCTTGAGACTCTCGGCGTTGAAGAACGTGAACGCGCGGACCGCTTCCGTTTCGATCATGACCGGACCGATTTCATTGCCGCGCATGCGTTGCTGCGCCGCATGCTGGAATTTCATTTGCAGCGCCCGGCGCAGCAGTGGCAGTTCGCTATCGGCGAATTCGGGAAACCCAGAATAGCCAAGCAATTCCGGATGCCCGACATCGATTTTAACCTGGCGCACACGCGCGGCCTGGTGGCGGCCGCGCTTATCGCCGGCGGCAAGATCGGCATCGACGTGGAAAAAATCGACGCCGCCAAAGCGGATGTTCAGGTCGCCCAGAACTATTTTGCCTCTCCGGAAATCGAAATCTTGGGTGCGGAGCCCGCTTCGGAACGCGCGGTTTGCTTTTTTCGGATTTGGACTCTCAAGGAGGCCTATCTCAAGGCGATCGGTAGCGGACTAGGGACGCCGCTCGATTCGTTTGCGTTTACACTCGCGCCCCTCGGCATCGAGTTTTTGCGAGGCCAGGACGACGATCCGCGGCGTTGGCAATTCGAGACTCTGGCGGCAAGCGTCGGACATGTTCTATCGGTCGCGGTGGCGGGGCAGAGGGGCCGTCGCTTTCGCTTTGTGCCGCGCGGCGTCGATCCGCAAGATCTTTAGCGATACCCCAGCCTGCGATCAGCGATTGCCAATCTGTCAGACGCGCTGGCGGATTAGGAAGCGCGCTCCAGCAGGAAAGTCTGCCGGCGCCCCTGCTCATAATCGTGGACACCGGTCCAATCGGTGATGCCCAGGGCATTCCAGTCAATCCGGTGGCAACGAAAACCGAAGAAGTCGCACAAGAAGGCGATCAAATCCGCCGTCGGAATCCCGACGACGTTTCCATGGGCGCTGTCTCGTCGAGCGACCGTGTTGCCAGCGATTTCCGGCATCTGCAGCGTAAAACGCAGAACGGGCCCGCGGCCGGGCGCAATGTTGGTGTCCAAAATGACGAATCGCGGCTCCTGCCGCTGCCACTCGCGGAACATTTGCTGCGGATCATGCCGTTCGAAAAACCTCACGCACATGATCAAGTCGAACGAATTTGGCTGAAAATGCGCAAGCGCCGAGAAAACGTCGGCATTTACGATCTCGTACGATCCCGGCGCCGCTTCCGCCAACGTTCTTGCAGCTCTTGCCGCCAGGCGGGGCAGTGGCTCGACGCAGGTGACATGAGCAGCACCAGCGTCAAGGGCCGCGAGGCCCCAGCGGCCGTCGGCCGACGGCAATTCCAGTACGCGCGCATTTTCGAAAAGACCGCTGTTGCTGCCCACAATCGCGTTGAAAAGATGCCGAGAGCGGATGACGTCAACATAGGCTGCTGAGGGTCGGTTGGCGCCCGTTAGACGGTTGATGTGGTGGTCGTAAAGACCGCGGAACTGCGGGTCGGGTGTCCCCGCGCCGGCGATGCCGGCGTCCGCAGGCGCTGCGTCGCGCTCGCCTGCGGCAGCGCCCGCTTGGGCTGGGGGCATGCCGTCACCCGCTTTGGTCTCGGCTTCGAATCGGGCAATCCATTCCGCGTTGGTTCCGTCGCTCTGTTTCTCGACTGGTGGAATTTCAACAGCTTTACGTTCGTCGTCTTTAACGTCGAGCGCCGCCATGATGGTTCGGATGGTGCCCGCGCGGTCGGCCGCCAAATCTTCGTAGGCGAGCCTGAACGGGCGCACGTCGTGCTCAACAAACCATTGCTCCCATTCCCGCTCCTGGTGCGCGAGATCCTCGATGCATCGTTCGATCAGCTCGCGATTGTAGGTTGTCGGTGATGTGACAGCCTTTGCCTGCAAAGATGTCCAGGTACTTGTTTGATAGGCCTTCGCCATGGACACGGCCTGCGCGACCTTGTTGCGGCGAGTGGTGTGGATGAAGGTCAACGGCTGCAGCACATCGAGCAGCGCCGGGTAGCCGCGAAGGAAAGGCTTAAAGTGCTGAATATGAACGTTCATGCCGAAGACACCGTTCGGCGAGGACCGGCAAGCGACAAGTTTGGCGATGTAGTCGGCGGGCGAAGTGGCGCGGAGGCGGTTCATCATTGGCCGCATATCATACGCCGGAAACAGGTACTCGCAGGGCGCTCCAAGCGCGCCGGTTTTCCAAAGTTCGCCGGAAAGAAACTGGCTGCCGGAGCGCGGCAAAGATGCGATGATGTACGACTTCCGCAGCGCGACACGTCCTTCGAAATCGAAGGCTTCATCTGTCCGCCGAATCGCTTTCTGCGTTGCGGCCGCTTCGACTTGCATCATTCACCCGAGTTCAAGACCGAATCGCATCGTTGCGAGAGCCGCGGTGGATCGCACGCTAATGGTTCGCCGCGCTCTTATCGTGAAAGAAATCCCAGAGGATTTGCGCGGCGCCAGATCCGCTCATGCCCCCTCCAGGCCCGCCGGGCGCACGGTGGCCGCCACCGACTACACTGTAAAGAACGATCGGCGCGCCCGAACAACCGGTCCAACGATCGACAACGAGCGGGGGCATTCCACCGTAGTCGGATTGGCCAGTCTCCGAGCGCTTGGGCGCCTGATTGCAACCATTGAGCTTCCGGAAGAACGTGATCGTTCGCTCCGTTCCCCACACCTTCAGGCCACCCGCCGTATCGCCGCCGTTGTAAGGCACGATCTGATCTGCTGTGCCGTTCATCATGAGCAAAGGCATCGGCGTCGATGGATGGCAATCCTGACCCGTGTTCGCAGGCATGGATGCCAAAAACACGCCGATCGCCGCGAACAATTCTGGTGCGTCACACGCCATGCGCAAAGCCATGAGGCCGCCGTTAGAGATGCCGCCCAAATAAATGCGGTTGGGGTCTGCAATGCCGCGATGGACGAGATCATCGACAAGTTGCTTTATGAAAGCGCTGTCACTGCCATTCGTGTATCTCCCGGTGCGGTCGCGGAAGCCTGCCGGAAAGACGTTCCATTCGCCGCCAAGCCCTTCGGGCAAAACAGTGACGAAGTGCTCGCGATCGCCGAGTTGCTCAAATCCCATCCACCGCGCTTTCGCCGCGCTGCCGCCCTTGCCGTGCAAGAAGACAAGCGTGGGCAGCGGGCCGGATGATTGCGGGCTAGCTAAAATATACGTCCGCTGTTGCCCTGCGACCTGTATGCTCGCTTCCTGAGCGCCTGAAGCGATCGCCACCGATGTGGCGCCGGCCCTGAAATAAACTACTGAAATAACCGCAATCGCGGCCGCCGCGACGCAATAAGAGAACTGTCGCGCCTGCATGCTTAAACCTCCGTTGGAGTCGCAATCGCACTGTTCAGATCAACTTATTTATTGCCACAATTGTGGCATGCCCTGCCACAGTCGTTGCGCGCCCGCGGGAGCTGGACGGGTGGCGGTAATAGAAAACCTTGCCAACTCAGTTGGCATGCCGTTATTTCCAACCTCAAACATACAGGGGCGCTCATGGCCGAAGATGAAGCAATTGCTATTATTCAGGGTTTGAACGAGCGCTTCGCCGAAGCTTTCAAGGCTGGCGAGTTCGCCACGCTTGGCAGCATGTTCACTAACGACGCCATTTTTTGCCCGCCCAATGCCAACATGATCACCGGGAAGGGCAACATCCAGTCCTTTTGGGAACGAAGCAAAACCATTCAAACCCTGCGTTTCGATTCGCAACGCGTCAAAACGTTGGGTCCGGATGCAATGCGGGCCGTCGGGACCATGACGATGCAAGTAGCATTCAAGATGCCTCCCGGCGTTGCCGCCTACGCGGAGCAGCAATCGCGCGAACTCAATCTCAAATATATTTTTGTCTGGCAGAGGATTGATGGTGAATGGAAAGTTGAGAGCGCTATCTGGAACCGAATCGGGCCAGCGCGCGGTCTTTATCCTCTGCCCGCCGCTGTCCGTCGAGGGCCCCAGAATAATCCCAGAAGTGGAATAGGTCCCGGCGCAGCCCAGCGTGGAGCCGGGGGCGGTGGTGGGCCTGGCGGCGGCGGCGTTGGAGCTGGTGGTGGGCCGCGCGCAGGTATCGGACCTGGTGGTGGTCAGCGCGGCGGCATGGGGCCGGGTGGCGGTCCGCGCGGCGGCATGGGGCCGGGTGGCGGTCCGCGCGGCGGTATGGGACCAGGTGGCGGTCCACGCGGCGGTATGGGACCGGGCGGCGGGCCACGCGGCGGTATCGGACCTGGTGGAGGTCAGCGCGGTGCCGGCGGTCAACCCCGTCAGCAAAGTCCAACTCAAGAAGACGAGGACGGCGAATAACCCCTGGGTTGTGCTCGCTAAGTTCCGGATTACAGCAAAGTCGCCTCGTCCCGGAATTTTATTCTGATGATTAAGACTTCAGTGGCAGCGAAGCATTACAGCCGCGTAGCCCGAGCCGTCCCCGGCTGGTGTCCATTTCAGAACTGCGGTATCAACTGCAGCGGCGCTGTGACGCGAAAAATATCCCATGGATAATAAGAACGCTCCGGCTTCACGCGATGATTTTTTTCTGTTGTCTTCTTATGTCGCGCCAAGGACGGCAACGGAAGAAAAGCTTGCGGAGATCTGGCAGCGGAATCTCGGGTTGGATCGCGTCGGAGTCGTCGACTATTACGAAGATCTCGGTGGCAGTTCCTTGCTAGCGGCGGCCATCATTGTTGAAATTCAAAAGATCTTCGGAGTTGAGCTCGAAATGATCATGCTGGTCCAAGCGCCAACGGTCGAAGAATTGGCGCGCGTGGTTGACGATTTCGTGCGCAAGGCAAAGGGCTAATCCATGCTCGTTCCCATTCAGTCGTCGGGCACGAAACCACCTATGTTCCTGGTGCACGGCAATACCGGCTTTATGCCGGTAGGTACCGCGTTTGCGCGCGTGCTCGGGCCCGATCAGCCGGTTTACGTACTCAATGCGCGCGGCTTCGACGGCACTCCGCCGCACGAAACCGTAGCCGACATGGTTGATGAGTACCTCGGCGAGGTATTGAGCGTAACCTCGACCGGACCCCTCATCGTCGTTGGCATGTGCGCGGGCTCGCTCGTCGCGCTGGATCTCGCCACGGAGTTGGCGGCGAAGGGTTGCGAGATGGGGCCTCTGATTCTTATGGACCCACCGCGCGTTCCCTACGGCAAGGAAGCCGTTGAAGTGACGGACGAGATCGCTCGGCAACTATACGAATATACCCGCGGCGTCATCACCAACCAGTCCAAGATCTGGTTCATGGAACAACCGTTCGACGTGAACGACCCGGAACAGTTGCACAATGCGATCGTCACCGGCATGGCGGCGATTACTGCAACTTCGAAATTCACGCCAAGGCCGTTTCTCGGCACCGTCGAATTGATTCTCAGCGCCGAGATGGCGCCGCCATTTTTCGGCCGCGATAGGCCGTGGCATAAAATTCTGCTCAATCCGCCGGTCATCCACGCCATGCCGTTCGGACACGCTGAAATGCTGCAAAAACATCGCTTCGACGTGGCCAGACTCGTAAGAATGGCCCTGCAATGGAATGCGCGCCGCGGCACAGCGCCCAGGCCGCTGGGACAGCGCGTCGGCCAGGAACAACCGCCTGCCCGCATGCAGCAACCATTCAGTCAAATGGCTGGAGAGTGAGTCTTCAGTCCCTCCCAACCGACGCCGCTTTGGCGTGTTGGGACTTGCGGATTTGGCCCGTGCAGCCCGCGATCGATAGCCCGGACAGATGAACCTGCTCGCCATTGGCGATCTTCACGTCAGCCATTCGCTCAATCGCAATGCGCTTCGTTCCATGCTCGATCGTCCCGACGATTGGCTCATTATAGCCGGCGACGTCGGCGATACCGAGGAGCAGGTTGCGCATGCTTTCGACGTGCTGTCGGAGCGCTTTGCCAAGCTGATCTGGGTCCCGGGCAATCACGAGTTATGGACAACGAGTGAAAAGCCAGGCGCGGCCGACGCCGCCGCCGGTGAAGCGCGCTACAACGCCATGGTTGCTCTGGCGCGTTCGCTGGGGGTGGTAACGCCCGAAGACCCGTATCCGATCTGGCCAGCCGGCGACCGGCCGATAGTGATCGCGCCGCTGTTCCTGTTGTATGACTATACGTTCCGGCCTGACGATGTTGCGGCGACCGATGTCATCGATTGGGCGGCGGCAACCGGAGTGGTTTGCGCCGACGAAGCACTGCTTCATCCCGCTCCGCATGCCGACCGCGCCGCCTGGTGCGCGGCGCGGGTGGCGGCGACCGAACAGCGACTGGCTGCGCTGCCGCCGCATTTTGCGACCGTGTTAGTGAACCACTACCCGCTCGAACATCACCATGCGGTGCTGCCGCGCATTCCGCGATTTTCTCCGTGGTGCGGAACGAGATTGACGGAAGGCTGGCATCGGCGCTTTCGGGCGGTCTCCGTCATTTATGGGCACTTGCACGTCCGCAACCGCTTTGAGGAGGATGACGTGGCTTTCCACGAAGTGTCGCTCGGCTACCCGGGACAGTGGAAGGATGCCATCGATCCTTATTTGCGCGTTATCCTTTGAGGTCCGCTGCAGCGCGCGCTATGCTGCAACGATGCAGCTGGCCGAGCGGGTTCGATGCGGCTGCGGCCAGTGGCTATTCCGGCAAAATCAAGCGAATATTGCCACTGCACGGTATTGTTAACGTCGCGAAATTGCCCAACTCGCTCTACCCCATTTGCGGGTGGCATTGTTGATTCTCTACGCTATTGTTTGGCGGTGCCGATACACTTAGCGGCCGCAAAGCGCTTTCGGGGCGACAAATCAGTGCTTTGAGCCAATTGGCAGTGCGCCGCCGGTCGCATTTCATCGGCACGTCCTTGTTCTGTTGTTCGGCATGGAGCAAATGGTGAGCATTTCACACAATCGTGGCTTCAAGCCTTCGGAAGGAATATTGGTAGGCGGTCTCGATGAGTTGCGCGATTCTTGGATCCAGCTCCGCCACGTGTGGCGCCTTGCGGACGCCTGCGAAGATCCGCTTGCCGCGCCCAGCGCCGCGATTGCTTCTCTGGAGCGCGCGACGCGTACGATTCTGGTCGGCTTGTTGAAATGCGACGATAGAGAAGCGGAAGGTCTTTTCGCGGCCGCTCGCACTGTCCGGGACAAACATGTCGGGACCCGCATAGACATGCGGGCTGCGATCGATGTCGGCAATGTGTGCCGGGTAAACTGCCACTATTGCCCGATGCGGCGCGATAACCTCCATCTGATAGCAAAAGATGGCCGCAGCGCTGTTTCGGCATACCGCGCCGACAGCGACAAGATGGCCGAAGTCGCCGACCACGCGTACCAGCTGGGTTTCCGGG
>DASXDP010000193.1:0-1727 GCA_036490575.1 Xanthobacteraceae bacterium
GAAAACGCCGTTCGAGCCGTCGATGCGCGCCGCCAACGCCGCGGCTGCCGTTGTCGTCGGCAAACGCGGCACCGCCACTGTTTCGCTCGCCGAACTGCGCCACCGCGTCCTGCCGGCGGCCTCGCTCGCGCCCGAAGACAAGATCGTGTTCGACTGGTCGCTGCTCGACGAGCGCCTTGCGGACTGGCGGCGCAGCGGGCTGCGCATCGGCTTCACCAACGGCTGCTTCGATCTGCTGCATCGCGGCCATGTCAGACTGATGGCTGAAGCACGCGCCGCTTGCGATGTGCTGATCGTCGGCCTCAACAGTGACGCTTCCACGCGCCGCCTCAAGGGCAACGGCCGGCCGATCAATCCGGCCGAGAGCAGAGCCGACGTGCTCGCGGCGCTGGAAGCGGTCGACCTCGTCGTCGTGTTCGAACAGGACACGCCGCTCGAACTGATCAAGCGCGTGCGGCCGAATGTTCTGATCAAAGGCGCCGACTACAAGCGCGAGGAGGTGGTCGGTCACGACGTGGTTGAAGCTTCGGGTGGCCAGCTTGTCCTGGTCGATCTGGTGCCCGGCCACTCGACCACCAATATCGTGCGCCGCATGGCTCCGACGGCCGTGCGCGCCGGCAAGCCTGTGACTTCTTGATTGGATACCAGGATTGCTCGGGAGAATGGTTTGACCGAACTCATCTCCGTCATCGTCACCACTTACGATCGGCCCGATGCGCTCGCCGCCAGCTTACGGGCGCTCGCCGCTCAGTCGGATCGGAATTTTGAAATCGTCGTTGCCGATGACGGATCCGGTCCCGATACGGCGCGCGTCATCGAGAATTGGGCGGCACGCTGTACGGTGGCTATCAAACATGTTTGGCAACGGCACGAGGACTTTCGCGGCAGCGAAATCCGCAACAGGGGGATCCGCGCCAGTTCGGGACATTATTGCATTTTCCTCGACGGCGACTGCTTGGCGCGCACAAATTTCATCGCCAACCATCTGAGGCTCGCTGAACGAGGCTGGTTTGTAGCCGGCAATCGCATTCTGTTGTCCGCGAAGCTAACTGAGGATGTGCTTACAGGCGGTCTGGCAACTGAGACCTGGAAATTTGCCAAGCTCGCGCACGAACGAATGCGGGGGCATATCAATCGCTTGCTGCCAGCAGTAAGTCTGCGTCTCGGACCATTCCGCAAAATCCACCACCACAATTGGCGTGGCGCAAAAACCTGCAATTTGGCAGTATCGCGCGGCGATCTCGATCGCGTCGATGGTTTCGACTCGAGTTATCGAGGATGGGGGCGAGAGGATTCCGACTTGATTGTGCGACTTTTTCATGCGGGAGTGCGGCGCAAGGATGGACGCTTTGCGACGGGAGTCCTGCACCTATGGCATCCCGAAGCTGCTCGATCCGGGTTGTCCGAGAATGAACGCCGTCTGCGCGAAGTGCTAGCGAGCGATCGGATTTGGCCCGAACGAGGGCTTTCGGCGCTGAGCAACGAGCCAGTGAAGATCGGCGATGGCGTCCTGAGCTAAAGCGTAGTCGCCCCTTAGGGTGGACGTGCCACATACAGGACGGAATTCACAGCGACGCCGGCGCGGTGGAACGTCTCGGCGCCGAAATGCTCGATGCCAAGCTGCTCGACGCGCAGTCCGGCGGCTTCCAGCCGTTCGATAAAATCGCGTTTGCCGTATTGGCGGACGTGATCGCCCGCGCCGAAATACTTCCAGCGCAGTTCGGCCG
>DASXDP010000194.1:0-2311 GCA_036490575.1 Xanthobacteraceae bacterium
GTGCTCGACGAAATATTCGATGCCTTTGCCGGGCAATCCGATCGACTGAATGATGCCGCCTTCGGTCTCGGCCATGCGCGGCGTCGGATTGCCGAGCCGCGGCTCGCGGCAGATGGTCTTGGCGACAAGGCCGCCGAGCCGGTTGAGATCGATGACGTCGTTATATTCCCACGAGAACGCGCCGGACGCGGGTGTCACCGGATTTTGCAGCGTGACGGCACCGATCTTGACCGAAAGATCTACCATGCCACCGCCTCCTGCATATCGAATACAGGCCCATCGCGGCAGACGCGCCTGAGCACACGCCTGCCGTCGACCTCAAAGGTCCGCATGCAAACGTAACAGGCGCCGAACCCGCACACCATGATCTGCTCCATCGCGACCTGGCCGGGGACCTTGTGCTTCTTGCCGAGTCGCTGCATCAATTTGAGCAGCCGGTTGGAACCGCAGGTGAAGAAGGCGTCGGCTTTGTCGTCGGCGATCAAACCCCCGATGATCTTATCGACATTCTCAACGGCGCTGCTGTTATCCGAATCGAGCACCGTGATGGTACGTGCGCCGAGTTCCTCGAACAGCTGGCGCGACATCAGCACGCCGGCGTTGCGTGCGCTTAGGATTGCGGTGACGCCGACGCCGTGATCCGCCGCAAGCTGCGCCAGCGGCGCGAGCGTGGCGAGACCGACGCCGCGGCCGAGCACCACAATGTTCTTCCAATCCGGCTGCAATTTGAATCCGCAACCCAGCGGGCCCGCAAGATTGAAATCGTCGCCGAGGCGAAGCATGGCGATGCCGCGCGTGCCGCGCCCCTCGACCTTGTAGAGGAATTCGACTTGGCCCTTAAGCCGATTGACGCGATAGACGCTCATCGGCCGGCGCATCCAAACTTCGGCACCGTCGGGCGACGGGCAGAGCAGATGAAACATCTGCCCCGCATAGGCCTTAAGGGCATGCTCGTGCACATCCAAGATCAGGTGCCGATATTCTTCGTTGACCGGATCGTTGGAAACGACCGTCCCGATGAATTCGCCGACCAGCCGTTGCGGATAGTCGTCCTTGTCGCCGACACGCAGCGCCGAATTGGTGTATTTGTTTTTTGGCTCGGACGACATGGGCCGGGTTTCTGCTCGAAATCGAGTTTGGCCGAAAATTCAGCGGCGGCTGGGCTGCGACACCTCATAAGTAGGGCGGCGGCAGGTTTGTGTCAATTTTGGCATGGCCGAAAATCCGAACGCCTTCCCGGAAAAGCTGCTCGTCCCAAGCAATTCACGGACGATGGCGACCGAACAAAAATGTCATATTTACCCTGCGATTCTGGTAACTTGGCGCAAAAATTGGATCATCAGAGGCGTGGAACAGACGGGATTCGAACAGCACGGCCCGGTTTTCGCGGTACGGGATCCTCAGCGTGTTCGAGCCGTGTTGTTCCAAAAATGCTACAATGCGTTCCTGGTCGGCATCGTAGCCCTCCATCTCCCAACCGGAAGGCGGAGGCGCGCGGCAGACAGCGAGACCACCCCGCTCGGGTGTGAGATTGGCATCCGTCGGCGTGAGCCACAAATTCAAGCTGATCACCGCGTCATCCGCATGGACGTCGACGGCGGAACTGCCTTCGAGTCCTTTGAAGACCCAGGCTTGCGACAGCGGATGTTGCGCCAGCAGACCGGGGAAGGTCTGGCGAAGCTCGTCGGCAATCTGCAACACCAGCGGGCAAGCGAGGCCGTCCTCAAGATAGGACGCGACGAAGCCGCCGATATGGCTAAAATCGTGCCAGATAGTGCTTTCAAGCAAATGCCGCCGCAGCGCCGACAGCGCAGACGGCGTGAGCAAATCGTCAAAATAAATGGCGCCGGCCGGGCCAGCACGGAATTGGCGCATGAGGTCTTCGGCATCCGCGCGACTTGCTACCGCCCCGCCAGCAAGTTCCGCCGCATCGGCGATGGCGATGGCGGCATTGTAGTCATCGCCGAGCAGCTCCCGCTGCGGCAGCGAAAGCTCGGCCGGCCGTTCGGGAAAATCCTTCGCCGCTGCCTCGTAAGCGCGAGCCAATGCATCGAAACGCGCGCGGTCGCGACGGCGTTCGGCGAGGTAGCGGAATTGTTCGGCATCGTGCTGCAGTTTGCTGCGTGTCGCAAAGGTTAGAAATTTAGCGCGGCCATCAAGCCGGTCGTCGCCGCGTCGCAGTTCGTACGTGCGGGCGAAGTGGTCGAGCGAGCGGCCGCGGTCGCCCCCCTCAAGCCACAAAAAACCGAGTGCGCGGTGCGCCTCGTAATGGCCGGGATCGAGAGCGCATACACGCTCGAAGCTTTTAATC
>DASXDP010000195.1:0-2651 GCA_036490575.1 Xanthobacteraceae bacterium
GGCTTGCCGCATTGGCAAATGCCGGGCTGGCTGATGATGTTTCCCGTTCTCGGCGATCATCTGGCGCGTGAGGCGCTGGTGCGAAGCCGGCCGCGAACGTGGGCGATCTGGTCGGCGGTGACATTGGCGATTGTCAGCATCTTGATCGTCGGCGATGCCGCAACCGGTTACGCGCGACTCTTGTTTCCGGCGGTGTTCGCCAAAGCCGATCCGACGCTCGAATCGCTCGAATGGACGCCGCTGCGGGGCGAACTGCAGCGACGCGGCCTGCTCGACATCAAGGGGCTGTTTGTCATTTCGCCAAGCTGGATCGATATGGGCAAGATCGATCGGGCGCTCGACGATGCAATGCCGATGCTGGTCTATGGCGAAAGCAAGCAGTATGCCTTCCGATACGACCCCGAAACGCTGATGGGGCACGATGCCCTCATTCTCGGAAGCCGCGACATGGGCGGGATCGCGCGGAGACTAGCCCCTTACTTCCAATCGATCGAGGAATTACCGCCCTTTGTGTTTGGCCGGTCCGGCATGAACGAAATAAAGGTGCAGATTTTTTACGGCCACGTGTTCAAAAAGGCGTGGCCGCCGCCTTACGGGAAGAGCGCGAATTAAGCGGGCCCGGCGTGGCGCACTGTTTCGCGAATGGAGGGGACCTCGACAAAGCTTGCTCATGAGACGGTTGCACGTCCGCCGGATCCGGCGCGCCGGCCGCCGCCAGAACTCAGCGTTATCGTGCCGACCTACAATGAACGGCAGAACATTCCCATTCTCGTCGAGCGGCTTTCGCGGGCGCTGACGGGCTGCGAATGGGAGGTGCTGTTCGTCGACGATAATTCTCCCGACGGCAGCGCTTTTGTCGCGCGTTCGCTCGGCGAGACCGACAGCCGGGTCCGCTGTCTGCGCCGTATCGGTCGGCGCGGGCTTGCCGGCGCCTGCCTGGAAGGCATGCTGGCGAGTCAAGCCCGTTACGTTGCCGTCATGGATGCCGACCTGCAGCACGACGAAACGTTGCTCGCTCCGATGCTGGAGCAGTTGCGCAGCGGCAGCTTTGATCTCGTCGTAGCGAGCCGCCATTTCGACGGCGGCTCAGCCGCCAGCTTGTCGGCGCGGCGCGCCCGCATCAGCCGGTGGTCGAATACGTTGGCGCGGCGCCTGCTCGGCATCACGCTGACCGATCCCATGAGCGGCTATTTCATGATCGGGCGCGAAGCGTTGGAGGAGCTGGCTCCCACGCTTTCGTCCGAAGGGTTCAAGATATTGCTTGATATTCTGGCGACCGGCCGCAACCGCCTGCGCACCGTCGAGCTCGCCACCACGTTTGGCATCCGCCACTACGGCGAGAGCAAACTCGACAGCAAGATTGCCCTCGACTTTGCAGCGCTGATCACGGCGAAGCTCACGGACAACGCCGTGGCTGCGCGGTTTGTGCTGTTCTGCCTGGTTGGACTTACGGGCGTCGCCGTCAATCTGGGCGCCTTGCGCGCGTTGCTGGCGGTCACACCATCGTTTGGCGCGGCGCAGGCTCTCGCCACGCTCGCCGCTATTGCGTGGAATTTCGTCCTGAACAATTACTTCACGTACAGCGACCGGCGGCTCACCGGCTGGCGCTTCGTCACCGGCCTGGTTCGGTTCGAAGTCATTTGCGCCGTCGGCGCGATCTCCAATGTCGGCATCGCCACCTCAATCTACCACTACGACGACCGCTGGTGGCTCGCCGGGCTCGGCGGCGCGCTGATCGGCGCGGTATGGAATTTCGTGGTCAGCGCCGCCTTCGTCTGGCGCACGGGGTGACCGCGGCTTTCTGGCTGCGGATGCTCAGGGCGGCTCGAGGCACTGTGCGTCTGCCTTGGAGGGCGCCCTGCCCCGCCGCCGCAACGACGATCGGTCCGACGGCTCCCCGATCGGCGAGCGCCTTGAGACTGGCGTCGAGCGGCCAGCACGGATCGGCCTTGAGCAGCGGATGTCGTCTCGCAGTCGCCGCATACATCTATGATCGATATTTTACGCGCCCAGCCGCGCGCCTGGAGCGAAGGCGGACTGATCGAGTGGCAGATCGCGGAGCGGGAGCGAAGGTTGACGAAGCTACTCGCATAATTGCCAAACGGCCAAACATGATTTGGCCCTGCGCGCCGCCGCACATTTCCGCTATCCAGCGCAACCATTGCACTACTTAAACGCGCAGGGTAGTCCTTTTCGCCGAATCCCCTTCGTAAGACAAAATTTAACGGTCGCGTTCCCAAATGATCACAGAACCAATTGTGTTCGTCCTCGGAGCAGGGTCGATGAAGGATTACGGATTCCCAATCGGATGGGAACTTGTACAAGAGGTAATTCGGCTCTTTCGCACTTCCAACCAAAACAAAACCATCCTACTGGAAAGCACGGATTTCAATGGCGACGAACTTGATAACTTCATCGCGGCCCTGGACGGCTCCGCACAAAATTCCGTCGATGCGTTTCTCGAATCCCGAGAGGGCTTTCTTGAAGTCGGCATCGCCGCCATGTCGGCCGAGCTATCGCCGAATCTTGGTGACGGACGGGGTCAGGCGGCAGCGGTTTGAGCGTGCAATCTGACGATCTCGATTCCGTCCTTGAACTTTACACCCATGATGATCTTGGACAACTGGTTGTATCCTCGCAGGCGGTTCCAG
>DASXDP010000196.1:0-12661 GCA_036490575.1 Xanthobacteraceae bacterium
GGCTTCGTCGGCAAAACGCACCGCAAGGCTCTCCTTGTCGGCGTCGCTGAACACCGCGACCGTCTTGAGGCCGAGCTCCTTCGCGGCGCGGATGACCCGCACCGCGATCTCGCCACGGTTGGCTACCAGAAGCTTGTCGAACACGCGCTAGTGTCCCGATTCCGAAGTTCGCATGACGATGCGGCGCCCTGGGTTTGCGAACTTCGGAATCAAAGGGACACTAGGAAAGGTATTTATCTAGTGCGGCTTTGGTTCAGAAGTCCGCGTGACGAGTGTGTGGCAAAAATAACGCGGACTTATGAACCGCCGCACTAGCCGGTCTCGATGATCAGCACGGGATCTCCGGCTTCGACCGGCGCCTCGTTCTCGACCAGAAAGCGCACGACCTTGCCGGTGGCATCGGCGTTGATTTCGGTGAACTGCTTCATCACCTCGATCAAGCCGATGACGTCACCTTCCGCAACGCGATCGCCGTCGTTCTTGTACGCCGGTTTGTCCGGCGCGGGCCGCCGATAGAAAATCCCCGGCAGCGGACTAAGTACTTGATGCTCCGCCATCCTCGCACCCCTTTCTGAATCGGTTAAGCCAGATATTCCGCGACCGCCGCTTTCACCGCCTGCGCAACCGCGACCGCGTTGGGCGTATCGGAATGGACGCAGATGCAATCGGCGCGGACGTTGATTCTGGCGCCGTTGACCGACTCCGCAACGCCGTCTTTGACCGCGCGCAACGCGCCCGCGGCTGCGCGAGCCGGATCGACCGGCAGGTGCTCCCGCGTGATGATGAGCGATCCATCGTCATTGTAATCGAGGTCGACGTAGTATTCCGAAATGAAATCCAGGCCTTCGGCGGTGTAGACCTTCTCGTGCATGGTGCCGGCCATGCCGAGCACAGGGACGTTGAAGATTTTGGCGGCGTCAGCTACCGCCTTCGCCACTTCCTCCGACCTCGCCGCCATCCCGTAAAGCGAGCCGTGCGGCTTGACGTGAAACAGCTCCATACCCTCGCGCTGCAGGAAACCCTTGAGCGCGCCGACCTGATAGATGATGCTGTCGGTCAATTCCTCCGGCCGCATTTTCATTTCGCGCCGGCCGAACCCCTGCAAGTCGGGCAACGACGGATGCGCGCCGACCTTGACGTGGTGCTGCTTCGCCAGCCGAACGGTATGCGCCATCACCGACGGATCGGAAGCGTGAAAACCGCAGGCGACGTTCGCGATGGTGATGTGCGGCATCATGCCTTCGTCGTCGCCCATTTTGTAAAGGCCGAAGCTTTCGCCCATGTCGCAGTTGATCGCGAGCTTTCGGTTCGACTCGACGGCCATTCCCTCTATCTCCTCGCTTCCATCGGCAGCGAAAGCTTACCGCTTGCCGTCGCCGGTATCCTTAAGTTCGATCTCGATGAAAGTCATGAGGCCGGCGCCGGCGTTGACGACGTCGTGCTCGACGCCGGCATTGCGGAAGTAGGATTTGCCCTGCTCGAGCCGCGCCCGTGACTTGCCGCCGTCCGGCCCGATCAGTTCCAGCTCGCCGTCGACCACCGGCACGACGACGTAATCGTAGGCATGGCGATGATAGCCCGTGGCCGCGCCTGGGGTGAAACGCCATTCAGTGACGCGCAAATGCTCGTTTTCCAACTGTAGGGTCGCCACCGCTTGCTTGTCAGCCATGCTGGCCACCATTCGCTTGCACCGGCGCCATCCTAATCAATTCGCCCGGCCCAGCGCGAGTTTCAATCTTTCAGCCGCAGCATGACAAATTGCCGGAGCTGATCGGCGATCACCGCCAGGATGAGCAGCACGCCGATCACCACTTCCTGCAAGTACGACTGGATTTGCGCCAGATCCATTCCGTTCTGGATCAGGCCAATGAAGATCGCGCCGAGCACGACATTGCCGACGCGACCGATGCCGCCGCGCAGGCTGACCCCGCCGATCACGCAGGCGGCGATGGAATCGAGCGGCATCGAAGCGCCGATATTGGCTTCGCCGGTCTCGAGCCGCGCGGTGAGCAGCGCACCGGCAATTGCCGCCAACAGCCCGCAGAGCACGTAGGCCATGAACAGATAGTACCGCGTGCTGATGCCGGAGAGACGTGAGGCCTTGATGTTGCCGCCGACCGCGTAGAAGTAGCGGCCCATGCGCGTCCAGTTCAGCAAAAAATACATGACGACAAACAATCCGGCGGTGACATAGACCGGCGACGGAATGTCGAAAATGCGGGTAAAGTTGAAGATCGTGCCGAAGGCGTCGGGCAGCCCGTAGACCGGGACGCCGCTGGTCAGCGTCAGCGCAATACCGAAGCTGATGGTTGCGGTGCCGAGCGTCATCATGAACGGCGAAACGTTGAACACGGCGACGCCAACACCGTTGACCACGCCGACCAGCGTCCCCGCCCCCACTCCGGCAAGAATGCCGAGCGTTAGCGTCAGTGCGACAGCGTCGGGGTGCGCGGCGGCGAGCGGCGCCATGACCATGGCGGTAATCACAGAGGTAATGGCGATGATCTTGCCGACCGAAAGGTCGAAGCCGCCGGTAAGCAGCGCCAGCATCTGGCCCATGGCAACGATGGCGAGATAGGTCGCCTGCCGCGCCACGGTGATCAGATTTTCGCTGGTCAGAAATCGCGGCGACAGCGCCGAAAACACGATCAGCGCGATCACGAGGAGGAATGGCAGAACGCCGATGCGCACGAACAGCCGTTGCAGCGACACGCTCACCCCGGGCCGGTGCCGGGCGGTCTGATCAGTCATGCCTGCGCTCGCTCGAAGAAATTCGACAGCACGCGGTCCTGCGTGATCTCTTCGCCCGCGAGCTCGGCCCGCCGCTCGCCGCGATACATCACGTAAGTCCGGTTGGTGAGATGCAGAATCTCCGGCAGATCGGAAGATATCAGTAGAATACCGGCGCCACCCTCGCACAGATCGCGAATGAACTCGTAGATGGCGACTCGCGTGCCGACATCGACGCCGACCGTAGGCTCGTCGAAAATGAACAGCTTGACCGTTGAGACCAGGCCTTTGGCGAGCAGGACTTTCTGCTGATTGCCGCCGGAGAAACGCTCGAGATCGGCTTCGGTGTTGCGCGGCTGCAGGTTAAGCCGGCGCGCCAGGTCGCGCACCGTCGTCCGCTCTTTGGCGCGGTCGAGCACGCCGAAGTGCGAGAAGCGCGCGCCGAGCCACGGCAGCGATATGTTCTCGCGCACATTGCGCGCCATCACCAGCCCTTCCTCGCGGCGGTCGGGCGGCAAATAGAACGCGCCGCGGTCGAGCATCTTGCGCGCGCTTTGTCCGGTGACGTCGCGGCCATCAAAAACGATGCGGCCCGAGAGGATGCGCTCAAGCCCGAAACAGGCACGGCCCACCTCCGACTTGCCGCAGCCGACGAGGCCGGCGAGGCCGACGACTTCGCCGGCATGGACCGAGAGGCTGAAATCCTTCACCGTGTGCTCGGTGGTCGTGAGGTTCGATATTTGCAGGAGCGGCGTGCCGGGCCGGTGCGCGATCTTTGGAAAGACCTGACTGATGACCCGGCCGGTCATGAGCTGCAACAGCCGCTCGTCGTCCGCCTCCGCGACGGCGAGCGTCGCCACGCGCTTGCCGTCGCGCAGCACGGTGATGCGGTCGCCAATGCGGCGGATCTCGCTCATACGGTGGGTGATATAGATAATGCCGACGCCGCGCTTCTTCGCCTGCTCGACCATCACGAAAAGCCGCTCAGCCTCCCGGTCGGTCAGCGAGGCCGTCGGCTCGTCGAGAATCAGCACCGACAGTTGGGTGCAGAACGCCTTGGCGATCTCGACCATCTGCTGTTCGGCGCGCGTGAGGTCGTGAATGCGCTGGCGCGCGCGCAGCGGAAAGCCAAGCTCCACAAGAATGGCTTCGGCGCGGCGATGCAATTCCACCTTGTCGAGGACACCATGCCGCGTCACTTCGGCGCCGAGAAACAGGTTCTCCTCGACGTTCAGCGTCGGCACCAGTGAGAACTCCTGAAACACCGCGCTGATGCCGAGCGTACGAGCGTGATGCACCCCCTGCAGCTCGACGGGCCGGCCGGCGAACTCGAGGCGGCCTTCTGTCGGACGGTATACACCCGCGAGAATTTGGATCAGCGTCGACTTGCCGGCGCCGTTTTCGCCGAACAGGACGTGGACTTCACCCGGCTTGAGCTCGAAATCAACGCGATCGAGCGCGAGCACGCCGGGAAATTGCATGGACAGGCCGTCGGCCCGTAAAACCGGCGTGGGCGCCTCTGCGGCGCCCACGCTCTCTGCTGGCGCCAATGTCGTTGCCGCCAACTCCATCTACGTCTCTCAGATCAATCCGGCGTCAGTTGACCGAGAAAACCGGCTTCCAGTCCGCCGGCGCCAGCGACGACGCGTAGTCGAACGAATTGATATTCGACTTGTCGATCACGTAAATCTTCGGGCCGACGTGCTTGAGATAGTCCTTGTGTTCGAGAATGCGCACTGCCTGATCGATGGCGATGCGTCCCTGGACCACCGCCGAATCCGTCGGCGCCGCCATCACCCGCCCGGCCTTGATGTTCTCGTAGACGCCCGGCGTGAAGTAATACGAAATCACCTTGATCTTGTCGGAGAGATTGCGCTCGCGCAGCAGCTGCACGGCGGCCTCGGTCGTCGGTGACGTGCCGGCGATATATTTGATGTTCGGGTTGGCTTGCAGCACATCCTCGACGAGTTTCAGCTGAACTTCCTTGCCCGTGTCGCCGTATTTGGTAGCGACCACTTTGAGCCCGCTATCCTTGACAGCTTCGTTGAAGCCCTTGTTGCCGGCTTCGACCCAACCGGCGCCGGGCGGGCCCGGGAACCATGCCACTTCGACTTCACCCGAGCCTTTAGGATGCTGTTTGGCGATGTATTCGCCCGCCTTGAAGCCCATGGTCTCGAAGGAAACGAGCGACTTCGCCGAAATGTCCTTGGACGACATGCCGTTGATGACGTCGATCACCGGGATGTTCTTGTCGTGCAGCCGCTTCACGGTTTCGTTGAGACCGTCATAGGAGATGGCGCCGATGACCACGGCTTGCGCGCCGTTCGACGCGCAGTCTTCGATCTGTGAAATCTGCTTGCTGAGGTTGGTGTAGCCGCCGGCCTCGACCAAGTGCATGGCGACGCCGAGATCTTTGGATTCCTCCGACACGCCGTAATCGACGGCGAGCCAATAGGCGTCCTTCATGTGTGGGAAGGAGACGCAGATATTCCACTTCTTGTCCGCCTTCTGCAGCGGCTCGTACATCACTTCCTTCACGGGGCTCGCCATATCGAAGGGCGGATTGTGCTCCTCGACCGAAAACGGATACCACTTCTTCCCCTGCGCCTGCACGTTCCAGCCAGTGAACGCCAGCAAGGCTCCCGCTGCGAGTGCTCCCGCAGCGAATGCTGTACGCTTCATATACTCCTCCATTTGATAGTCGTAAGCGAGGCCCCACTACCCACGCTGGTGCCGCAATTTGCGACCGCCCCCGCCAAGAAAACGATTATCGGCCCAGGGATTTTGGAAAGTCAATTGTGCCGGAAAACGGGGGCGCTACCGACGCTTAGGCCATGCCTGCGGCGGCGATGGCGTCGGCAATCGCAACCGTCCGCTGCGCCATGTCGGCGTGCAAACGCTCGACCATACGGCCGTCGACCTGGATGACGCCTTTGCTTGCATTCTCGGGCAGTTCGAACGCGGCGATGATCTTGCGCGCCCAGGCGACTTCATCGTCGGCCGGCGAAAAAGCCTCGTTGCACGGCGCGATCTGTTGCGGGTGAATGAGCGTCTTGCCGTCGAAACCGAGATCGCGGGCCTGGCGGCACTCCGCCGCAAAGCCCTCGGCGTTGCCGAGTTCGTTGTAGACGCCATCGACGATGTCGAGACCGTAGGCGCGCGCGGCTGCAATGCAGCTCATCAGCCACGGCAACATCGGCACCCGGCCCGGCAAAAGCCGCGCGCGCGTGTCCTTGGCCAGATCGTTGGTGCCCATGACAAAGCCCGCGAGCCGCGAATCAGCATCGCTCGCGGCGGCGGCGATGTCGCGGGCATTGAGCATGGCGAGCGGTGTTTCCATCATCGCCCAGATGCGGACACTCGCTTCGGCCCGCAGCCCCACGAGATGTTTTGCTACTTCATGCAACTGCTCCGGCCCTGAAACTTTCGGCACCAGGATCGCATCGGGAAGCGCCGCGGCGACGGTCAGGTCGTCCCGCCACCACGGCGTATCGAGACCGTTGATCCGCACAATGACTTCGCGCCGGCCAAACCCGCCTTGCTTGAGCGCCGCCATGATCAGCTCGCGCGCTTTGGCTTTGGCGTCCGGCGCCACGGCATCTTCAAGATCGAAAATGACGCCATCGGCCGGAAGCTCGCGCGCCTTCTCCATGGCGCGCGCATTCGAGCCGGGCATGTACAGGAGGCTGCGCCGGGGACGGATGGCCATGGCCACGCTCCTGATCGCTTCTTGCCTGACGAAGCGGCGGCTACGCCGCCTTTTGCTTCGCGGTGATGAGCTTGCGCTTGATCAGCGCTTCGGCGATTTGAATGGCGTTGAGTGCCGCGCCCTTGCGCAGATTGTCGGAAACAATCCACATCGACAGCCCGTTCTCGACCGTCGCATCCTCGCGGATCCGGCTGATGTAGGTCGCGTCCTCGCCCGCCGACTCGTACGGCGTCACGTAACCGCCCGGCTCGTGCTTGTCGATGACGATGCAGCCGGGCGCATTGCGCAAAACGTCGCGTGCTTCGTCGGCGGTGATCGGCTTCTCGAATTCGACATTGACCGCTTCGGAATGGCCGATGAACACCGGCACCCGCACGCAGGTGGCGACGAGCTTGATCTTGGGATCGAGAATCTTTTTGGTCTCGACCACCATCTTCCACTCTTCTTTGGTGGCGCCGTCTTCCATGAACACGTCGATTTCCGGAATGACGTTGAACGCGATGCGCTTGGGAAATTTCTTCGGCACCACCTCGTCGATCTGAAACACCGCCTTGGTCTGCGTGAATAACTCGTCCATCGCGTCCTTGCCGGCGCCTGACACCGACTGATAGGTGGCGACGACGACACGCTTGATGGTGGCGAGGTCGTGCAGCGGCTTGAGCGCGACGACAAGCTGCGCGGTCGAGCAATTGGGATTGGCGATGATGCCGCGCTTGCGGAAGCCCGCCATCGCGTCGGCGTTGACCTCCGGCACAATCAGGGGAACGTCCAAATCGTAACGCCAGCACGACGAATTATCGATGACCACGGCGCCTGCGGCGGCGATCTTCGGCGACCATTCCTTGGAGATGGCCGAACCGGCCGACATCAGGCAGATGTCGACGCCGGAGAAATCGTAGTGCTCGAGCGCTTTGACCTTGAGCGTCCGGTCACCGTACGAGACTTCGACGCCTTGCGAGCGGCGGGAGGCAAGCGGGACCACTTCGTCGGCCGGGAATGACCGCTCGGCGAGAATGCCGAGCATTTCCCGCCCCACGTTGCCGGTCGCGCCGACCACGGCGACCGTGTAACCCATTGTTTACTCTCCATTCCAGATGGCGCGCGCGAATTTCGCGGCCTGCGCGGTGCGCTTCTAGGCGAGAACGGTGCAAAGCACAACGCCGCCGTGCCGCAATCCCCGGCGCCACAAGGTTCTGCCAACCAGTTCGCGGCAATTCGCTATCGTGAACGACGAAAGCCGGGTACACTACGCACCGGATGGCAAAGCGAGGCAGCATGCGCGGAATGGTCGTTGGGCTTGCGGCGATTGGCATAATGGCGACGCTGGCCTCGGCCGCCAACGCGCAGACGCCGCACCGAAACCGGGCTGTGGTGCAGCGATCCGCCGCCGGCACAGTGATCCAGCCGACGCGGACCATCATCCATAACCCCGACGGCAGCATGACCATTATCACCGTGCCGCGCCGGTCCTACCTCGATCCCGGAACTGAAGTGCCGGTCGGCTATCCCGGCAGCCACGACTACGCATTTCCGCCCGGCGGCGATCCCGGACAGCCCTATTGGTATTTCGGACCCGACACCGCGGGTGTCGGCAGCCTGCCGCTGGCCCAACCGTTCCTGCTACCGGGATTCACCAGCTATCCGAGCCCGTACTAACCGGGCCTCGTCTCGCTGACGCGCCGCTAAATGATGCGGACTTCTGAACCGCCACACCGGCCGTTCAGGCCGGCAGGCTCTCAAGCTCGCCGATAACCGCCTCACCCATTTGCGAGGTGCTGACGATCGTCGCCCCGTCCGACTTGATGTCGGCGGTGCGCAGCCCCTTGGCGAGAGCAGCGGCAATCGCCGCCTCGATGCGATCGGCTTCCTTGCCCATGTTGAACGAATAGCGCAGCGCCATCGCGAACGATGCGAGCATCGCGATCGGATTAGCGATGCCCTTGCCGGCAATGTCGGGCGCAGATCCGTGCACCGGCTCGTACAACGCCTTGCGCCGTTTGGTCGTGGCATCGACCTCGCCGAGTGAAGCCGAAGGCAGCATGCCAAGCGAGCCGGTCAGCATCGCCGCAATGTCGGAGAGCATGTCGCCGAACAAATTGTCGGTGACAATCACGTCGAACTGCTTCGGCCAGCGCACGAGCTGCATCCCGCCGGCGTCGGCCAGCATGTGTTCGAGCGTCACGTCCTTGTAGTCGCGGGCATGCAAGTCGGCGACGACTTCGCGCCACAGCACGCCGGTCTTCATGACGTTGCGCTTCTCCATGGAGGTGACTTTATTGCGACGCTTGCGGGCGAGCTCAAAGCCGACGCGGGCGATGCGCTCGATTTCGTACGTGTCGTAGACCTGCGTGTCGATCGCGCGCTTTTGCCCGTTGCCAAGATCGGTGATGGTCTTGGGTTCACCGAAATAGACGCCCCCGGTGAGCTCGCGCAGAATAATAATATCGAGCCCATCCACGGCCTCGCGCTTGAGGCTCGAAGAGTCGGCGAGCGCCGGATAACAGATCGCCGGACGAATATTGGCGAACAGGGCCAAGTCCTTGCGCAAGCGAAGAAGCCCCGCCTCGGGCCGCACGTCGTAACCGACGTTGTCCCATTTCGGACCGCCGACCGCGCCGAAAATGACCGCGTCGGCGGCATGCGCCTTCGCCATCGTCTCTTCTGTGATCGAAACCTGGTGCGCGTCGTAGCAGCAGCCGCCGACCAGCGCCTCGTCGACTTCAAATTTGGCGATACCGGCCGTGGCGAAATAGGCCAGAAGCCGCTTGACCTCGGCCATAACCTCGGGACCGATGCCGTCGCCGGCGAGCAAAAGGAGTTTGTGCGTGGCCATCAATTTTGCCTTGTAAATAATGCCGGCAAATTGCTACCGCATGATGCGCGCAAGGGAAAGCGATAAGCTGACAACTACATCCCGCCGGGCCCAAATGAGAGGTTCTGTCATGCGACTGCTGCGCCCCCTGTTTGCGCTGGTGCTGCTCGCCGGATTGAGCGGGAATGCCCCGGAGGAAACTCCCTCGTCCGAGGCGCTGCAGGCAGCGAGCGAACTGCTGTCGATTCTCTCCGGCGACATGACGAAGCAGCTTGCTGCGATGCTGACCAACGGGTTCTGGCCGGCTATCGAGCAGCGGGCGCATGCTCAAAACATCGACGATGCCACGCTATCCGACCTGCGCAAGGAATTTGAGCGCATTATGGTCAACGTTCTCGCCGACGCGATGAAGGGTGCGCCACAAATCTACGCGCAGCATTTTACGGCGTCCGAGCTTAGGGAGCTGACAGCGTTCTACCGCACGCCGACCGGCACCAAGACACTGGTCGAAATGCCGAAAGTCACGGGAGAATTTGCCGCCTCCCTGATGCCGCGCGTGCAAAGTATTCAGCAGCAAATGGGCGATGCGTTCGACAAGACGCTCCGCGCCCACGGCTATCTCAAGTAAGGTAAAACCCTCATCGCCGAAATGGCGGGATGGCCGTCGCTAGACTTTCGAGCGCTATCTGGGGCGTCATCCTGCCGGTTGACCATAGCGGCGGACGAGTTAGCGTTTGCAGGCAAAGTGTTTGTTAAAGCCCATGACCGCGTTTTACTGCCCGCCGACGGCGCCAGGACGCCGGTCGAAAAGCCGAAGATCAAGACTGGCGTCCGACGGCGGCACTCGTTACATAAAGAGTTCCCCGAAACCCATACTCAACATAGGAACAGCGAATGGCAACGCGGCAAATCAAGATGCCCGTAAAGAACAATGCGGAACAAGAAGTCGAGGAAGAGTTCTCGCAACGCAAGCGCCCGGAGCGCGGTCGATATTTGCTCCAGGTCGATCGACAAACGAAAGGGTCCTACGCGACCTCCGAAACCGCCCATGCGGCGGCTTTAGTCATCAAAAAGAATTACCCCATCGTCCAGGTATCGGTTTACGACAGCGTCGATAATTCGAACACGCTGGTCGAGGCGCCCGCGGCCTCCTCATAGGCGGTACGCATGGCCCCGCCCCGCGGCCAAGCGCCGATTTCGATGGCCCCTCTCCTTCCAGGCAATGGCTCGGCTCGCGGCCGGCCCCCAAAAGCACGAATCGGAGCGCAAGCTTGAAATCGCACGCGTGTCGGTATTCCGCGGGAACTTGCGAATCGCCGGCGAGCTGAGAATGTTTAGAGGCCGCTGAACCAGTTATAGCCCTGGTTCTCCCAATAGCCGCCGCCGTCGTTGTTCTGCACCCACATGGCGGTGACATATTTCGGATTCTTGAAACCAAGCTTGGTGGGAATGCGGATCTTGACCGGAAATCCGTAGGCCCTCGGCAGCACCTTGTGATCGAATTGAAGGGTGAGCTGCGTCTGCGGATGCAGCGCGGTTGGCATGTCGATGGTGTTCGAGTAACCCTCGGCGCACTGAAACCACACGTATTTGGAACGCGTATCAGCGCCGATCAGCTTGAGGAAATCGGACAGCCTGACGCCCTGCCACGATCCGATGGCGCTCCAGCCTTCGACGCAGACGTGGCGGGTAATCTGCGAGACTTGCGGCAGCTTGTTGAGCTCCCCCAGCGTCCACGGCCTCTTGTTGTCGACGCGCCCGCCGACTTCGAGTTGCCACTTCTCACCGTCGACTTCGGGAGCATCATCCTCGCTGTAGTAGGCGTTGAACGGGAACGGCCGCGTGATCATGCTTTCCGGGTATTCCGGCGCCAGCGTATCGGGATTGAACAGCAAGGCCTGAGCGCCATCGTTGAAGCTGGAAATCGCGCGCAGCACGTTTTCGGAAGTATCGTTGTCGATGATCTCGCAACCAGTCAGCATCGCGAGCGCGCCAAGGCTTGCCGCCCCGCGCAGGAAGAAACGTCGTGACGGCTCGGGCAGAAGCTTCGCGGCGTCCTTGATCAGGAGCGCCTTATCCACGCCGGGCTTGGTTTTGCTTGGGCCTGACATCGGTCTCTCTCTGCTCGTTCAGTGGCCTAAAACCATGGCGCGCAGCGTCTTCGGGACCAGCACGGCGAGCAGCACATGCACGACCAGGAATGCCACAATCGCGGTCATGGCGGCAAAGTGCACATAGCGCGCGGTGTTGTATCCGCCGAAGAAGCTGGTCAGCAGATGAAACTGCACCGGCTTCCAGATCGAAAGCCCGGACAGCACGATCGCAACCGCGGTGACGAGGATGCCGAGGTAAAGCAGCTTCTGCACGGCGTTGTACATCGAAAGATCGTCGTGCGCGAGTTTGCCGCGCAGTGCCGCAAAGAGATCGCTCACAACTTCGCGCGGGTAGATCGGAAACAGCTTGCGCCGGAAGCGGCCGGTCGCAATGCCGAGCGCGAGATAAACCGCGCCGTTAACCACCAAAATCCACATCGCCGCGAAGTGCCAAAGCAGCGCGCCGGCGAGCCAGTTACCGAGCGCGATCTGGTGCGGAAAAGTAAAACCGAACAGCGGCGAAGCATCGTAAATCTGCCAGCCCGAGCCGATCATCATCAGCATCGCCACCGCATTGATCCAGTGCGTCAAGCGCACCCACGCCGGATGAATGACGCCCGGGCGCGCTTCAACAAGGACTACGGGATGCTCGGCAGCGTGGACGCTCATCGGGATCGCTTTGTTTTACTCTGCAGCGGTTCGGCTTGTTGGCGTTGCGACATCTAACACCGCAATGTGCCGGATTCGAGCAAACGAACCCGGCACACGCGAAAGTGAGTGACGCTTTATTTGTCCTTGCTCATGCCGTCTTTTGACATTGAGTCCTTGGACATTGAATCCTTCGACATCGTGCCTTTGGACATCGAGTCCTTGGACATGGTGTCTTTCTTCATGGTGTCGGTCTTGCTCATGCTGTCCTTCGACATGTCGTCGGCGAAAGCAGCCGGCGCGAAGGCGAGCGCAAAACCGACGGTCGCCGCGGCGAGGGACAGAACGGTGCGGGAAGTCCTCATTGTGTAGTCCTCCTTAAGGGGTTCGATGACGCCTTGCGGCGCCATCCCTCCTAATTCGTGCCGAGCCGGGCCGCGGTTACATCGCTAGAACGCCGGCCAAAAATCTTGCCGGCAAATGCGCTGATAACGGCAATCACAATCGCGACCGCCACCGTGTGAACGGCGAGATCGGTCGCCGCCGCGTCGTAGGGATGAAAGAAGTTGAGCAGCGTGGCTGCCGCCGCAGCAACGGCGAGACCGCCGACCGAAGCCGTGAGGCCCAGGCAAAGCGGATAGGCGCGCCGCAGCATCAAGAACAAGAGCG
>DASXDP010000197.1:0-3720 GCA_036490575.1 Xanthobacteraceae bacterium
AAACGCGCCTTGGAGTTTCACGGAAATACGATCCCGTCCTGAAGCTCATTGGGCACACCCCTACTTACAAGACGCGATAAGAAAATTCGCTGAACTCCGCGCAAGTGGCGCGTCGGCTCAGAAGGAATGCTGCGCGCCACGGCGCCGGAGGGACGGGCGAACTCGAGTTCGTGACTCCTGGCGCGCCCGGCGCTCGAACACTAAGAAATTCGGGCCGGAGTTCTGTCCGATAAAGGCATCGGCTGGCCGAATTTCGCGATGACCTGGATCGCGTCCGCGATGTCCTTGCAGTCTTTCAAGTTCATCCACTGTTCGCGAGCGCGATCTGCCTGGTCTTTGCCGATCTGCTTCAGGCCGCAAATGCGGTTGTACTTCGCGACGAGTTCGTCGTGGGACATAGGCGTCGCGGGCTTACCTGTGAACACTCGCTCTTCCCCTGATTTCTTGCGCACTGTGATCCTGGTGCCATTTCCAAAAGCCGGATCATTGTGCGGATGAATCGTCACCTTGTTCATCAACTCCCGCACAGCCGGGTCCATGTATTTCTCTTTCGTGAAGGAGTCGAGGTAGATTTCTTTATCGATAATCATCCGCGAGACGATGTAGGGCAGGCTGTGGTCGGCGGTTTCCTTGTTTCTCGGATCCCACTTTTGTGGATCTGCATCTTCTTGCCACAGAACAAAGGCGAATTCCATTTTGATCGAAGCGACTTCGTCCGGCGTCGTCCAAGCGACGAGATCGGGTGCGATATGTTCGCAGAAGATCTCAGCGCCGCCCACCAACGGATAGCGCTTATAGCCGCGTCCTTGTCCATGGACCGTCTCGATGGCCGTTCGACCGTCGGCACTCGCCAGAAGGCGCAGATCCCTGGTGAACGGTCCAATGTGGGCGATCAGGCCCCACCGACCTTCGAAGGGCTGGCACGGACCTGTCATCCCTTGCTGCGCCAACATTGCTGCCCACACTCCGTTGCGCACTTGCTCGGCGCTATGGGTTCCCTTCCACATCGACTGCACTCCTGTGTGAGTGACGTACATGGGCATGTGCGGAACCATCGCGAGAGCCACGGCGTTGGCGAGCTGGTCCTGGTTCAACCCCATGAGCTTTCCGCACGCCATTGCCACGCCAATGCCATGGTACGGAGCGTCAAAACCGCCCGGATCGTAATTGCCCTTGCCCGTATTCCCGATCGCTGTGATCACTTCGTAGGCGATCGTCATTGCCTCCATGACTTTCGAACCGCTCGCATGAAGTGCTTCGCCGATGGCAAGAACCCCGCCGAACATCTCGTTCATATGGGCAGAAGCTCCAAAATCGGTGTGGCGAATCATGGCCGCGCTGGCAAACGCCGCCATTTCGGGTGTGGTCGTGATGCCATATCCCAACATCGTGCACTTCAGATCGCCGCGCATTGTTTGGGCCAATCGAGCGATGATTCGCGCCGGTTCCGATTCAAATGCACCGTAGATGGAACCGATGGTGTCCACCATCAAGTAGTTGAAGGCTTCGAGAAATGAGTCGGTCGCATCCAGTTGATACGAGCTCACCCACTCGACGATCCGTCGACTACACTCATCCATGGGACCGTTGCCAAAGGCGCGACCGGAATTGTTTACCCAGCCGGGCCCAGAAAACATGTCGAAACCGACCTGACCCGACGTCACCATTTGCTCGCTTTCAACGATGTCGGGCCACTTTTGGTCGTTGTCGGTTGACGCCGCTGCCAAAGGTCCTGACATTCTGCCCTGTTGAGGTCCTTGGCCGAATGCGCTTTGCGCCGTCAGCATTCCGGCGGCAGCAACTCCGGCGCCGACACCCAACTTCATTAGTTTTCGCCGGTCAATCACGGGAGCGTGCAAGTTGGTTCGCTCATCCTGTTTTTTTTCATTCATGATCGTTATCCTCCCCGCTGAAAGGCTCTAAGGCGTTTGTCTAGATTGCGCAGCAGCAGCCGCCGCGCTGGCCTCGGCTTGAGCAGCATTCACTGCCGGCATTGCCAACACACGGTGCGGGTCGAGTCGGAAGGTAATGTAAACAAGCTTGTCAGTCTTGATCGCGGTGAATAGATGGGGCGTGTTTGGCGGAATGACAATCATATCGCCCGGCCCGACCTCGCGGCTGATGCCGTCGTGAATAGTCTTGCCCCCGAAACCGGGCCCGACTCGAACGTTGGGAGGATCTTCCTTTTGGCCTCCGATGGTTCCGCCAGTTTCGAAAGTTCCCTTGCCGGACACGATATAGTAAATCTCGGTGATGTCGGTGTGTTCCTCGACCGAATCGCCTTTGGGTGTCCGCCGCAGAGCATCGATTGCGATATTGTATTGACTCTGCCCATCATCGATCCCAACTACGCGCAGCACCTGCACGACCAAGCCGTCGCTCTCCTTGGCTGACACGGCCTCGATCTCGCTCGCCTTTATATCGGCGGCTGTTCCCTGCGGCAGCTGCATGATCGGGTGATCCGCCGGAACTTGGTTCGGAGAGAACGTCTTGAACGGTGATTGCGCCTGTGCGCGGCTCGCGACCAAAAGTTGAGCCAGCAAAAACAAGAGAAAGCCAAACGATGCCTTTCGCATTTCCCACCCCTTCTCACACATTGCAGTCGATGATCGAATATGTCCGATCACTCGCCACCCGCAACGCGGGCGAAACGCGCCCAAAGACGCGCCCAGTCAAATACCACAGCAATCCCTGCCCCGCTGTCATCCTAACTAAGTACAAGTGAGCGTTCCAATGCTCCCCTGTAACTGGACGTCTCCGTTCATCCACGCAAGGCAAGACGGGGCAGGAAACCGATTCCCGGACACAAGTGCCAGTTCGCACGGGAAGGCGTCAAGAAGGGGGACGTGTCGGAAACGTGTCGGTGTCGCGCAATCGCCCCGAGTCCGCTCTATCGCTGGAAAGATGAAGCGGGAGGAAGAAGCGAAGGCAGCGCTGGGGGGAGAAGCGCTGCCTTCGCAATTGGCACGGACCCTACGGCGGAAGTCCTTCGAGGTATCAGCCGTTTGGGTCATGCTGCGCCAAAACCTGGCCGCCTTTGGTGGAATACGCGAACGAAAGGCGATAGCCTTTTAGGATTTCCTTTGGCGCGATCGCGCGCAGATCTTCAATCGTGTTCGAACCCAGCGTAATTTCGCCGTCACCCTCCCATATCTCGGTGCTGGCAAAGTCGTAAGCTCCGCCCGTGACCAGCTCGAATACCGCTGGTTTTATGCCGTTAAGAGCTGGGAAGTGTCGCGTATTGTGCATCGGTGGGCCATGCAGAGTCGGACCAGTCTTTGAGACTTGACCAAGCGTGACAATGGAGTGTGCAACTTCGCGGCTGCCCGCTGTACAGGTCCCGGCGAACTTGGACCCCGGTTCAAGCTTCGGAGTCGCTTTACCGACAGCATAAGGGCGAGAGATATGGATCGAGGCGAGCTTCTTGGGAAAGCCCTGAATCCAGCCGCGATACATTGCGAAATCCTTATCAACCCAGATGTACACGCAGCGGCTCGCAGGCTTGCCCTGGTACTTGCAGCCCACAACGATGATGAATTCCTTGTATTGCGCTTGAATGGGGTCAAGCAACTCCTGACAACCGTCCGAGCAGGATTGCCAATCGGCAAAGATCGCGGCGACTGCGCCGGGATCGTCCGCCGGTTCCAGTTCAGTCGGAAGCAGACCGATGACGGCGTCCGGATTTGCGCGGTACTCGACAATCAGCAGGTCGCCGCAATA
>DASXDP010000198.1:0-1638 GCA_036490575.1 Xanthobacteraceae bacterium
GCTTCCGCCGGTTTAACGCTGCTTTGAGCGGCGAGGTTCCATCCCAAGGCAGTCGCGATGGCGGCTGTGGCGCTCTTTCCGCACCGCAACAGGCTTGTTAGAAGGCGGCGACACGAGACCCGCAGCATGAACGAGACGCCAGCCAAAGCGCGCAATTACAGCGAGACGCTGTTTTTGCCCAAGACCGATTTCCCGATGCGCGCCGGGCTGCCGCAGCGTGAGCCGGAGATTCTCGCGCGCTGGAAGACACTCGACCTCTACGGGCGGCTGCGTGCCGCCGGCAAGGGGCGGACGAAATTCGTGCTGCACGATGGGCCGCCCTACGCCAACGGCAATGTCCATATTGGCCACGCGCTCAACAAGATACTGAAGGACGTGGTGACCAAGAGCCAGCAGATGCTCGGCTTCGACTCGAACTACGTGCCCGGCTGGGACTGCCACGGCCTGCCGATCGAATGGAAGATCGAGGAGGAGAATTACCGCGCCAAGGGCAAGAGCAAGCCGGACTTTTCCGACGCCGCTGCGCTTGTCGAATTCCGCCAGGAATGCCGCGCCTTCGCCGAACATTGGATCAAGGTGCAGCGCGAGGAATTCGAGCGCCTCGGCGTGGTCGGTGACTGGGCGCACCCCTACACCACGATGGCATTTGCCGCCGAGGCGCAGATCGCACGTGAACTGATGAAATTTGCCGCCGAAGGCACGCTCTATCGCGGCTCAAAGCCGGTGATGTGGTCGGTGGTGGAGAAGACCGCACTCGCCGAAGCCGAGGTCGAGTATGAGGATTACGTCTCGGATCAGGTTTGGGTGAAGTTTCCGGTGCGCTATGTTGTGCGACATGGGGCCCGAATGACCAGCGGCGGCGTTTTGACAGCGGCTGTCGTCATCTGGACGACGACACCGTGGACCATTCCTGGCAACCGCGCCATCAGCTATTCGCCCAAAATTGAGTATGGCCTCTATCAGGTGGTCGATGCACCGTCAGACAATTGGGCAAGGGTGGGCGATTTCCTGATTATTGCAGACAAACTCGCCGTCGAAATTTTTCGGCAGGCGAGGGTTACTGCATTCAAGAGAATGGAGGACGTAACCTCGGACGTTTTGGCCGGAATGATCTGCTCCCATCCGCTGGAGGGATTTGGCGGCGACTATGAATTCCAAGTGCCGCTCCTTGCTGGCGATCACGTGACCGATGACACCGGCACCGGTTTCGTACACACGGCGCCGGGCCACGGCCGCGAAGACTTTGATGTTTGGACCGCGAACGCTCGCCAATTCGCAGCGCGCGGAATCAACACGGCCATCCCCTACACGGTCGACGGCGACGGTCGCTTTACCGATCACGCTCCCGGGTTCACCGGCAAGCGCGTGCTGACGGAGACAGGTGAGAAGGGCGATGCCAACGAAGCGGTCATCACGGCTTTGATTGATGCCGGCATGTTGCTCGCCCGAGGGCGGCTCAAGCACCAATACCCGCATTCGTGGCGCTCAAAGAAGCCAGTGATCTATCGCAACACGCCGCAATGGTTCATTGCGATGGATAAAGACATCGCCAAGCCGAACGATACGCTGCGGCATCGCGCGCTGGCGGGCATTGCGGCTACGCGCTGGGCACCGGCGGCCGGCCAAAACCGCATCACC
>DASXDP010000199.1:0-6650 GCA_036490575.1 Xanthobacteraceae bacterium
GCGATCCCATTCGGGACCGACAACCAATGGCCGCGACACGGGTACAACAGGGGTACATCTGATTTGTACCTTTCCATCAAAACCTGTGACGAAAATTCCTTACCACTCCTCACGATTCGCCCCCGCTTTGTCGGGCGAGCCGCCCGACCCCGCGCCGCCACTTTGCCTATAATAGAAGTCCTCAATTATGCATCTGGCAAAGCTGGCGGCCGCTGCGCTCCTCGTCGGGTGACTCCGGTGCTCGGGCTGGCGGCACGGGGTCGGCCGGCTGCTCCGGGCGCCGTCGCATAGTCGCCGCGCTGGGGCGCGGCTCCTTGCTTTGGGCTCCAACCAAGCGGGGGCGGACAACACCACTCGAAAACCACACGCGGTGAGTCAGAGCGAGTTTCTGTTCTCACTGCAATTCGACACGCGACGCGACGCGACGTGGTGTGTCCGAATTATCACTGCCATGCGCAATAATTTCGGACCGCCAATAAGACTCGGAACTGCCACAAAAAAGAACCCCAGGCCATCTACGCGCTTGGGGTTCCAGAGTTGTTGCCTCAACTCACATAGGCTTCTGCCTGGGCGGCGGGGCATCGGGGGATGGGGAGCCGCCCTGTCGGCCTGTTCGGCGGCACGTAACAAACTGACCGCGGAAATACAATGCGGCCGCGCATTACATTATTGTTACTTTTCTAGCGCGGCCGTGCAGACGGCCGACCATTTTCTTCAGCCGATTCCGACCACAACAGCAAACAAACGCAATTTCGCGGCGGCCGAAAACCGCCTGGCGCCGGGAGAATGCGGCCTCTCACCAGGGGAATGGCGGAACCGTGAGTCGGAGACTCCAGCGGAACGTTGCAACCGCTCGGCTGTTCTCCGTCGCGGGGTGCCAACCACAAATCGAAGAACGACAGCACGCCATCCGGAGGAAACAGCTATGACACAGGAAACGCTGCAAAAAGGCAAAGCCGCAGTCGCGCAGGCGACGCAGAAAGCGGAACAAAGTTTCGCCGTCGGAACCGAGAACTTCCGCGACTTAAGCATCACGCTGATCGACATGGCGCACGCGAATATCGAATCAGCGTTCGAATTTGCGCGGCAGGCGGCAGCCGCGCACACGCCCGGCGATCTCGCCACTCTTTGGAGCGCGCACGTCCCCAAGCAGCTCGAATTGCTGAATGCGCAAACCAAAGAATTGACTGATCTTGGACAAAAGCTCGCCATTCGAAGCGCGCCCTCAATCACGCCGGATAGATGAAACGCGCGCGTTCGCGTAGGGGATGCTAGCCGCCCGACGGCTGAAGCGGCCTGTCATCCCCAGCGCTCGCATCTTCATCACTGCGCGAGCACGGTAAACTGAAACGACCACGTCTCACGGCGTGGCGCTGGTTCCTTGTAGGTCGCCGACCACACCTCACCATGGGTCGCTCGGCGTGCCGCGTTCTCCCGACCTTCCACAAGTAAGGAAGTGTGCACGACGGCAGGCGCGAGCTGCACTGGCAGAGCGCGTCATCACCGGGGCTGGCGCGACGGTATGGAGACAAAGCCTTTTGCAATTGCGACAACCTCGCGCGGCGGCGGTGTTGTGTTTTCACGCGACGAGCGGGAAAGACACGTCTACATCGTCGGCAAGTCCGGCTCCGGCAAGAGCACCGTCCTCTTCAATCTAGTCATGGGCGACATCCGTGCCGGCGAAGGTGTCGCGGTCATCGACCCGCACGGCGATCTGGCGACCGATATTCTCGACGCCATCCCGCGCTCGCGCATCAATGAGGTGTGCTACCTCGACGCCGGCGAGATCGAATATCCCGTCGGCTTCAATCCCGCGACCAGGATTGCGCCCGAGCGCCGGGCGCTCGCCGCCTCCGGCATCGTCGCTGCGTTCAAGCACCTGTGGTCCAACAGCTGGGGGCCGCGCCTGGAGCATTTCCTGTTCCATGGCATCGCCGCACTCGTATCGCGCGAGCACGCAACCCTGATTGATCTTGCCCGCCTGTACACCGACGATCGCTTCCGACAGCGCATCCTCACCGAGGTGAGCGATCCAGAGACCCGGCGCTTTTGGCAGGAGGAGTATCCGAGCTACACGAAATCGCTGCGCTCCGACGCGATAGCGCCGGTTCTGAACAAGGTCGGGCAGATCGCCGCCTCGCCGCACCTCAGGCGCATCCTCGGACAGGTTGCTCCGCGGCTCGATGTTTCGTTCACGATGAACCACCAACGCATCCTCATCGCGAACCTCGCCAAGGGGACGATAGGGGAGCAGGCGGCAAACCTGCTCGGATCGCTTCTTGTCTCGCACCTGCAATTGATCGCGATGGAGCGCGGCGCCCTGCCGCCGCAACATCGCGTACCGTTCTTCGTTCACGTCGACGAAACCCAAACCTTCAGCTCCGACGCGTTCGCTTCGTTGCTCTCGGAAGCGCGCAAATTCGCACTGCACTTCTCCCTGGCAAATCAATACACGGATCAATTATCAAACGCCATCCGCTCCGCCGTGATCGGCAATGCTGGCACACTCATCGTCTTTCGCGTCGGCAGCCGCGATGCCGAATTGCTCGCGCCGGAATTCCGGCCGATGGAGCCGGGCGCGCTCGGCGACCAAGAGCCATTCACCGCGTGGCTGCGGCGGGGGACAGGGCGGGATCGCATCTTCGTCGAACCCAAACTGTACGAGCCGCTCGGAACGGCCGAAGCGATCCGCGAGCAGAGCCGACAACGGTTTGGCCGCTCGCGCGCCGTGATCGAGCGGCAGCGCCAAATCCCACTCTAAGCGGAGTTCGGCACAGAAGACTCAAAAAACATGCCGCAGCTTTCCAAGGCCTGAACCGCACGCGCCAAGATCCGGGGCGCAGCTATCTCGAAAAATCATTAGATCGTAACACCACGGGGCGGTCGACCTGCGCCTGTTCCTCGAAAAACTTACGCGATGCTCGCTCCTCAATCGCTTCGCGCAATCGCATAAACTGACCGACGCGTTCCTCCGGCTTCACGTCACGCCTTCCTTCAAGATCGTCCATCGCCGCAGTGCTGATCGCGCAACGAATCAACTTGGCTTGATTGAGCATCGTAAACTGAACGACCATTCGGTCGGAGTCGTAGCCCTGCGCCTCACCCCGCTGTAGCGGCATCGCTAATTCTTTCTGCGGGAGCGATTTCGTCGTGCCACCCGCTGCGTTCCTGAATCCAAAACCGAAAGCCTCCGTCTCGGGAGACTATCCCGCATCCGTATTTCTATACGTACCGAGAAGTCTATCCCAGAAGAAATGAATCACCGCGAAATTGCTCTCGCCGTGCCGGTGATGAACGAAATGCAGCTCCTGTTTGCGTCTAAACCATGCAAACCGCTGAAGCCATGATTTCTCCGAATGGTATTCCTTATCGAAAAAGACGTGCGCATAGAACGATGCCGCGCACACGACTGCCATCAACGCGAACACACTCAGCGGCAATAACCAATAAGCGCAACCGCCGACTAGAAATATCGGAATGAAGAAGTAGGGCGTCGTGTTGCCTTCGTCGCCGAGGTAAGTCCCCGAGACGAGATGATCGTCGGAATAGTGGGTGTGGTGGAAGTTGATGTGGTTGCGAAAAATCTTGCCGCCCCTTGGATGGTGGGCAACCGCATAATGTATCAACGTCTGGCCAAACGACATCGTCAAATGCGTTGCGACGGCTGTCACAAGAAACAGCGCAAGCTTCAGAACAGGCGGGGCCACCGTCTCGATCATCAGCGCGTCCTTCGGCTTGAGCGGTCAATCTAGCAGCCCAGCCTCAGCGCGCATACATCGCAAAATGCCGCTGCTCACTGCAACCACGCGCAAAGCCGACAGCGACTCGATGGTCGAGCGCCGATATAGAGTTCTACGCTGAGCCCAGCAACATCATGTATAATTCAACATCGGCAGCATCGTCCCGGATGCGAGGGTTCCAAAACCGCGCACTCAAAACACTCCGGCAACGTCCAAAAAGCTTCTAATTTCACCACGCAACGCATTCTTTAAAAGGGAAGTGCCCGAGCACTATCCCCAACGCGCGCAGCCTCAATGAAAATCTGACGATCCAGAACCACGCCAGAACCCCCTGTGCGGAATTTTCGAATAATGCGCTTTGGGGCCGGCGTGGACCGGCATTTGGCTCAGCGCAATCCAGTCATCAGCAAGCTTCAGCCATTTCGTGCGATCGCGCACGTCAGACACGGCCTCGGCCTTCCGCTTGCAGTCCTCGGATCGCTCTCGGCATTATCGGCCTCATTTCGCCGATCGTCTCCGCCATACAAGCGATTTGGGCCGAAATTACATCCGTCGAGAAGACCATTGCGGACTTCGCTCAATCATTCGTCTCGAATACTATCACTGCCAATAATGAACTCTGCGTCGGCTCAACCTGCATCACGCCCGCACAATTCCAAGCGATGGTCGCCGCCGCGAACGTGTCGCAATCGTCGGGGGAGGGAAGCGGCGAAGCATCATCAGACGATGCAGAGGCGACCGACACTCCGCCCCTCATCCAAGCGAACGACGACAACCCCGCCATCGTCGAGGTCGGCGCTACCTACAACGACCTCGGCGCCACCATCACTGGCCCGCAAGACGACCTCGACCTCGGCATCCAGACATTCGTGAACGGCGCAGCAATGTCGCCCATCGAAATCGATGCCAGCCAAGCTGCTACTGACACTGTTCAATACGTCGCCACCGACCAGAACGGCCTCACCTCCACCAGCACAAGGACTGTCATCATCGAAACCCCTTCGAGCGCCCCAACCGAGGACGCTGCAGCAGGGGACACCGCGAGTTCCACACCAGCGTCAAACATCGCGACGACGACCACGGACTCCACGACCACCACGCAATGAAGGCCTAATTCTGAATCTTACTGGCCCTCTTCATTTTAGAACCGACCTTTTGGCTAGGAACCTTTCGCCGCTACCGCGATTATGGAAGAACGGTGTGGGGGAAATCCCGGATCATGCAAGAAGCGCTGCTCGCTCAAGTCCCGAACTATTGCCTTCCTATTCGTGCCGCGGGGTGTAGATTGTGCTCCGACATGGATCACGGGCGCCTGATTCGGGTGAGGAAACAGAACGGCGATTCCGGGGCGGGTGCCTATATCGTGGCGCTGCCGGATTCCGGCAAAGCGATAGCATTAATCAAGAATAAGGTCGCCGCTCACGGCGACACGGTCGAGGACCTCGGCCGCGTGAGTGACGCATTGCTAATTGCCATGAAATTACAGCCCGGGTCGTTTACCCGCGCGTGATCGTTGTCCTTGCATCTCCGCACACGCGCCTGCGACTACAGGACGCCGTTGACACGGTTCAATACGGCGTCACCGACCCAAGCGACCTCGCCTCGACAAGCACAAGAACCGTCATCATGGAAGTGCCTTCGAGCGCCGCAACCGCCGATTCATCATCCACCGTTGCCGGCCCGCCAACCGATTCCGCGTCCACGACCACCGCCACATCTACGGTTCAATAAAGCCGCGGCGATCGACCTCCGCTTCCAAAATCCGTGACGCTGCTCACGTCCAATATCCGTGAGTCAGCCTTCCATTTTCCGTGATCTCACCGGAGTCCTTCAGTTCTGCCTGCGCCAAGAAGAGGTCCACTCAGCAAGCCGGCCGCAGCCGCGCCCGCATCGGCGCCGACACGTGCTCGCTCCGTATCGGCGTCCTCTGATCTCGATCAAGCCGGCGGCCGATGGAGGGCTTTCGGCGTCTACTCGCGCCATAGGCCGATAAAGACTAAGATCGCCTATCTCGGAGGAGGCCGCCATGGCTAAATCAAAGAGGCGCGTTGCAAGCAAAAGCTCGAAACGCCGCAAGGGGCGCGCCACGTCTGCGCGCAGGAAGGTAACGAAGCGGGCGGCGCCGAAAAAGACGAAGTCCAAGGTTCGCAGAGTAACCCGGGTCATCCCGAAATCGATGGCCAGGAGAAAACAGTCACCGAAGACTGCGGAGAGAAAGGCACAAAGACGACCGTCAAGACAAACGATCGCGGCCCCGGTTGACCATACCATTTCCCACGCGGTTGATGAGCCGGCCACCAGCGCAGTTCCGGTGACGGAACACGAAGTGGTTCCAACGAGCGCTCCCGAGCCCAATACTGATTCCGAGCTGGAAGAAGAATAATCGTTTCAGTTATTCCATCCGCGATTGAAACGCTCCCAAGCGACAGCCGACTTACGGTCTCGATCACCGACGCTGCAGCCGGCTCGCACCCTCCACCGAATATCTCGCACGCCTCGCACGAACGGCCGCGGCCGCGCCCACATCGTCGCTGGCGCGGTTCATCGAACTCCACCTCCCTCCAGCAGTTCTCTGCGCCGCTCTGAGCAACTCGGTCGCATTTCCAGAAGGTCACAATTGTGATTAGCCTCCGCCCTTCAGCCCCAGAGCGATTGCATGGGAAAATCACCTGATCCGACCGACAAGCATGTCGGCACCCGCGTACGCATGCGTCGCCTCATGCTAGGCGTGAGCCAGACCAAGCTTGCCGACGCGCTCGGCATCACGTTCCAGCAAATCCAAAAATACGAGAAAGGCGCCAATCGGATCAGCGCCAGCAGGCTTCAGCACAATCGAGTGTCCTCCAGGTGCCAATCCCGTTCTTCTTCGAGGGGCTTTCCGACCCGAGCAATACGGCAAAGCACGCGCCA
>DASXDP010000200.1:0-1880 GCA_036490575.1 Xanthobacteraceae bacterium
CATTCTTCTGGTCGGCCGGGCGCTGCTCGGCGGAGCCGAAAGTTTCATTATCACCGGCGCACTGAGCTGGGGCCTGGCGCTTCTCGGCGCGCAGAACACCGGCAAAGTCATGGCATGGCTCGGCACCGCTCTGTGGGGAGCGTTCGCGGCGGGTGCACCGGCTGGCACCACGCTCTACGCCGCCGATGGTTTTGCGGCGATTGCGCTGGCGACGATGTTGATTCCGCTCGTGACCCTGCCGCTGGTCGCGTCGTTCCGCGCCGTTGCTTCGACACGGAGCGCCCGCGCCGCTTTTGCCGACGTGGCTGGCGCAGTGTGGATGCCGGGTCTGGGCTTGGCGCTCAGCGGCGTCGGCTTCGGTGCGATCGTCACGTTCATCGCGCTGCTCTTTGCCCAGCGCGGTTGGTCTCCGGCCTGGCTGCCCTTCACCAGCTTGAGCGTCGCCTTCATGCTGGGGCGAATTTTCTTCGGCCATCTGCCGGACAGGGTCGGCGGCGCAAAAGTCGCCCTGGTCTGCGTGCTGATTGAGGCGGCGGGCCAAGCGATGATCTGGCTTGCGCCATCCCTCACGCTGGCACTGGCGGGGATCACGCTCACCGGCCTCGGCTACTCGCTCGTTTATCCCGCCTTCGGCGTCGAAGCGGTTCGCCGCGCGCCGCCACAAAGCCATGGGCTCGCCATGGGCGCTTACACCGCGTTCCTCGATCTATCGTTGGGGCTGGCCAGTCCGGCACTCGGGCTGATCGCCAGTGTGGCCGGCATCAATACGGTCTTTCTCGCCAGCACGCTCGCCGCGCTTTGCACAGCGCCAATCGCGCTTTGCCTCATTCACCCACCATCGTTCCAAAGGAGATCCCAATGCCCCACGTGATCGTGAAGCTTTGGACCGGAAAATCGGAACAGAAAAAAACCAAGCTCGCCGAACAAATAACCAAGACCGTTATGAACACGCTAAGCTACGGTGAGGAATCGGCGTCGGTCGCAATCGAAGAGATTGATCCGAAAGACTGGACAGAGCAGGTCTACAAACCGGACATCCTCGGCAGGCCGGACCAGATCTACAAGAAGCCTGGATACGACCCGCTCTAAGTCATCGAGCACGACAAGAAAGCAAGGAGAAGACCATGGATATCAAACGCAACGGCTCGCGGCCGTCCGGCAAAGGACCCGCAGACTGGTTCACCGGCACGGTCCGTATCGACCCTCTGTTTGCGGCCCCCGCCCCGGCGCGCGTTTCCGGCGCCAGCGTCACCTTCGAACCCAGCTCGCGCACCGCCTGGCACACGCATCCGCTGGGGCAGACGCTGATCGTCACGGCCGGCCTCGGCCGCGTGCAGCGCGAGGGTGGGCCGATCGAGGACATCGGACCCGGCGACATCGTCTGGTTTTCGCCAGGTGAAAAGCACTGGCACGGCGCGGCGCCAACCACGGCGATGACGCACATCGCCATTGCCGAAGCGCAAAACGGCAAGGTCGTCGACTGGATGGAGCACGTCAGCGACGCGGAATACGGCGGGTGACCGCGTTGGAACCCAATATCCTGCGGCCCGTTGAACCCGCATTGACCGAGCGCGGCTGTTAATTGGAACTACTGCCGCAACGGCAGCCGCAGCGAATGCGACGCGCCTTTGCGGCTTTTGGAGAATTTGCCATGCCCCCTGCCAAGCCGCCCACCAAGTCACCCGCCACGTCACCTGCCCTGTCCAAAGTATTCCTTACGGTGAATGGCGAAGCGCGCGCGCTCGAACTCGACACGCGGACCACGCTGCTCGACGCGCTGCGCGAGCATTTGCATCTGACCGGCACCAAAAAGGGCTGCGATCACGGCCAGTGCGGCGCCTGCACGGTGATCGTGGATGGACGGCGTATCAATTCATGCC
>DASXDP010000201.1:0-1668 GCA_036490575.1 Xanthobacteraceae bacterium
CATCGACACCGCGCCCTTGGGGGTCTCGTTGCGCATGATCGCGTAACGCATGCCGTTGGGCAGTGCGCCAAACAGCACGCGGGGGTCGGCGCGCAGGTCGCTATGCGCCTGTGGCCAGTCGGCAGCAAACGCGGCGCGCGGCGGGCTCGCCAGTGCGGCGGCCGCAGCAAGGCCAAGGGCCGCGGCGAAACGCACCGATATGAGGCCGCGGCCGATGAGTGCAGTCATGAGCGGTTCCCTGCCCGATGATGGTATGAGGCTGTACATAGCGCATATTTTCGGCCCGAGATCGAGACTCCATTGTCCGGCCGGCGCACGGCGTTCGCGCCGGCTGTGTAATGTGATAAGCGAAAGCGGCAGCGTTCGCGGTACGGCCGCCGCCGGACGGGCCCGTAGCTCAATGGTCAGAGCTAGCGGCTCATAACCGCTTGGTTGGAGGTTCGAGTCCTCCCGGGCCCACCACTTCTCGGAAACAGCGATCGTGTGCGGCGGGGGAGTTGTTCGGTATATTCCTCGCGTGAATGGGAATGGAAACAAGGATGCCCAAGGAACGAACTCTCGACCTCGCAACAGTGGGAAAACTCGTGGTTGCGGGATGGACCGGACGGGATACGGCGGCGCTGAATGCGCACATTAGCGAGCTCGCGGCGATCGGCGTCACGCCGCCAAAGACTGTGCCGATCTTCTATCGCAACTCCGCCTCGCTTCTGACGAGCGCCCCGCAGATCGAGACGGTCGGCAACAAATCAAGCGGTGAGGTGGAGTTCGTTCTCTACTCGCTCGACGACGGCTTATGGGTCGGCGTCGGCTCCGACCATACCGACCGGCAGGCCGAGACGATCAATGTGTCGCGATCAAAGCAGATGTGCGCCAAGCCGGTGAGTGCGAAGCTCTGGCATTATTCCGAGGTCAAGCCGCATTGGGATCGCCTGATGCTTCGCTCTTATGTGCCGGGCGACGACGGCAAGCCGCGGCTCTACCAGGAGTGCTCCGTGACAAGCATGCGGGCACCCGAGGAACTCATCTCGCTCTATACCGGCAGCGACCGGCTTCCCGTTGGAACCGCGATGTTCTGCGGCACCAGCGCGGTTCACGGTGGCATATCGTATTCGGGGTCGTTTGCGATGGAGCTGAGCGATCCGGTGCTCAATCGCCGTCTGACGCACCGCTACGATATCCTTCAACTTCCTGATGAGGGATAACGTTTCTTCGGCGCCAAAATGGCGGCGCAAAATGCCGCTCAATAACATCAAAGGAGACGCGTCGATGTCGTCCGCGCAGCAGCTGCCCTCGCCATCCTTCAATCTCGTCGAAGCGACCATCGGCGACATCCACGCCGCCTACAGAGCCGGCACATTGACTGTTCGGCAGCTGGTGCAAATGTATCTCGATCGGATCGCGGCCTATGACAAACAGGGCCCGGCCATTAACGCAGTCATTTCGCTCAACCCTACGGTCTTGGAAGAGGCTGATCGGCTCGACGCATCCTTTCGCAAAAGTGGATTCGTCGGTCCGCTGCACGGCATCCCCGTCCTTATGAAAGATCAGGCCGATCTGAAGGGACTGCCGACCACGCTCGGCTCTGTTTTGTTCAAAGATTACAGGCCCGAGCGCGACTGCTTCGTCGCCGCCAAGCTCAAGCAAGCGGGCGTGATCTTTCTCGGCAAG
>DASXDP010000202.1:0-11299 GCA_036490575.1 Xanthobacteraceae bacterium
AATTACGGACAGTACCTCGCCAAGGAAACCGAGAAGTGGGCCAAGCTCATAAGAGCCGCCGATCTGAAGCCCGAATAGAGAAGCGGTCGTTGTTTAGTTTCGATGGAGCGGAGGCCGCACAGAGCGATGTCGGCTCGTGGCCCTTTTCAACATGGTGCGACGCTGGACCACTTCGGTCGCAAACGGGGAAGAACCGACATTAGAGTAGTTGACCGAGACTACTATCGGGACGCGCCTGACCCTTCGCTGCCGTGCAGTACCCAATTTTGTTGCAGTGCACAGGAGCGCAGTTTTGCCGGCCCTGCGCAAGGCAGGCGTTCGCGAAGCGTAGCGCGGGTTACCGTTTTTATTTTTCAGCATCGTCCGCGAAGGCGGACGAGTACCACGGCCGGCACCGATGAAACGGAGGTCAATCGGCCAGTTCGCTGTACAGCAGCCTTTTCAACAACGTGTCGGCAATGCACCTGCAGAATTGCGCTATCTTTTTTGTGACTTCCGGCGAATTCGCCGGCAGGTGACGAAAATCGCGCCAGTCGAACCACTGGCGTTCCCCGATCAGGCGTAACCGCTCGTCATTGTACCGTAGCTCCTCGTCCCGCAGCGCCGGAACGTCGACGTAAAGCAGAGGAAAGATCAAGTCGTGCCGCCCAAGGGTGGCTTCGCGCGCAACAAAGGACCTATATTCGGCCTTACAGTTTACGGAGGAGAGTGCAAAGGGCGTGACAATCGGAATAAAAAAATCAGACTCCGCAATGGCGCGTCGCAAATCCCTTTCCCAATTTTCCCCCTGCGGAATTGCTTGTTTGTCCTGCCAAAGCCGAAAATCACGGCCGATCTGGATCTCGAGCTCATTATGAATTCGTGCCCGCAAGCTCGGCAGCGCGCCGTCCGAAAGCTGGTCGTCTTTTGGGGAGTAGCTGAAAAAGCCTACGAATTCGTCGCGTTCGGCCGGACCAGAGTGCGCGGATTGTGCTTCGTCCACGCTCACGATCGGCGCCGAAGGGGAGTTAGCCCGCTGCGATTGCGCAACTGTCGGAGCCGGCGGCGATGGGCGAGCGGTGACGGCTTTGCTTGGATGGATGAGCGTATTGACCGCTTGGACGAGACGACCCAGATGTTGCTCCAGAGGCGGCGGAAAGGCATCAATGCGATGGAAAGGCCTTGAGCCCAGATAATAGGCGAGCTTTTTACTGGGCGGCACATTGTCCAACCGGAAAACGACGATCGGAAAACCACGATAGACTGCCCGCTCAACCTCCGATTCGATTTCAGACCCGCTGGCCACATTTCGGGTGAAGAGCAGTATCATCACCGGGCGATCGCCATGACGTATTTCGCGCGGCGCAAGCACGCAAGGTATGCCCGCCGCCTTGAGGGCAGCCAAAACGTCTTCGGCAAGTCCCCTGTCAACGATTGAGCAGCAGACAAACGCCTCAACGTTCATGGGCCGACCCATCCGACGCGGTCGTCGCAGACGGATTTTCTAGCGTTGCCGATTTGCCCGTTTTCTTGTTCAACTGCAACGCCTCTTTGATGTATTCGCAGAACATTGTGACACTGACCTTAACTTGATGGTCCTCCCACGAATTGTGGCGAAGCCTGCGCCAGTCGAACCATTGACGCTCTTCCATGCTGGTCAGCCATTCTGCGCTGTTCCAAAATTCCTCCTGCTTTAAATCTTCCACGTCGATGTAATGCAGCGGGAATATACGGTCCTGGACTTTGAAATCTTGTTCACGAACGAGGAATTGCTCGTACTCGTACCTGCAATACGGGCTATTGCGGACGGTATTGGGCGTAACAATCGGAATGAAGAACTCGGCTTGGCCGATTCCTTTTAATATCTCCTGACGCCATTTGGCGCCGCCACGAATGCTGCTTTGGTCGTGCCAAAGGACAACGTTGCGGCCGAACAGGGAATTGAGTTCCTCTTCAATGCGACTTTTAAGGGCTGATATGGAGCCTCTGTTGTTGTCACGATGAGAATAACTGAAAAATCCAATAAGGTCGCGCGAGCGCGTTACAGGCAGGCGATCGGCCTCTGATTTCGAGTGTTCGTGATCGGGGTGTCTTTGCGAATGTTCGTGATCCGAGTGTTTTTGCCTATCTACGTGATCCGAGTGTCTTTGCTGGTGTTTGTGGTCAGAGTGCTTTTGCGGCTGTTCATCGTCCGGTCGCTTTAACGGAACATCGCGCGCTGAGAAATTGTACGCCGGGACGTCGCGCGCGGGGACAATTTGAGGCTCAAAGCGCGGCGGAGCGATGTGTTTGGGGACGGTGCGGGCAAGCTGCTTTGTAAGCTCCGGCCAGGATTGTTCTACCGGAGTATCGAAGGCCGGCATCTTCCGGGCCGGCATCCTCTGCACGGATTGGTGCTTGAGATAGAATCGCAGATTACCGCTCGGATTAAACTCTTCGAAGAGAAGCGCCACGATGGGAGTTTTGTTCCACAAAACGCTTCCGACCAAATCGACGATGTCTTGCACATGTCGGGTAAAAATGAGGACCGCGACCCGGCACTTAGGCGGCCGCTTGATGTCCCAATGATCCGCTTTGCAGTCGAAGCCAGCTTCCGACAGCGCTTTTTCAACCGCCTGTGCCGCGGGTTTGTCCTTGCCGGCGTGGAGAATGAAGATGTCGCACGTCATCGTCTCAGCCAATCAAATGGCAATATCACCAGAAAACTTGCGGTGAAAAATAGTCTAAACCGGTGATAGGTGTAAGGCAACATTCCGATAGGACGCCGCCGACTGGCATCCATCGCGGCGAGTTCACAGGTGGTCCGTGCGTGCCAAGCCTCCGGCCGGGACGCCCTCGCCATGCCAACGGCGCCGATCCATCCATACAATACCTTGCTTAGCCGGAGATAGAATGTTACGTGTTTTACACGTTGCTCCGCGCATGACCCTGAACGCATGACGGCTGACGTTGGTCCGGAGCGCTGGTCGGAACCATTTCAGATGAGGCCGATGGCTAAGTCCCTAGCGTATTATGGCTTTTTGCCTCTGATCATTGCTTTTTTGGGTTACGTTGGGGCCGGTTATTATCTTACCTTTCGCACCATTTTTCCCGGCCTTGCGATTGGATATGTCATTCTTCTGTGCCTGCTCTTGCTGGTTATCATTTTCGTCTTGGTGCGCCACACCGGCCTCACTATTTATAGAACACGAGTCCAGCGCGGCTGGCGACGGTTGGCATGGATTCCCCTGTTCCTGATGCTGTTTTGCTTTAGCGGGTACGGCTTTCTGACCTCGTCGATGCTGATATTCGTCGGACCGGACATTGCCCGCGACGACGTTTCGAATTTGTTGTACGATATCGCGCAGATTAAGGCCGATGCCGTCAAGTCCATAACACAGATTCCCAGCTATGACTCGTACAACAAGCTCGTCACCGCCGTCGCTTCCGCCAGAGATGCTTTGCAAAATGAAATTCGAAACGCTGCGGGCGGCAACACCTGCGGCATAGGTCCGGGCGCCAGGGCTCTCATCGGTAGAATCAACGATCTCGTCAAGCAATACAATCTCGAAATTCACTTGCAAACGGGGCTTACCAGCACGCATTCCTGCAGCGACAAAGCGGGAATCGATACCATCGCAGTGCGCTATGACGATCAGATTGAGGTCATTTTAGACAAGATCGCCGCACAGTATGGCGTCGCAGACAGACAAAAGACCGCAGACGCGATAAGTGCGGCCCTCAAAGATGACGAAGCTGCGCTTCACGCACTGAACGATCGTCTATCGGGCGTCGACAATTTCGCGTTCAATTTTTCCATTTATCAAGACGCCCTTCATGTGATCGACAAGGCGAAGGCAGACTACGATGCGCAGCCCCGTTTGCCCGGGACGCGGCGCGAACAAGCGGGTGCGGTACAACTGGAGCGTCTCGGATCCGGTTGGGACCTTCTCGACGTAATGTGGGCGCGCAGAGACCAGATTAAAATCTACCTTCTGTTCATCTTTGCGCTCGGATGCGACGTCTTGGCCGCCTGGGTCATTTCCGCAGTCTTCGAGCGGCAGGCAGATTTAAAGAGCGAACACGATCGGGCGTCGCAAGCGATGAATGTCGGCGGCGGCGGTGTCGTTTACCTCTGGCTCCCCGAGGCCAACCCTCTCACATACACCGGCGCAAAGTAGAACATCTAAAGGGCTTCAATGAGCGACGGCTACGCGGAAGACCAAAAAGACGATTGGGCCTCAACGTTCGAGGGGACGGCCGGGGAGGGCCTCGACGCCCGCTCCATCCACGATTTCATAATGTACATGAGGGACGAAAAGATTCACCCGGTCCTGATTTTCGGCACCCACGGATCGGGTAAGACATTGATGATTCTTTCTCTGCTTTTTTATGCCAAGCAGAACCCTCACGCCGGAATCAGTGTGCGGCTCGGCGAATCTGTCTTCCCACCGCATTTTCCCTTCGCCAAAGAACGTTACAGCGATGCGCAACAGTACTATGACAGTCTCACGATCCAGTTCGCACAGGGCGAGCGGCCGCCCGCGACGCAAAAGCTGGTACCCTTTTTCATTCCGATAGATGTCGAAATCGGCGGAGAGAAGTTCAGGTTTGCGCTCCTTGAGGGCAGCGGCGAATGGTACGAGAAGGATGAGTTTTCCTACAAGGAATTCAAACAAGAGATAGGCGCGATCTTAAACACCTTTCCCGAACCCATTTCGGTCGTTTTCGTCGCGCCTACCTATGACGAGCGAGCGCAGCAGAACAAGGCTCTCAAAAACTTCACGCATGAATGCATTGCAAACTGCGTCGAGCAGTACGAGCGGCGCCGGCTTGCAAGATCGCGGGACAATCTCCTACTGCTGGTGACAAAGTGGGACGCGCTGCACAACCCAAGCCGCACCGATCGCCATTTTTCTGATGCCTCGGTTTCGGACATCTTGAAGGAAATCGAGCCGTGGAACTTCATCTGGACAAAATATTTGCGTTTGAATGGGCCAAAGCGAGCTCTCATGCCTTACTCGGCGTGCTGGATCAACAAGGACGGGTTCATTATCCGTGACGCGCGTTACCAGTCCATATTCGACAAGTTCAATCGCACGCTGTGGAATTGGCTGATCGGAAACGCTTCCGAGGCAGCTTCGCAGCAGAACCCGCCCGCGCGAATGGAGCTTTACAGCGATGTAAAGCTTTCAAAAACTCGCGACCTGAACCTTTATTATAAGCTGGCGAGGACGTGCTTATGGGCTCGCCCTGACTCTCGATAACGCGCTGGAGAGCCAACGTGCTCGGCTTGACCATATTGGATGTCATCTCCGGCCTGAAGTGGAAGCATTTTTTTGAAGAAAGTACATTTCGAGGATTTAATCTTGAATCCTTCTTCCTCTTAGACAACAGCCTCGTCACGCTTCCGTCTACCGCGTGCGAGATCGTCATGATTAGTCGGCAGAAAGCGGCAGGTAAGAAGCTGACGTGGATCGGCCTGTATCGGTCGTTACCGGCAAGCCTGAACTACAGGCCGGGAGATTATTTTGGAGCCGGGCTATGGATCGCCGACGGCGCCGTCGACGCGCAAGGCGCGACGAAACTGTTGCGCCGTGTGCTCACCCGCGTTTTCCAGTCGATGCAAGCCGAATCAAGAAGAGCCTGGGACTTAAGGAACATTACCGCGACCGGATTCCATGTTCCGCAAGACGAGATGGCGGAGCTGATCGAACGAGATTGCGCGATAGCCGAGACTGGCAGTGAAACGATCTGTGTCGATCTATCCGCGGAACAAGAGTCCTTTGCGCTTGAGACCGCAATCGATGACGCACAGGACGATTTAGACGGAAGGTACAATCGATTCAGTCGCATTCTTCTATCAAGCGACGAGGCGATCATTATGGCAGTCCGAAAGCTCGGCCGAGTGGCGGTACGCAAACCTGCCGAGATAGTCGCAATACGCAGACCCGCCGAGACACAAGAGCGAAGGGCAGCGCGCGACGGGAAACAAAGGGCCGCGGCAAGATTGACGGCAGCTGTAAGGGAGCACACCGCCATGCAAGCATCTTCGCGGGAGCCTACGGGAGTTCGAGAAGTGAATGCTGAGAGCGATATCTTTCGGCTGCGTCGCGATATGTCGCGGCTTACAAATGAGATGGCAGCCTCGCGCGCCGAGAGCGCCAAGTCCATGCGCGACATGCGACAATCCGTGGCTGCGTTTGTCTCAGCAGGCGCGCTGGCCGTCGCCGCTCTTGCCCTTGCAATAGCCTGCGTTACCTATTTTTCTCTTGGAACGATCCAAGTGTCCCTCAGGGACAGTCTGGCGAAGATGACGAAACTGGAGGAACGGATCGCAATATTGGAAAAGGGTCGACACAAAAGCCCTGATTCTCGCTCTGCTCCCGATTTACTGCCGCCCAGTGCCGCGCCCCGGTTTCCCGGTGTAGGGCCCCAGCTCCCGGACGCCGGACCACAGCCGGATGGAAAGCCGATAAAATAGCGGCTCCACTCATACAAATGCCAATGGCGCGCGCCCTTCGCCAGCATTCGCGCGCGGAATTTTGCCACGCCATCATGGGGCCGAGCGCGGGCTCATCCTCGCCGACCTAGGGGCCGGTGTGATCAAGGTCGAGCCGGTCGGCGGCGATACGATTGCGCCGGTTGTCGGGATTTGCCGCCGGCTTCTTCGGCACCTTCAACCGCAACAAGCGCAGCTTCGCCATCGATCTCAAGGCGGACGAAGGCCGCGCGCTGCTGCCCCGGCTCGTTGCCACCGCCGACGTGACGATCGAGAAATTACGCGCCTGGGACGATGGACCGGCTTCGTTGCGGCTGTGCCGATTTAGCCGACAGAAATCGAAGCGAGTTTCGACGAGGTAAATCTCGACCTTCGCGTGAGATACAAAGGGCGCGCCTTTGATAACCCCCGAGCGGAAACCGAGCCGCGAAAAATCGTCGCGAACGACGGGGAGCGACTGCTTGCCGGCTATTTGTTGCGCCAAAGCGCTGATCGGATCAATTGCAATGCGTCCGGCACCATGGCCGAAGTCCAATTGCACCACGATCATTGAAGCAGTTGCGGTGGTACCCATCGCAAAGGACGGTGCCGTCAATCTCTGTATTTTGTTGCGGTGCACTTTGGTCGAAAGTGGCCCTTTTCAACATGGTGCGACGCTGGACCATTTCGGTCGCAAACGGGGAAGAACCGACATTAGAGTAGTTGACCGAGGCTACTATCGGGACGCGCCTGACCATCGCGTTCAATCGGTAGCCAATTTTGCTGCGATGCAAAGCACGAAACCCGAACCGCGCACATCAGCACGGGCGACTATCAGATGCGCAACATAAAGTCAGTCAGAATATCATGGCGCCGTTACAAGGCGGTAGGGTCGCGAGCGAAAGCGGGGTTGCAAAAGCTCGCTGCGGCATGGGCGCGGCGCAATAGGTGAAGACCAGAAAACGGAGGGCCGCATGATGGCGACCGAGACACCTGATGCCATCGAGGCAGCTGTCATCAAAGTCGCCCAGGGCGTTGCTGAGCAGGCGCGAGTCGCCAGCAATTGGGGCAGTACTGAATGGACGAACCAACTCAACCGTCAGCTCGGGGAGCTGGGCGTGTCGTTCGGCTATCATCCCTGCGGGCATTCCTGTGTAGGCCTCAAAAATGGCTACGGCGAATTTCTCTGGGATATGGTGTGGGCGCGTTATCGCGACGGGGGTAATTTGCTTGAATTCACTCTCGCCCTTGAGCACGAATGGGGTGGCGGCGAAAAAATCGACGAGGACTTCGAAAAGCTGTTGTTCGCACGTGCCGAGCATCGCGCCATGATTTTCCAGGGGAGCGACGGCGAAGCTCATTTCGCGCGGCTGTGCAAGATTCTGGACAACAGTGACTATGTCAAACCCGGCGAGCGTTTCCTGCTGCTCTGCTGGTGGTCGGACGGATTTACTTCGTGCGTTTTCGTCAAAGGGACACAACCGTGATTGGACAGCTTGTCGTTAGGCTGGTGCCGCCGGGGGCAGCAAAATTAAGAGATAGGGACCACGACGGACCAACGATGGGCAGCCAGGGCTAGCTCTACAATGCGGATTAGACCGAGAAGCTGTCGGCTGCATGCAAAGCCAACAGCGACGAAATAGGGGAAGTGCATGTGTTTTTCGAGCGCCATCCAGTTGTACTCGCACATTTCCAGAACGATTGTCGTAGCGGCCGCAAGAGTTCTTGATTGAGACCCTAAGAAAGCGAATTCCCGCCGAAAGGCGCAAGCTGGCGGAGAAGGAGGAGGAAGTTAATGCCCATGTACACTTGGGACGCGACTGTTCTTATTCCCGGTACCGCTGGAGCTAGAGTAAGAGTTCAGGCCGACAATTCGCTTACAGCTATGCGCCTGATCGAGGCTCAATACGGTGTCTCCACCGACAAAATCTTGGGGTTCACCCAATTAGTCGAGCCGTCGGGAGCTGGAGCCGGGCCAGCGCGGACGCTTTCTTCCGGTCGCGATACCGGGCTCGGTATTCTGATTTTATTGCTCTTGGGTGGCATTTACCACCTGACGACCTTACCGTGGCAATGGCTAGTAGGAGGCGCCGCCGTTATAGTTCTTGGGGTAGCTGCTCTGGTGGTGCTTGTCCGTGGTATCCGTCGGAAAACACTGCTCCGCCGCGGAAAAATCGTTGGCGATCCGCCTCGCAAGGATTTCGTCGCCCCTGCAGTGGCCGGTCCGCTTGAGGACATGGCCGGTCCGCTTAAGGACGTGGCCAGTGCGCTTGAAGATGTAGCCGTTGTGCTTCGCAAGGATTTCGCCGACGCAGCAATACAACGACAAGAGTACCAGAAGGCTGTTCAGCTCTTACGTCCTCTCGCCGAGAAAGGTCACGCGAGCTCCCAATACAATCTCGGAGTCTTGTATGATCAAGGGCTAGGCGTTGAGCAAGACTGCGCTGAGGCTGTGAAGTGGTTCCGCCGGGCAGCGGAGCAAGATGTGGCTAGCGCCAAGTTCAACCTTGGGGTGCTCTATGAAAACGGCCAAGGGGTGCCGCGGAATCTGGTCCAGGCATACATGTGGTTCGAGTTGTCGGCAGCGCACGGTGAGCAAAGGGCAACGCAGGCGAGAGAAATGATCGCACAAGATATGACTGGAGCGCAGATTGCAGAAGCGCTCGGGCTGGCGAGCGAATGGAAGCCCCGACATGGATGACTGTTTTAGGTCCCGTTGAGAGGGACGGTTTTACTGCACCTGCTCGCGGCAGAGATTGGCCCTTTTCAACATGGTGCGACGCTGGACCACTTCGGTCGCAAACGGGGAAGAACCGACATTAGAGTAGTTGACCGAGGCTACTATCGGGACGCGCCTGACCCATAGCTGACATCATCGAAGTGCCGAGTACGAAGCGCAAGCGGGCCATGTCCGCATTTGGTCATAGGGATTTTGCAACTTTGCGCACAATTTCCATAAAGCGTTCGAGGACGGGATTTGCCGCGTGCTTTTTCGGCGTGACCATAACCACGGGCCACGGCGGCTCCGGCAAGTCGATTGGGAGTTCTTGGAGATTGCCAGCGTTAAACCGCAAAACAGAATCGGGCATCGCAGCGATGAATCGAGCGTTTCCTGCGAGGCTGTAACGCAGATGAATCGAAAAAGTTGTTACGGAAATTGCAGGTGCTTCGAGCCCACGGGAATGGAACAAGGCAGATATAACCGACCCACCGACGTCATAGTCTGGAACGGTAATCCATGGCTCACAGACCAGATCGGCGAGGTCGATTTTTCGGCGCCGCGCCCACTGGCTGTGCTTGTTGGCCGCGAGGCGGATGCGATCGTTGAACAGGGTTTCAACCGAAAAAGCGTTGCGTGGTTGTAACGGGACCGTCGGACGCGTGAAAACGATATCGGCTTCGCCGTTGTCGAGTTGCGGAAACAATGGCCGGGATCCGATCAGAAAAGGTTCAACGAATAGCCGGACACGAGGAAACCGTTCCATCATCATCCCGATAATCGGCCCGAGAATTCCAGCTGCGATGGATTCCGGACAAGCGATCCGCAAGCTGCCCGCAGCAGGATCGCGTAGTTGTTCGATTTGCTCGATTCCCTGACGCAAGTCGTTGAATGCAGCTTTTCCGGATTGGAGCAACGCACGACCATACACGGTGGGCTCGACGCCGCGACGACTGCGCTCAAGCAAACGGACATCGAGGGCATGTTCCAGGCCTGCAATGGCCTCCGACACCGCCGGCTGTGACACCCCGAGCATCCGGGCGGCCTTCGCCATACTTTCATGTTGAACAACTGAGAGAAGAATATGCAGGTCGCGCAGCCGAACGCGCCGGCCGATGCGTTCATCCCAGTCAAACGCTTTTGATATAGGTTTTTTCATAACCAGCGATAAGCATATATCGCATTTACTTAACCCATAGCCGCGCCAATATTCAACGGGTCAGAATCCCGTCCGGGGAGGTCCCAATGAGCGACGCGCATTTTTGGCGTAACACGGCCGCCCTCATTTTCAGCGCATTTACTCTCGCACTGGCCGCCGCCGGATCGTTTGATCATGCGGTGGCGCAGTCGTATCCCGCACGTCCGATCACGATGATCATGCCGTTCGCTGCAGGCGGACCATCCGACGTGATTGCGCGCACCGTCGCCGACCACATGAGCTCCACACTCGGCCAGCCAGTTATCGTCGAAACTGTACCGAGCGCTTCCGGCCTTCTTGGCGTCGAACGCGCGGCCCGAGCTACGCCTGACGGGTACACGATCAGTCTCGGAACATGGCCCACGCACGTCCTTAATGGTGCGTTGTTTCAGCTGCCCTACGATCTCCGTACAGCTTTCGCGCCCGTCTCCCTTATCGCCAGCAATCCGATGCTGATCGTGTCGCGGAAGGATTTTCCAGCGACCAATTTGAAGGAATTGATCGCCTGGCTTTTGGCTAATCCCGACAAGGCAATGCAGGGTGCCACCGGCCAGGGAAGCTCCGGCCACATCGCCGGAACCTTTTTCCAGAAGGCAACAGGCACGCGTTTCAGATTCATCTTCTATCGCAGCAATGCGCAGCAGGTGCAGGATCTGATGGCTGACCGCATCGACCTGATGTTCGATTTTCCGTCAACAGCCCTGCCACACATCCGCGAAGGAAGCATCAAGGCCTACGCCGTCACCGATGGAACGCGGCTGACGGGTGCGCCTGAAATTCCGACGACCGACGAGGCCGGATTGCCAAACTTCCATCTCACCGGTTGGCACGCGCTGTTTGTGCCGAAAGGCACATCATCTGCTGTCATCAAGACGCTCAATGCTGCAGTCAGCAAAGCGCTCGCTGACCCACAGGTTCGTAAGCGGCTCACTGATCTCGGACA